>NZ_JBITMA010000002.1:0-1033757 GCF_044465765.1 Nocardia sp. NPDC049526 | reverse complement strand
CCCGCGGTGATCCGCCAGGACAGCAGGTCACCAGGGTGCCAATCCAGCACTCGCAGAACGGCTTTGTCGACCACGCGCCCGTTGGTGTCGACCGGGCGCACGCTGTACACCGCGGTGTGTGCTGGTGGTTGCTCCACGGTCGCCATCGGCAGACCGGCACCGATTCCGGAGCCATCGCCACCGGTGAGCCCGATGGAGGAGAAGGAAGGGATCAGCGGAGACAATGTGTCATCGGTCACATCGACCACCACCGGACAAAGCAAAACCGCAGGTGGCGGTGTACGACCAGGACAGGGTGTCCAGGCGATGCCCGGACCCGATTTTGGGGGCATAAATGCCACAGTTAGGTGTCCGGAGGGGGACTTGAACCCCCACGCCCGATAAAGGGCACTAGCACCTCAAGCTAGCGCGTCTGCCATTCCGCCACCCGGACCGGTGTTGCTGAGCAAGGGTAACGGATGGGTGCGGAAGTGTTGAAATCGGTTGGTCAGCGGCTGCCGGCGACGCGTTCGAGCACTGGACGCCAGGACTCGACGGAGGCGACTCCAAGGCCGACCGCTTTGCCCGCGTCGTCGGCGCGGCGGAGGGCGAGGGCGGCGGTGAAGTCGGGATCGGTTCGGAATTCGGCGATTTCGGTCTCGGTCATCGGACCGCCTTGGGCGACCAGAGTGCGTCGGCTGGCGGGGGACAGGGCGTGGGCGGTGTCGGTGGCGGCCAAGTAGCGCTTGGCGACGACGTGTAGTTCGACCAGCCGGGCGACCCGGTCGCCGAGTAGCGCACGGATCGCGTCCGCGCCGTGTTTGCCGTGGCCTGCATCGTCGCCTGGGACGAGTTTGTGGCCGATATCGTGCAGGAGTCCGGCGAGTTGCAGTTCCTCGTCGTCCGGATGGGATCGGCGCAGCAGCTCTGCGCATTGGAGGTCATGGTCCAGGATGTCGACGGGGTCGCCGCTGCGGTCGGGCATATCCCAGACGTCGGCGCATCCGGCGAGCAGGTTCAGCAATTCGTCGATGGTGGTGACGGGCACCTCGACCCCAATCTGTCGATCGCCAGGCGGAATGGTCTAGACCAGCATGCCCTCGATCGGCGCTGGACGGGTTTCTTCCGAATGGCATTTCGATGAACGCGGGTCCCATCGGGTGCTCGACCGAACCCGGTCCGCGCCGCGCCGAGTTCCGAGATCGATGTGGCAGGCTGGCCGCATGCGTGTTGCCATTGTTGCCGGGCCGGATCCCGGCCATGCGTTTCCGGCGCTGGCGCTGTGCGAACGCTTCCTGGTCGCCGGTGACGATCCGGTGCTGTTCACCGGACCGCGTTGGTTCGACGCCGCCAAGCAGGCGGGCATCGCGGTGCGCCGACTAAAGGGGCTCGCGCCGCGCACCGTCGACGACGACGATGATGCCGGTCAGCGCATTCATGAGCGTGCGGCGCATATTTCGACCGAAATCCTGCCCGACCTGAGCGCGATGCTGCCGGAGCTCGTGGTGTCGGATGTGCTGACCGCGGGCGGCGGGATGGCCGCCGAGCGACTCGGGGTGCCATGGGTCGAGCTGTCGCCGCATCCGTTGTATCTGCCGTCGAAAGCATTGCCGCCCATCGGAAGTGGCCTCGCGCCGGGGGAGGGGGTACGCGGCCGCCTACGTGACGGCGTGTTGCGCACCATGACCGCCCGTGCCGTTCGCAACGGTCTGCGTCAGCGCGAGCAGGCCCGCGAAAGCGTCGGATTGCCCGGCGCCGATCCGGGCCCGGCGGCCCGCCTGATCGCCACTCTGCCTGCCCTCGAGGTGCCGCGTCCCGACTGGCCCGAGCACACCCACGTCGTCGGCCCGCTGCTGTGGGAGCCGACTCCGAAAATCCTCGAGCCACCGCTCGGCGCTGAGCCGCTGGTCATGGTCGCACCGTCGACCGCGCACACAGGTGTCGCGGGCATGGTCGAAACCGTGCTCGCCGCATTGGACGGAGCTGGCGTCCGGGTGGCCATTTCCATGCTCGACACCCCGCCCACCGGCCTGCCGTCATGGGCAACGGCCGGGCTCGGCCGTCAGGACGAACTGCTCACCCACGCGTCGGTCGTGGTGGGCGGCGGCGGCCACGGTCTGCTCGCGAAATCCCTGCTCGCGGGTGTGCCGATCGTGACGGTCCCCGGCGGCGGCGACCAATGGGAACTCGCCAATCGCGCTGCCCGCCAAGGCAGTTCGATCCTGGTCCGCCCGTTGACCGCCGATGCGGTGCGTACCGCTGTGCTCGATCTGCTCAACACGCCCGACTACACGGCCGCGGCGCAACGAGCGGCCGCCGGGATCGCGGAAGTTGCGGACCCGATCCGTATCTGTCACGACGTCCTCAGCGTGCGGACCCGCTAGTGGCCTGTTCGCCCATTCCCGAGCTGATTCCGCGGAATTCGCGCAGGAATGGGCGCTGACGCCAATCGAACGGCCCGAGTGAAGGCCCCCAGCGGCGCGAGTATCTTGAATACGGTGCGGTTGACCGAGTTCCAGGAGCTGTTGCACACCGAGTTCGGTGTGTCCCGCGGCGATGCGCTGCTCAGGGACCACACCGTCCCGGCATTGGGCGGGCGGACGGGCGCCGCCGCCATCGAGGCGGGCATCGACCCGCGTGACGTGTGGCGCGCGCTCTGTGCCGACTTCGACGTACCGAGATCACGCTGGTGAGCGATCACGGATACCGCTTCGACGAGCGGCTGCGCATGATCCCCATCGATCATGCGCAGCTGTCCGCTCGCATTGCGACCGCGCGGCCGGTCGACTTCGCCGAATTCCGCAAGATCGGCATCGAGCTGATGCTGCTCGGCCGCTACGCCGAGGCCCTCGATCACCTCGATCGCGCCCTCGAACTCGCCGATAGTGACTATCGACGGATGTCGGTCTGGATCAACCTCGGTGATGTCTACCGCTATTGGGGTGACACCGTCACCGCCGAAACGCTGTATCGCCGAGCCGTCGACCGATCCGGCGACTCCGAGGTGCTCTCCTTCGCGCTGCAGCACCTGGGCAAGGCCCTTGCCGAACAGGGCAGACTCCCCGAGGCCAGGGCGCGGCTCACCGAGGCGTTGAAACTGCGCGTCGTCGAGGGAGATGCCGAGCTGATCGAAGCCACCCGCACCACCCTCGACCTGCTCGATGATCTGCCGGCGACCTTGCCGCCGAAGGTCGCCGAGGTGCTGGGTGCGGACCCCGCGTGGTCGGAGGAACACGAGGGAATGAGCGGCGGTGTCGCGCACGTCGACGGTGCGTACTGGGTGAAGCGGGGACCGAAGGCCGCCGCCGAGTATGCGCGGCTGAACTGGTTGCGGGGCAAAGGGATTCAGCTACCCGACGTTGCAGTGTTCGAAGAGGATGTGCTGGTTCTCGTCGACGCGGGTCTGCCGAGTCTGGCGGCCGAACCGACAGAATCGGTGGGCGCGGTCATGGGCGCGCTGCTGCGGCGTCTGCACGACATTCCCGTTGCCGAGTGTCCGTTCGACGGCAGGTTGGATGTGCTGCTGGTCCAGGTGCGGCGCCGGGTGCTCGAGGGTTTGGTCGATGTCGACGACTTCGACGACGGCAATCGAGGCCTGACGCCGGAACAGATCTACCAACGACTGCTCGCCCAACGTCCGCCGGACGAGGATCTCGTTGTTGCGCACGGTGATTTCACCCCGTCCAATGTGCTGGGCGGCGGTCTGCTGATCGACGTCGGCGGTTTGGGTGTTGCGGATCGGTACCGTGATCTGGCCCTGGTCGAGCGCGACCTGCGCGAGGGCTTCGGTACCGACGAATTGAGCGCGTTCTACGCCGCCTATGGGCTCGCCGAGCCGGACCGGCGGCGACTGGACTACTACCGACTGCTCGACGAACTCTGCTGAGCTCAGGCCTTTTTCGCGTAGTGGCGTGCGGCCTTGGTGCGGTTGCCGCAGGTCGCCATCGAATGCCAACGGCGGGTGCCGTTTTTCGAGGTGTCGTAGAAGAACAGGACGCAGTCCGGATGGGCGCACTGGCGGATCCGGTCCGGCGCCTCGGCCAGCAGCCGCAGCAGGTTGTCGGCGGCGAGCCAGCCGGGGAGCCAGGTGGTTTCGGGTACGTCGACGATTTCGGCGGGGCCGGTGTCGGTCAGCATGCGTCGGATCCGGCCACGGTCGAGGACCTCGTTGAGTGCGGTGTGTGAGGTGTGTTTCACGGTGTCGTAGATGGCGGTGCGGGCGGCGAGTACCGCCTGCAGGGTCCGCTCGTCGGCATTCGCGCGATCGTCGAGTCCGGCCGAGGCGAGCCATATGCCCAGGCCCGCGACATCGGTGAGCAGATCCTGCGGTCCGTCCTGGATCCACCGGGTGTTCAACAGGTCGAGTGCCAGCGGTTCACCGAGGTGGGGGCGTGGATCGGGCATACCTGAGGGTAACGATCTTCCTTTCGTTGCCAGGGCAACCACCGCCGTTCTAACCAGTTAAACTGATTTTAGAGGTTGACGTCCTTCTCGCTTCTAGTTATGTTCTAACTAGTAAAGCTTCTTAGGTCAGTTATAAATTCCGAGGAGGATCACGATGACCACAGCCATCGCGCCGCAACTGGCCACCGGACACATCGGACTGAACGTCTCCGACCTGGACCGATCGGTGAACTTCTATCGCCGCGCATTCGGTTTCGAGCAGCTCGCGGCCAGCGCCGACAACGAAAAGCGTTGGGCCTTCCTCGGTGCGAACGGCAAGCTGGTGCTGACCCTCTGGCAGCAGTCCGACGGCGCGTTCTCTACCGAAACCCCTGGTCTGCACCATCTTTCGTTCCAGGTCGACACCATCGAACAGGTGCGCTCGATCGAGGCGCTACTGCGTGAACTCTCGGTGAGCTTTGCCCACGACGGGCTGGTCGCGCACGGCGAGGGTGTCGCCTCGGGCGGTATCTTCTTCGTCGATCCCGACGGTATCCGCCTCGAGGTCTACGCACCCACGGGCGCTGAATCCGCTCCCGCGCCCAGCGGTGCCGCCCCGACGTGTGGATTCTTCTGAGCCCGGACGCTGTTGAAGACTGTGATGTCTCACTTTCATTCGGGCGAGGTCGCCGTGCAGCAGCGTATGGGCCAGGCGCATATCGCCGACCGGGTGGGACGGATGATTCGTGCCGACATCCCGGATATCGCGGCGGGTTTCCTGGCGGAGCAGTCGATGGTCGTGATCGCGGCTGCGGACCTCGACGGGGACGGGCGGATGTGGGCAGGCGCGGTGGTCGGGTCGCCGGGATTCGTACACGTCGTCGATGCCGAGACGATCGCAATCGATGCATTTCCGGCAGCGGGAGATCCGCTGCACAATGCACTGACCCGCCCTGCCCGGATCGGCATGATCGCACTGCAGCCCGAGCGGCGCAGGCGAATGCGCGTCAACGGATTCGCGACTCCGACGCAGGCGGGGCTACGGATTACCGTCGAGCAGGTGTATTCGAACTGTCCGAAGTACATCTCGCGCAGGCAGATCGAATCGTATCGCCCTGATATCGACCTACCAGCGCCCCGGCATGGCACGGAACTCGATGCGCGGCAGGGTGCACTGATCGCCGCGGCGGACACCTTCTTCGTTGCCACCGCGGATACCGACGGCAATGCCGACGCCTCACACCGTGGCGGGAATCCCGGCTTCCTGCAGGTGCTTTCGCGGACCCGGCTGAGATGGCCGGACTACCAGGGCAATTCGATGTTCATGACACTCGGGAACATCGCGGTGAACCCACGCTGCGGCATCCTGATCCCGGAGTGGACCACCGGCGGAACCCTCCAACTCACCGGAACCGCCGAATTGTCCTGGGCACCGGAAACCCGCACCGCCGGAGCTCAGTGCTCGATCGACTTCACCATTACGGAAGTGATCGAAATCCACGGCGCGGGCCGGCTCCGCTGGGGTCCCGCCGAACTTTCCCCGGTCAACCCCTGACCTCGATCCCCGAGAAGGGAATTGCAATGCGACCTCCGCTGCCACCATTCGACCTGCAATCCGCCAAGGCCAAGGTGCGCGCCGCCGAGAATGCCTGGAACACCAGGGATCCCGAGCGCGTCGCCGCCGCATACACCGAGGATTCGGTGTGGCGCAATCGTGACGAGTTCTTCACCGGCCGCGCCGCCATCGTCGAATTTCTCACCCGAAAGTGGTCCATCGAAAACGGTTACGCACTGCGCAAGGACCTCTGGGCATTCGAAGGCAACCGCATCGCGGTCCGCTTCCAGTACGAATGGCATGACGAATCCGGCCAGTGGTGGCGCAGTTACGGCAATGAGCAGTGGGAGTTCACCCCGGAAGGCCTGATGTCGCGGCGCGAGGCCAGCATCAACGATGTCCGCATCGACGAATCCGACCGTCGCATTCCCGGCCCGCGCCCGGAAGGTGACGAATCCGTTCTGCCGCAGCAGTAATCGGCAGGTACCGGGCACCTGTTGCCGGATCGGGCACCGCGTGTGCGGGGTGCCCGGTTGGTGTATGAGGTGCCCGGCCCTGCCTGATGATCGCGCCGGTGGGGCTCAGGCGGCGACGGTCTCCGGCTGGACCGGGGCATCGGCGACCCGACGCTGCCGGTGGAACAGCCCGAATGCGATCACCCCGAATACGATTCCGACTCCGGCCGCGACACCGAATGCCGCATCCAACCCATCCACGAAACGCGACAATGTCATCGGGCGACTGTCATCGGCGACTTCGCGGAATACGGTGCCCAGCACCGCGACTCCGAGAGCGAGGCCGAGCTGTCGTGCGGTATTCACCGCGCCTGCGGCGATCCCGCCCTGCTGTGGCGGCACCGCCGCCATCCCCACCGCGACCAGCGCGGGTGCGTTGATACCGATCCCCGCGCCGATCACCACGAATCCGGGAACCAGTGCGGCCCAGGATGATTCGGGATCGATGATGGTGAGCAGTCCGGTGCCGATGCCGACCAGCACCAGACCCGCTCCGATCGTCCACTTCGGCGAAACATCGTGCAGCGGTTTGCCGAATGCGCCGGCGACCACGAACGCCGTCGCCGCCATCGGCAGCATGGCCAGTCCGGCGTGCATGGGTGACATATGCAACTGCTGCTGCAGCCAGAGCGAAATCAGGGGTGTGGCGGCGAAGGCCGCGAACGTCTGGCCGGATGCGGAGACAAGGGTGGCCGCGAAGTTGCGATTGCCGAGCAGTGCCAGCGGGAACATCGCTGCCGCACTGTGGGATTCGACGAATACGAAGGCCGGCAGCGCGACCGCGCCGAGCGCCAGGGCGAGCAGCGTAGGACCATCGGACCAGCCGTGTTCGCCGCCGCGGATCACGCCGTAGGTGACCGCCGTCGCGGCGGTCGCGAACGCGAGCATGCCCGGCACATCGATGGCCCGATCCGCCTGCCGCGGCGACGGCTGGAACACGATGGCGGTCAACACGATCGCCAGTACCGCGATCGGCAGATTGACGAAGAAGATCCACCGCCACGACAGTGCCTCGGTCAGCACACCGCCGAGCACCACACCGATTCCCGCCGCCGCACCCGACACCGCACCCCAGACGCCGAACGCGACACCCCGATCACGGCCGGTGTAGGTGGAGTGCAGCAGCGACAGAGTGGTCGCGAACATCGCGGCCCCGCCGATGCCCTGAAGTGCGCGCGCTGCAATGAGACTCGCCGAGGTATCGGCGATCCCGCAGATCAGCGATGCGATCGCGAAAACGACGAGTCCGGCGAGATAGGCGCGCTTCGCGCCGACCCGATCGGCCAGCGAACCGAGCACCAGCAGCAGCGCGGCCAGCGCGAGCGCGTATCCGTCCATCACCCACTGCAGTCCGGACAGGCCGGTGCCGAGATCGGCGGCGATGTCGGGAAGCGCGACATTGACGATGGTGACGTCGATGAGCAGCATCAGCGTGCCCAGGCACGCGGCGAATAAGGGCAGCCATTTCCTCACGGGAGCCTCCGAGGTGATTCGAATGATATCGACACTCAGAGTGCGGTAGGCGTTGATATCCACATAGTTACGCGGTCACATGCGTTAGATTCCTCCTATGCAATCCGAAGACAGCGTGGATTCCTCCGTACTCGATGTCCTCGAGAAGCAGATCCTGCACGCGCTGGTGACCGATGCGCGCATCCCGTTCGCCAAGCTCGGCGCCATCCTCGGGGTTTCGGAGCAGACAGTGGCGCGGCGCTACCGATCGCTGCGGCAGCGCGGCATCCTGCATGTGGCGGGGCAGGTGAACGTGGTGCCGCTCGGGCATGCGCGCTGGGTGATCCGGCTCCGGTCGACTCCGGACAAGGCCGCGCGGCTGGCCGAATCACTGGCGCGGTTTCCGGATCTGAGCTGGGTCACATTGTCGGCCACCGGATCCGAGGTGACCTGCGTGAGCAGGCCGCGCTCGATCGAGCGGCGCGACAAGCTGTTGATGCAGACGTTGCCCCAGGCCAGTCAGGTGATCGGACTGACGGCCCATGAGGTGATCCACCGCTTTCCGCTCGACGAGGAGTGGCCGGATTTCAGGCACCTGTTCACGGCTGCGCAATTGCGCGACCTCGGCCCACGGCCGTCGTGGCGGGCCGATGCGGGGCCGGAAGCGCCGGTGGAACTTTCGGCGCAGGATGAGGCGATGCTGGCGCTGCTCGGTCGCGACGGTCGCGCGTCCTATGCTCGGATTGCCGCCGAAATTGGTTGGACCGCAACGAAAGTGGCGCGGCGCATGGCCGAACTCGTCGAATCCCGGGTGCTGTACTTCGATCTCGATTTCGCGGTCGAACGGATGGGATACGCCGTGCGGGCAGCGCTGTGGCTGCGCACGCGACCGGCGGATCTCGAGGCGGTGGGCACCGCGATGGCAACCCATCCGGAGATCGTCTTCATCGCCGCGACCACGGGGCCGACCAACCTGATGGCGTCGTTGATATGCCGCGATACCGCGCACCTCTATAGGTATGTCACGCAGCGGCTGGGCGCACTCGACGGGATCGCGGATGTGGAAGTGACGCCCGCGTTGCGGGTGTACAAGCAGGCGCAGACGTTGCTGGACAGTGATCGGATCTCGCTGGTTCGGTGAGGCGGGGTGTTCGGCGCCCGGAAAAGGGGTTGCGAGCGGCCGTAGCGCGGTGGTTGCCGCGTCCGGGAAGTTCGGGGCGCGTGTTGTCGGGCGCGTCGCTTGACTCGAACATCTGTTCGTCTAGGCTGGTCGCCAGAACTTGTCGGTGCCGCCCTCTAATGTGGGCGCCAACCAAGAACGAGACTTACCCGTCGAGAAGGGGATCAGGATATGGCACCACAGGCGTACGACCGTGATAAGGCGCTCGAGCTGGCGCTGGCTCAGGTCGAGAAGAGCTTCGGCAAGGGCGCGGTCATGCGTCTCGGCGAGGAGGCCCGCCAGCCCATCTCGGTGATCCCGACCGGATCCATCGCTCTGGACGTGGCGCTCGGCATCGGCGGTCTGCCGCGTGGCCGCATCATCGAGGTCTACGGTCCGGAGTCCTCGGGTAAGACGACCGTCGCGCTGCACGCAGTGGCCAATGCCCAGGCCGCGGGCGGTGTCGCCGCCTTCATCGATGCCGAGCACGCGCTCGATCCCGACTACGCCCGCAAACTGGGCGTCGACACCGACGCACTGCTCGTCTCCCAGCCCGACACCGGTGAGCAGGCGCTGGAAATCGCCGACATGCTGGTGCGTTCGGGCGCGATCGACATCATCGTCATCGACTCGGTGGCCGCGCTGGTACCGCGCGCCGAAATCGAGGGCGAGATGGGTGACAGCCACGTCGGTCTGCAGGCGCGCCTGATGAGCCAGGCGCTGCGCAAGATGACCGGTGCGCTGAACAACTCCGGCACCACCGCCATCTTCATCAACCAGCTGCGCGAGAAGATCGGTGTGATGTTCGGTTCGCCCGAGACCACGACCGGTGGTAAGGCGCTGAAGTTCTACGCCTCGGTGCGCCTGGATGTGCGCCGCATCGAGACGCTCAAGGACGGCAGCGACGCGGTCGGTAACCGCACTCGCGTGAAGGTCGTGAAGAACAAGGTCTCACCGCCGTTCAAGCAGGCCGAATTCGACATCCTCTACGGCCAGGGCATTTCCAAGGAGGGCTCGCTCATCGATATGGGTGTCGAGCAGGGCTTCATCCGCAAGTCCGGCTCCTGGTACACCTACGAGGGCGACCAGCTCGGCCAGGGCAAGGAGAACGCCCGCAAGTTCCTGCTGGAGAACACCGACGTCCGCGACGAGATCGAGAAGAAGATCAAGGAAAAGCTCGGCATCGGCGCCGATGTGACCGCTGAGGGCGCGGCCGCCGAGGTCCCCGCCGACTTCTGATCCGATGACCCCTCGGCGCCCAGCCCCGCAGCCCACCCGGCCCGCACCCGATACAACGCGGCCCGACCCGGTAACCGAGGCTCGCCACCGCCTGAACGAACTACTGTCCGCCTCGAGCCGCCCACCCATCCCAACCTCAACCGGGTCCGGTTCGGGCGAGTCCGAACCGGGGCGGTGGGATGAGGAGGATTCGGAGGGATCGGGGTTCCGGGGGAGAAGGCAGGGGGATAGGCGAGTCCGATTGGCCGAAGGTGGTTCGGCCGATTCGGACATCATGGGAACTCGGTCGAGCGCGCCCGATCCGCAGCGGGCGCGTTCGGCTGGGTCCCGGCGCGGTCGCGTGCGCCGGAACGAGTTCCGGCGCAACGACTCCCACTCGGCTGACTTACAGAGTTCCGAAGGCCGATGGGCGGATCCGGTGGCGGCTGGATCCGAGGAGGGTGCGTCCTCGACGGGCACCGGTGCGAACCGGTCCCGTGCGGAGCGCACTCCCCAAGGCGGGACGGTCGAGCAGGCGAAGGAGGCGTGTCTTCGCCTGCTCGCCGTCCGCGCCCGCAGCCGTGCCGAACTGGCGCAGCGTCTCGCGGCCAAGGGCTTTACGCCCGAAATCACCGAACGCGCCCTCGACCGCTTCACCGAGGTCGGCCTGATCGACGACGCTGCCTTCGCCGAACAATGGGTCCACTCCCGCCACACCTTCTCCGGGAAGGGCAAACAAGCTCTCGCCCAAGAACTTCGCCGCAAAGGCGTCTCCCAATTCGACGCCGTCTCCGCCCTCGACGCCATCACCGCCGACGACGAGGAACAACGCGCCACCGAACTGGTTCGCCGCAAACTACGCACCATGCCCGCAAACCTGGACCGCGACAAAACAATCCGGCGCCTCGTAGCCATGCTCGCCCGCCGCGGCTACAACCAATCCACCGCGTTCACGGTAGTGAAAGCCGAACTCGCACAAGCCCGGTTCGACGCGGCGGACCCCGACTGAGCCCCGGCAGTGCCGCACTTGGCCTTCGGGCTGGGTTACGGGTAGAGGGCGGGGGCCAAGACTTCTTCGCACCACTGGCGGAAGGTGGTGGGGGTTGTGGATTGGGGGGTGCGGGGTTCGGCGTTGTCGAGGCCGTTCTCCTTTGCCTCCAGCATGTCGTACATGCCCTGGGCCATGGCCTCGGACATGCCGGATTCGAGCATTGTGGCTTTGTAGGCCTCGCCGGAGACTTGTTGAAAGCGGATCGGGCGGCCGAGCACTTCGGACAGGATTTGCGCCATGTCGTTGTTGGACAAGTCCTCTGGGCCGAGTACGGGGACGCTGTCGTATCCACTCCACGAGTCGTCGAGCAGCAGTTCGGCGGCGACGGCGGCGATATCGCGAGTCGCGCAGGTGGGGCGTTTCAGATCGGGGGACAGCGGTGCGAAGAATATGCCCTGAGTCTTGATTACTTCGACTTGGCGAAGCAGATTATCCATGAACGAGGGCATCGCCAGCGCTCGGTAGCTCACGCCGGTACTCGCAATCAGATCGTCCATGGCCAGCGACGCCGTGACCAGTCCGGCGTTCCCGACCACCGCTGACCCGCGACCGATGGATGAGACTCCAACCACTCGCTCGACACCCTGACTCTTGAATGCCTCGCACGCGGGCCGTGTGAAGTCCAGAACCGCGGCTTCGAGGCTCGCGCCGCGATGGACCGGGGGCAGCAACCAGAACACGGCGTCGGCGTCGGCGAACGCCTGGGTGACGACATCGATATCGCTATGCGATCCCGTTACGACTTCGACGTGCTCGCGGATGTGCGCGGGCAGGCGTGCTGGATCACGCGCGATAACGCGGACCGGCGCGCCGCGGTCGAGGAGATGGGGGAGGACCTGACGGCCGATGGCGCCGGTAGGGGTAGTAACAACGATCATGACAACCTCTGCTCGATTGATTTGGCACTGGCAAGTCAAGTCGGCGCGGCACCGAACCTGAAGGACCGATCCGATAAGCGTTGATACCGTGGGGATATGAGTGATCTGGAGGTTCGGCAACTCCGATACTTCGTGGCCGTCGCCGAGGAACTGCATTTCGGCCGCGCAGCCGACCGACTGGGGATGGCGCAACCACCCCTGTCGCGGGCGATCCGGGAACTGGAACGTCAACTGGGCGTTCAACTTTTCGAGCGCACCACCCGACACGTCGTGCTCACCCCGCCTGGCGAGACCTTGCTCCGCGACGCGCGGACCGCACTCGATGCCGTCGCGGCGGCTGCTGAGCGTGCCCGGCACGTCGGCAGGCCCGCACCGGGGCTACGGCTCGCGCTCAAAGCCGACTACGATGCCGGACTCCTGCCACAGATCTTCGAGACATATCACCTCGAGGACGCGGCAGTTCCGGTGGAGTTGATGTTGGGCGGTCGGGGCGAGCAGGTCCCTGCCCTTCGTCAGGGCCGCGCAGATGTCGCCCTCCTGGCCACCCCGTTCGACGACCGTGGTCTGGACGTCGAACCGCTGCTGACCGAACCCCGTTTGGTCGCGCTGGCCGCATCCGATCCGCTCGCCGCCCGGACAACCCTGTGCGTTGCCGACCTGACCGGTCGAACGCTCCCCGACGGAACTCCCGCCGACCGCGACGGCCTCGCCCCGCCTCCAGAACCCCCACGTCCGGTCCTGGATCTGGCGCAGCTGTTCAACCTGGTCGAACTCGGCAACATCATCTGGTTCCCGCCCTCCTCGGTCGCTCGCCGTCACCCCCGCCCCGGGATCGCCTACCGCCCTGTCACCGACCTCAAACCAACGGCCCTCGCGATAGCCTGGCCGCAAAACTGCCACTCACCGGCGGTAGCGGCCTTCGTCCGTGCAGCCATCGCCGTCGCAGCGGCCACCTATCCACCCGAATCCGCAATACCCGCCGAAACTTTCACCGCTGCCTCGCACTCCGAAACCGAAGAACTCCGCAGCATCGTGCCCTCATCCTGATCACCGACCACCTGATCGACGCGCCTCACAACAACGCTGGGCCCCGCCACGGGTGCGCGCGAAATTGCCTCTTGTCCTGATCGCCGCTCCGAGATCAGGCGAGGACGGGGATGGTGAACGCCGACAAACCGAGATCCGCAGGACTCACGGCTTCTGCGTGATATCCATCCCCGGAGTCGCATCGGCCAGAATCGCGTCGGCCGCCACGACGGCGGCACCCTTCTTCCGCTTGCGCGAGCGCAACCGCTGCTCGAGCTTATTGGCCACGATTGTCAACGTGCTGTTCAGCAGAATCATCACGACGGCGACGACCATCAGCGCGGGCACGGTATTGCGTTCGGCCGCACCGAGTTGCGAGCCCTGACGCACGATCTCGAGGTAGGTGATCTGGTAACCGAGCGCCGAATCCTTCAGCGCCACAACCATTTGCGAGATCAAGGCGGGCAGCATGGCGGTGATCGCCTGCGGCAGCAGGATCAACCGCATCAGCTGCCCCTTGCGCAGACCCAGCGCCACCGCGGCCTCGGTCTGCCCCTTCGGCAGCGATTTGATGCCGGCGCGCACGATCTCGGCGATGACCGAACCGTTGTAGACCGTCAGCGCGATCACGACGGCCCACAGCGCGAGCTGATCGACCTTGAACACCTTGTAATCGGAGAAGACGTAGAACAGGAAGATCATCAGGATCAGCACCGGAATGGCCCGGGCCACCTCGACGATCGCTCCCGCCACCCAGCGCACCACTCGGTGCTCCGACAGGCGAAGGATGCCGAAGACCATGCCGATCACCAGCGCGAACACAATCGACAGCAGCGCCGCGACCAGGGTGCCGCGCAGACCGGGCAGCAGATAGGTCTTCCAGACGTCCGCCTCGATGAACGGCTTCCACTTCTCGGCGGTGAACTGGCCCTTATCGGCGAAGCCGCGGTAGAACACCCAGCCGAGTGCCAGCACCGCGACAATCGCTATGACGGAATAGATTTGGTTCCGAATGCGCGCGCGGGGCCCCGGCGCATCGAAAAGGACCGAAGCTCCGGTACTCATCGAGCCACCTCGAATCGCTTGGCCAGCCAGCCGAACAACAGGCCGGTCGGCAGGGTCAGGATTACGAAGCCGAGTGCGAAGATGAAGCCGATGGTGATCAGTGCGGCCTCGTTTTCGTTCATCTTGGCCATCAGGGTCGCGGCCTCGGCGACGCCGATCGCCGAGGCGATCGTGGAGTTCTTGGTGAGTGCGATCAGCACGCTGCCCAACGGGGCGATGACCGAGCGGAATGCCTGCGGCAGCACCACGATTCGCAGATTCTGCGTGAAGGTGAAGCCCAGCGAGCGGCCCGCCTCGGACTGGCCCATCGGCACGGTGTTGATGCCCGAGCGCAACGACTCGCACACGAATGCCGCTGTGTAGATGCTCAGTCCGAGTACGGCGTAACGGAAGTTGTTCTGCGCCAGCGAGTTCGGGCCCTCCGGTGCGAGCTTCCAGCCCATGGTGGAGTAGAGGCCCAGCGAGCAGAACACGATGATCAGCGTCAGCGGGGTATTGCGGAAGATGGTGACGTAGGCGGCGCCGAGAAAGCGGGCGACCGGCACGGGGGATACGCGCATCGCGGCGACGATTGTGCCCAGGATCAGGGCGAGGACCGCCGACGCAGCGGTCAATTTGATGGTCACCCAGAAGGCGCCGAGGACGTCATACCTCGAGATCAGGTCGAACACGGGGGTCGCGTCCCTCCGATCGGATTGTGCGGCGGCCGGAGATCGTCCTTCCGCGCGCGATGTACAGGTTGCTCATAGCGAAGAGATCGGGTGACCCGTGCGGGCCACCCGATCTCGAATCTCAGTACCGGTTCACCGTCGGCGGCGTGGGCGCCTGGTAGCCGGAGGCGCCGACCGTGGTATCGAACGCCTTCTTCCAGGACCCGTCGGCGATCATGGCCTCGATCGCGTCGTTGACCTTGTCGCGCAGCTCTTTATCGCCCTTCTTCAGGCCGATGCCGTAATTCTCTGTGGTGAACGGCTTGCCGACGACCTTGAACGTGCCCGCGCTCTGCGCGGCGTAACCGGCCAGGATGATGTCATCGGTGGTCACCGCGTCGTACGAACCGGCCTGCAGGCCCTCGAGGCACAGCGAGTAGGTGTCGTTGGTCTGCAGCTGCGTGGCGGGGTAGTTCTTCTCGATGTTCTGGGCCGGGGTGGAGCCCTTCACCGAGCAGACCTTCTTACCCTTCAGATCATCGGGACCGTTGATGCCGGTGTTGTCGGCCTTGACCAAAAGCGACTGGCCCGCAACGTAATACGGCCCGGCGAAGTCGACCTTCTGCTTACGCGCGTCGTTGATCGAGTAGGTGGCGACGATGTAGTCGACCTGACCGTTCTCGATCAGCGTCTCGCGCTGTCCGGACGGGGACTCCTTGAACGTGATGTTCTCCGGCTTCACACCGAGCTTGCCCGCGACATACTTGGCGACCTCGACGTCGAAGCCGCTGTAGGAGCCGTCTTTGTTGCGCAGGCCGAGGCCCGGCTGGTCGAATTTGATGCCGACGGTGAGCTTTCCGTCCTTGGCGTTGTCGAGTGCGGACTTGTCGCTTCCACCGCCACAGGCGGCGGTTGTTGCGGCCAGCGTCAGGGCTATCGCCCCGATGCCGAGTCGAAGCGAACGGTTGATCCTCATCGTGTTCCTTCTCCCTCTGGTGATTTCGGTGGCCGAGGTCTTTACGTTTGCGGTGATTGCTCGGTTCAGTGGCTCAGAATCTTGCCGAGGAAATCCTTGGCACGGTCGGACTTCGGCGCGGTGAAGAACACTTCGGGTGTGTCGTCCTCGACGATCAACCCGTCCGCCATGAACAGCACGCGGTTGCCCGCCTTGCGCGCGAAGCCCATCTCGTGGGTGACGACCAGCATCGTCATCCCCTCCTTGGCCAGCGACACCATGACGTCGAGCACCTCGTTGACCATCTCCGGGTCCAGTGCCGAAGTCGGCTCGTCGAACAGCATCACCTTCGGGCTCATCGCCAGCGCGCGGGCGATCGCCACGCGCTGCTGCTGGCCGCCGGAGAGCTGCGCCGGATACTTATCGGCTTGATTGGCGATCCCGACCCGCTCGAGCAGTTCCATCGCGCGCTTGCGGGCTTCCTCCTTTTTCACCTTGCGAACCTTCAGCGGCGCGAGCATCACATTCTCGACGATCGTCTTGTGCGCGAAGAGGTTGAACGATTGGAACACCATTCCGACGTCGGCGCGCAGTGCGGCGAGCGCGCGGCCCTCGGCGGGCAGCGGCACGCCGTCGATGGCGATATCGCCGGAGTCGATCGGCTCCAGTCGGTTGATGGTGCGGCACAGCGTCGACTTCCCGGACCCCGAGGGCCCCAGAACAATGACGACCTGCCCCTTGGGGACTTCGAGGTTGATATCGCGCAGCACATGGAGGTCACCGAAGTGTTTTTCCACATTGCGCATCGAAATCATCGGCGCGCTTGTGGCGGTGATGCTGCCAGTCTCGGTACTTGCTGCCCCGGTTTTGGCCAACCCGATTGTGTCGGGTGCGGTGGCGTCGTCGGTCATGGTCCAAGACCTTAAGCGGAAAACGGCGATTTGCCCGGGTTTCGGCGACACACCGTTACGCCGCGCCGATACGACACAGCGCTGTAACCCTTCCGATGCGACCCGGCCGGGCCCCGGAGCCTGCGCCGATGCGCTGAAAACCCGCGTTGCACACCCCCGTACCCTGGACGGGTGGATTCGATCGGACAGGCAGTGTTGTCTCCCGCCCCTGCGGCCGCGGACGGCGCACGCAGTTACGAGGTCCGCACCTTCGGTTGCCAGATGAACGTGCACGATTCCGAACGCTTGTCGGGCCTGCTCGAGGATGCGGGTTATGTCAAGGCCGCGCCGGGTGCGACGGCCGATCTCGTCGTCTTCAATACCTGCGCGGTGCGCGAGAACGCCGACAACAAGCTCTACGGCACCCTCGGTCACCTCGCCCCGATCAAGGCCGACCGGCCGGGCATGCAGATCGCCGTCGGTGGCTGCCTGGCGCAGAAGGACCGCGACACAGTCGTGCGCAAGGCGCCGTGGGTGGATGTGGTGTTCGGCACACACAACATCGGATCACTGCCGGTGCTGCTGGAACGCGCGCGGCACAATGCCGAGGCGCAGGTGGAGATTCTGGAATCGCTGGAGGCGTTCCCGTCGAGCCTGCCCGCCAAGCGTGAATCCGCCTATGCCGGTTGGGTTTCGATCTCGGTCGGCTGCAATAACACCTGCACGTTCTGCATCGTACCGTCGCTGCGCGGTAAGGAGGTCGACCGCCGTCCGGGCGATGTGCTCGCCGAGGTGCAGGCGCTGGTCGATCAGGGCGTCCTGGAAGTCACGCTGCTCGGCCAGAACGTGAACTCCTACGGTGCGTCCTTCGCCGATCCCGACGAGGCACGCGATCGCGGTGCCTTCGCCAAACTGCTGCGCGCGGCCGGGCGGATCGATGGGCTGGAGCGGGTGCGCTTCACCTCGCCGCATCCGGCCGAATTCACCGATGACGTGATCGAGGCGATGGCCGAGACGCCGAATGTCTGCCCGCAGTTGCATATGCCGCTGCAATCCGGATCGGATCGGGTGCTGAAGGCGATGCGCCGGTCCTACCGCAAGGCACGCTACCTCGGCATCATCGAGAAGGTGCGGGCCGCGATGCCGCATGCCGCGATCACCACCGACATCATCGTCGGCTTCCCGGGCGAGACCGAGGAGGATTTCCAGGAGACCCTGGATGTGGTCCGGCAGGCACGGTTCACCAGCGCCTACACCTTCCAGTACTCCAAGCGTCCGGGCACACCCGCCGCGGATATGCCCGACCAGCTGCCCAAGGCGGTGGTGCAGGAGCGCTACGAGCGGCTGATCGCGCTGCAGGAGGAGATCTCCCTCGACGCGAACAAGGCGCTCGTCGGCACCACGGTCGAACTGCTCGTCGCCGAGGGCGCGGGCAAGAAGAACGCCGCGACCGCCCGCATGAGCGGCCGTGCCCGCGACGGCCGACTCGTGCACTTCCGCCCTGAAGGCGCTGCGGAAAAGATCCGCCCTGGCGACATCATCACCGTCGACATCACCGAAGCGGCCCCGCACCACCTGATCGCCGACGCCCCCATCAAAACCCATCGCCGCACCCGCGCAGGCGACGCCCACGAACGCGGAATCACCCCCAAAACCGACCCCATCGGCGTCGGCCTCGGCCTCCCTCGCATCGGCGCCCCCACCCCCGAACCCGCCGCCTCAGGCTGCTCAACCGGCTGCGGCGCATGAGTCCCCGGTCGGGTGACGACGATCCGACGCGTGCTGAGGGAGCGGATCCCGCACCGGGTGCGTCCGAGTCGGATTCGCCTGGTGCGCAGGCTGATCGCGGGGATCGCGCAGGTGAGAGTGCCGCGCCGAGCGGTGAACGGAGCGAGGTCGCGTCGAACTCACCCGAGGTGAATCCGCTCGGAGCCGGTCGGGCGCGTGCGGGCGATCCCAGCGGCGTCTCGAACGCGGGCGAAGGCAACCCGGATTCGCGTGCTGGGGAGGGCTCAGGACCGGGCGAGGGCGCTTCGGACTCCCGTGGACGCAAGGGTGGCGCGGATTCAGGATCCGGCGAGATCGGCGCCGATTCGGGATCGGGCGTCAGCGCTGTGGGTTTGCGGGGAGGCGAGGGTGGCGCGGCGGATTCGGGACCCGGCCAGGGTGGCGGGGACTCGCGATCGGGTGCGGGGGATGCGAGTACTACCGGACGTAGTGGGGTGGCTGCGGGGGATGGGGGCGGTGCTGGCACAGTGGATGCGGGTAAGGCAGCGGAGCAGGGATCAGCCGAAGGAGACGAGGGCGCAGTGAACTCGGTCGAGAGCAGTAATGGCTTCGAGCAGTTCAAGGATGATCTCGATGCCGTCGAGCGGCGCATCGCGGGGGAGATCGACCCTGGGGTGCGCGCGATGGTGGTCGCGGGTGCGGTCTTTCTGCTGCTGTTTTCGCTGGTGTTGTCGCATGCGGGCGGTGCGCGCGGGTTCGATGTTCTGCTCGGTACCGATGCCGCGCGCGCTGAGCACATCGGTCTGCCGTCGCGGATCTTCGTCTGGTTCGCAGTCCTCTTCGGCATCGGCTTCTCACTGCTCGCGCTGATGACCCGCCGCTGGGTGCTCGCCTGGATCGCGGTCGCCGGTTCCGCGATCGGCAGCGTCTTCGGCGTCTTCTCGATCTGGCACCGCCAGACCCCCGGCCTCGGCAACTACCACGGCGCAGGCCCAGGCGTCGGCCTCATCCTCGGCACCATCGCCATCATCGTGCTGACCTTCCACTGGATCCGCGTCGTCTGGAGCCGCACCGCCCTGCAACTCGCCGCAGAGGAACAGCGCCGCAACGCCGCGGCCGCCGCCGAGGAACGCGATCGCCGCCGCCTCACCGGCGACTCCTGACCCACCCAGTGCACCCTGATGCCGGACCTACCCGGAGCCGCGCATCTTTTGTGCGAACGTGGCGGAGAATGCCGAGCTCGTGTGAGAGTGCATGCTCAGATCCGTCCAGCGACCCGGCGTTGCCGGTCGGTATCTCTATCCCGGCCGCACGGCCGGTGCGGCTGTCGCCGAGCACCAGATCCGTGCCCGCTGGATGATTTCGTGGTGTTCAGCCCCAAGGCTGACGGAGTCCCGCTTGCGGTGCTCGAGCCCGCGCGGCATGGACGACGCCGCTACGCCAGTGCTGCAGTGTTGCCGGTCAGCATGCTATCCCGGCCGCGCAGTCGGCGCGGCCGCACGGCCGGTGCGGTTGTCGCCGAGCACCGGATCCGTTGCCCGCTAGACGATTTCGCGGTGTTCAGCCCCCAAGGCTGACGGAGTCCGCGCTTGCGGTGCTCGAGCCGACGCGGTGTGGATGATGCCGCTATGGCAGTGCTGCAGCGTTGCCGGTCAGCGCATGGCGGTACATGATCAGCGGTTGCTGACTGCGCCCTCTGCGGCCTCGGCCCACTCGCGCCACTGTTTGGCCTGCTCCAGTGCCTTCTCCGCGTCGCGCTTGTTGCCTGCGGCGGTTGCCTTGGCGGCCTGTTCCTCGAATTGGGCGACGCGTTCGCGGAATTGAGCGGCTCGGGCCATGGCTTCCGGATCGGTGCGGCGCCATTGGGCGTCGGCCGCGTCGCGGACGCGCTTTTCGATGGTGCGGAGTTTGCCTTCCAGTTCCTGGATGCGCTCGCGCGGGACCTTGCCGATCCCGTCCCATTTGTCCTGGAGTTCGCGCAGGGCGGCGCGTGCGGCGTCCAGACCGGTGGCGGGATCGATGTGTCCGTAGGCGTGCAGCAGTTCTTCCTTCGCGGCGGCGTTCTGCTCGAATTCGGCGTCGCGCTCGGAGACGGCGGCATTGCGCGCGGCGAAGAAGACGTCCTGGGCGCTCTTGAAACGCCGCCACAGCGCCTCGTCGGCCTCCCGTGGCGCCCGGCCCGCCGCCTTCCATTCGGCGAGTAGATCGCGGAACACACCGGCAGTGCCGACCCAGTCGGTGGAGCCGGAAAGTTCCTCGGCGCGCACGCAGAGTTCTTCCTTGCGCGACTTCGCGGCCGCGCGTTCGCGGTCGAGTTCGGCGAAGTGTGCGCCACGACGGCGGTTGAACGCCTCACGGGCCTTGGAATAGCGCTTCCACAGTGCATCGTCGACCTTGCGGTCCACGCCGCGGATGGACTTCCACTCGTCCAGGATTTCGCGCAGCCGATCGCCAGCGGCCTTCCACTGCGTGGATTCGGTGGCGATCTTCTCGGCCTCGGCGCACAGCGCTTCCTTGCGCTCGGTGTGCTCGTGCCTGGCCTTTTCCTTCTCCTCCTTGGCGTGCGCCGCTGCCTCTTCGGAGTGTTCGGCAATGGCCTGCAGTCGCTGGGCGAGCCCTTCGACATCGCCGATGACCGCCGCGGTGGGTAGCGATTCGGCGATGGCGACCGCGGCCGCCTTGGTCTTGCGGGCATCCGCTCCGGCGGCCAATCGCGCCTCGAGCAGCGCCACCTCGGTGGCCAGATCGTCGAACCGACGGCCGAAGTGCGCCAGGCCCTCGGCGGCGTCGCCGGCCTGCCAGGATCCGACGACGCGCTCGCCCTCGGCGGTCTTCACCCATGCGGTGCCGTCGTCGTCGACGCGACCCCACGCACTGGGATCGCTGACGGTCGGGACGACGACCGGATGCGGATGCTGCTGCGCGGCCTGCCCCGGGGCCGGTTTGACCGCATGCGGCTTGGGATGGGCCGTCGACCCGCCCGGTTTGGGGGCCGCGGCTGGTTTCGGGGCGGCGGAAGGTTTAGGCACGGCGGCCTTCGGGGAATCCGAGGGGCGCGGCGTGCTGCCGGGGGTCGCTTTCGCCGTTCCGTTGCTCTCGCTCATTGCTCCTCGTCCCTGCCGCGCGTCACGGCTGCCTGGTTACGCCCTAGCTCACTCCATTGAACCCGGTCCGAGCCCTGTAAACCATCGATCAATGCCCTCCGACTGATGATTCCCAGGGAAATCAACCCGTGATGACCTGGGTTGTAGCACCTCGAACACTATCAATCTCGGCCGAGTTTGCGGCAGAGACACTCGAACCCGGAGGTTGCGGACGCCGCAGCGGTGCTGTGGATCGCGCATTCGGCGAACGACTACGGTTACGGCGTGTTCTCCATTGCGGCCCTGGTCCCGTCGCCGCCGATCCTGGTGCCCGAGCTCTGCGGCGGTCTCGTGCCCGCGGCCGGGTCGGATTCCGATGACGCGCCCGCGGTGTTGCGCGCGGCCGCACTGGCCGCGGTCGGCGCGCTGGCCGCGACGACTCGGAACTGGACCGTCGTGGGTGTGGGCGCGGCCGCGCAGGTCCTCGGACCGGATGCGGTCGGCACCTTCCGCGGTTTCGGTGCGGACGTGCAGGTCGGGCTTTCGGCGGCCGCACTGTCGCGATCGCGGCAAACGCCCGGCGCAGCGGATTCACAGCAGCCGCTGCCCGCCCTGATCGCCGGGTGGTTGCGTGGTCAGGTCGCACCGGAGGCGGAGGCGGTGACGACTCTGGTCGCCGTCGACACACCCGCCGACGAATGCGGCCGGATCGGTGCGCAGTTGCGTTCCGCCCTGGACGATTCGCCCGAGGAGGCGGGCGTTCTCGTCGTCGCGGACGGCGCGGCGACCCTGACCCTCCAGGCACCGGGCTACCTCGACGAGCGCGCCGCCGACGTGCAGCGCGAACTGGACCGTGCCCTGGCCGAGGGCGATAGCGCCGGACTGCTCGCCCTGGATCCGGCCTTGTGCGCCGAACTCGTGCTGTCCGGACGCGCGGCCTATCAGGTGCTCGCTGGACTTTTCGCCGCCGATTCGGTCGCCCCATCCGTCGAAACCCTGTACAGCGATGCCCCGTTCGGCGTCGGCTATCAGGTGAGTATCTGGCGCACATCGGGAGGTGATCGGTGACCACGCCGATCGCCGTCGTCGGGCCGACCGCCACCGGCAAATCCGATCTCGGCCTCGACCTCGCCGAACGACTCGGCGGCGAAATCGTGAATATCGACGCGATGCAGCTCTATCGCGGCATGGATGTCGGCACGGCGAAACTCCTGCCCACCGAACGCCGGGACATCCCGCACCACCAACTCGATGTCCTCGAGGTGACCGAAACCGCAACCGTCGCCGCCTATCAGGCTGCGGCCAGCGTGGACGTGCGCGAGATCATGGCGCGCGGCCGCACGCCGATCATCGTCGGCGGCTCGATGATGTATGTCCAAGCGCTGCTCGATGATTGGGAATTTCCGGCCACCGATCCGACGGTCCGGGCGCGCTGGGAGGCACTGCTGGCCGAGCGCGGCGTCAGCGCGGTGCACGAAGCATTGAAAGCGGCCGATCCGGCGGCCGCGGCGACCATTCTGCCCACCGACGGCCGCCGTATGGTGCGTGCGCTCGAGGTCGTCGAACTCACCGGGCGCCCCTTCGCGGCCTCGGCGCCGGTCATCGGAAAACCGCGCTGGGACACCGTGATCATCGGAGTGGACCGCGACACCGCCGAACTCGACGCACGCATCGAACGGCGCACCGCGCTGATGTTCGAGGCCGGTCTCGTCGACGAGGTCCGCGGACTGATCGATAGAGGTCTGCGGGAGGGCGTCACGGCGCGCCGGGCGATCGGCTACGCACAAGTCCTGTCGTACCTGGACAACGAATACGACCTGAACCACGCGCAGGAACGCACCCTGATCGGCACCCGGCGCTACGTCCGGCGGCAGCGCTCGTGGTTCCGCCGCGATCCCAGGGTGCGGTGGGTGGACGGCGCCGATCCCGGTCTGGTCGCGACCGCGTTGTCCTTGCTAGAGAAGGAACGGATCCCGCAGTGACACGTCGTGTGAGTACCCGAAATGCCTCGGTCCAGGTGTGGCAGGCGTATCTGAACAACCGGACCAAGCGCCACCGCGACGGCCGCTTCCTGGTGCAGGGCGTGCGCCC
Source organism: Nocardia sp. NPDC049526 (assembly GCF_044465765.1). Taxonomy (NCBI): domain Bacteria; kingdom Bacillati; phylum Actinomycetota; class Actinomycetes; order Mycobacteriales; family Nocardiaceae; genus Nocardia; species Nocardia sp. NPDC049526. Next base: position 1,010,079 of record NZ_JBITMA010000002.1, on the reverse strand, counting down.
GATCACCCAGGCGATCGCCAACGACTGGCCGCTGGAGACGATGCTCTACCGCCTCGGCGCGCCGGATCTGTCGAGTTGGGCGCGCGAACTACTGGAGACCAGCGGCGTGCAGCAGGTCGGCCTGGTGCCGGAGTTGATGGCCGAACTCGGCGAAAAGTCCACCGGCATACCGGAATTGGTGGCCGTCGCGATATCCAGGCAACCCGAGCTCGACACCTTCGAGCCCGGCGAACCCGGTGACGCCGCGCCACCTGTCGTGGTGGTTTTCGATCGCCCCAACTCGCCCGGCAATCTCGGCACGCTCATCCGCTCCGCCGACGCCTTCGGTGCCGGCGGCATCATCGTCACGGGTCACGGTGCCGACCAATACGATCCGCAGGCGGTGCGCGCATCTACCGGTTCGCTGTTCGCCATGCCGATCTTCCGTGCGGCCGGGCCCGCGCAGGTGCTCGAATTCCGTGACCGGCAGATCCGGCGCGGCATCCCGACCCGCATTGTCGGCACCGATGAGAACGGCGCGGACGCGGTCTTCGACTACGACTTCGCCGAGGCGACGATACTGGTCGTCGGCAATGAGACCAGCGGCATGAGCGCGGCCTGGCAGGAGGCCTGTGACGATATGGTCTATATCCCGATGGGTGGCACCGCCAGCTCGCTCGGTGCGCCCTCGGCCGCCGCGGTCGCGCTATACGAAATTTCGCGGCAGCGTCGTACGTTGGTTCGAGGACGATAAGCAGGGAGAATGCGCGACGTGTCGGATATCGAGTTCACCAAGGGCCACGGCACCGAGAACGATTTCGTGGTGCTGCCCGATCCGGAAGTCCGGCTGGACCTGACGCCGGACCGGGTCGCCGCGCTGTGCGATCGTCGCCGCGGACTCGGCGCGGACGGTGTGCTGCGGGTGGCGCGCGCAGGCGCGCTGCGGGACGCGGGCGTGCTCGCCGAGATTCCGGAGAGCATCGCCGATACCGACTGGTTCATGGACTACCGCAATGCCGACGGCTCGATCGCCGAGATGTGTGGCAACGGGGTGCGGGTTTTCGCGCACTACCTGGCGGCGAAGGGACTCGAATCGCGGACGGAGTATGTCGTCGGTAGTCGCGCGGGGGCGCGTCCGGTCACGGTGCATTCCGGTGGGCCGGCCGATGGCGAGGTCACCGTGGGTATGGGCATCGTTCGCGAGCTCGGTTCCTCGAACGCGACCATCGGTGGCTGGGCGCTGCCCGGCATCGGCATCGACGTCGGCAATCCGCACCTGGCCTGCGTCGATGCAAGCCTGTCCGTGGACGCGCTCGCCAAACTCGATCTCACCGTCGCACCCGGCTTCGACCCGGACTTGTTCCCGCAGGGCGTGAATGTCGAGATTCTGACCGGATTGGTCGACGGCGCGGTCGATATGCGCGTCTACGAACGCGGTGTCGGCGAAACCCGTTCCTGTGGAACCGGAACCGTCGCTGCCGCGGCGGCCGCTCTGGCCGCCGACGGTTTCCGCATCGCCACCGACACCGGCGAGGTGCGCGTCCGGGTGCTCGGCGGCGAGGTCACCGTCCGCCTCGCCGAGGGTGCCGCCTGGTTACGCGGACCGTCGGTGCTGGTCGCGACGGGTCTTATTGCCGAAGACTGGTGGTCGTCGCATTCGCCGAGCTGAGCGCTGATACCCCGCGCCTGGGCAAGGCGGGACCGGCCTCGGGCGTGTCCAGGGATAACCGAATGCGCAGCGGTGCGCACTCGTGGCAGCATGGATGATGTATGACGAAATCGAAGACTTTTGAATTCACTCCGGCCGCCGACGACAATGACCATGTCGAGGCCGTAGAGGACACGACGGAAGACACCGGCGATGTAGTTGCCGAGCACGCCGCGCGGATGCGGCGGTCCGGGTGGACCGCCGACCCGACCGTCGGCGAGATGCAGCTCGACGAGCGCTCCTCGCTACGGCGTGTCGCGGGTCTGTCGACCGAGCTCACCGATATCACCGAGGTCGAGTACCGGCAGCTGCGACTGGAGCGGGTCGTGCTGGTCGGGGTCTGGACCACGGGCACCGCGACACAGGCCGAGGCGAGCATGTCCGAACTGGCCGCACTCGCCGAAACCGCGGGTTCGGAGGTGCTGGAAGGACTGATCCAGCGTCGCGACAAGCCGGACCCGGCCACCTATATCGGTTCCGGTAAGGCCGACGAACTGCGCGCCGTGGTACTCGAAACCGGCGCCGATACCGTGATCTGCGACGGTGAACTGACCCCGGCGCAGCTGACTGCGCTGGAGAAGGTCGTCAAGGTCAAGGTGATCGACCGGACCGCACTCATCCTGGATATCTTCGCCCAGCACGCCACCTCCAGCGAGGGTAAGGCGCAGGTATCGCTCGCCCAGATGGAATACATGCTGCCGCGACTGCGCGGTTGGGGTGAGTCCATGTCCCGGCAGGCCGGTGGTCGCGCGGGCGGCAACGGCGGTGGTGTGGGTCTGCGTGGTCCCGGTGAGACCAAGATCGAAACCGATCGTCGCCGCATTCGCGAGCGAATGGCCAAGTTGCGCCGCGAGATTCGCGAAATGAAAACCGCACGCGATACCAAACGGGCCCGGCGCACCTCCAGCGGCATCCCGTCGGTCGCCATCGTCGGTTACACCAATGCGGGCAAGTCCAGTCTGATGAACGCGCTGACCGGCGCGGGTCTGCTGGTCCAGGACGCACTGTTCGCGACCCTGGATCCGACCACCCGCCGTGCCGAACTGGACGACGGCCGCGAGGTCGTCTTCACCGATACCGTCGGATTCGTGCGGCATCTGCCGACCCAGTTGGTCGAGGCGTTCCGGTCCACCCTGGAGGAGGTCACCGGCGCGGATCTGCTGCTGCACGTGGTCGACGGTTCCGACTCGCTGCCCGCCGAACAGATCAAGGCGGTCCGCGAGGTGATCACCGATGTGATCAAGCAGTCGGGGTTACCCGCGCCGCCGGAACTGTTGGTGGTCAACAAGATCGATGCGGTCGACCCGGTCGAGCTCACTCGGCTGCGCGCGATGCTGCCCGACGCGTCCTACGTCTCGGCGCACAAGGGGACCGGCATCACCGAACTGCGTGAGCGCCTCGCCGAGGTGCTCGGCGGCCTCGATGTCGAAATCAGTGTGCTGCTGCCCTACACCCGTGGCGATCTGCTCGCCCGCATCCACGCGGACGGTCGCATCACCACCTCCGAGCACGAGGAGGGCGGCACCCGGGTGCGCGCCCGCGTCCCGCACGCCCTGGCCGCGGCGCTGTCACAGTACGCGCATGCGGGTGGATCGTCCGAGCCGAACGGCACGGGTTCGACCGAAGCCGATGGTTCCGTGCACTGAGTCGCTATCGACCGTCGCTTCGCGAGAACGAGGGCAGAGTCGGCCGGGTTCGCTCGCGAACCGGCCGGTCGGTAGCGCATGCCGCGCGCATCCGGTGCAGCACAGGCGAATTCGTTGCGCTATCGTCATCGAATCGACATCAGGAGGGTTAAATGTCGCATGACCACTCCGGTTCGGCCGATTCGGGTGATCGGCGCTCCGGTGATTCGTCGCTCGCCGCCCCGGTGCTGAGTGACGGTGCGCCACTGTCGGTTTCGCTCACCGATACCGATATGCGGGTGCTCGACACGCTGCTCGCGCCGCTGCGCGCGTGGACGAGTCCGCGGTTCTACGGCCTGGAGAACATTCCGGCTGAGGGGCCGGTGCTGCTGGTCGGCAACCACAATCTGATGGGCGGCATCGATGCGCCGCTATTGCTGCCCGAGGTGCTGCGCAGGCGCGGTCGGCTGATCCGCGGGCTGGCCGAGAATGTGCTCATCAATGTGCCCGGCATCCGTCAGCTGCTGCACCACTTCGGCACGGTGCGCGGCAACCGTCGCAACTGCCTGGCGTTGCTGGCCCGCGGCGAAGCCGTCATCGTATTCCCGGGCGGCGGTCGCGAAGCGGTGCGCCGCAAGAACGAAAAGTACGTCCTCAAGTGGGAGGGCCGTTCCGGCTTCGCGCATATGGCGCTCGAGGCGGGTGCGCCGATCGTGCCGGTGGCGATGATCGGAGTCGACGACGCCTACGACATCGTCTTCGACGGCGACCATCCGGTCATGCGACCGCTGCGCTGGGCCGTCGAGGCACTCGGCCTGAGCCGCGACCTGACTCCACCGCTGATCCGTGGCGTCGGCCCGACCGGCATCCCGCGCCCCGAGCGCTTCTACTTCTCCGCCGGCGCGCCGATCGATCCGACGCCGTGGCGTGATGCGCCGGATAAGCATGCCGCCGCGGTGGAACTGCGGGACGTGGTGCGCAAGGAGTTGGAGGAGGAGCTGAAGTTCCTGTTCAGCGAGCGCGATCGTGATCCGGGTCGCACGCTCTTCGGTCGACTGCGCGGTCTTTTCTGAGTCTGCTCTCAGTTATTTGTCAGTAACTCTCCATACCTTGGCCGAATGGCTGGAACGAGAGTGCGAATGGCGGCGGTAGCGGGTGTAGCGGCAGTTCTGGTGGGATTTCCAGCCGCATCGGGTGGCTTTCTCGCATCCGCGGCCGGCGGCGCCGATCCGGTCATCACGTCCGGCAAACTGCTCGTCTCGTCGCACTCCGCCGATGGCTCGTATATCGCCGATGTCGCGGTGCAGGACGACCGCAATCTGACTCTGCAGGTGTACTCGGCCGCTATGGGCAAGAACATCGAGATCCAGGTGCAGCGCCCGGCCGACACCTCCGCTCCGCGCCCGACCCTGTATTTGCTCAATGGCGCGGGCGGCGGCGAGGATTCGGCGACCTGGCAGGCGCAGACCGATGCCGCGCAGTTCTTCAACGACAAGGATGTGAATGTGGTCACACCGGTCGGCGGCAAATGGAGCTACTACACCGACTGGCGCGCCTCCGATCCGGAGCTGGGGGTGAACATGTGGAAGACCTTCCTCACCGAGGAATTGCCCCCGCTCATCGATAGCGGACTCGGCGCGAACGGCACCAATGCGATTGCGGGCCTATCGATGTCGGGTACCTCGGTACTGCAACTGCCCATCGCCGCACCCGGCCTCTACAAATCGGTGGCGGCCTACAGTGGTTGCGCGCAGATATCCGACCCGGTCGGCTACGAATTCGCGAACGTCGTCGTCGCCGCGGGCGGTGGTGATTCGGCGAATATGTATGGGCCGCAAGGTGATCCGATGTGGGCCGCGAACGACCCGTATGTGCACGCGGACCAACTGCGCGGCCTGAACCTGTTCGTCTCCGATGGCAGCGGCATTCCCGGCCGATGGGACACTCTCAACGGCCCGCACACCCTGCCCGGCGCCGGTGGCTTCGCCAACCAGGTCGCCCTCGGCGGCGCACTCGAAGCCGCGGCGAACTACTGCTCACGCAACCTGCAGACTCGCCTGAACCAGCTGGGCATTCCCGCCACCTTCGACTTCCAGCCGACCGGCACCCACTCGTGGGGCTATTGGCAGGACGCGCTGAAGGCATCGTGGCCCGTGCTCGCGCAGGGCCTCGGGCTGCCTGCCTAGCAGGACAGAGTTTGCCGATCAGCTTGCCGAATCACCTCCGCCGGTCCAGGTGAGACCATGATTTCTGGCCCAGAAGTAAACGATGATTCTCTTTCCGGGTACCGTAGGTGGCAACGACGGGTCGGTGTGGACCGGCCGTGTGGTCACTAGGAGGTTGGCGTGGAGCGCACACTGTTCGAGCCCGAACACGAGCTGTTCCGGGAGTCGTTCCGCAAGTTTCTCGATCAGCACGTCGCGCCGAATCACGCGAAGTGGGAAGAGCAGGGCATTGTCGACCGTGCGGTCTGGCTGGAGGCCGGTAAACAGGGATTCCTCGGCATGGCCATGCCAGAGGAGTACGGCGGCGGCGGGGTCAAGGATTTCCGCTACAACGCGATCGTCGCCGAGGAGTCGGTGCGCGGCCAGTACTCCGGCCTCGGCTTCGCCCTGCACAACGATGTGATCGCGCCCTATCTGCTCGAACTCGCCAACGATGAGCAGAAGCAGCGCTGGCTGCCCGGCTTTTGTTCCGGCGAGATCATCACCGCCATCGCGATGACCGAACCGGGCACCGGCTCCGACCTCCAGGGCATCAAGGCCCGCGCGGTCCGCGACGGCGACGACTGGATCCTCAACGGCGCCAAGACCTTTATCACCAACGGCATCAACTCCGATATCGTCATCGTGGTCGCCCAGACCGATCCGGAGAAGGGCGCGATGGGCTTCAGCCTGCTCGTCGTGGAACGCGGTATGCCCGGCTTCGAACGCGGCCGCAACCTCGACAAGCTCGGTCTCAAGGCGCAGGACACCGCCGAGTTGAGCTTCACCGATGTCCGTGTTCCGGGTAAGAACCTGCTCGGCACCGAGGGCATGGGCTTCATCCACCTGATGAACAATCTGCCGCAGGAACGCATGTCGATCGCCGTCATGGCGGCCGCGGCCATGGAAGCCTGTCTGGAGATGACCATCCAGTACGTGCGCGACCGCAAGGCCTTCGGCAAGCCGATCGGTGCCCTGCAGAACACCCGCTTCGTGCTGGCCGAGCTGGCCACCAAGACCACCGCCGTCCGCGTCCTGGTCGACCGCTTCATCGAGGACCTCAATGCGGGCAAGCTGTCCGTCGAGGACGCCGCCATGGCCAAGTGGTGGAGCACCGAGGAGCAGCTCCACCTCATCGACCGCTGCCTGCAGCTGCACGGCGGGTACGGCTACATGAAGGAATACCCGATCGCCAAGGCCTACATGGACGCCCGCGTCCAGACCATCTACGGCGGCACCACCGAAATCATGAAGGAAATCATCGGTCGTTCGCTGAAACTGAGCTGATTCCAATCGGTTTCGCGCCCCAGTCGCAGGCTCCGGTCCGCGGCTGGGGCGCTTTCGTCGAAATCGAACCTGTTGCGCCGCCGGCCGAAGTTGTCCAGTCCTGCTATCGGGCCACCGCGGCTCGAAGGGTGAGGAGATGGTAGTGCGCTCGGGACACCTCGTGATGTTCAGCGAGCCCGAGGTGATCGTCGAGGAGATTCGCCGCATCGCCGTGGACGCGTAACCTCGATGCACGGATCTCCCTGACCGTCACTGGTTTACGTCGTCGCGTGGTCCATCGTCATGGCGGACAGCAATTCGTATCCGACATGCGCGGCGGCGATGCCGGTGATTTCCGCGTGATCGTAGGCGGGCGATACCTCGACGATATCTGCGCCGACCAGGTTCGCATTGCCGAATGCGCGCAGCAGGTAGAGCAATTCGCGGCTGGTCAATCCACCCGCCTCGGGAGTGCCGGTGCCCGGTGCGTGTGCCGGGTCGAGGACATCGATATCGACCGAAACATAAACCGGACGGTCGCCGATCCTGGCCCGCATTCGTTCGACCGCTGCCGAAACACCGTCGATTTCGATCTCGGGCGCGGTGATCGTCGCGAAGCCGAGCATCCGGTCGTCGGCGAGGTCGCCGCTGCCGTAGAGCGGTCCGCGCGTGCCGATGTGCATGCTCGCCTCGCGGTCGATCAGCCCTTCTTCCGATGCCCGCCGGAACGGGGTGCCGTGGGTATAGGACGCGCCGAAATATGTGTCCCAGGTATCCAAGTGCGCGTCGAAGTGCACCACCGCGACCGGACCGTGTCGCCGCACCACCGAGCGCAACAGTGGCAGGGCAATGGTGTGGTCACCGCCGATGGTCAGCAGCCTGGCACCGGTGCCGGTGATCGCGTCCGCGCCGTATTCGATTTCGGCGATCGCCGCATCGATATCGAACGGATTGCAGGCCAGGTCCCCGGCGTCGGTGATCTGCAATGCATCGAACGGAGAGACGTCGAGTGCCGGGTTATAGGGGCGCAACAGTTTCGACGACATGCGTACATGGCCGGGGCCGAGTCTGGCACCGGGCCGGTAGCTCACGCCGGTATCGAATGGCACGCCGACGATGGCGATATCGGTCGCGGCGACCTCATCGATGCGCGGCAGCCGGGCGAAGGTCGCCGGGCCGCCGTAGCGGGGAATGACGGTGGCATCGACCGGTCCGACAGTGGTCATGATCGAATGCTCCTCTCTGGGGTGGGTGATAGGTCAGTCGACGTAATGCGGATCGATGCGGTCGAGCAGCCGCAGCAGCGCCGCCCAGGCCAGGTCGTACGCCGAGGTGTCGACGAAGTCGTCGCCGGTTTCGGTACCGCTCAGCTGCCGTGCGCTGCGTTCGCACACCTGGGGTGGTGGCAGCGTCAGCGTTCCGGCCGCGGCGGCCGAGAGCTGGATCTCGCAGGCTCGGTTCAGGTAATACATGCGAAGAAACGCTTGTGCCGCGCTGGCTCCGACGGTGAGCAGGCCGTGGTTGCGCAGGATCATGACCGGATGGTCGCCGAGATCGGCAACGAGCCGGGCTTGTTCGTCGAGATCGAGGGAGACACCCTCGTAGTCGTGGTAGCCGATCCGGCCGTAGAACTCCATCGACATCTGATTGACCGGCAGCAGCCCCTCGGCGGTGGCCGCCACCGCACATCCGGCCCGGGTGTGGGTGTGCAGCACGCAGTGTGCGTCGGGTCGGGCAGCGTGTACGGCGCCGTGGATGACGAAACCGGCCGGATTCACCAGGGGTTCCGCATCGCCGACAGGGTGTCCCGCTGCATCGACGACCACCAGATTCGACGCGGTGATCTCCTCGAACAGCAGCCCGTACGGGTTGATCAGGAATCGCGGCGTCGGTCCCGGCAGGCGCAGCGAGACATGGGTGAAGATCAGGTCGGCCATCCCGAAATGGGCGACCAGCCGATACACGGCGGCGAGTTCGCGCCGCAACCGCAGTTCGATCGATGGAGCGTCTGTCGCCGTGGTCATCGGTAGCCCGCCTTTCTCGCGACCCGATGCTGGAAGAGCGCGGTGATCTGGTCCCAGTGCGAGACCAGATTCGTCGCGTCCGCGGCGGGTGAGCTGCGACCGATCTGCAGGCGGTGCAGCATCGGCATGTCCTGATCGTTGACTTCCCACAGCACCTCGGTCAGCTGCTGATGGGCCGGTGCGTATTCGGCACCGGCCGCGGTCGAATCGACGAAGACCGCCATATGCTCGATTGTGCGATCGGGGGCGAACGGATGGAAGCCGATGACCTGGAACCAGTCGGCCTCGAGGAATAGCAGCGCATTGGGAAAGACACAGAAAATGTCCTGATGCTCGAGCCGGTCGGCGGGGACGTCGCCGAGCCAGGGCAGGGCGCGATCGGTTTTGTCCGCCTTGCCGACCGCCCCGTGTGGATAGGTGCCGCCCATGATGTCGGGATGTAGTGCCACATCGTCGACGTCCAGCGACGCGGTCACCGGGCCGACCTGAGGATGCACGAATGGCAGATGGTAGAAGTCGAGGAAGTTCTCCACCACGAGTTTCCAGTTGGCGTCGACGTCGTAGCGTCGCTCCCCGGCGAGGTGGATCCGATCGAAGTCGATATGTGCCCAACGGGTCAGGATCGGCTCGAGGTGGTGTGCGAAATCGTCCGCGCACGCCTGCGGATCGGTATCGGTGGCCGACAGGTCGACGAACACCATGCCTGCCCACACATGGCTGGCGACAGTGAGCAGACCGAGCCGTTCGGCGATCGCCGGATCCACCTTCGCGCGCCGCTCCCGTCCGTAATACGGTGCGGTGGAAAGCTTTCCGTCCAGATCGAAGGACCAGCAGTGGTAGGCGCACTGGATCCGGCGCGTGACGACCAGTGGTTCCTCGGTCAGTGCCATCCCGCGGTGGCGGCACGAGTTGTGGAACACCCGGACCTGGTCGTCATCGCCGCGCACGATCAGCAGCGGCTTGCCGCCGATCGTGATCGGATGCACCGCGCCGGGCTCGGCGACCCAGTGCGCGTAACCGGCCCACACCCAACCCGCGGAAAAGATGCGGTCCTGCTCCAGCGCGAACTCCGCGCCACCGGTGTAGGCGCGCGCGGGTACCAGTGCGCGGCCGATGGGTAGGTCGGGGAGCGGTCCGGCGACGACTACATTTCCGCTCGGGGTCATCCGCTCGGAAAGGGGAAAGTGTATGTCGCTCAATGTATTCCTCCTCGGGATGCGGTGATCGGAACGCGGCGTACGGCCGCGACGAACGCGGCCTCGGCCCGGTCGCGCAGGATCAGGGTTTCGGCCCACCGATCGGAGAGTTCGTGGCCGTCCCGATCGGTGATCGCGTACGGCGTGGTGCCCAGTTCGGTGCAGAACAGCACGGGCTCGCGGCTGTCACCGCGACCTGCCAGGATGGCCGTGAAGGCGCGAATCCACCAGTCCTGGAACAGGTCCTCCCAGGCCCGGTGCTGCGGGAAGCCGAGCGGGATCTGCGCCTGGCAGCGGGTCGCGACGCGACCCTGCACGGATTCGGCGCGCGCGAACAACGCTTCGAGGTGACCTTCGAGTTCGGCGGTCGGTGGTAGCGGGAACTCACTGCCGCACACGTAATGGGACAGGTCGATCGCCAGTCGCACATCCGGATCGAGCTCACGAAGCAGGCGGGTGGTCGTGCGGATATCGTCGGTGAGCGTGTTGCGATGCGTTTCCAATTGCATCGCGACGCCCGCCGCCGCGCACCTGCGGTGCCAGCGCTGCACTGTTTTCGCGACAATTGTCAGGTCATCGTCGAACAAGCGGCCGCAGACCACCATGCGATCGGCGTCGATGATGTCGGCGTAGCGCAGAGCGGCATCGAGATCCTCGTCATCGCCGACGAATGCAAACACCGCCGTGCGCAATCGGTGTTCGAGTGCGGTCGCGAGTTCGGCGGCGTCGGGCCGTCCACGAGCGCCCAGATCGACCGCGACACCATCGAATCCGGATGCCACCAGCCGGTCGAGCTGTTCGGCGAGGGTCCACGCGCGGGTCGCTTTCCAAGGCAGATCTTCCATGGCCCACAGGGAATTGAACATCTCGAGACGTACGGGCTCGCCCGTCACCCAACGGCCACCCAGCGCCGAATCGCTGTGCGATGCCGCATTCATCGAGCCACCGTGGACGATTCGGCGACGGGGTGTAGCGGGCGGCCGGTGTGATACCACCGCACCACGTTGCGGGCTTGGGTCAGGACATAGTCGCGTGCGGTCGCATCCGACAGATAGGCCACGTGCGGGGTCAGCAGGACATTCGGATGTTCGGCGAGCCGGTCACCGGCAGCCGGCGGCTCGGCGTCGAGCACATCGAGCGCCGCACCGGCGAGATGGCCGCTGTCGAGTGCGTCGGCCAACGCAGTGGAATCGACGATGCCGCCACGGGATACGTTGATCAGCCACGAGCCAGGGCGCATTCGCTCGATCAGGTCGGCGTCGAACAATCGCGCGGTGCTCGGACCGAGCGGCAGATGGATGGAGACGAGGTCGGCATTGGCGACGACCTCGGTAAGCGACGCCGCGGTGACACCGGCGGGCATCGGGCGCCCCGAATGGTCATGGCCCAGAATCGACGCCACCGAACCGGCTGCGAGCTCGGCGACCTTGGTCCCGATCCGGCCGAGTCCGACCAGTCCCACGGTGATCTCGGACAACCGACGCGGACCGGATGCGGGCCGGTCCAGCCACCCCCGGCGACCGCGCAGCGTGAAGAAGTCGAGGCGGCGAACCGCGGCCAAAGCGAGGGCCCAGGTGTGGGTGGCGACCTCGGCGGTGGCGATGCCCCCGACGGTCGCGACCCAGATACCGCCGGCCGTCGCCGCGTCGATGTCGATGGCGTCGTAACCGTGCGAGAGCATCGACACGATTCGCACCCGGGGCAGGCGGGCCAGCAGGTTCGCATCGATCGGCGCGTAGCCGACCAGCAGTGCGGTTGCGTCGGCTGCCGCTGTGGCGATGGTGTCGGGGTCGCGCGTCTCGAGTACCCGCACCTCGAAACCGGCCGTCTCCAAAACGGCAATGCCCGGTGCCGGGTCGAGGTCGTCGAGATCGGTGTAGACCGCGATCGGAGCCGACATCGGCCGATCTCCTTCCGAGTCAGTGGACATGGGACAGGAAAGCGCGGGTTCGTTCGTGTTCGGGCTGGGTGAAGAATTGCTCGGGCGGTGCCTGTTCGACGATGACGCCGGAATCGAACAGCGCTACCGCATCGGCGACCCGCCGGGCGAATCGGATCTCGTGGGTCACCACGATCATCGTCATCCCTTGTGCGGCCAGATCTTCCATAACCGACAGCACCTCGTTGACCAGTTCCGGATCGAGGGCGGAGGTCGGTTCGTCGAACAACATCACCGACGGTTCCAGCACCAGTGCCCGCGCGATGGCGACCCGTTGCTGTTGTCCGCCGGACAGTTCCGAGGGATAGTGCCGCAGATGTCCGGCCATGCCGACGCGTTCGAGCATGGTCTCGGCGCGGTGCACCGCCTCGGCCCTGGATAGACCATTCACCGCAGTCAGGCCGAGCGTGACGTTGTGCAGCGCATCGAGATGGGCGAACAGGTTGAAGCGCTGGAATACCATGCCGATATCGGTGCGCTGCCGAGCCAGTCGTCGCTCGGGCATGGGCACCGGATGACCGGTTCGGCTGGTCTCGATCCCGATCTCCTTGCCGTGCAGCAGGATCGAGCCGCTGTCGGCGGGTTCGAGCAGGGCCATCAGCCGCAGGATGGTGGATTTGCCGGAGCCCGATGGTCCGAGCACAGCCTTGACTTCGCCCGGTGCGATGGCGAAATCCACGCCGTCGAGGACAACATGGTGGCCGTAGCTCTTGTGCAGCGCGATCGTCTGCAGCAGTGGCGTGCCGGTCATGCGGTCACCGTGTCCTTCCTCCGGCCGGGCGTCCCCGACGAGACCCAGCGGTAGCGGCGTTCGATCAGGCTCTGTACGCCCATGAGCGCGCTGACGATCACCAGGTAGTAGACGAGCGCCGCGGTGTAGTACTCCGCGTATCGAAAGGTCACCGAGACGCCGACCTGCGCGGTGGTGAGCAATTCGCGCAGCGAGATCACCGATGCCAGTGAGGTGTACTTGAGCATCGCGATGAACTCGTTGCCGGTCGGCGGCAGCGCGACTTTCACCGCCTGCGGCAGTAGGACTTTCAGCAGCACCTGATGCGGGCGCAGTCCGATCGCTCGGGCAGCGAGATGCTGTCCCTCGTCCACGCTCAGTAGCGCCGAGCGCAGGATCTCCGCCATATAGGCGGCCTCCACCACGGCGAATCCGATGAATGCCGCGATGAACGGCGTGAACCAGTTTTCCCGCAGCCCCGGAAACAGTTGCGGCCCGGCGTTCCAGATGATCAGCAGCACCAGCAGGGAGGGGATGGCGCGGAAGAACCACACGTACGCGCCGCCGAGTGCGCGCAACGTGGGCACCTTACTGATGCGGGTGAGCGCCACGCCGAAGCCGAGCACGGTGGCGAAGATCATCGATACGGCCGCGAGGGCGACCGAAAGCCAAGCGCCGCGCCGGAATTCAGCCGAGGTCAGGGCCTGCAGGAAAATATCCCGATCGAAGGTCATTGTGCTGTTCCGGGACGAATCCGGGCCGGATCGAGCCCGTACTTGGTGGCGATCTTCGCGAGCGTGCCGTTGTCGGTCAGCGTGCGCACGGCTGCGGCCACCGGGCCGCTCAGCGGTGAACCCTTCTTGGTGAAGACACCGAAAACCGTTTCCGCGGTGAAGACGCCGGGCACAGCGCGCAACGCGCCGCCGGATTTGGCAACCATATCGACCACCGCGACATCGGTCTCGATCAGTGCGTCGGCCTTGCCATTGGTCACCGCCGCAACGGTTTCGGCGGTCTTTGGGTAGGCCTGAATGGTGATGGCCGGCTTGCCTGCGGCCGCCAATCGTTGCGAAAGCTGTTGCAGGGTCTTCTCGTTGGCGCCGCCGCCTTGGACAGCGACGGTCTTACCGGACAGGTCCTCGGCGGCGGCGATCCGGGTTTCGCCGCTGCGGACGATCAGTCCCGGTCCGGTCGCGAGGAACGGTGCCGCGTCGGCGACGGCGGTGCGTTCCGGGCTGACGTAGAGCGCGGACCAGAGCACATCGCATCGCTGCGCCTGTAGGGCCGGCATGAGTCCGTCGAACGAGGTGATCTGCCAGCTCGTCTCGACCTGCCACAGTTCGGCGAGTGCGCGCGCGGCGTCGGAGTCGAAACCCACCGGGGCGGTGGTGTTTCCGTTCTCGAAGTACTCCATCGGCGCATACTCGGGATCGGTGCACACCCGGAGCTCACCGCCGCGGATCAGACCCGCCGGTGCGGCACCGCTGGCGGCACTGCCTTCTGATCCACTTCCGCAACCGGCGATCAGCAATGCCATACCGGTTCCCATGGCTACCAGTCCCAGCTTTTTCATCTGCTCAATCTCCTCCAGTGCAGTGGCGTTATGGTCAACGTTGCTGCTCTGATTGCTGCTCGTTCGATTGAGATGCACGATAGAAACTGCGATAGGTTCAGTCCACAGAAGAGACTGAGCGATGAGTGCCACAGTTTGATGTTCTGGAAAGCCGCACCCCGGATTTCGGGTGATGATGTATCCAGAAGAAGGGAATTGCTGATGATCAGTAAAGCTGAACTGATCTGCACGTCGATTGTTAAGTTCCGATGACCGCGGCCGCGACATCCGGCACGCACACTCTTGATGCCCGCATCCTCGAGGAGTTGCGCATCGATGGGCGGATCGGGCGCAACGAACTCTCCGCCAAACTCGGCGCATCCCGCCCGACGATCTCCAAACGGCTCAATACGCTGTTCGATTCGGGTCGGGCACAGGTGGTCGGCATCGTGCATCCGTCGACGATCGGGCTGGCCGCGCTCGCACACGTGTCGATCAGCGTCGACCAACCGGTGCGGCAGGTCGCCGGGCGCGTGGCCGGACTGGACGACATTCCCTACGTGTCCCTGACCAGTGGCCGGTATCCACTGGTAGCCGAGATCCGCACCCAGGGGCCGCAGCAGCTCGCCGCCGCACTCGACCAGATCCGCAGTATCGACGGTGTGCGCGACACCAATACGCTGTTCTATTCGGAGCTGATCGTCGATGTCGGCCGCCCGGAGCGGGCGTCGGCGGCCTCGATCGATGCGCTCGACACGCGTCTGCTCGAGGTGTTGCAGGCGGACGGGCGCGCGTCCTACGCCACACTCGCCGCGGCGGCCGGTACCTCACCCGGTACCGCGCGGTTGCGGGTGAAGCGCTTGATCGATGAGCGCATCGTCCGAATCGCCGCACTGTCCGGACCGGGACATGGCGATACCGAGTACGCGGTCGGATTCGGTGTGCGGGCCAGTGGTCGCACGGCGGGACTCGCGGCTCTGCTCGCCGAACTTCCCGGCCTACGCTTCCTCGCCGCGACGATCGGGCGGTTCGATCTGGTCGGCACGGTACACGCGTCCGCGCTGGAGGACATCGTTGCCGCCCTGGACACCCTGCGCGCCCTGCGCCCGGTGCTCGAAGTCGACAGCTGGGTGCATCTCTTCACGGTCAAGGAGCGCTACAGCAATGTGCCGGCGCGGGCACTGGCGGCGAAGTCGTGACCGAGCGTGGGCGTGGCGCAGTCGTGACCGCGCCGTTCGCGTCGATCCCGGTGCGCTGGCGCGTCACGGTGCCGCCTCCGGTCCACGGCGTATCCGATGAACTCACCGAAGCCGCGTTGACCGCAGTGTTGCTGGCCGGGGTCGTCACAGGTGGCACGGTATTGGCTCGTGCGCGGCTGCCGGAGCACGTGCTGCGAACGGTGCGGTGCTCGGTCGCCGAAACGGGTGCGTATGTGGTGTCGTCGGCTGCTGGTCTGACGGCGACATCGCGCGCTACCGGAGGCGAGGTGGCATCGTTTCGGTGTACGGTGCCCGACCATCTGGTCGTGCTGTACGCAGTCGCGGCCGCTCGGGCATCGGCCACCTGTGTGCTCACACCGCGCGGGGGCAGCGCGATCGAAACGGCGGCGACATTGGTCCGGCTCGGTTTGTGTGCCCGGGGCGCCGGTGGCTCTGTCGTGATCGAACCCGGCTTCGTCGCCGGGGATGGGGTTATCGATCACGCCGGTGATATCTACCTGGTCCTGGCGACACTGCTCGTCGGTCTGCTGCGGTTCGGTACCCGGATCATCGACACCGTCCCGTTGGACATGCGGATGCCGGACTTCATCGATACCTGGTCCGCGCTACTGGTCGCCGATGAATTCCTGCTTCCCGGTAGCGCTCTCGTGCCCTCGGACTACATTATGCGTCGGCCGTGACGCAGAGGCATCGCGGTCGAAGCCGTCGGCGCCACGTCCGACAAGGCACTGCCGTGCAATGTGCGTCGCTGGGCCAACATCAGCATCGCCTGCTCGACGATGAGACCGAGCTTTCCGGCGCAGCGAATTGCGCGCGCCATTCGGGTGGGATCGTAGCGGACGCTGGGATCGGCGAGCAGTTCGGCGAGTTCCATTGCGGCCCACGCCTGGTCGTCGGTCAGTGGGCGATCGGGTAGCCAACTGACGCGCCATTGCGTCGGGTATCCGGGGTTCGCGACGTGCGCGAACTCTACGGTGCGATCGCTGGTCAGTGCCTTTTCGGTGCGGTCGATGGTCAAGGGTCCGCTCCTGTCGACTCGTAGTGGATCAGGACCGCTATTCATGGTCTGAGCTGCGAAAGCAGGGTCGGTAGTAGTCAATACAAGGTCCGTACGACTCTTTCGGCCGCGCACGCGAAATCCCTATCGTCGGAGCGTGGTAGGAGGGTGGGCCGGGGGGCTCGATTCGATATCCGACGGCGCGCGAAGGCGGCCGGAATCCCGGTCGTCATGGTCACCGACAACGGCGACAATGTGCTGCTCGATATCGAACGCTACGACCTCGACCCGGCCTATCCGATCCTGCACGGCCGTGTCGAGTTCGCGGCGCACTGGTCGCTCGCCGAACTCGGCGATCCGGTCCGGCGGTCACGGCTGGTCGGTGCCATAGTCGGCGGCGGACTCACCTCGCGACTGCGCTATTCGCTCACCCAGGTAGGCCATACGCTGCCGACCTGGCCGCAGCTCGGCACCGCGGCGACCATGGCCGGTGCCGTCGGCGCACTGGCCGCGCGTTTGATCGCGTGCGGCGGCGGGCTGCGCTCCAGGCGCTATCGGGTGGATCTCGACGAACCGCTGCTCGGTGTGTCAGCCGTGAGTACGTCGTCGTGACCGTTGCGGCGGCACCAGCTGAGCAGGTAGTGCGCGTGTACGCCGCACCACCGATAGATCGCATTGGCGGTAAGCGGTAATTCGGGATCGTGCTCGCCACGTTCGAGCACGATCGGCCCGATATAGACACTGGCCACCTTATTGGCGGTATTGAGACCGACCCGGGCGGCCTTGGCCAGTGAAACGGCATCGGTGCCGCGGCCCGCGGCGATGGCTCCGGCCAGCCGCGCGGCCGTCTCACCGCGCTGCCCCTGGAACAGCCGATACAGCGGGGGCGGTGTGGCCGGCGGCGGCTCGAGATGCGGCCGCCGTCCGGTGGCCGCCGGAGGAATCGCCTCCAACAATGCCGGGACGCCAGAGGATTTCGAATAGAAACCGGCCAATTCCGAAGACCTGAGCAGTGCTTCGTCCAAATGGTCGCGCTCCATGCTGTGTCCCTGCGCCGCCATCAGCACCGCGGCCTGCCGTTGCGCCGAACCCAGCATATCCAGCACATCCAGGCCGTCGAAGCCGTATTCCAGCGCCGGATCGTTCCAGATCAGGTCGGTGATCACCACATCGAAGCGGACCTGGTGCACGACCTCGCGGCGCACGGCCTGCCGGTCCAGCGCCACCGCGATGGTCGAGCCAGCGAATGCTTGTTTCAGTACCGGCTCGATGACCCGGCCCAGCGGCGAGGCCACCAGTATTCGCAGGTGCCCCATATCCCGTTCGAGCAACATATTGCCCGCACCCAGGCTCATCGGGTGATTCTTACACCCGCCGTGGTCCTGTGCAGGCGAATTGCGGTACAGCACAGTGAATTTCCGCCGAACCGATCCCGGTGAAATGTTTGGCTACCGGTGTGCAATGCCCAGAGTGTGACCATACGAACCCCGAAGACTACGCGTTCTGCGGGAACTGTCGGGCGCCCTCGCGCCGAGTGGATCCTACGGAGGGGAGGACGCAGCCGACCGCACCCGGTTCGCTGCGTCGTGACGAGGCCACCCGGTATCTTTGCGCGGCTGTCCATTTGGACAGTGTGCTCGCCACCGAGGTGGTCGAGAAGGTGTTGGAAGAACCGCTGCGATCGGTCGCTCGTTCACCCGGTGTCGATCTGGTCGCGGTGGCCAAACACGCGGTGGCCGCACGGACTCGGCATCTGATCCGTGATCTCGCGCTGTTCACCGTGCTGGTCCTGCTGATCGGAAACCAATTCCTCGGCATCGAGCCCGGTGGCGCGCTCAGCTACCTGAATGTCCTCAATCCGTTCGCGCTGTTGTCGAAGCTGGCGATTTTCGCCATCCTGCTCGCCTGGGCGGTGGTCTTCGCCGAGGCGTATGCGGCACGCTGGGGCCGCACGGCACATACATTGCGGCGCGGGGTCTTTCGGGCTTCGAGCGCACCGGTGCCGCATCTGGCGGCGGTCCGCGGCGAAATCGAACATGTGGCGGCGTACGCGGGCGGCAATGTCACGGTGTACCACGGCTATCAGCCGTTCCTCGGACACGGATTTCCGCTCGGCGCGTGGTCGATGGCGCTGGACATCACCAAGGCGCGCAAAGACGATGCGCCGATCCAGGAATTCACCGTCATCGAACTGAATGAACGGCTGCGCAAGCAGATCGCCCAGCTCGACGTGCCGAATCTCGACGTCTACAACCGATTGTTCGTCAACGGCAACGATATTCATCACGATCGGCGCTTCCTGCCGGATGAGCTGGGGCGCCCGCTCGACCGGGTTCCGGAATCCACGGTCGAAGCGCTGATGCTCGCGCCGGAGGATCGCGCCCGGCCCTATCTGACCACCGAAATCATCGGCTGGGACGGCGAATTGGCGTGGTCCGGATTCCTGCGGCTGGCCGCCAGCTCCACCTCGCTGTTCGTGGAGTCCACGTACTGCATGGTGCCGCCGCTGCGCAGGGCCTATCACGAAGTCGACGAACTGCTGTTGCGCCCGCGTCCGCGCCAACTGGTGAAACTGCTGTGGCGCAGTCTGCTCCGGCTGCCGCGCATGTGGCTGCGCGCCGTGCCGAATGTCGTGTACCAGGCTTTCGCGGACGTGCGCAGGCGCCGGAAGCTGGCGCGTCAGCAGAACGAGATCAGCCAGGTCTTCACCTTCGATCACGGTGCGCTGCTGAGCATTCGGGAGGCGGCCAGTGATCTGCGCGTCGACAAGCGCGGCAGGTCGATCGGCTACCACCGCTACTTCCAGCTGCTCGACCAGGAGATGTACACCAAGATCCTGGAGAAGCGGGTCTTCGAGACGCTGGCCGCCTTCCTCGTGGAGAAGAACATCGATCCCGACGAACTGCTGCGGCGCGGCGAACAGATCACCAATAACAGCGTGACCATCAGTGGCGATGCGACGCTGCTCAATTCGTCGATCGGCGGTTCGACCGCGACGACGGTGAACGCGACGGCCGGCGACGCGGCCGAGCGATGAGACCCACCACCCACAGGAAGGCACCCATGGACAAGAACACCGGAGTGACCATCGGCGGCGATGCGCGGCTGTCCCGATCGGCGATCGGCGGACACGATGCGACGGTCACCAATACCAATGGTCCGCGCCATGCGGCGGCGCCGACGAATCTGCCCGAACTCCGTGACGCGCTGACCGATCTGCTGAGTGTCATCGGCACGGCCACCGAGGGGATGGGTGATCGCGACGATATCGTCGCCGCCGTCGAACAGGCCCGCGCCGAGGCCGACAGGGACCGCCCGAACCGGCATCTGCTCGTCGGACTTTTGCATGCCGTCGCCAGGGCGGTGGTCGGCATCGGTTCGCTGGCCGGGGTGGTGACGGCCCTGGAGGTCGCCGCCACCTCGATCCTCGGCGGCTGAGCAGCGCGACGGTGCCCGGCGGTTCTCATGGCGACATGCGGGAAATGCCGGGGCCCGCTCCCCGGGACCTGGCAGCGGCACTGCACCTCGTGCGGTGCGCAGGTGTGCTGGAACTGTGGACGCGAACCGACCGTTACCGCACGCCGGTTCTGCACCGGCTGTGGCACCGACCTCGCGTCTGGGCAACCTGAACGGCCCACTCCGAGAACATCTTTCGTGAGCGCGCCGGTGCTATTGCCGGCGGCGCTCGCCACCGCAGTCTCGGTGGTACTCGTACTCACCCTGTCCGACGGCGGCTCGGGGCCGTCCGCGACGCCGAACGCTTCCACGGTCCCGATGGTGGAGGCGCTCGGCGCTCGCACCCCGGCGGCGACAACGACCAGCGCGCCGCCGACCACCGTCGCGGCAGTGGTATCCGCCTCCGCCGCAGTCGTTTACGCCTATTTCGACGCGATCGACCGGCGCGACTATCCGCAGGCGTGGGCGCTCGGCGGCCGCAATCTCGACTCCAGCTACGACGATTTCGTCGATGGCCTGGCCACCACGGACCACGATGCGGTGACGATCACCTCGGAAGAGGGCGACACCATCCACATCCGGCTGTCCGCCCGGCAATCCGACGGCACCTACCGCACATTCGCGGGCTACTACGTCGTTCGGGACGGCGCGATCGTCTCCGCATCCATTCGCGTGGCCTGACCCAGCAGCGTGGCGATGGTCGCGGCGGTCCAGCCGAGTTCCGCGCCGGGGCGGGTGGCGATGTAGTCGGCGATCTCTTCGACCGTCCAGGCGTGGGATTCGGTCAGGCCCGCGGCGAGGTGGCGTATGTAGGCGGCCGACGGCGGGTTGCCGGGCAGGTCGGTGTAGCGCCACGGAGCGGTGATGGTGAGGACCGGATGTCCCTCGAAAGTGTCGGTGCAGACCAGGGTTTCGTAGCGACCGGGACCGAGCGTCAAGCGGCCGTGGGTGATTGCCTCGCACAGGTCCAGGTCGGTTCCGGGGGTTCGGTACATCTCCTGGGCGGCGATATCGCAGAACTGGTCGATGGTGACCAGATGGGCGCGGGCGGCGGTTTCACCGGAGGCATCGGGATCGTAGAAGGCACGGCCGCCGGTCCAGGTCAGGGATTCGGTGGCGAAATATTGCAGGCCGGGCAGCGTCAGCGGTACCGAGCGCAGCGGTTCGGCCCCGTCGCGGCAGCCGGGGAGCGTGATCGCGCCGCCGTCGGGTGTGCCGCCGGCGAGGTAGCAGCGCAGGCGGCTCAGATGCATATTCGAGCCGTACGACGCGTACCACACGGTCTCGGTCATGGCGCTGGTTCGGGCATCGCACCCGCCTTCCGGTCGGAAATCACCTATGACACGAGCATGCCACGGGTGGCGGTATCAGCGCCTTGCGACCGTGAGCACGTCCGGTACCAGCGAGTTCGGCAGCGGGCGATGCACCGGCCGCTGTTCGACGACGGTGAATCCGGCCGCCTCCACCAGCGAACGCATCTCCTCCGGCGGCGGAAAGTAGGCGAGCCCCCGCACGGCAGGCGGCTGTAGGGCCATTGCCCACCGGCTGCGCGGATTATTGATCACGATCGCGAGCAACCCGCCTGGCGCCAGCACCCGATGGAACTCCGCGAGCGCCGCCGCATGATCGAAGAAATGGAAGGCGTGCGTGGACACCACCGCCTCCACCGCACCATCGGGCAGGCCGAGATCCTCGGCCTGCCGATTGCGCCAGTTCACCCGAACCGACCGCGACCGCGCCCGCTTCAACATTCCCACCGAAGCATCGCAGCCGTACACCACATCCGGGTGCAGCTCGCGTTCGATGCGGGCGGCGAGAATGCCGGTGCCGCAGCCGATATCGGCGATCCGCCGCGCCCCGCCGATCCGCAATTGCGCGATGATCTCGTCCTGCGGTGGGCGATAGGCCACCCGCTGTAGCATCGGTAAGTTGTAGAGCTGCGCGGCCCGGTTCCAGCCGCGGGTCACCAATCCGTTGAGTGCGCGCGTCGGCGATTCCGATATGGCAGACATCGCTGTCCCTTCGAAGATGTCACCACAGCCTAAGTTGTCTGGGACGGAATCGGTACTCTGGTCTGCACGGTGATGGCGGTGTATGCCTGACCAGTGAGTGACCCGAAGTTCCGCAAGGAGTGATATCACTCTGTCGGGCGCTATTGTCTCAGGAGGCTATGCCGCAAGATGGAGCGCCGGTGAGGTGATCCTCTCGGCCATCCTGTTCGCCACGCGCCGGGTGGGGACCGTCTGCGTCGGGAACGCGTCAAAGCCGGTCGCACCGCATTCTTCCGCGCCGCCGAATCTTAAGGGACGCACCGAATACAACGGAATCAAATTCCACGCACCCTTTGCGCCGGTGCGTTATTCGCGCGCCAGGAAGTCGAATCCGCGGCGGGCGCGAGCGAAATGCGTACACTGGCCCAGCCGGAGCAAATCTGAAACAGGTGTTCGTCAGCCGACGTTGGAGGGTAATTGTCAACACGACGCGACGACATTCTCGACGCGGCACGGGATCTGATCGTGCGCGAGGGCTACGCCGGCGCCAGTATGCATGCGATCGCGCGAGCGTCGGGTGTTACCCGCCCCGCGCTGTACGCCGAATTCGGTGATAGGGACGAACTATTCGAGGCACTGCTCGATCGCGAGGAAGAACGGGTGCTGGCCATGGCGGCCGAGGCGACTCCGGTATTCCAGGAGGGCGCGGATCCGGCCGCGATCGCGGCGGACGTCTCGGCCGATGCCGTCGATATCTTTCTCGACCTCGTCGCGGCCGCGCCGCAGAGTTGGCGATTCGTGCTCATGCCCGGCGACGGCCTACCCGAAACCGCGCACGAACGGGTGGATCGCGGCCGCGAGGCGCTGCGGGAGCGCAGTCGAGCGGTGCTCGCGCTGATCGCCGCGCTCACCGAGCGAGATATGGACGAAGAGTTGTTGAGCTACGCGGTGATCAGTGCGAGCGAGACCGGTGCGAGGCTGGTGCTCGCCGAGGACGGCGCGCAACGGCGCGAGGCGGTATCCAGGACATTGCGCTGGGTGGCGCGCCGGGCGGTCGCGACCGCCGGAGTCGGGGAGAACTAGCGATGGCCGACGCGAAACAAGCAGCGCCCCATAATCAATCGCCTAAACGCAAGTACGCCAAGCGACTTCAGCCGGCGGACCGGCGTGCGCAGCTACTCGACGCGGCGTTGCGCATTGTGGCGGAGGCGGGGTTCACCAGCGTGAGCATTGCGGCCGTCGCCGAGCGTGGCGGGGTGACCAGGCCCGTCGTCTACGACTCCTTCGGCAGCCGTGACGAACTGCTCGAGGCGCTCATCGAACGCGAGACCGCCCGCATGGCGGCGGCAGTGGCCCGCTCGGTCGCCGAGACCGCCACGACACCCGAATTCGGCACCGCCGCACCGGAACAGCTGCGCGCGATGCTCGGCCGCTTCCTGACCGAGGTCTGCTCGATGCCCGACACCTGGCGGCTGGTGTACTTCCCGATCGACGGTGTGCCGCCGGTACTGCGGGAACGGGTCGCCGCGGCTCGCGACGAATTGCGCGCACCACTGCGGCATGCACTCGGACTGTGGCTGGCGGACCAGCCCGATGCCGATGGCGTGGATCCGGATGTATTGGCCCAGGTCGTACAGGGCACCATCCAAACCGCGGCGCGCCTGGTACTCGACCATCCCGATGAATTCGGCATCGACCGAATTCTGGCCCTGTTCGACTACCTGTTCTTCCGTGCGGCATAGCGACTTTCGCCGTTCGATCAGTTCGCCCATGTCGGTCCGGCGGGCCGTGATTTGACCCTGACGTTACGTCAGGCTCGACGATGTGGCGGTGAGCGAAACCTACCCAGCATTCGATATCAGTCCGGTTCCCGTACCAGCCCTCGACGCCGTGGCGCCGGAACTTTTCCGCGGCCTCTACGGGATGCCGATGTTCGTCACGGTGCCGACGGCTGATCTGGTCGCGTCGGTGGACTTCTGGACGCGCGGACTCGGCTTCTTCGACCTGTTCTCCATTCCCGGCCGACTCACCCACCTGCGGCGCTGGGCATTCCAGGATGTCCTGCTCGTATCCGCCGACCAGGCCGCGGCGGCAACCGAACTGAGCGTGAGTTTCGCCTGCGTGCTGAGCCAGCTCGACGAGATCGCGGCCGCATGCGAGCAGCTGCTGCCCGGTTGCACGTCCGGTCCGCGGCCGAGGCCGTGGAATACGGTGGATCTCGAGATCCGAACGCCGGACAACACGCGGGTGATCATGACCGCGGCGCGACCGTACGATGCGAACAGTGCCGAAGCCGCGCTGTTGCGGTCCATCGGGATCGGGGAGCCGCCGGCGTGAGCGCGCCTGTCAGACTGGACGGTGTGACTGATCAGGCCGATGCCGGTCTCACCGTCGGTGCGGCCGCCGCGCGCACGGGCATCACGATCCGGACGCTGCACCATTGGGATGCGATCGGGCTCGTGTGCCCGACCGAGCGCACCGACGCCGGGTACCGGCTCTACACGAGCGCGGACCTCGCCCGCATCCATCGCGTGCTGATCTACCGTGAGCGGGGAATACCCCTCGACGAGATCAAGACGATCCTGGATGCGCCCGCCGCCGATGCGACGTCATCGCTGCGTCGGCAGCGCGACGAACTCCGCGAGCGCGCCGCTCGCCTGCAGCAGATGGCGGATGGCATGGACCGCTTGATCGAGGCCAGAGAATCCGGAATCCTGCTCCCCGCCGAGGAGCAGGTCGAGATCTTCGGCGAGCACTGGCAACCCACGTGGACCGCCCAGGCCCACGACCGCTGGGGTGACACCGCCCAGTGGGCTCAGTACGCCGAACGCGCCGCGGACCGAACCGCCGCGGATTGGCAACAGATCGCCGATACCGTCGACGCACTCAACTCCGACCTCGCCGCCGCCTACCGCGCCGGAGTGCTCCCCGGCAGCGACGAAGCCAACGCCCTGGCCGAGCGCCACCGCGCCTCCATCGACACCTACTTCGACTGCACCCCCGCCATGCACATCTGCATCGCCCGCAGCTATCTCAACGACCCGAACTACAGCACCTTCTTCGACACCCTCGCCCCCGGCCTGACCCCTTGGCTATCCGCCATCATCCACGCCAACGCGGATCAGCCGAGAATGGGCTGATGTAAGCGTCCTCTCGACGTTTGCGTCGAGGGTTCACCTGGTTGCGACGAGCGTCCCGCGGGCTCGGAATTCCTGTGGCGGACAGCCTTGCCAGCGGCGGAAGGCGCGGATGAAGGATGCGGCTTCGGCGTAGCCCAGGCGGGCGGCCACCTGTTCGGTGGTCATATCGGTGTGGCTGAGCAGTTCCTCCGACATCATCTGGCGTACCTCGTCGAGGAGGTTGCGGAAGGAGGTGTCTTCGTCGCGCAGGCGGCGAGACAGCGTGCGCGGGCTCATGAAAAGCGCTGCGGCGACGGCGATTTGGTCCGGAATCTCACTCGGATTGCGGACCAGCAGGTCACGCACCGAACCGGCGACACCGGTGCGGGCGCGACGGGCGGTGAGCAGATCGCGGCACAGTTGTTCGCATGTCCCGCGCGCCCATTCGTTGGCCTGCGGCAGCGCGACATCGAGATACGAACTGTCGAAGGCCAATTCGTTGACCGCCGCGTCGAATTGCGGTTCGGCACCGAAGACGGTTCGGTAGCGCGTCGTATCCGCCGGAGCGGGATGGCGGAAGCTGATCCGGGTGGCGGGCACACCCGCGGAGAACCGCTCCCGGCCGATGGACTGGAAACCGGTGATGACGCGCTCGGTGAGGAATGCGCGCACATCCTCCGGAATCTCCGAATCGTCGAAGATGAGCCGTGACTCGGCCGGTCCCTCCTCGAAGGTCAACCGGCCGAACACGAAGGCCGAATCGGCATAGCGCAGCGAAACCTCGATCACCTCGCGCACCGTGTGACTGCTGAGCAGCGCCAGCCCCCATGGCCCGTACAACGATAAGTGGTAGCGGTTCCCGGCCTCGACGCCCAATCCGGGTTCAGCGCCGCATCGCGCGAGCAGATTCCGCACGACGCGCACCTCTTGCCGCGCCGTCACCTCGGCATCGGGACCGCTTACCACCTCGGGCAGCAGCTTGGTGCCCGCGAGACAGACTTCCGGCGACATGCCGCGTTCCTGCGCCAATTGCATCAGTACATGCACGCTGGATGTACTACGCAGGAGATCCCAATCGAACACTGAACTGCATCCTCGTCGAAGCCGGTCGCGTCTTGCTCTTGGCGGAAGGTATCAATCCTGTCTTCTCCATCGCAGGAAAATCGGAACACCCGGTGCCACGCCGCCGGAAATGCCACGCTGGAGGTGGGCACAGCACAGGAGGTGAGCCGGATGAGTACGGCGGAACAGCAGGTCGAGATCGAGGTACGCAATCCGGCCGACGGCAGCGTCACCGGCCGGGTGCCCGACGAATCGAGTGCGGCGGTGGCCGCGACGGTGCGCGAATTGCGCCTGTTCCAGCCGGAATGGGAGGCGATCGGTCCGCATGAGCGCGCCGAATGGCTGTTTCGGCTGCAGGATTGGCTGATCGATAATTCCGACGAGCTCACCGATGTGGTCCAGTCCGAAACCGGTAAGACCCGCTATGACGCGGAGATCGAGGTGCCCGCTGCGGTCGACCTGATCAAATACTGGGCGCGCAATGCCGCGAAATTCCTGCTCGACGAGCATCCGGCTCCGCACAGTCCGCTCGGCCGGACCAAGCGGCTGGTCAAGACCTACCGGCCGCATCCGGTGGTCGGCATCATTACGCCGTGGAACTTTCCGCTGCTCAATGTGTGCTTCGATGCGCTGCCCGCGCTGATGGCCGGTGCCGCGGCGCTGGTCAAGCCGTCGGAGATCACGCCGTTGAGTGCGGTCGCGCTGGCGCGCGGGTGGGCCGAGATCGGTGCGCCGCCGGTCTTCGCGGTGTCGACCGGGCGTGGAGATACCGGACGCGCGGTCGTCGAGGCGGTCGATTATGTCCAGTTCACCGGGTCCACCAAGACCGGTAAGGCGATCGCGGCCGCCTGCGGCGCGACCCTGACCCCGTATAGCTTGGAACTCGGCGGCAAGGATCCGGCGATCGTGCTCGCGGACGCCGATATCGAGCGGGCGGCGGCGGGCATCGCATTTGGCGGACTGTTCAATTCCGGGCAGGTGTGTATCTCGATCGAGCGGGTGTATGTCGAGGCGCCGGTCTACGACGAGTTCGTGACCAGCCTGACCGAACAGGTGCGCAAGCTGCGGCAGGGACACGACGGGCGCGGGTTCGCTTTCGATATCGGCGCGATGGCGACCGAGACCCAGCGCGATATCGTGGCACGCCATGTCGAGCAGGCGGTGGCCGCGGGCGCGCGGGTCACCATCGGTGGCAAGGCGACCGGGGTCGGCACCTTCTTCGAACCGACCGTGCTGGTGGATGTGGACCATTCGATGGCGTGCATCAGCGAGGAGACATTCGGCCCGACCATTCCGGTGCTGAAGGTCGCCGACGAAGACGAGGCGGTGCGCCTGGCCAATGATTCGGTCTACGGGCTCTCGGCCACGGTCTGGACAAGAGACCGCAAGCGCGGCGAGCGGGTTGCGCGGCGGCTGGAAGCCGGTGCGGTCAATGTCAACGACGCTTTCGCGAATCTGTTCAGCTTCGCGCTGCCGATGGGCGGGTGGAAGGATTCCGGGATCGGCGCGCGCTGGGGCGGGGCCGCCGGAATCCGGAAATACTGTCGCCAGCAAGCGATTACGGTGCCGCGCGTACCGGCGATGAAGCGTGAACTGATGTGGTATCCGGCCTCGCGTGGGCGCTTGCGCGTGGTGGCAGGATTGATGCGCGCGCTCGACGGGCGCGGCAGGCGCAAGCTACCGAAGTTCTTGGGCGGCAAGCGATAAGGCGCCGAATCAGGCGAATATCGAACGCGCGACCCGGAATCCGACATCGTCGATCCGGTAGGTCGGATGGCTGCGCCGTCGCACCGAGGCCCGGCAACTCCATTTCTCGTCCGACCAGCCGCCGCCGCGCAGCACCCGATACGAGTCGTACACCTCGGCGTCGTAAATGTCCCAGCACCAATCCCAGACATTGCCGAGCATGTCGTACAGGCCCCAGGCGTTGGGCAGCTTGCCGCCTACCTCGTGCACGTGCTCGCCGGAATTTCCGCGATACCAGGCGATTTGGTCGAGTTCGCCATATCGCGGCCCCGAAGTGCCCGCCCGGCACGCATACTCCCACTCGGCCTCGGTCGGCAGCCGGTACCCGTCGCTATCGGCATCCCACTCGACCTCGTCGTCGTGTACGCGATACGCGGGCGGCAAACCCGCCTCCAATGACAGGCCATTGCAGAACCGGATCGCATCGAACCACGAAACCCCCTCGACCGGCAGCCGATCACCCCGAGCCGCACTCGGCAGCTCACCGGTGACCTGCTCATACTGCGACTGGGTAATCGAAAACGTCGCCAGCCGAAAAGCCGCCACCTCGACCGCCCAACTCCGCTGGGTTCGCCGATCCGACAGCGTCACTCGCCCCGCGGGCAGCGCGACCATCTCGATTTCCGCACGCACAGCTAGCCGATGGTAATGCATGCGCATCGCCGTGCGGCGCCACGACGACCAGGGCGGGGCGTGGATTTCTGATACGGTGACGCGGGCAGAGGTCTTGAAGATCGACGGTAAGCAGGTATACCGCACCGACCGGTATACGGGCCTGTCCTCACAACAGCGCGCCGAACTGGGGAGAACGGCTGCGACTATTTATCGGCTTCGAATACCGTGAGCGCGCAACGATTCCCGCGCAGGCGCGGCAGCAGGATTACGACAGGTACACCGGTTCCGAGTACGAACGTCACGGCGATACGGTCGTCGATCTCGTTGTCGGAGAAGAATTCTCGGGTGTGCAGGACCCCCGCAGTGCACGCCTGGTGCCGATTGTCACAGTGCAGAGCCCGAAGCCTGTCGTGAGCCGCGCCGTCGCGGCCGCTGTGCTTGCGCACCTGCCGCGCTGACGAAGCAGAGCGTATCGGCGAAAGTCTTGGCACGCCGATGACCTCCGGCCTAGCCTTGACTCCCACCGCGCGAAGAGGAGACGACAGTGCCCGACGTCCGTGAAGTGTGGCAGAGCCGAGTCTGGGGAAATCTGGGGGCTCCGGTATACGACTTCGTGCTCGACCATCCGCGGCTGGCCCGGCCCGCCGGACAGGTGATGTGGGGCTGCGACACCCGTCGGATGTATGCGGCGATGGATGTCGTCAATCAACTGCCGGAGGGTTCCGCGCTGCTTGATCTGCCGGTCGGCGGCGGCGTGACCCTGCGTCGACTCGCACCCGATCGCAAGCTCCGCTATGTGGCCGCGGACATTTCGGATGACCAGCTCGCGGCGGCGCGTCGCGCGGCCGAGCGCGCCGGGCTGTCCGATATCGACTATGTGCGCGCGGATGTGGTCGACCTGCCCTTCGCCACCGGCGAATTCGATCTGGTGGTGAGTTTCGCGGGCCTGCACTGTATGCCGGATCCGGCTGCCGCGGTCGCCTCGCTCGCCCGGGTGCTCGCGCCGGATGGGCGGCTGGTCGGCAGTTGTGTGGTGCGCGGGGTCCAACCGCGCTTCGACTTGCACATGCGGGTGATGCGGACGATGGGCGTATTCGGTCCGTCCGGTACCGCGGCCGAGCTGTCGGGCTGGATCGCCGCGGCGGGTCTGCGCGAGGTCGAGTTGGTGTGCAATGGCGCGCTGGCGCAGTTCACGGCCGTGAAGGACTAGCCCCGCGGCTCGTAGCGCGGGCCGACCAGGGCGATGGCCGTATCGACCGCGACGTCGATGATGTCGCGGATGTCCTTGCCCGCTTCGACCGTGGAGGCGATGAGTTCGCGGTAACCACCGTAGAGGATGGTCGCCATCTGACGCGTCGGTGGATGCAGTCCGGGAGCCTCGAATCCCGGTGTGGCGGTGAGGCTTTGGATCAGATTGATGAAGGCCTCGCCGGTATCGTGGTGGAGCTGGCGAGCGGCGGCCTCGCCGAGCGCGGGGATGTCCCGAATCCAGGCGAGGGTGATCGACGTGTCCTGATCGGATGCGTAGATCCAGGCCTCGATGGCCTGCCGGACCTGGGTGCGCCAGGGCGCGGCCGGATCCACGGCATCGTAGATCTGCTGGATGGTCTCATTGTTGCGCTCGGCGAGCAGCGCGATGAAACAGTCCTGCTTGCTGTCGAAATGTTCGTAGAAGGTGCGACGGGACGTGCGCGCGTTGCGGACCACATCGGCCACGGTTGTTTCGCGATAACCGCGATCGCGCACGGCCTCGGCCATCGCATCGAGGAGGCGACGCCGGAATGCGGATTCCGGCGTGCTCTCGCTGGCGAGGTTGGCGGTGGGCTCGGCACGGGTCACAAGAATCAGGTTAGTTCGCCCCGCCGCCGCTGCGATCATGACCTCACACGCACCGGAGTCTGGTCGGATACGGCGGCCCGGCTCGCGAACCGGATGGTGCCGTCCTCGATCCGCCCATGGCGCAGTGCGAGCACATCGTGGGCGTAGTTCATACCCAATCGCCACGGCCGTCGCGATCCGGCCCTGGGGAAGTGGTCGATGGCGCGCTGGACGTAGCCGGATTGGAAGTTCAGCAGGGGCTCCGGGGCGATACTCGGATCCGGCCACGGCGTGCACTGGTCATAGCCGTTGTCGTCCATATGCCGCAGCAACCGGCACACGAATTCGCCCACCAGATCCGCCTTCAACGTCCAGGACGCATTGGTGTAGCCGATGGTGAAGGCGAAGTTCGGGACGCCGCTCAGCATCATCCCCTTGTAGGCCATGGTGTCGGGCAGTGGGACGGCCCGGCCGTCGACGCTGAATTCGATCCCGCCGAAGGCGAGCAATTGCAAACCGGTGGCCGTCACCACGATATCGGCGGGCAGGTCGGCGCCCGAGGCCAGCCGCAGGCCGTCGGCGGTGAACTTCTCGATGCGGTCGGTGACCACGGCGGCGCGCCCGGCCCGGATCGCCTGGAACAGATCCCCGTCCGGCACCAGGCAGAGCCGTTGATCCCACGGGTTGTAGGTCGGCTTGAAGTGGACGTCCACCTCGTATCCGGTCGGCAGTAGCGCGGCCGTCTGCTTGCGGATGAAGTTGCGCATCATGCGAGGACGCCGCTGGCTGAGTTGGTAGATGAGCGTGCTGATCAGCACGTTCTTCCAGCGGGTGATCGTGTAGGCCCGGCGGGGCCCGAGCCGTTCGCGCAGGCGGATCGCCACCGCGTCCTCGGTGGGCACGGACAAGATGTAGGTGGGGGAGCGCTGCAGCATGGTCACCTGCGCCGCCGCCTCGGCCATGGCCGGAACCAGGGTCACCGCGGTGGCCCCGCTCCCGATCACGACGACTCGCTTACCCGCATAGTCCAGGTCGGCGGGCCACTGCTGCGGATGTACGAGCTGCCCGCGGAAATCCTCGATTCCGGCGAACTCGGGGGTGTAGCCGTGGTCGTAGCGGTAGTAGCCGCTGCACACGTACAGGAAGCCGCAGGTGTATGTCGAGGTGGTGCCGTCGTGTTCGGCCGTCACCGTCCACTGCGCCGCTTCGGTCGACCAGGATGCGCCGATGACCTTGTGCCCGAACCGGATTCGGCGATCGATACCGGCTTCGGACGCGGTATCACGAATGTAGTCGAGGATTGATGGCCCGTCGGCGATGGCCGCGGCCCGTGTCCACGGCCGGAAACGGTAACCGAGGGTGTGCATATCGGAATCCGAACGTACGCCCGGATAACGGAACAGATCCCAGGTGCCGCCGATTGCCGTGCGCGCCTCCAGAATTGCGTAGCTGCGTTTCGGGAGGGCCGTCTGCAGATGGTGTGCCGCGCCGATGCCGGAGAGACCGGCACCGACGATCAGCACATCGAAATGCTCTGGCCCACCCGTCTCCCGGCCGCCACCGCTCATCGAATCGCTTCGCGATGCTCTCATACCGTCACTCCCGCCTTGGCGCGAGCCCGCAGCTGCCGCTCCAGCACCGCGAATATGTCGTAGTAGTGAGTCGGCGCTATGCGCGCGAGTGCGTCGAACACGTAGGCATCCGGCCCGACCAGAATGCGCGACTTCCCGCGTTCGACCCCGCGACAGATGATTTCGGCCGCCTTGTCCGGCGAGGTCAACGTGATGGCCTCGAACTCCGCCGCCATCTGCTCATGCGAACGGCCGCGCCCCTCGGGATCCTTGCGCACCCGGGCATTGCGCGCGATGTTGGTGGTGATACCGCCCGGGTGCACATTCACCGCGGATACTCCGGTGCCTCGAAGTTCCTGGCGCAGTGAGTCGGTGAAGCCGCGCACCGCGAATTTCGCCGCGCAGTAGGCGCTTTGATTCGGCATGCCGAGTAGTCCGAATACGCTGGAGGTATTCACGATGACGCCCTGGTCCTGTTCGACCAGAATGGGCAGAAACGCGCGGGTGCCATTGACCACGCCGTCGAAGTTGATCTGCCGCAGCCACTCATCGTCTTCCGGAACCGCGTCCAGCACCGACGAGCTCACCGCCACACCGGCATTGTTGAATACCGCCGCCAACGGTTCGGTCAGCCAGTCCTCGACTTCGGCGGCGAAGGCGAGTTGGTCGGCGGCATCGCGGACGTCGAGCACGCGGATGAGCACCGGTCCGGTCAGGGTGGCGGCCGTCTGCTTCAAGCCGACCTCGTCGATATCGGCGATAGCCACGGGCGACCCACGACGCGAAAGCAATTGGGCGAGACTGCGACCGATGCCGGAGGCAGCGCCGGTGATCATGGCGGGACGGCCGGACAGCGGCCTAGCGGTACGGGGCATCGGTGCTCCTGGCGGTGCGGATATGGGTGTCGATGAGGTCGGTGAGCGTCGGCCGGATGCCGACGGGCAGGTCGTGGCCCATGCCGGGCAGGGTGTGCAGGCGCGCACCCGTGATGGCGTTCGCCGTGACGGTGCCGCCGGTCGGATTCACCATCAGGTCGCGGTCACCGTGCAGGACCAGCGTCGGGGCGACGACGGCGGCGAGTTCCGCGGTGCGGTCACCGGATTTGAGGATGCCGGCGAGTTGACGGCCGACGCCCGCTGCCGGATGGGGATCGCGGTCCCAGGTCGTCGCCGCGGCGGCGCGCACTGCCTGCTCGTCGAACGGATAGCCGTGTGAGCAGATGTGGCGGTACATGCGAACCGAGCGATCGATGTGTTCGGTTCGGGTGCGGGCCGGTCGGCCGAACATCAGCCGCCAGGTCGACAGGGCCGGACGCCCGACCCGCGCCGCGCCCGTGGTCGACATGATCGAGGTCAGCGAGGCGACTCGGGCCGGATAGCGGGCGGCGACCGTCTGCGCGATCATCCCGCCGAGCGACATCCCGACCACATGCGCGGAGCTCAGCTCCAACGCGTCGAGCAACCCGACGGTATCGGCGGCCATCTCCGATAGGTCGTATTGCGCTGTGTGCCAACGTTTTCGCAGGAAATCGAGCGGGCCAGGCGGCGGGAAGCCGAAGTGCGTCGACTTGCCGACGTCGCGATTGTCGAAGCGGATGACGTCGTAGCCGCGCGCGACGAGCAGTTCACAGAGACCGTCGGGCCAGTCGTGCAGTTGCTGACCGAGTCCGGCGACGAGCAGCAGCGGAGTGCCGCCGTCACCGAGGCGCTCGTAGGCGAGGGCGACGCCGTGGCCCGCATCGGCGAATTGCTCTCTCATGCCGTTACCTGTTCGGCCCTGGCCTCGGCCGTGATGGTCCGCGGCGCGCGCCGATACACCACGGCGCGGCCCTTCTTGGCGGGTACCAGCGCGACACCGCGGAAGTGTGTGCGCTCATCCGGTGCGGCGGTCGGCTCGAGCGTGAAATCCCGTAGCAGCGTGCGCAATACGACATTCATCTCCATGGTGGCGAAGGCCGCGCCGATGCAACGCCTGGCGCCGCCGCCGAATGGAATCCAGCTGAAGGTGCCCGGTCGGACACCGACGAAACGATCCGGATCGAAGGCGCGGGCCTTCGGGAACAGTTCCTCGTTGTCGTGCATGAGCCGAATGCTGATCAGCACATTCTGCCCCTCGGGCAGGGTCCACCGACCCAACTGCATCGACTCCGCGCGGATCTTGCGGACCGTCGAGTCGATGACCGGACGCACCCGCTGCACCTCCAGCAGGGTGGCCTCGCGCAGCGCCGAACCGCCTTCGTCGACCTCGGCGACCAAGCGCCGCAACACTTCCGGATGTCTGCGCAGTCGCTCGATGGTCCACGACAGGGTGGTCGCCGTGGTCTCGTGGCCGGCAGTGAGCAGGGTGAGCAGTTCGTCGGCGATCTCGCTGCGGGTCATCGCGGTGCCGTCGTCGTAGCGGGCCTGCAGCATCATCGCCAGCACATCGTCGCGGTCGGCGAGGTGCTCATCGGTGGCGGCGCGGTCGATGAGCCTGCCGACGATCTCGTCGTAGTTGCGGCGGTGCGCGGCGAAGCGGGCCCATGGACCGTACCGCCCCAAGAACTTTTGCGGCACCGGCAGTGCCGCGAGCGCCGACCCGACCAGCACCAGTTTGGGCAGCAGCTCGCGCAGTTCGTCGAATTCCTTGCCCTCGGCGCCGAATACGGCGCGCAGGATCACATTCAGGGTGATCCGCATCATCGAGTCCATCGTCGCGAACTCCCGGCCTTGCGGCCAGGTGGCCAGCTCGCGCACCGTCTCCTCCTCGATCAGCGTCTCGTACACCGCGAGGCGACGACCGTGGAACGGCGGAGTGAGCAATTTTCGCTGCTTACGATGTTCGGCGCCGCGCAGCGAGAACAGTGAGCCCGGACCGAGGAACTGCCCGAGATTGACATCGACGTTATCGGCCACATCGGAACTCGCGGTGAACAGTGCCTTCACCTCGGCCGGCTCGGACAGCACCACCATCCGTCCGAAGCGCGGTAGGTAGACCGTGAATGCCGAGCCGTACCGCTGGTGCAATCGGCGCCATGCGCGGGTGCGGCTCGCCATCACCTCGATGGCCTGTAAGAAGGCCGGACTCGTCGGCCCGTCGGGCAATTTCACCGTGGTCATGCGGCACCTCCCAGCGTGGTACATCTATGTACCAAAAGCACGGTACGCTCACGTACCGCGTGTGGCAAGGGTCACTTTCGGAATTGCCGCCCACTGCGGCGGTGCAGGTAGTTAGCGTGGGCGCGTGCGCAAGCATCGTTGGGTGACAACGGGAGGCTGGTTCCGCGGCACGGCTCAGAGTTGGTTCGCCATCCTCGCGGCCGTCATCGTGCTGATCGGTGTGGCCGGACCGGCGCCCGCCGAGCCGGCCGCCGCCGATCTCGTCACCGTCGAGACCGGTCAGTTGCGCGGCATCGTGGCCGCGGAGCATCGACTGTTCGCGGGCATTCCCTTTGCGGCCCCGCCGGTCGGCGAGTTGCGGTGGCGGCCACCGGCTCCGGCCGCGCCGTGGCCCGGGGTTCGGGATGCCACCGTGGCCGGGCCGAGCTGCCCGCAGGAAAACGACTTCTACGGGGTGATCGGTGCGAACCCGACGAAATCGGAAGACTGTCTGTATCTGAACGTTTCGACGCCGCGCAACCCGTCCGCCGACGGTGGTGGGCTACCGGTGCTGGTCTGGATCCACGGTGGCAGTTTCGTCACCGGCTCCGGCGACGTCTACGGCGCCGAGCCGTTGATCGCACACGGTGACGGCGACCTGATCGTGGTCACGATCAACTACCGACTCGGCACGCTCGGTTACCTCGCCGCCTCGGCGCTCGATGAGGGTTCCGGGGCCGGGAATTACGGCTATCTGGATCAGCAGGCCGCATTGCGCTGGGTGCGGCGCAATATCGCGGCATTCGGTGGTGATCCGGAGCGCGTGACGCTGGCGGGCGAGTCGGCCGGTGCGACGTCGGTATGCACTCAGATGGTCGCGCCGAGCTCGCGTGGGCTGTTCCGGGCCGCGATCATGGAGAGCGGACCGTGCAGTCCGGGTGTGCCCGCCGCGACGGCGATGGCCGATGGTGACGCGTACGCCGCACGTCTCGGGTGCGCCGGACCCGATACCGCAGCGTGCCTGCGCGCGCTGCCGGTCGATACGCTGGTGAACGATTCCCTCACCGCAACGGTATTCGGGGGCCGGTTCCTGCCGTCCGGGCCACAGGAGGCCGTGCGCAACGGCGCCTTCGCCGATGTGCCCACGCTCGTCGGTGCGAACAACGACGAGATGTCGCTGTGGGTGTACATGAAATACGGTGTGCCCCTTGGCAGGCCGCTGACCGCCGCCGGATACCGCGACGCACTGTCCGACGCGATGCCCGATCTGACGCCTGAGCAACTCGACCGCGTCGAACAGACCTATCCGGCCGCCGCATATCCGGAGCCCGCACTCGCACTGTCACGCGCCTGGACCGATCGCATCCTCACCATGCTGGTTGTCGAATACGACGGGCTCGGCCCGCGCACGCCCACCTACGCCTATTCCTTCGACGACCCGGCGCCGCTCGGCCCACCGAATACCTTCCCGCTGGGCGCATACCACGCCAGCGAATTGGCGTCGCTGTGGAGCCTGCGCGAACTCGGCTGGCTCTACGGCGTTGTCCAGACCCCGGACCAACAGCGCCTCGCCACCGAAATGCGAAGGTACTGGACCCGATTCACCATCGATGCGCGTCCGGATCCGGCCGGTCTCGAGCCGATCCCGGCCTACGGCCCGGCCGCACCGCTGGTCATGTCCTTCCGGCCCAGCGGAAATCGGCTCATCGACACCTACGCTGCCGACCACCGAGCCGACTTCTGGACACCCATGCTGCCGCGCTGAACGCCGCTCAGATCTTCCGGATGACCGTGACAACCTTGCCGAGGATCTGCGCGTCATTACCCGGAATCGGTTCGAACAGCGGATTGTGCGGCATGAGCCAGACCTCCTTGCCGGTGCGCTTGAACGTCTTCACCGTCGCCTCGCCCTCGATCATCGCGGCCACGATATCGCCGTTATCGGCGACATTCTGCTGGCGCACGACCACCCAGTCGCCATCGCAGATCGCGGCGTCGACCATCGATTCACCGACGACCTTGAGCAGGAACAGCGAGCCGTCGCCGACCAGTTCACGCGGCAGCGGGAAGACATCCTCCACCGCCTGCTCGGCCAGGATCGGGCCACCGGCGGCGATCCGGCCCAGGACGGGCACGAAGGTCGGGACCGGCCTGCCGGTCTCGACATCCTCGGTGCCGGGCAGGCTGGTGACCGCGCGCACCGCCTCGTCGAGACCGCGAACATCAACGGCGCGTGGGCGATTCGGGTCGCGGCGCAGATAGCCCTTGCGCTCGAGGGTGCGCAGCTGATGGGCGACCGACGAGGTGGAGGTCAGTCCGACCGCATCGCCGATCTCGCGGATGCTCGGCGGGTAGCCGCGCTCGCTCACCGAGGTGCGGATGACCTCCAGGACTTTGCGCTGTCGCACGGTGAGATCCACCCCGGTACCGGACGGGTCGGTGCCAACTCCGCTCTCGTCGCCCGTGTCGTCTGTGTGGCTCACCGCAACCGCCCTTCTGTGTTTGATTCGCGCCGTTCGCGGGGTCCGCCGTGGTTACGCAAGCTGCCGCCTTCGTGCCCGTCGCTCTCGTCGCCTGTCCTTTGATTTCGTCTTACGAATCTAGTCGGGTAACGCCGATGTATCAAACATCTGTTCGAGGCATGTCGGCGTTTTCTGCTGACTTTGTCGGTGGAGCGTGGTAGAAATCGAACACAAGTTCTTCGAACACTTGATCGAACAGCTACCTCCATCGTCTCGTGACATACCTGAGCAGCCACCAACACCCCTTCACGGAGGTTTGTCCGATGAGCACAGCGATCAGCGCCCTGAGCACCGACCTCGAGGACGAGGCCGACCTCGATCTCGGCTTCGAAACCGTTCCGCGCGTGCAGCGCCCGCATCGCGGTGGCGTGCGCGCCCTGGAGTCCGCGCGCGTCGTGACGGACCGGCGTCCGCGCGACAGTCGGCCCGGCGGTGCGGTGGTGCTGTACGACCGCGGTTCCGGTCGAACGCCCGCACTGCGTCGGGCGCGGGGGCCGCATCCGATGGAGCGGGTCGAACAGGCGCAGGTCGGTTTCGCGGTGCTCGCGGTGTCCGCGCTGCTGAGCGCGCTGGCGGTGACGGCTTTGATCGGGTTGGCGCATTGGCGCGCAGGAACTTTCGGCGGCGAGACCCCGACTACGGTGCCCGCCGTGGTCGAGCAGCGGTTGGTTCCGGACGGTGTGGGAGTCGGTGTGCCGCGGTAGCTCGTCGAAACCCGGTGTGGCGGATGGCGACCGGTCGATCCGCCACGAAGCGTGGCCGAAATTGTCGATTGCAAACTAGAACATGTTGCTACTGTGCCTGAAAACGTGACCTAGGCAACTCTTGCCGACGAACGATTTCGGGACACCACGCAATGACGCATCGCTCCACCGCTGCACTCGCCGTCCGTCTGCTCGCCCGGATCGCCGGGCTGCTGGCCTGTCTTATTCTCGGGCTCACCATGATTCCGGCCGCACAGGCGGCCCCCGCCTACGAGGCGTACCTGGATTTACCCGCGCTCAACGGCGATGGGGCAGGCGGCGGTGGCCTGAATCCCGCACTACCACTGGACGAGTCGACGTTGCGTGCGGCGCTCGACCAGGCCAGGGCCGGCGGGGTGGCGCCGCAGCGCTATGCCACGCTGCTGCACCAATATTGGCTGGTGGTCTCGACCCGAAATGCCGATATCGACCTCGCGGCCTGGGATCCGGCGCTCGGCGTGCGTGCCAACCAGCGCACCTTCAGCCAGGTGTACGTCAACTACTTCCGGCTGGCGAATCAGCATCAGGAGTACTGGTGGGCGGGCCTTGCCGGAATCGCGGGCGGCTCCTTCGCCTCGGGGTTCTTCGACCTCAGCGATGTCGGGCTGGTGCTCGACGTACCGGGCATCCATCAACTCGGCGACGCGGTCGCGGACCTGTTGCGCGGCACCCCACCGGAATTGGTGGCCGAGGTGCCCGCCGATATCCGGCTGCTCGCCACCGAGGGTTCGCGGCTGAGCGCCGAGGATGTCGCCTGGTACCAGACCCGGCTGATGATCATGCAGAAACACATCTTCAGCGATCTGGTCCCGATGCACGAGGCGTACGCCGCACTGGGGATGGCCGGAATCGACGAAATGTATGCGGCCGGGGTGATCGATGCCGATATCCGCACCGCCTGGCAGTCGATCGATTCGCATACCCGTGACGGATATGTGGATGCGCTCATCCGGATGACCGATCGCGAGCAGAACCGTGTCATCGCCGACCAGTGGGATGCCACCTCGGCGGGCCGCGGCGCGATGGGCCGGGTCATGACCTATGTGAGCACGGTGGCCGGCAAGCCCGCCGTCCCCGGCGTGCGCGCACCCGGTGTTTTCGCGCCCGCAACCGTCAGCGCGGATATCGCGGGACGCACCGTCTCGCTTCGCACCCCGCTGCCGGACTTCAACTGGGCCGACCGCGATACCCGCTGGGCCTACATCACCGGCGATCTGGTGTTGCGCCACATCGATCTGGAGAGCAACCGGCCATTCGCCGAGGTGGTGCTCGGTGAATCGTTCTGGAGCAAGCTCGCGCACGGCCGGATGATCGCGCGAATTCCGGATCTGATCGCCGATCTGACGACGCAATGGCAACTCGGCTGAGCGTCGGTCGACGGGGTAGTTGGGACGTGTGAGACGGTTGGTGACCCCTCCCGGGTATCCTGGACATGATATGGACGTATCGGTCTAGACCCCTGTACACGTGCTCGCCGGATCGGGACTGGCGAACCGGAGCCGATTCGGACGCGGGCGCGCGCATCGACGAAGGATCTCTCGGATGCATTGCCCCTACTGCCGACACCCCGACTCGCGGGTCGTCGACTCGCGTGAGGCCGAGGAAGGCGCGGCCATCCGCCGCCGGCGTTCCTGCCCGCAGTGTGGGAGACGATTCACCACCGTCGAGACCGCGATCCTATCCGTGGTCAAGCGCAGCGGCGTCACCGAACCGTTCTCCCGGGAGAAGGTGATCCGCGGTGTGCGCCGCGCCTGCCAGGGCCGCGAGGTCGCCGAAGACGCCCTGAATTTGCTGGCCCAGCAGGTGGAGGACGCTGTGCGCGCCAAGGGGTCGCCCGAGGTGCCCAGCCATGAGGTCGGCCTGTCCATCCTCGGCCCGCTGCGCGATCTGGACGAGGTGGCCTACCTGCGGTTCGCCTCGGTCTACCGCTCCTTCACCTCCGCCGACGATTTCGAACGCGAAATCGCCGACCTGCGCAAGCATCGCGAGGAAGCGACGGTCGCCGCCTCCGCCGCCTCCGCAGACTGATCCGGCGGTCAGAGGCAGATCCCCGGCGGGCACGAGCAGCCGAAGCTGCCCATCGCCTGCCCGGGGCAGATGGTGACCGATCCAGTGTCGAGCAGCCGAACCAGCTGCCGCAGCACATCGGTATCGGTGCGCGCCGGCGCGGGCTGTGGTGGCACGGCTGCTGAAGCGGTTGCCATCGAGGCAAGTGCGACGGCGCAGGCGGCGAGAATCGGCGTGAGGCATTTCCGGATGGCGAGCACCTCTTTCGAGAATTCGCGCCGAACTGCTGAACGACGCGCGGTGCGAATAGTGTGAGCGGCCGCAATACTCTTGCGCGCCACCATGCTCCGGCGACTGTATCGCCAGACCGCGGCTCCGGTCGCGCCCCCAGAACTACCGTTGTGAGCTCGGCCGGGTCGGACGCGCTGGCGGCAGCCGCACGGCTCATGGGTCAGCGGCGGATGGCGGCGACAGCCTTTTCGACGCGCTTGGTGGAGACCGGGTACGGCGTCCCGAGTTTCTGGGCAAAGAGGCTGACGCGGAATTCCTCGATCATCCACCAGATTTCGGTGACATCTGGGGCGTGCCTGCGGGTTTCGGGCAGGGCATTGACGAGGCGGTCGTAGGCGGCCAGTGCGCGGTCGATTTCGACCATTCCCTGTCGATCGCGGACCGCGGAGCCGGGTAGCGCCTCCAGGCGGGTCCGGGCAGCCGCCAGGTAGCGGGGGAGTTCGCGCAGCCGAGCGCTGCCCCACTCCGAGATGAAACCGGGGAAGATCAGGTCGTCGAGTTGGTGGCGGACATCGTCGGCGATATCGCGTTCGGTGGTATCGGCGAGGGCG
Source organism: Nocardia sp. NPDC049526 (assembly GCF_044465765.1). Lineage (NCBI taxonomy): Bacteria > Bacillati > Actinomycetota > Actinomycetes > Mycobacteriales > Nocardiaceae > Nocardia > Nocardia sp. NPDC049526. The sequence goes on along the minus strand of NZ_JBITMA010000002.1, from coordinate 969,070 downwards.
GACGAAACCTGGTGCGCCCCAGCCAGCACCGGCACCACCAGGCGCACGATGCGGGCGACGGCGGACACGAAGTCGGGACGGATCTTCGCGACCAAAGTGTCGAACTGGTTCGGACTGCGCACCGGTCCACCGGCGGCGGCGATCAGTTCGTCCGCGGCGGCGGCGCGGCAGTCCTCGATGAGGGCGTCGAGCGAGCCGTACGGATTCTGGCTCAGCGCAAGCCGATCCCGCGGTGGCAGACTGGCCGTGACGGTGCGGACCGAGGTGGGAACGGCGCTCAACACCAGTGCGCGCGTGCCCGCCCGCATGGCGGCGGCCTGCTCGGCGGGGGAGCTCAGGACGCGCACCGCGACGCCCTCGCCCTCGGGGACCAGCGCCGGGTAACCGGTGACCGTCTGTCCGGCCACCTCGCTGCGCACCGTCGGCTCGACCGTCCCCAGCGATTCCGACGTCCACACGGTAGCGGGGGCACGTTCCGCGCCCGCGGTCGCACGAGCGACCGACGCCGAAACCTGCTCGGACAGCTGGGTTTTCAACTGGGCGAGATTCTTCCCGCGCGCCAGCACCTGACCGCTGGCAGCGATCGCGGCGAAGGTCATGCGCAGATGGTCCGGAAGCGCGGCGGGGTCGAGATCGCTGGGTGCGATGGTGACCGAACCGAGCCGCGACAGCTCCCTGGCCAGGCCGATGCGCAGGGGTTCGGCGCGCGGCGTGAGCGCGGCGAGTGCCGCCGCGGCGAAGTCCGGTGCGGGAACGACGGTGCGGCGCAGCGCCTTGGGCAGCGTCTTGATCAGCGCGGTGGCCAACTCGTCACGCATACCGGGCACCAGCCAGTCGAAGCCGACGGCTCGCACATGCGCGAGTTGCTCGACCGGGATCCGCACGGTGACACCGTCATCGTCATTGCCGGGCTCGAATTGATAGGTGAGCGGGAAGCTCAACTCGCCCTGGCGCCAGGCGTCCGGGAAGTCGGTCGGGTCGAGCGTCGCAGCGGCGTCGTTGACCACGGTATCGGTCGAGAAGTCCAGCAGCGCGGGATCTTTGCGCTTCGCGGTGCGCCACCAGCTGTCGAAATGGCGCACCGAAACGATATCGGCCGGGACGCGCTTGTCGTAGAACTCGAACAGCACCTCATCGTCGACGAGGATGTCGCGGCGGCGGGCGCGGTGTTCCAAATCGGCTACATCGTCGAGGAGTTCGCGATTGCGGTGGAAGAATTCGTGGCGGGTCTGCCACTCACCCTGTACGAGGGCATGCCGGATGAACAGCTCACGCGACAGTTCCGGATCGATCCGGCCGTAATCGACGGCACGGCTGACCACCAGCGGTACGCCGTACAGCGTGACGCGCTCGTAGGCGCGCGCCGCACCGCGCTTGGATGACCAATGCGGTTCGGAGTAGGTGCGTTTCACCAGATCTCCGGCCAGGCGCTCGGCCCACTCCGGCTCCACCCGGGCCGCCATCCGGCCCCAGAGCCGGGAGGTCTCGACGAGTTCGGCCGCCATCACCCAGCGGGGCGGCTTCTTCGCCAGCGAAGATCCGGGGAAGATCATGAATTTGGCATTGCGCGCACCGAGGAATTCGCGGGTCTCGGCCTCACGGACGCCGATGTGGGAAAGCATGCCCGCCAGCAGGGCCTGGTGGATGGCGGTCGAATCCCATGGGGTGCCATCGTCTTCGGCGGCCTGTGGTTTCGAAGAGGCGGTGTTGTCGCGGCCGCGGTTCGCCTTCGCGCGAGATGAATCGGACTTGCGCTGTCCACGTTCCGAATCACGACCATCCGCAGCGGATTGCCCACGGCGCGAACCGCTTTCGGTGCCGTTCGAATCGTCGCTGTTCGCCGACCACCCGAGCCCCCGGGTGATCGTCCGCAGCTGCCCGTGCAGATCCTGCCACTCCCGGATCCGCAGATAGTGCAGGAACTCGTCACGGCACATACGCCGGAACTGATTGGACGACAGCGACTTCCGCTGTTCGGTCAGGTACTCCCACAACCGCAGGTAGGCCAGGAAATCCGAGCCCTCGACCACGAAGCGGGCATGTTTGGTGTCCGCGGCCTGCTGATGGTCCGCGGGACGTTCGCGCACATCTTGAATGGACAGTGCGGCAACGATGATCAGCACATCGGCGAGCACGCCATTGCGGTGGGCCTCCACCAGCATGCGTGCCATTCGTGGATCCACCGGTATCTGTGCCATTTCGCGACCGGTAGGGGTAAGCGTCAGTGTCGTGTCCGACACCTGGTCCGCTCGCTCGGCGCTATCGGTGGCGGTAACTTCTTGCGCCGTCGAATCGGTCTGCTGCCGAGCGGGTTTCGCGGTGGCGCGTGGTGCAAGCGCGCCCAATTCCTCCAGGAGCGCGATACCGTCGCGAATAGCCCTGCGGTCGGGCGCCTCCACGAAGGGGAACTTCTCGATATCGCCGAGTCCGAGCGCGGTCATCTGCAGGATGACGGCGGCCAGATTGGTCCGCAGGATCTCCGGTTCGGTGAAGGCGGGCCGGGATTCGAAATCTTCCTCGGAGTACAGGCGGATGCAGATGCCGTCGGCGACGCGGCCGCAGCGTCCCGCGCGCTGGCGTGCCGAGGCCTGCGAGACCTCTTCGATGGGCAGGCGCTGCACCTTGGTGCGCATCGAATAGCGCGATATGCGCGCGGTGCCGGGATCGACGACATAGCGGATGCCGGGGACGGTGAGCGAGGTCTCGGCGACATTGGTGGCCAGCACAACTCTTCGCCCCGGATGCGGGGCGAAGACGCGATGCTGTTCGGCCGTGGACAGACGCGCGTAGAGCGGCAGTATCTCGGTGCGCGGAATCTGTAAGTCGCGCAACGCATCCGCGGCGTCGCGGATCTCGCGTTCGCCGGATAGGAAGACCAATACGTCACCGTCGCCATCGGCGAAGAGTTCGCGCACCGCGTCACCGATGGCGTCGACCGGGTCGCGGTCCACGATCCGGGTGTCCTCGTCGTCGTCATCGGTGGCGACGGGTAGCTCCAGCGATAGCGGCCGGTACCGGATTTCGACCGGATAGGAACGGCCGGATACCTCGACAATCGGTGCGGGAGTACCTGATTCGTCCGCGAAGTGCCTGGCGAACAATTCCGGATCGATGGTCGCCGAGGTGATGATCACCTTGAGATCCGGTCGGCGCGGCAGCAATTGCTTCAGGTAGCCGAGCAGGAAGTCGATATTGAGGCTGCGTTCGTGTGCCTCGTCGATGATGATCGTGTCGTAGCGGCGCAGCAGCCGGTCGCGCTGGATTTCGGCGAGCAGGATGCCGTCGGTCATCAGCTTGACGAGTGTGCGATCCGAGGCCTGGTCGGTGAAGCGCACGGTGTAGCCGACGACATCGCCCAGTTCGGTGCCCAACTCCTCGGCGATGCGCTCGGCGACCGTGCGCGCGGCCAGCCGGCGCGGCTGGGTGTGGCCGATGGTGCCGCGGATGCCACGGCCGAGTTCCAGGCAGATCTTCGGAATCTGGGTGGTCTTACCCGATCCGGTCTCACCGGCGACGATGACGACCTGGTTGTCCAGGATCGTCTTGGCGATATCGTCGCGGCGTGCGGAGACCGGTAGCTGCTCCGGATAGCGGATTTCGGGTACCGCGGCGCGGCGGGCCTCGACGCGCTGCTCGGCCGCCGCGATCTCGGCCGTGATGCCGGTGAGATCGCCGCCGCGGGCCCGGTCCAGGTTGCGGCGCAACCGGTGTTCATCGCGGAGGGTTACGGCGGCCAGGCGGGTCCGAAGCTCGCGGAGATTCGCGTCGGCTGTCCTGGTCATTGCGTTCACCAGGGTAGCGAAACCGGCGCGTCGAATCCGAGCCGGGCGTGGGCATCCGGTGAGCACACCGGCGATACTGTGCTGTCGCGCGGCCTGGTGTGCCGCTCGGAGCAGCCCTGATAAGGGAAGATCCGGCGATGACAGCCGGTGCCGCGCCACTGTGGATCCGTATACCGCGCTTCGCCTTTGCGGTGCTCGGCATCCTGGCGCTGGTCTGGATACCGATCCGCAACATCGGCGAGTCCGGCTTTTGGGTGGACAACTTCAGCTACTTCACCATCGAATCCAATGTGCTCGGCGTCATAGTGCTGCTGATCGGGGCGATCCGCGATCCGCGATCCGCGATCTTCGCGACCCCCGCGACCGCTGCTCCGCTGTATCTGATCGTCACCGCCATCGTGTACGCGGTGCTGCAGTCGCACATCTGCTTGGGAAACGAACAAGGGTGGGTCGATGACGTGCTGCAGCGCATCATGCCTATGGTGATGATCGTGGACTGGGTGCCGGCACCGGTCGCGCTCGGTATTTCCGGGCGGCTGATCGCGGGCGGCTGGTCTACCCGCTCGGCCACGGCGCGTACACCCTCATTCGTGGGTCGATCGTCGACTGGTATCCGTACCTGTTCCTCGATCCACGGCATCAGGGCTGTGTGTCGATGGCGATGGGCCTGGTGGTCCTGGTCATCGGACTCGCGCTACTCGCCGTCGCGGTGGCCGCGCTCGGTGCGCTGTGCGGCCGCCGGCGCGGCGCGGACGAGCCGGGGAGCGACGAAGTGACGTGGTTGTCGAGTAGAGGTGGTTGACATGGGCGCGCTATGGCATGGGTTCGCCGATATGGGTGCTGTCGAACGCGATGGCGCGTTCGTCGTGGCACGCGGTGTGGGTGCCTACATCTACGACCAGGCGGGCACCAGGTATCTGGACGCGACGGCCGGGCTGTGGTTCACCAATGTCGGGCATGGACGCGCCGAGATCGCGGACGCGGTCGCCGCACAGCTGCGCACGGTCGCACACTATTCGAACTTCGGTGATTTCACCGAACCCGCCACCCAGGAGTTGGCGGAGAAGTTGGCGAGCATCGCACCGGTGCCGGGCAGCAAGATCTTCTTCACCTCCGGCGGCTCGGATTCGGTGGACACCGCGGCCAAGCTCGCCCGCCGCTACTGGCACGAGCTGGGACGGCCGGACAAGACCATTGTGGTCGGCAGACAGCGCGCGTATCACGGAATGCATGTCGCGGGAACGGCTTTGGCGGGGATCCCGGTCAACCGCGAGGGCTACGGCGAGCTGATGGCCGATGCCCGCACCGTCGAATGGGACGATGCGAAGGCGCTGCTCGCGCTCATCGAGGAGATCGGCGCGGAGCGCATCGCGGCCTTCTTCTGCGAACCCATCATCGGCGCGGGCGGGATCTACCTGCCGCCGGACGGCTACCTCACCGAGGTCCGCCGCATCTGCCGCGATCACGACATCCTCTTCGTCGTCGACGAGGTCGTCACCGGCTTCGGCCGCATCGGCGGATCCTGGTTCGCCGCAACCCGTTTCGAGCTCGAGCCCGACCTCATGACCACCGCCAAGGGCCTCACCTCCGGCTACGTCCCCATGGGCGCGGTCTTCATCGCCCCCCACATCGCCGCCCCCTTCTTCCGCGGCGGCGTCTGGTGGCGGCACGGCTACACCTACGGCGGCCACGCCGGAGCCGCCGCCGCAGCCCTCGCCAACCTCGCCATCGTCGAACGCGAGGGTCTGCTCGACGAGGCGAAGCGCCTGGAATCCACCCTGCACGCCAAACTCGCACCGCTCGCGGAGCACCCGCGAGTAGCCGAGGTCCGTAGCGGCCTCGGTGCGGTCGCCGCGATCCAGCTCGCCGATCCTTCCGAGGGGCTCCCCTTCGTGAAAACGCTGCGGGAGCACGGCATCTCAGGACGCGCGGCGGGCCAGGGCGCAATGCAGATCTCGCCGTCGTTCGTGATGACCGACGACCAGGTCGACGAACTCGTCGAGGGATTCACCCGCGCGCTGGGCTGAGCCCTCGCGGCTCTAGCCGATCCTCGCCATCACATGCTTGACGCGGGTGTAGTCCTCCAGCCCGTACATCGACAGGTCCTTACCGTGTCCGGACGACTTGAACCCGCCGTGCGGCATCTCGGCGATCAGTGCGGTGTGGGTGTTGATCCACACACAGCCGAAGTCGAGCGCGGCTGATACGCGCAGCGCCCTCGACAAATCCTTGGTCCACAACGAGGACGCCAGGCCGTATTCGACGCCGTTGGCCCACCGGATCGCGTCTTCTTCGTCGGTGAACGACTGCACGGTGATCACCGGGCCGAAGATCTCGTGCCGGCTCAGCCGATCATGCTGGAGCAGCCCGCCGATGACCGTCGGCTCGACGTAATACCCGCGGTCGCCCTGTCGGTGCCCGCCGACCACGACCGAAGCATGATCGGGCACATCATCGAGGAAGCCGAGCACCCGCTGTAGTTGGCCGGCGTTATTGACCGGTGGTACCCAGGCGGCTTCGTCATCGGCGGCCTTGCCGAATGTCGTTGTGGCACTGCCTGCCTGCTCGGCCAGCGCCGCAGTCAAATCATCGGCCACCGACGCGTGACCGAGCACCCGGGTGGCCGCTGTGCAATCCTGTCCGGCGTTGAAGTAACCCGACGCCGCGATGCCCTGGGCGGCAGCGGCGATATCGGCGTCGGGAAACACGATTACCGGCGCTTTGCCGCCCAACTCCAGATGTGTGCGCTTCAGACGGGCTCCGGCCGACTCCGCGACAGCACGGCCCGCTGCCACCGAACCGGTGATAGACACCATCTGCGGGGTCGGATGCGCCACCACCGCCGCACCGGTCACCCGGTCACCGGTGACCACGTTCAGCACGCCTGGCGGCAGGTGCTCGGAGGCCAGTTCGGCCAGCATCACCGTCGTTACCGGGGTGGTGTCGCTCGGCTTGATCACCACGGTGTTGCCTGCCGCGATCGCGGGAACAAATTTCCAGACTGCCATCATCATCGGGTAATTCCACGGCGTCACCTGCCCGATGACACCGACCGGCTCCCGGCGGATCCACGATGTATGGTCCGCCAGATACTCGCAGGCCGACTTGCCCTCGAGTACCCGTGCCGCGCCCGCGAAGAATCGGGTCTGATCCAGCATCTGCGGGATCTCCACGGCCGAGGTGATGTGATTCGGTTTGCCGGTGTTGCGACCCTCGGCCGCAACAAGCGCGGCGGCCGCGGTCTCCAACTCGTCGGCGAAATCCAAAAGCGCCTTTTGGCGGTGCGACGGCGTCGTGCGCTTCCAGTCCTCGAACGCCCTCGCCGCAGCTGCGTACGCGTTGTCGATGTCCTGTTCGTTGGACGCCGGGGCGGTGCCGTACCGATCACCGGTGGCAGGGTCGACGAGCTCCATCGTCGCACCACCGACCGAGTCGACGAGCTTGCCGTCGATGAAGTTCTGGACCACTGTCATGCTGCCTCCTCGGTTGCTCTGCTGAGTCGACAATTCTCTGGCGTGGAACGTTCGGTCGACTTGGCATCTTGTCGCCGTCGCCTACTACTACTTGTTCATCATAAAAATTTCGATGCTATCGACACCGAATGGATTGATCTTACGCCTTTTGTTGCTGCCGAGGACGAGAAATTCGGAGCCATATCCATTTGCGGTGCAGAGCATTGTTTCACCCTGTATTGCAACGACTTTCGGCTTCGCTGCAATATTGTCATTCGAGTTCCCGGAAAATCGGTGCTTCATTGCACCCTGTGTCCGGGTCTCCGGCAATTCAGGTACGGGCTCATGTTCCGCCGTCACATCGGTGTCAGTGGAAAGTGTCTCGAAACAGGGTTATTCGGCGCAGAGCGCTCGATTGCGGGTTCCACTCGCACCGCATCGACGAGTGGCACACTTTGGTCGCGCCTACTCGGACCCTTGCCGCATCCGTGTGCCACTCGTCGGCCGATGCCCGCTGCTCAAACCGTCGTTACGACCTCGTCGTAGGTCAGGCGGGGTGAGCGGGGGAACCAGGCGTCTGTTCCCGGGGTGCCGATATTGACGACGACCAGTGCGCTGTGGGTGCCGTCCGGGAAGAAGTCCTTGTCCAGGCCCTCGGCGTCGAATCCGTTCATCGGGCCTGCGGCCAGGCCGGCGGCGCGGATGCCGAGGATGAAGTAGCCGGTTTGGATGAGGGCGTTGAAGCGGGCCGATTCGGCGCGGTAGTCGGGGTCGGCGAAGTAACCCTTGGCCTCGGGGGCGTGCGGGAAGACCTTCGGCAGATTTTCGTGGAAGTTCAAGTCGGCGGCCAGGATTGCGGTCAGCGGTGCCGTCGCGGTCTTGGGCTTGTTGTTGTCGATCATGTGGGTGACCAGGCGGGCCCGCGCTTCCGGGCTGCGGACAAGGACAATGCGCAGCGGCTGCTGATTCATCGACGTCGGGCCGTATTTGATCAGTTCGTAGATATCGCGAATCTGGTCATCGGTGACCGGTGCGTCGGTGAAGGTGTTCGCGGTGCGCGCCTCCCGGAACAACAGGTCCTGGGCTTCGGCGGCAAGGGGCAACAGGGTTTCTGGCTGCACGGTGTTCACGTGGTGCTCCTCGAAATATGGTCGGGGACAGCGGGTTCAGTCATGGGCGACGCGCCGTGACCGGGTCAGCAGATTGCCGTCGACGCGGACGAGCACGTCGTGTACGACGCAGCTCGGCGCGATTTCGGGCTTGCTGTTCGGCCGGATCTTGACCACCAGGCAGTATGCGGTGGAGACGATGGTTCCGTCGTCCTGCGGCTGCAGGTTGATCATGTTGAACCAGTGCCTGCGCTGCATCGGATCGGCCTCGAAGCGCTTGTGGAATTCGACCAGGTCCGAGACGATGCCCGCCCTGGTCCGGGCCGGTGGCCGGCCCGGTGTGTGTTCGAATTCCGCATCTTCGGTGAAGGTTTCGGCGTAACCCGGGATGTCGCGGTTGTCCAGCCGCTGCATCTGATCGGCGTAGAACTGCTGGACCTCGGCGTACAACTCGGTGCGGCTGGCGACGGTGGTCATGGTGGCTCCTTGGTTGCGGCGGGGCGCGGCTGCACGCAACGGTCGCCGACGCCGCTAGAGGCTGGCTCGAGCCGCGCGCGGGTTGACCGGGGCTATAGGACCCGCGACGAGTCTGGAGGTCGATAAGCCCGGCGAGTACGGAAAGACCGATGGAGGAGTCATGGCGGAAAGTCAGCGCGTCGCGCTGGTCACCGGAGCGACCAGCGGTATGGGCCTGGAGATCACTAAAAGCCTTGCAGCCCAGGGGATCGCGGTTTTCATCTGCGCTCGCGATCAGCAGAAGGTGACCGATACGGTCAAGAGCCTGCAGGACGATGGTCACGAGGTCGACGGCACGGTCTGCGATGTCGTGGATGCCGCGCAGATCCGTGAATACGTCGACGCGGGCGTGCGGCGATACGGCCCGATCGACATTCTGGTCAACAATGCGGGCCGCAGCGGCGGCGGCGTCACCGCGCAGGTCACCGACGACCTGTGGTTCGACGTCATCAACACCAACCTCAACAGCGTCTTCCTGATGACCAAGGCGGTGCTGACCGCGGGTGGCATGCTCGAGCGCGGCAGCGGCCGCATCGTGAATATCGCCTCCACCGGCGGCAAACAGGGTGTCGTACACGGTGCGCCGTATTCGGCCTCCAAACACGGCGTGGTCGGCTTCACCAAGGCGCTCGGACTGGAACTGGCCAAGACCGGGATCACGGTGAATGCGGTGTGCCCGGGTTTCGTGGAAACCCCGATGGCCGAACGGGTTCGGGAGGTCTACTCCGGTCTGTGGGGTGTGGATACCGACGAGGTGCACGCCCGGGTGAGCGCACGTGTGCCGATCGGACGCTACGTGCAGCCGTTCGAGGTCGCGGCGATGGTCGACTACCTGATCGGTCCCGGTGCGGGCGCGGTCACCGCACAGGCGCTGAATGTCTGTGGCGGACTTGGCAATTACTGAGAGGCCTGGACAATGACCGCAGTGGAGGAGAACAGATCGGGCGCGCTCGACGGCGCCACCGGGCACGACGAGTACCTGCGGATCCTCGAGGCGATCCAGACGGGTGCGCTGCAACTGCTCGCGGGTTTCCCGCAGCAGCCGAGCGCGCTGCGTGTCCAGGTGGGTGAGGTGACGATCGAGGCTGAATGGCAGGTCTCGGCGGCACCGCTCGTCGTGGCCCCCGAAGTGGCCGGGGGAGCGGTGGAAACCCCGGCTGCACCCGATAAGCCGCCACTCGGTGCGGTCTTCCGCGCACCGAGCGTCGGGGTGTTCTATCGCAGCCAGGAACCGGGCACGGACCCTTTCGTAGAGGTGGGCGACCGGGTGACTGCCGGACAGCAGATCGCCATCGTGGAGGCGATGAAGTTGATGATCCCGGTGACCGCGCAGGCCGGCGGCGTGATCACCGAGATACTCAAGGAAAGCAACGAACCGGTTCAATTCGATGAGCCCTTATTCTCGTATTCTCCGGAATGACAGGAGATTTCAGGACGGCGGGCAGGAGCGGCGCCAGGTCAGCACCCGGCGCTGCATCCGCCCGTCGACCTGTGCGGCCCCGATGAGCGTCAGGACGTCGCCGTTCAGCGACATCTGGCGCACCTGTTCGGTATCGGCCCAGGCCGGGTTGGAGCACACGGTGATGGCGTGCACCAGCTCCGTGCCGCGCCTGCGCCAGGTCCCCGCATAACCCATGAAAGGCGGTGTGCCCGTCGCCGCGTCGGTGCGCATCATGCTGACCGACATATAGCCGTGCGCGCCGTAGATCAGCAGGCCGCGCGGTGCGGCCCCCAGTGGCCCGGTGCTGGTCGCATCGTGTTCGTCGATATCGAAGTAGGACAGCAATTCCCAGGTTCCGACGAGATCGGTCGCGTTCATGACACCCACGATGGCGGCCGCCGCTCTAATCACGCTGTAGCCGCCCCGCGCGCGAAGCCGTGGCTGATCCGCACCAGCCGCCAGACCACCTCGAGCTCGTCGAGATCGCGTGGCCCGTAGACCATTACCAGCGTCTGCGGCAGAAAACGCTGACGCGCCATCGGATGCAATTCCGCCCACCCCTGCGCGATCGCCTCGGCCGCAGTATCTTTCGGCAGGCACAGGTGCAGGCTGCCGTCGTCGTATCCGTGCAGATGAGCGAATTCGGTGCCGACCAGATACGCCTCGCCCGGTCCCTTGGCGATGGTCGGGCGTAGATGCAGCGCCCGGGTATCGGGCAGCGAAACGCCGCTGCGGCCGAGCAGCACGCCGTTCAGTGTGGTCATTCGCGACCACAGGGTTTCCTGCAGATCCGGTGGCGCCAGCTGGCTGAGCTGCTGATGTGGATTGTGCGCCCGAGTGCGCGGCCGGTCGCCGCAGCGGTGCGGCAGATCGATGCGTCCGTCCACGGATGTCGTTGTCATGACTGTGTTCCCTTCGGTTTTCGTTCGCGGTGGTGCTCGCTCACGACCTCTGTTTTCACAGTACTTTCCAAAGTATAGTACTTACCAAGTGGAAAGTGAGGGCCAATGAGGCAGGCATCGAGTAGCGATTCGATGAGGGGTGATCGGGCGGCCGGTGGGCCGGCCGACGTCGACCCGTGTCCGATCACCCCGGTGATCGACCTGGTTTTCGGCCGCTGGTCCACCCAGGTGCTCTGGGTGCTGACCCATGACGGCCGCCTGCGCTTCACCGAACTCGAGCAGCGCATCCCCGGCCTCACCCCCAAGGTGCTGACCCAGCGCCTGCGCCAGCTGGAACGCGACGGACTGGTGTCCCGTACCTACCACGCCGAGGTGCCACCCCGCGTCGAGTACGAAGCAACCCCGCTCGCGGTCACCCTGACCCCGGTCTTCGCGAGCATCGTCGACTGGTCGAGCGCACATCTCAGCGAAGTACTCGCCGCCCGCGCCGCGTACGACGCGGCCGAATCCTGACCCGACCCGGCTGGGCGGCACACGGATTCGTCATCGAGACGCAATGGCTATCGCGTGGATGCGCCGCTAACGTCATGTGGTTCCGTCGGATGACGACCAAGGAGGCGCATTGTGCTCGATCGCTCGCAGCTGTTCGCTCTGTCGACCCTCGTACCACTCGCCATTGCCGCTGTGGCGACCGCCGCGGGCCCGGCGGCCGCCGACCCCAATGGGCTCGATCAGCTGACACCGGTGGACGAGACCGGATATCTGGTCGACGACCCGCACTACCGGGGCGCCGTCTTCTTCCAGTCGCCCGACGGCCGCAACTGCGGATTCTTCCTGAACGGCCCGGCCGGGTGCGATGCGGTGCCGATCGATGCACCGCCGGGCACGAACCAGGTGCGTTCGTCGACTGTGGAAGCGGCCCACTTCCTGACCGCCGACCAACCCACCTTCACCTACCCGGGTGGCGCGCAGGTGCTGCCGGAGGGGCAGAAGGTCGCCGTTGGTGGCACCACCTGCGGCATCGGCTACCAGGGCACGGTGACCTGCGAGACCGGAGCGCACGGGTTCACCATTGCGGCGACCTACGGTGTCCTGCATTAGGCAAGCGTTGTCCGCGGTGCCAATGCCAGGAGGTGCCCGGCCAATTCGCGCGGCATGGTGATCATGCAGTCGTGCCCGGTCGGCAGCACGTGCAGGCGGCCCGGCGGCAGGTCGGCGGGCGGCAGGGTGCGCGGCATGGCGGCGCGCATGGCCTTGTAGGCTTCGCCGCCCTCGCTGCAATACACGTGTGTTACCGGAATATCGGCCAGCGCACCGGGATTCGTGAGCAGCATGCGCTGTTGGAAAGTCGCGAGCGACTGGGCGGTCATCATCGAGGCGGCCCAGCTCAAATCGGGTTCCTCGGTGATGCCGTACAGACCGCCGTCGCCCATCGGCTCGGTCTGCGGCGGTACGCGCCAGCCATCGCCGTATTCGGTGGCCGCGGCGGCGAAGGCATCGACCATACCGGGCATGATGTCGGCGACCGCCTCACCGTCGCGCGGGACGAAGGTGTCGATATAGACGAGTTCGGCGATGCGGTCGGGGACGGCGTCGGCGACCGCGGTCACCACGATGCTCGCGTAGCTGTGCCCGACCAGGACGACGTCGGTGAGATCCGCGGAGGTGAGCAGGCCGACCAGATCCTCGACGTGGGTATCCAGGCCGACATCCGGGGTCAAGAGATCGGCGCGGTCGCCGAGGCCGACAAGCGACGGGGCCAGCACACGATGTCCGGCGTCCTCGAGCAGCGGCAGCACCCGCTGCCAGGCCCAGCCGCCGTGGAATGCGCCATGGACGAGCAGATATGTCGACACGATCAGTTCTCCCTGAATTTCGTTAGGGCAGTGACGGTTCCGGCGACATCGGCCACCGGTGGCACGTGTTCGGGCCGGATGCCGAGCCCGATCACCCGGGCCACCAAACGGGGTAGGCGGGGAAAGCGCCGCAGCAGACGCACCAGCATTGGGTTATCGGTGCCCGGCCGCCCGGCATTCGGATACAGATCCGACAGCAGCCGCAGCTGCGCGAATTGGACTACACGCATGGGGAATTCACGCCTGGTCTGTACGGCGCGCAATTGTGCGACGCTCGGTCGAGCACCCGTGCCGAGGATGGGCGCGAGCAGCCGGGCGGCCGCGATCGCATCCTGCACAGCGAGATTGATGCCGACTCCGCCCGCGGGTGACATGGCGTGAGCCGCATCGCCGATCGCGAGCAGACCGGGTCGGTACCAGCGGCGCAGCCGATCCACGCGTACATCGAGGGGTTTCACGTCATCCCAGGTGCGGATCTCTGCGGCCAGATGCCCGGTGAGGCTGGGATAGATCGCGGCGAGGTCGGCGCGGAAGCCGGCGAGTCCGGCGGCCTTGACGGTCGCGAATCCGCCCTTCGGGATCATGTAGGCGACCTGCAGGTAGTCGCCGCGGTCGATGCAGACGATGAAGAAGCCATTGCCGCTGCGCACGGTAGGCAGCCGTTCGCCGTCGGGTTTGCCGACCCGGAACCACAGCACGTCCATCGGCGCCTCGCCGGCCGCCACCTCGAGCAGCCCGCCGCGCACAATCGAATTGCGACCGTCCGCGGCGATCACCAGCTGGGACCGGACCTCGAGTTGTCCCTCGGGGGTGCGTACCCGTGCGCCGACCACGGTGTCGTGCTCCTGGATGAGCGCGGTGACCTCGGCCCGCTGGATCAGCCGGAAGCCCGGATACCGCCCACCTGCCTCGGCCAGGAAGTTCAGCACATCCCACTGCGGCATGAATGCCACGAAGGGAAAACCGCCTGGGAGAGTGCGGAAGTCGGCGAAGATCACCGGCCCGCTTGCGGTGGCCATCGGCAGCTGCGGCAGTTCGACGTGCGGCAGCGCGAGGAATTCGGTGGCGAGTCCGAGCTCGTCCATCGCCCGCAGTGTGGATGGGTGCACGGTGTCACCGCGGAAGTCCCGCAGGAAATCCGGATGCTTCTCCAGTACAAGCACTTCCACGCCGGATCGGGCCAGCAACAGACCGGTCATCAGCCCCGCGGGACCGCCACCGACGACGCAGACCTGCACCGATACGGTTGTCACGCCAGACATGTCGGCACCTGCCCGTGGTTGTACACGATCATCTCGTCGAAAATCGACAGCACATCCAGCGGCTCGCCGATCGGACCGCCCGCCAACTCCGCGTCGGCGCGGTACAGATTGCCGACGATGCGCTCGTCGTCGACCAGATCGGCGAACTCGCCGTGATCGGCCTCGAGTGCGATGGCCAGCGGGGTGAGTCCGAGCGAGCGGCCCTCGGCGGCCAACTCCTGCACCCACCGCAGATATCGCAGCGTCTGATCGAAGATCTCGGGCCCGGCCACCGGACCGTGTCCGGACACCACGGTTTCCGCGCCCAGCTCGGCGAGCCTTTTGATCGCGCCTGTCGACCCACTCACCGATCCCATCAGGCAGAACGGCGCGGCCCCCGACATCACCAGATCTCCGGCGAAGAGCACCTTCTCCTCGGGCAGCCACGCCACTACATCATTGGTGGTGTGCGCGGCCGGTCCGAGGTGGATGAGTTCGACGCGCCGTTCGTCGATATACAGGGTCGCGCGGCTGCTGAAGGTGATGTTGGGCAGGGTGACTCGCACATCGCCCCAGTGCACCTGGGGCCACAGTTCAGTCAGTGCGAGTCCGGTCTCGATCATCTCCGGCCGGATCCGATCGTGGCCGATGACGACCGCCGTTGGCCCGAAGAGGTGATTGCCGAAATTATGGTCGCCGTGGTGATGGGTATTGACAATCGTTCTGGCCGGACCGATACCGAGCCCGTCGACGAATTCGACCAGAGCGCGGGTGCGTCCCTCGGTCGCCAGGGTGTCGATCACGACCGCGCCGTTCGGACCCGCCAGCACGCCCGCATTGCTGACACACCAGCCGCCCCGACTGTGCGTGTACGCGTAGACCCGGTCTGCGATCTCGCGCACGACCGGGCCTCCGGCCACCTGCGGGAGTTCGGTGGCGGTCATGTCGGTGACTTCACGGATTCGGCATACCGCACCGCGCACAGCAGGGTATTGCGACTGTTGGTCGACAGCGCCTCGGTGAGATATGCGCGTGCATCGGCGAGATCGGTATCGGCCCCCAGGATTTCGCGGGCGGCGACCGGATTGATCGCAACGGTGTGCCGCGCCGTCACCACGGCGCCGTCCGGAGCGTCCGCGAATTCCCAAGCGCCGCTGTGCCCGAAGAGCATGGCAGGCGGCAGCAGCTGCTTGTAATCGATGCGTTCGTCGGTGACGCACACCCGCACAGATTTGGTGGTGTGCGGAATACCGCCCGCGGTAACGGTATCCATCTCCATCAGCTGCACGCCATCGGCATCCTCGTCGAGTTCGATCCGGCCGACGTGCGGAACGTGTTCGGGCCAGCGCTCACTGTGGTAGATGAAGTCGTACGCCTCGGCCGACGAAATATGGAGCGGGACAGCGTCTTCGAAGGTGTGCACCACATCGTCGACCGGATGTCCCAGCTCTGCGATGCGCGCCAGCGCCGCCAACTCGGTCTCGCTATTGCGATCCACCGCGCCCGCGACCAGATCCGGATTCGCGCCGTCCACCACGGTGAAACGATGGTCGAGGGTGACTTTCGTTGTGCCGGGACAGATTTCGCGAAATGACCAGGCTCCGCCCATGGACGCGATCGGCGCCTGACTGCGCTCCTGTTCGAAGACGATGCGCCGCTGCGCCGCATCCAGCACCCGCCGCGAGGTCCAGTTCTTGACCTCGCTGTTGACGGTGGCCCACAACCGGAACCGCTCCTCATCGGGTCCGCGGTGCAGATGGCGCACCAGTACGCTCGGTGCGAAGATCACGGGCCATTTGGTCACATCGGCCACCAGGTCGTAGACGACCGCCGGCGGCGCCTGCACCACCTTGGTGTGGCTCATCACCTGGATGTTCATGCCGCACCGCGCAATTGGCTATTGACGATATCGATCAACTCCTGCGGCGTCTTGACATCGATGAGCTGTTCCTCCGGGATCAGCACGCCGAAATCGCGCTGGATCCGCGAGGCCGTTTCGATGAGCGCCAGAGAGTCGTAGCCGAGCTGTTCGAAGTCGAGTCCGGCGATATCTTCGGCGATATCGTCGCCGCCCGCGCATTCCACGAGGATCCGGCGTAATTCGGTAATGGTCATGGTCATGATCGGCTCCCTAGGTTTGGTCGACAGCCCGCACGACGACCGCGGAGTTGAAACCCCAACGGCCACGGGCCAGAACGAGGGCGCCGCCGACGGTGGCGGGCCGGGGCGCGCCGAGCACCAGATCGATCCGGTAGTCCTCGGCGAGGGTGGTGGTGCAGGCGGTCGGCGGGATCACCGAATCGCGAATGGACAGCAGTGCGGTCACGATGTCGAGCGGGCCCGCGCCCGAGAACAGCCGTCCGGTCAGCGGTTTTGACGTCGTGACCGGGACGCCGCGGTCGCCGAAGATGGCCTCGATGGCCGCCGCCTCGTCCCGATCGCGGTCGGGTACGCCCGCCGCGTCGGCGAAGACGATATCGATGTCGCCCGGTCCCATACCGGCGTCGGCGAGTGCGAGTTCCGCGGCGCGGCGCAGACCCGAGGGTCTTCCCGAATCCGGTGCCGGATCGAATGTCGAAGCGTACCCGGCGATTTCGCCGTGCACCTTCGGAACGCCGCGGGCACGGGCCGCCGTGGCGTCCTCGACCACCAGCATCGCACCGCCCTCACCCGGCACATATCCGGCGGCCGCGGTGTCGAATGGCAGATAGGCACGCTCCGGCGCGTCCGACGTGCTGACCTCGCCACTGGCCAGATGTGAGACCCAGCCCCAGGGATCGAGCGCGGAATCCACGCCGCCGGTGACCACCAGCGGGGTGCCGCGGCCGACCGTCCGCCGGGCGTGCCCGACCGCGTCCAAACCGCCCGCCTGTTCGGCGACCAGCGCACTGCTCGGCCCGCGCATACCGTGCCGGATCGAGATCTGCCCGGTGTTCACCGCGTAGAACCAGGCGAACGACTCGTAGACGCTCACATGCTCGGAACCGCGCGACCACAGCTTGTTGAACTCGCGATGGGTGAATTCGAAACCGCCGGAAGCATTTCCGGTGACCACACCCATGTCGTAATCGGTCAGCGCCGCCGTATCGACCTTGGCGTCGTCCAAGGCCCACTGCGCGGCCACCAATGCCATCCGCGTCGAAATATCGGTCTGCGGCAGCAACCGGCTCGGCAGATGTTCGGCGGCGTCGAAGTCGGCGACCTGCCCGGCCAATCGCGCGGTGCTGCGGCTGGTGTCGAACCGGGTAAGCGGTGCGATTCCGCCTCGGCCGTCCAATACCGCTTCCCAGAAGCGTTCGACGCCGAGGCCGTTCGGCGCGAGCACGCCCATACCGGTTACCAGGATCATGCCGCCACCGCCTCGGGTTTACGCAACACCATCGCGCTCTGGAAGCCGCCGAATCCGCTGCCGACGGTGAGCACGGTGTCCATCCGGTGCCCGCGTGCGGTGAGCGGCACATAGTCCAGATCGCATTCGGGATCGGCCTCGTGCAGATTCGCCGTCGGCGGTACCACCTGGTATTCCAGCGCAAGCAGGGAGGCGGCGATCTCCACCGAACCGATGGCACCCAGCGAGTGGCCGACCATCGATTTGATGGAGCTCATCGGTGTCGCGTAGGCGTGCCGGCCGAGACTGCGCTTCACGGCGGCGGTTTCGTGCCGGTCGTTCTGCCGGGTGCCCGAGCCGTGCGCGTTGATGTAGTCCACGCCGGTGGGGTCGATGCGCGATTCGTCCAGTGCGACCCGGATCGCCTCGGCCATCTCCCGGCCGTCGGCCTTGAGGCCGGTCATGTGGTAGGCGTTGCATCGCGTGGCATAGCCGGTGATCTCGGCATAGATTCGCGCACCCCGCTTGCGCGCGCTCTCGTACTCCTCGAGCACGAACATCGCCGCCCCCTCCGCGAGCACGAAGCCGTTGCGCGAGTTGTCGAACGGCCGGGAGGCGTGTTCGGCATCGTCATTGCGGGAGGTGGTGGCCTTGATCGCATCGAAGCAGGCCACCACGATGGGCGTGATCGGGGTATCCGCAGCACCGGCCAGCATCACATCGGCCGAACCCTCACGGATCAACTGCACGGCGTGGCCGACCGAATCCAACCCGGAGGTGCAGCCGTTGGAGACCATGGCGACCGGCCCCTCCGCGCCCACACTCCAGGCCACCTCGGCGGGCATCACGCTGGGCACCATGTAGTCGAACATGTGCGGGGACAGGTAGGTTTCGTCGACCAGCCAGTTCCTACCGGAATCCGACAGCACCAGATATTCCTGCTCCAGGCTGGTCGCCGCGGCGACCGCGCTGCCGAGACTGACGCCGAGCCGGTGCGGATCCAGCGATCCGATATCGATGCCGCTATCGGCCACCGCCTCCCGTCCGCACACCACGGCGAACTGCACAGCCCGATCCATGCGGCGAATTTCCCTGGGTGACAACCCTTCCTGAAGCGGGTCGAAGTCGGCTTCGCCCGCCACCTGGGACCGGTAGGGCGTGGGGTCGAAGAATGAAATCCGGCGCGTCGCGGTGCGGCCTTCGGACAGCAGTTTCCAGAACTCGTCCTTACCCGAACCGCCGGGCGCCCGGACACCGAGTCCGGTGACGACAACGCGGCGGCTCATTCCGCACCACCGGATACGTTGGGGTTCATGGCGTTATCTCCCTTCGATCGTGGTGTCAAGCATCGAAGGCGGACCTCGAACCTGACTCGAGCGCCGGAGTCGAGCTGTTCTCTAGCGGGTGCGCGCAGGCTGGGTCGCACCTTCCCCGAGCACAGGAGACATGCGTGATGAAGTCAGCACATGGCCTGGACGGTGCCGCGGACTGGGTGCTCTGCCCGGCCTGTCTGATCCCGCTGTACGGCAAGCGATTCGCCCGCGACCTCGGTGTCTGCGGCGAATGCGGCAGACATACCCCGATCACCGCCGAGCAGCGCATCACCCAGCTCGCCGACGAGGGCCGGTTCGAGCCGCTCGCCGTCATACCCACCGACGACGATCCGCTGACATTCACCGACACCAAGCCCTATCCGGACCGGCTCGCCGCCGCACGGGCACGCACCGGCATGCACGACGCCGTGCTGTGCGCCCTCGCGGCGATCGAGGGCAATCCGGTGATAGTCGCGGCCATGGATTTCCGTTTCCTCGGTGGCAGTTTGGGCACCGCCGTCGGTGAGATGATCACTGCGGCCGCGGAAACCGCTCTCGCCGAACGGATTCCGTTGCTCATCATCACGGCTTCGGGTGGTGCGCGGATGCAGGAGGGACCGTTGTCGCTGATGCAGATGGCGAAAACCAGTGCGGCGCTGGAACAGCTGGACCGCGCGGGCATCCTCACCATCACGCTGATCACCGACCCGACCTACGGCGGGGTGGCCGCATCGTTCGCCACGCTGTCGGATGTGCTGATCGCCGAACCGAAGGCGCGACTGGGTTTCGCTGGTCGCCGGGTGATCGAACAGACGATCCGGCAGGAGCTGCCGCCGAAGTTCCAGACCGCCGAATTCCTGTTGGAGCGCGGGCTGATCGATATGATCGTGCCGCGCGCCGGATTGCGGCAGGCACTCGGTTCGCTGCTGCGAGTGGCCGGTCCGGTCGATCCGACCGGCGATGTGGTGACCGAGCTGGACGCGGGAACGATCACCGACCCGGCTCGGGTTCCCGACAGCGATCCCTGGGCGCAGGTTCGACGGGCGCGCACACCGAGCAGACCCACCGCGCTCGATTACTTCGCCCTGGCCTTCGACGGCTTCCGGGAGTTGCGCGGGGACCGCATCTCGGGGGACTGCCCGGCCATCGTCGGTGGTACCGCCTGGCTCGGTGGCCAGCCGGTCGTGGTGATCGGACATCAGAAGGGACATGAGCCGAAGGAGTTGATGGCTCGCAACTTCGGCATGCCGACGCCGGCGGGATATCGAAAGTCCGCACGGCTCATGCGTTTCGCAGAAAAGCTCGGGCTGCCCGTCATCACGTTGATCGACACCCCCGGCGCTTATCCCGGCGCGACCGCCGAGGAGCAGGGGCAGGCGGTGGTGATCGCGGAGAATATCCGGCTGATGTCCGCCCTGCGGGTGCCGGTGGTCAGCGTGGTGATCGGGGAGGGCGGCAGCGGTGGCGCGTTGGCGCTCGGAGTTGCCAACCGGGTGCTGATGTTCGCCAACGGGACATACTCGGTGATCAGCCCGGAAGGGTGTGCGGCCATCGTATGGAACGATCCGGCTGCGGCACCGAAAGCGGCTGCCGCGCTGTCACTTACGGCCGGTGACCTGCTGCGGCTCGGTGTCGTCGATGCGGTGCTGCCCGAACCGGGTGACGACGTCGGTACCGCACCGGTGGCGGCGGCTGACCAACTGCACCGTGCGCTGACCGCGAGCCTGCGCGAGTTGACCGGTCGCAGCGGCGAAGACCTCGCCGCCGAGCGGCGGGCCCGGTTCCGCCGGTTCGGTGCGCGGCAGCAGGTTCCGGTTCGGTCGGTGGCATAAGAGAATGCGGGACAACATGTTCGAGAAGATTCTTATCGCCAATCGTGGCGAGATCGCGCTCCGGGTCGCGCGCACCTGCCGGGAACTGGGGGTGCGCACCGTCGCGGTGCATTCGGTCGCCGACGCGGAGTCGGCCGTCGTGCAGTTCGCCGACGAATCGGTGCAGATCGGGCCTGCCGCGGCCAAACGCAGCTATCTCAATGCTGCCGCCGTCCTTGCCGCAGCCGAGACGACCGGTGCCGATGCGATCCATCCCGGCTACGGATTCCTTTCGGAGTCACCGGATTTCGCGGATGCATGCCGCGCGGCGGGTATCACCCTGATCGGTCCGCCCGCCGATGTGATGGCCCAACTCGGTGATAAGCAGTCGGCGCGCACTCTGATGGCCAAGGCGGGGCTACCGCTATTGCCGGGGAGTCTGGATCCGCTCGAGTCCGAGCAGGCGCACACGCTGGCCGACTCGATCGGTTATCCGGTGATCATCAAGGCCGCCGCGGGTGGCGGCGGGCGCGGCATGCAGGTGGTGCGCGATAGCGCAGCGTTTCCACGCGCCTTCCAGGAGACGCGGGCGACGGCGCGAATGTTGTTCGGGGACAGTCGAGTCTATCTGGAGAAGTACCTCGAGGGCGCTCGGCATGTCGAGATCCAGGTGCTGTGCGATGGCTACGGCAACGGTGTGCACCTCGGTGAGCGCGACTGCTCGGTGCAGCGCAGGCATCAGAAGCTCATCGAGGAGTCGCCCGCGCCGCGGCTGCCAGAGGGGCTTGCGGCGCGGATGGGCAAATCCGCGGTGGACGGGGTGCTGGAAGCCGGGTACGTCGGCGCCGGAACCGTGGAATTTCTGGTGGATCGGCAGGGGAATTACTATTTTATGGAGGTGAACTGCCGAATCCAAGTCGAACATCCGGTGACCGAAATGGTTACCGGTATCGATTTGATCGCCGAGCAGATACATATCGCCGCCGGGCAATCTCTCGGCATCGCGCAGCGCGATATTTCCCTGCGCGGCGCGGCAATTGAATGTCGCATCAATGCCGAGGACCCTGCCGCCGAATTCGCACCGGCGCCCGGAATCGTGGCCGAATTCACACCGCCCGGTGGTCCGTTCGTGCGTGTCGATACCCACGTGCACGCCGGATATTCGATCCCACCGCACTACGATTCGCTTCTTGCCAAACTGATCGTATGGGCGCCGGACCGGGACCAGGCGCTCGCCCGCATGCGACGAGCCCTGGCCGAATTCCGGATTTCGGGTGCGCACGTTGCGACGACCCGGGATTTTCTGCGGGAAGTACTCGACCACCCGGCGATGCGGTCGGCGACGCATTCGACCGCGCTGGTGGACGAGTTGTTGCGGGCGGATTAGGCGGGTTTTGCTCGAGCCGAGCGGAATTCGGGGGAGTACCAGCCGATGAGGTATCCCGCGTGGCGGCTGTTGAGCATGGCACTGACCGATACGTCGGAGGCGGCGAGAATATCCTGATGCAATTTCTGCAGCTTCTGGCAGGGGTCCAGGCCGAGCTCGCGCTGCATCGACCTGCTGAACTGCTGGTAGGACTCCAATGCGCGGGCGCGCTGGCCCGCACGGCTGAGGGCGAACATGTAATACGCCTGCAGCCGCTCGTGCAGCGGGTGCTGCATGGTGAGTCTGGCCAGGTCAGGGCAGGCTTCGCGATATCGACCGAGCCGCAACTCGGCCTCGACGCGCAGCTCGATATTGGTCAGCCGCAGGTGATCCAGATGCGAGATCTCCGCGGCCAGCGGGATACCGCCCTCCACATCGACCAGCGCCGGACCGCTCCACAGCGCCTCCGCTGCGCTGAACAGATCGACCGCGCGATAGTCGTCGCGGGCCTTGGCGGCACAGCGCGCGGCCTCGGACATGCTCTGATAGTCGCGCAAATCGAAGACGCAGTCCTTGACGTCGAACGAATACCCTTTACTGCGGGTGCGGAGAAATCGTTCGGCCACCTCGGCCTGTCCGATGCCGAGCTGCTCGGCCATCTTCTTTCGAATTCCCAGCACATAGGTCTGCACGACGGTGACGGCGCTGCGCGGCGGATCGTCGTTCCACAACTCTTCGACGAGTGTGGTTACCGGAACGACAGTGTCGTGTCTGACGAGTAGTAAGGCGAGTAGTTGGCGTTGTTTCTGTGCTGTCGGCGTTGCGTTGTGGTTATTGAGAGCAAGCGTCAATGGACCTAACACGCGAGCGCACACTGGATACTTCACTGGGAGTTCTCCTACGGGCGTTATTCCCCCCGACCGACGTGAGTTCTCGAAATCCCACCTCGCTGTAGGCAATGTCAACACTATCGAAAATCTGGTATCAAGTCGATGAATCTTGAGTTATATCGGAGTTAACTGCGCTCGGAGGGGTGCGCTAATTCTCCTTTCCGGCAAGGAGATTCGCGCATCGGGCTGGTTCGTGGGACGGCGGTCGCTCGGGTTGCGCGTAGCTGGTTATTCGCTTTCGGATGGCAGTGGGTCATTCGCGGCTGGTCGGGCCGGAGTCGTTCGGCCGCGCGGCCCTACAGCGTGCCCCTGAACGTGCAGTTTCTGAAAAATTGCAGTTTGTGCTACTTTGGCGGACATGTCCAAGGTCGAGCGCCCGATCGGGTTGCGGGAGCAGAAGAAACGCCAGACCGAGCTCGATCTCTGCCTCGCCGCGCGTCGGCTCGCGGTCGAGCGCGGGCTGGACGCGACGACCGTCGAGGACATTGCGAGAGCGGTCGGGGTCTCGCCCCGCACGTTCTTCAACTACTACGAGACGAAAATGGATGCGGTAGTAGGGCCGGTCGGCGAGATCGGCACACCGGAGTTGCGCGAGCAGTTCATCGCGGGCGGCCCGAGTGGCGTGTTGATGGACGATCTCACCTGGTTGTTCGCGCACGGCTTCGAATCCGAAACCGAGGTGCGCGAGGGCATCGCGCTGGTTACCGAGCTCATCAAGACCGAACCACGGGTGCTCGCGGCCTTCGTCGCCTCCGGTGCCCGCCTGCAGAGCGTGATATCCGACCTGCTCTCGGCTCGGCTGGGCGGTGCCGTATCGCCCGAATTCGCCGGTCTGGCAGCGGGATTCATGACAACCATCACCACGCGGGCAGCGATGACCACGGTCGGAGATCCGACGGTGTCGCTGGCGGTGGCAGTACGCGAACACTGCGCAATGGCCGCGCGGCTGTTCGAACAGCATGACGGCAAGAAGGAGAGACGCAAGAGATGACCATCACGGCTGAATCGCCGCCTGAGCCGATTGTCCTGACTCAGAAGCGGATCTGGCTCATCTTCGGCGCACTGATCGCGGGGATGTTCCTGGCCAGCCTGGACCAGACCATTGTCGGCACCGCGATGCCGACCATCGTCGGCGATCTGGGCGGCATCTCCCATATGGCCTGGACCGCAACGTCGTATCTGCTCGCGACCACCATCATGATGCCGATCTACGGCAAATTCGGCGATCTGTTCGGGCGGCGCTGGCCGTTCCTGTTCGCCATCACGATTTTCACCGTGGCCTCGATCGGCGCCGCCGCGTCGACGAGCTTCTGGGAGTTCATCACCTTCCGCGGCCTGCAGGGCGTCGGCGGTGGTGGTCTGATGATTCTGGCGCAGGCCATCATCGCCGATGTGGTGCCCGCCAAGGATCGCGGCAAATATATGGCCCCGATGGGCGCGGTCTTCGGCATCACCTCGGTCGCGGGGCCGCTGCTCGGCGGCTTCTTCGCCGACCATCTCGGCTGGCGCTGGTGCTTCTGGATCAATGTGCCGATCGGAATTGCCGCACTGTTCATCGCCTTCCGCTACCTGAGCATCCCCAGCCACCGGCCCAAGACCCGTCCCGACTATCTCGGTGTGGTGTTGATGTCGGCCGCGACCACGCTGCTGATCCTGATCACCGACTGGGGCGGCAAGCAATACGCTTGGGGTTCAGCGGTTATGGTCACCATGATCGCGGCGTTCGTCGTGGTGGTCGCTGCTTTCGTGCTCGTGGAGGCGCGCGCGGAGGAGCCGATGCTGCCGCTGTGGTTGTTCCGCAATCGCACCTTCGTGCTGACCTCCGCGATCGGCTTCGTGGTCGGCCTGGTGATGTTCGCCGCCCTCGCCTTCATCCCGACCTATCTCCAAATGGCAACGGGCGCTTCGGCTTCGGTATCGGGTCTGCTGCTGATTCCGATGATGGTCGGTCTGATGATCGCATTGATCGCCTCGATGACGATGATCACCAAAACCGGCCGCTACAAGCTCTATCCGCCCCTCGGCGCGGTTTTGATGTTCGCGGACATGCTCTGGTTGACCCGCCTGGACGCGGACACCCCGATGTGGGTCGTCTCCGCCATGCTGTTCGTCATGGGTGCGGGCCTCGGCCTGATCATGCAGATCATCGTCCTGGTCGTCCAGAACGCCGTGGCCCCCGACCAAATCGGCACCGCCACCAGCGCCAACAACTATTTCCGCGAAATGGGCGGCGCACTGGGCGTGGCGATTTTCGGCTCGATCTTCACCAACCGTCTGACCGAGGGCCTCACCGATGTCTTCGTCTCCCACGGGCCCGAAGCCGCAGCGGCGAAGCTGGATCCGGGCGCGTTGGTGCCCTCGGTGGTCAAGCATCTACCCGACGGCCTACACGACGCCATCGTCGGCGCCTACGTGGACGCCTTGGTCCCCGGCTTCTGGTACCTGATCCCCGGCGCGGTAATCGCCTTCGTGCTCGCGCTGTTCATTCCCCATATGAAACTCTCCGATGAAGCGGGCATGGTCGCCCGTGGTGAGGCGGTCATGGAAGAAGACGCGGATCCGCAGCTCGTCGGCGAACACTGAGGCAGGCGAGGAGGATATGAGAAAGGCCCGGGCGGAATCCGCCCGGGCCCTTCCATGCCGAAATCCGGTGTCAAGGTACGACTTCGACCACGTCACCGGGGTTGAGATAGCGGTACGTCGCTTCGGCGCCCTCGGGAGTCATCCGGATGCAGCCGTGCGACTGCTCCTCGATGGGTCCGATATGGGTGGCGATATCGCCGTTGAAGAAGACCGCCCACTTCATCGGAGCATTGTGCATGGTGCTCCAGAAGTCTTCCCGCTTGAACGCGACCTTGAAGACGCCGGGCGGTGTCTCGTATCCGGGCCGCCCGTGCGAAATCGGGGTCGGACCGTAGGTGACCTTGCCGTTGTCCATCAGCCAGGCCTCGTTCGTCGACAGCCGCATGCACATGCGTGCGGTGGTGCCACACGGTGCGACGATCGGAACCGGCGGGATGATCGCCGGTGTGCCGATATCCGGTCCGCCGGGCCACAACGGTTCGGCCTGTGCCGTCCCCGCCATCAGGAGACCTGCGGAAACGGCACCGACGAGTAAAGCGGATCTGACCGACCAGTTTCGAAAACGTTTGCTGTTCTTCACGCTTCTGACCCCTCTAACCCTTGCCGGCACCCTGCGCGGGGATCGCCAGGGTGATGATGGGACCAACTCCGTCGCGACAAGCATAGAACCGGCGTGAGGTGAAAGTGATCATTTCCGCATTCGACCTCGGTCTCTGCGGAAGCGGACCGTTGCGGCATAAGCGACGGATCCGGCGGCATAGACTCCAGCGGAACGATAAGGATCCGCGCGCACATAGCTCGGGTCCCAAGTACGCTCGAAGTGTCGAAATATGACGCGACAGATTGGTTTCCGTATTAAGGGGGAACAGTGGACGCGCTGAAGCTCGACCCGGCGGCGATGGCCGCTTACACCACGATCGCGAATACGGTGTCGCAACAGCTGGCCTCGGCGTCGGCGGTCGCGGGTGGCGCGGTGAATCCCGAGCGGCTGGTCGCCGACCTCGGTCAGGTCGGCGCCGGATTCGTGGCCAGGTTCACCGAGAAGGTGAACGAACACGTGCAGGCGCTCTCGACCGCAGGGCAACTGGTTGCCGCCTACGGGCAGGTGCTGCGCGACTACAGCGCGGACATGCAGGGTATCGATGTCGATTCCGCGGGCGCCCTTGCCCGGCAAGGAGAGGCGCTGCCATGAGACGACTGCTTCGACGGCGGCCTGCGAACAACGCCTCCGATACCCCCGCCGGCACGCCCGTTGATCCGAATGTGGATCCGCCGATCGTGGCGGCGCTGGTCGAGCCGATGCTGCAATTGCGCGCTTCGCTCGGCAGCGGCGTCGCGACTCCGGACCAGTCCGTCGTCAACGCGCTGTCGACCGCGTCCACCCAGGCCGCTGATGCCGAGGGCCCGCACCGCGAGGGCCTGCACGCCCTCGAATCGACGTGGACCTCGCGCGCCGCCGACGATGCCGTTCCGGCATTGCGCACCACGCAAACTCAGATCGGTGATATCACCGATCGCGGACCCGAGTACCTGTCGGTGCTCGGCGACGCCCATACCACCAGCGCCCGCGCCGCCCAGAAGGTGGATCAGATCATCGCGGACTTCCGGCGCGACGCCAAGCAGATCATGAGCACCGCGAGCGCATCCTCGGATTCCGACGCGGTGATCGCGCGAGCGACCCAGGCGCTGCGCGACGCGGTCACCGCGGTCAGCACGGCGCAGTCGGAAATGGATGACCACACTGCGCGGTTGGATGCGATGGGACCGCTCACGGTGACCACACCGCAGGGTGTCGGCACCACCCAGCAGACGGTCGTTCCGGGGACGACGAACGGCGTGACCACGGCGGGCGTGACCACAACGACGCCACTGGATCCGGTGCAGGCGGCCCAACTCCAGTTGCAGCAGTACCTGATCAACGCGGGGGTTTCGGTCGGCACCGCGGCCATCGATGCCGGGGTCAATATCGGCACGCACCTGATCGATAAGATCGCCGAAGTCGGCACGCACGCGATGGATACCGTGGCCGCATCCGCGGATAAGGTCATCGATAAGGCGATTCCCGAACTCATCCATCCGGGCAGCACCACGAATTCGCCCACCGGTGGTGACAGCGCGAGCAAGCCCGCGAATGTCATCGACTTCGGTGGTGGATCGGGGCAGTCGTCCAAGCCCGCACCGAATATCGGAACCAACTCGGTGATCCCGCCGAGCCTGGACGGCCCGACCGCGACGAAACCCGCGCCCGCACCCGCGCCGCAGGCACCGGCCGCGAGCGCGGACACGCCGCCGTCGCGCCCGTCCGGGCCGGAACCGACGAATCAACCCGGCACCAGCGGTGGTCTGGCGATGCCGCCGTCGTCGCAGTCGGATGAGGACCGCCGACCGCGCGACGGTCAACTCGGCGTCACCGTGCCGACCGTATTGGCAACCGTCCCGCCCGCCGTGATCGGCGAATTCGACGATGACGAGCTCTGATTCCGGCTCCTCGAGCCAGAACCAGGGCAATCCGTTCGACACCGGGCTGCCCATGGTCCGGCCCGCCGCTCCGGCCCCGAAGCGGCGCCGCCGTCCGAACGCACGCCGCGGTTCGGGCCAGCGCCGGACACCGCTGGCCGATGCGCTCGATCCACCCGAGCGGCCGCGCCGTCCTCGGTCGGCCGGGGATTGGCAGGAGTGGCTCGAACCGCAGCGCCCAGCGGCGGCGCCACCGGAGGCGAATCGCAGTCGGCCGCCGGCGCGCGCGGTCGAAGCCGAGTCCGAGCTACCGGCGGAGACGAGTTCCGTCGTACCGACGATCATCGATCGGTCCGGTGGCAACCCTGGTCCGGCACTGCGGCATCCGCCGCGCCGTCGCGATCCGCAACCGACTGGTGGCGGCAACCGAGTCGTCGCGGTGCTGATCGTGCTCGGTGTCGTGTTGGCAGTGGTTTCGGTGGTGATGTTCGTCTTCGGTGGTTCGGGCAATCACAAGCGACCGGCCGCCGCGACGACACCGGCGGTTGCCCAGGGGACTGCCGGGCGCGCCCCAGCGACTACGGCACCGGGTGACCAACCTTCCGCGGTCGCCACCCCGGGCTGCGAACAGCGGCGCACCGGTGATGTCATCTCCGGTACCGATCCCGGCGGCACCAGCGATGGGCCGTCGGCGATCCTCGCGTTCGAACGTGCCTACTATGTGCAGCGTTCCGGATTCGCCGCGCGCGGCGTAGTCGCCAATGATGCGAATGTGCCCGCCGCCGACCAGATCCAGCGCGGGATCAACCAGGTGCCGATCGGCACCCTCTACTGCGTGCAGATCACCCGTGCGGGCAGCGATGCGGGGGAGGCGCAGTGGGAGGTCCGGCTGACCCAGCAGCGTCCGGGTGAGCAGCCGCAGACCTTCACACAGATCATCACGACGCGAACGGCGGGCAATCGCACGCTGATCACCGCGATCAACGCGGGCTGACAGTCCGTTCCACCGGGCTTCGATGGGCGCTGAAGGTCTGCTTTCCGACGCGTGGCGTCAGAGGGTGCGCGTCATGAAGACGCTGTGCGGATCCTCGACGTAGTCGGCGAATGGTGCGCAGATCTCGAATCCGTGGCGGGTGTAGAGCCGCTGCGCGGGGGCAAAGTAGTCGGAGGCTCCGGTCTCCAAGCTGAGGCGCTGGTAGTTGCGCGCGCGGGCCTCGGCGATGAGATGGTTCAGCAGGGCCGAGGCGATCCCGCGGCCGGTGCGATCGGAGGCGGTGCGCATCGACTTGATCTCGCCGTGGGCGGGGTCGAGTTGTTTGAGTGCGCCGCAACCAGCCAGTTCGTCGTCCTCCCAGGCGCTCCAGAAGGTGATGCTCGGGCCGCGGAGCGCATCCAGGTCCAGGGCGTGCACGCTGTCTTCGGGCGAGTTGTCGTACATCTCGGCCAGATGCTGGGTGAGCAGGGCAGCGACTTCAGGACCGGAGAGATCATCGCCGACGATCCGCAGCACGGCAGCCGGTGCGGTTGGGGTCGGTAGGCGGTCGCCGATATCGCTGGACATCCGTCCATGATGAATTGTGCCCGCGTCGGCCCTGCTGTCTGGGTCGGTGCTCGACGAATCCGCCGGGGACCCTTTACTGTGAGGGCACTCGCCCTCACCTAGGTGGACAACGATGTCGATACTCGATAAGTACGCGCCGCGCACGGATCGTGCGCTGACTGGGCCGCGCCGACGGCCGGTCCCTTTGGGCGCCGTCAGCCGAGCGGGGCGCGATGCCGCGTTCAGACGAATCGGCCGCACGGCCGCAGTGTCAGAATCGGCTGCGGCCGAAGGGTTTCGGGTCGGCGAGCGGTTCGGCGAGATTCGCGTCAGGATCGAATCATGAAGTTTGCGAACAAGGTCGGGGCGCTGGCCGCGGCTGCGGCGCGTCGGGCCGCCGATGAGACGTATTACGCCGCGTTGACAGTGCGTGCCGGACTCGCGACCCCGGAACGCCCGGATCGACTCGCCCTCATGGGTGCCGCGGTGCTGCGATCCGGACTCCTCGGCGGGCTGACAACGGTTGCCGCTCTGCGCTATCGCGATCGCGCCGCCATAATCGATGAACTCGGCCGCGTCAGTTTTCGTGAACTCGACGAGCGCAGCACCGCGCTCGCGAATGCCTGGCGGGCGCGCGGACTGCGTGACGGCGAGGGTGTCGCCATCCTGGCGCGCAACCACCGCGGTTTCCACTACGCGGTCTTCGCCGCCGCGAAATGCGGTGCGCGAATCATCCTGCTCAATACCGATTTCGCGGCGCCGCAACTGCGCGAGGTGGTGACCCGCGAGGGTGCCGATCTGCTGATCTTCGACGACGAATACGCGAGTATGCTCGGCGATTTCACACCGCGCCGGGGCCGCTACCGCGCCTGGGCCGATAAACCGGGCGTCGACACCATCGACAATCTGATCGCGGGTGCGGCGCGCACACCACCGCGCAAGCCGCGCACCGTCGCCCGCATCATCCTGCTGACCAGCGGGACGACCGGCACCCCGAAAGGTGCGCCGCGCAGCAGCGAGCCGGCCTCACTGTCACCGCTGGGCGCCATCCTCGGCAAGGTGCCGTTCCGTGCCCGCGAAATCACCGAATGCCCTGCGCCGCTATTTCATACGCTCGGATTCGCGCACGCCGTCCTCGCGGTCGGCTTCGGTTCCACGCTGGTGATCCGGCGGCACTTCGATCCCCAGGAGGTGCTGGACAGTCTGGACCGCCACGGTGCCACGGCCATGGTCGCGGTGCCGGTGATGCTGCAGCGACTCGTCGACGCCGGACCGAAAGCCTTTGCCGGGCACGATCTTTCGCGGTTGCGGATCATCTTCGTCGCGGGCTCGCAGCTGGGTGCGGAACTGTGCATCCGGGTGACCGAGGCATTCGGGCCGGTGGTGTACAACGTTTACGGGTCTACCGAGGTGGCCTACGCGACTATTGCGACACCTGCGGATCTGGCGGTCGAGCCCGGCTGTGTCGGCTCTCCGGTGCCGAGTACCACCGTGAAGATCTTCGACGACAACGACCGAGAGGTAAGCCCCGGCACTATCGGACGCATCTTCGTCGGCAACAACTACCAATTCGAGGGCTACACCGGCGGTGGTGACAAGGCACGCATCGGACGGCTGATGGCCACCGGCGATGTCGGCCATTTCGACAGTGCCGGAAGACTTTTCATCGATGGACGTGATGACGACATGATCGTCTCCGGCGGCGAGAACGTCTTTCCGGGCGAGGTGGAGGAACTGCTTGCCGCGCATCCGGCCGTGGCTGAGGTCAGCGCATTCGGCGTGCCGGACGATCGATACGGTCAGCGCCTGCGCGCGGTAGTCGTTGTCCGCGAAGGGCATTCGCTCACCGAGGACGAGGTGCGCGAGCACGTCAAGACGCATCTGGCCCGCTTCAAGGTCCCGCGTGACGTGCTGTTCGTCGACGAGCTCCCGCGCAATCCCACCGGAAAGGTACTCAAACGGGTCCTGCGGGAGCTCCCGGCCTGACGACTCACATACTGCCGAGCATCCGCCGCATCGTATGACGCAACTGCGCCGGATCCGGCATCGCGGTACGGAACCACCCCGTCGGCGGCACCACCACCAGTCCGCCGCGCCGGTGTTCGACACAGTCGACGATCGCGTCCGCCACCGCATGCGGATCGGGTGCGTAACCGGGCGCGATGGTGCTGACCAATACGCCCTGCTCGGCGAGTCCACGATGCAGTGCGGTGCCGAGTCCGACCACCGCATGCTTGGTCGCGCAGTACACCGCGGCGCCGAGTGCGGCCGTGACGCCGATGGCGGAGCCGATATTGACGATATGTCCGTGGCCCTGTTCGACGAATCGCATTCCGGCGAGCCGGGATCCAGTGATCACCGCACGGAGATTGATATCGATCTGCCGATCCGATTCGTGATCGGACTCCGCTAGAAACGAACCGGTTGGTTCGATATCGGCGGCATTCACCACGACATCGAGGCCGCCCAGCCTGCGCTCGGCGGTCGCCAGAAATTCGGCGAAACGCACGTCGTCGGTGAGCTCGACAGGGAGGCCGACGGCGTCGGCCCCATGAATCCGGTTGAGCTGGGCGGTGATTGCACGCACTTTGCCGGTGTCCGCGTCACCGATCGCCACATCGGCACCGACCGCGAGGAAGGCCAATGCGGCCGCCTTGCCGATACCGTAGGTGCCGCCCGTAATCGCGACGCGCGTGCCGACAAGGGTCTTTCTCGGCATGTTGTTCTCGCCTACCTTGGTCTTCGCTCGACGATAGCTATGACGGTAGGTATGCGATAGTGCGGTTGCCATGCGATATCGGGTCATGAGATTGCGCATACCGGTCAGCTCGAGCCGAACTCGCTTGGTGTATAAGATGTTCGGCCAAAACCTTGCGAGTATCGGCCGGCAGCGCTCACGCTATATCCGTGGCCTCATGGGAGTGGCGGCGGTCGGTGGCGAATGCGGCGATCCTTGCCCAGCTCGCCGATGATCACGATGTGACGCGCGCGGACCTCCTGTGCGGCACCGGTATCGATCCGGTGGTGTTGAAAACGCCCGGCGCGGAGATCGCTGCTGCACAGGAACTTCTACTCGTCCGCAATCTCGTCACTTTGCTCGACGACCAACCGGGACTGGGCTTCGAGGCGGGTATGCGCACGCGCATCACCACCCACGGCGTACTCGGTATGGCGGTGCTGAGCAGTCCGACCATGCGTTCGGCCATCGATGTCGCTATGCGCTATTTCAGCATGATGACCTCGTTCGCGCGGGCCTGGCACGTCTATCACGGCGACGAGGTCTGGCTGTACTGCGACGACCGGGATCTGCCCGCGGATGTGCGCGCCTTTCTCGCCGAACGAGATGTGGCGGCCCTGCTCTATAACTGGTACCTGGTGTTCGGGGTGCCGCCGCCGGTGGTGCGGGCCGAGGTCGCCGGTGGGCTGCTGTCCCGAATGCGGCCGATACTGGAGCAATTCGAGATTCCCAGCATCGAATCCGCGGAGCTCCAGCTCGCGGTTTTCGACGCCACCGATATCGATCGACCGATGCCCAATGCCAGCCCGCTCACCGCGCTGATGTTCGAGGAACAGTGCGCCGACCTGCTGAAACGCCGAGGTTTGCAGCAGGGCATTGCCGGATCGGTGCGCGAGGTGCTGCTGCATCAGATGCACGGGCGCATCACCCAAGAGGATATGGCCGAACGCCTGCACATGAGCCTGCGCACAATGCGTCGCCGACTGGCCGACGAGGGCACCTCCTACCGCCGACTGTGCGTCGAAACCTACGGCACTCTCGCCGAGGAACTGCTCGCCACCGGTCTCACCGTCGAGGACGTCGCCTACCGCATGGGGTATTCCGGCGCCCCGAGCTTCTCCAACGCCTTCAAACAGTGGCGCGGCATCTCACCAGGCCGCTTCGCCCGCGCCGCCACCGAGCGCCTCCGCCCCAGCGTCGCGCGCTAGCCCGCGCATTCCTTGGCCGCCACGCCATTTCAGCGCGGGCGACCAAGATCAGGTGGAACTGGTAGCGGGGCTTCTCGCGCTTTGCCGCCATGGTCCACGTGATCATCCGTCCAACGGGTGCCTGGGGTTCGGCGTCGTAGGAGTGTGTAGGTCGAGAAGCGGTGTGGCTGTGGGGAAAGTGCGGCGGGTGGGTTGTCGGGGTGCGAACATGGAGGGGAGGATGGGTCGGGAGGTGGGTGTGGTGGAGTTCGCGCAGGAGTATGCCGCCTTGCGGTGGTCGGTGGTGGTGGCGTTTCTGCTCGCGGCGGCGGTGGTGCTCGGGCGATTGGCGGCACCGGACGGCGTCGGTAGGGCCGAACCCGTTCGCCTGCAAGCAGATTCGCCGGGCATGAATGCGCCCGCATGTCACGAGTCCGATGCCGCCCATCTGATCATGTGCATGGTCATGCTGGCGATGCTGATCTTTCCGATGGGAGCGGATCCGGTGGTGCTGCGCGGTGTGCTGATCGCGCTCATTATCGTCTTCGCGGCCTTGCTGGTAGATCGAATTGTGCAGTGGCGCAATACGACTCGTGCGCTACCCGATGATCGAATCATCGCCGTCGGATATCACATCGCCGTCGCGGCTGCCATGCTGTACTCGATCGCGGGACACAGTGCGGGCATGCACGCCGCCGGGCCGGCCCCCGGACCGGCGCTGACATTGACCGCGCTCTTCACCGCCGATGCGCTGGCCTTGATCGTCGCGGCGAGTACCGGCCGTTGCCGGCGTTGGCTCGGCCACCCGATCGGCATCCGAACCGGCCCGCAGCAGTCGGCTTCCTTCGTCACCCGCGCACTGACATCCGCGATCGTGCCGCATATCGTCATGGACCTCGGCACGGCCTACATGCTGATCGCCGCCGTCTCGGGATAGGCCGCCCGCGTCGCTGGTTGATCAGGCGGCTGCGAGACGGGGGAACAGGGCCTCGGCGCTACTGCGATTGATCGCGTCGAGCTGGCCGGGTCCGAAGCCCTCGTAGCTCTCCAGGAAAGAGTCGAGGAGATCACCGCTTCCTTCCGGGGCGAAGGGAAAGTCGCTGCCGTAGCAGATGTGTCCGGGCGCGGCGAAGGCCAGCAGGGAGGGTAAGGCGGACGGAGTGGTGGACAGTGCGGTGTCGAAGTGGAAACGCTGCAGGTCCGTCAGAATGCCCATGGGCTTTGTGCCGGGGTTGAACTGGGCGCCGCCGGTGAACCGCCAGGCTGAGTAAGGCAGGAAGCCGCCCGCGTGCGAGAGGATCACCTTCATTCGGGTGTGCCGGCTCAGCACGCCGTTGAGCGTCATATGTACGGCGGTGCGGGTCGTGTCGAAAGGGAAGTCCAGCAGGGGACTCGGCATGCCCGCCAGCATTGGCATCGGCGGGGCAGTGGGGTGGATGAAAACCACCGCGGCGCGAGCATCGAGCTCGGCCCAGAGCGGATCGAACTCCTTGTGGCCGAGGTAGCGGCCGTAATAGTTGGATAGCAGAACCACACCGTCGGCGTGCAGTTCGTCCAGCGCGTAGGAGGTTTCGGCGATCGCGCCCTCGACGTCCGGTAGCGGGAGACTCGCGAAGAACCCGAAGCGGTCGGGCCGGTCCTTGGTCAGCTCCGCGCTGTACTCGTTGACGTCGCGGGTGATCGCGCGGGCTTCGGCGTCGTCGCCGAAGTGGGTGCCCGGCGAGCTGATCGAGAGGATGCCGGTCGCGATCGACCGGCGGTCCATCATCGCGATCGCACTCTCGGCATCCCAGGCGGGTGTAGGCCAACCCCCGGCCGTCTCCCCATGACGGTCCATTGCTTCCCGGTAGGCAGGCGGGATGAGGTGCTGGTGGACATCGATCCGGGATGGATAGGCCAATTTTCGCTCGCTTACTAATATTTAGCCTGCTAATTATTGTGATGCTAGGCTAGCAGCCGTGGCAAACACGGGCAATGTCCAGCAGATCGCGACGGATGCCGACGTAACCGGGGAGGAGATCGCGCAGGCGGCCGACGCGTTGTTCGTCGCCATGCGGCGGGCCCGTTCGGCGGGTGCCGAGCAGATCGGTGGACTCTCCCTGGCCCAGGTCGCCCTCCTGGAACCACTGGCCGGGGAGATGGACATCCCGGTGGGACGACTGGCGAGCAACGCGGATGTCAGCGTGCCCACCGCCACCCGCATGCTGCAGCAACTGGAGGCGAAGGGCGTCGTCGTGCGCCGCCGATCCCCCGAGGACGAGCGGCGAGTCCTGGTCAGCCTCACCGACGATGGTGCCGAGCGGCTCGCTTTGCTGCGGACCCGGCTGCGCGAGCGCCAGCTGCGCTCCTACGAGGCGTTTATGCCCAGCGAGCGGGTTCAGCTCGTCACGCTGCTGCGCCGCCTCGCCGAACTCGTCTCCGAATCCGACCGCCGTCCGCGGCCGCCGGGATAGGTCGTCCCGCAGCCTGAAGAGGTAGCGCGACCTCCCGCCGCGTCCCTCGATGCCCTGGTCAGCAGCCGGAGCGGACCTATCGTCGGATACTCGCGGTCTACAAGTTGACGACCGAGTCGGCGACGACGCGGCCGCCGAGCCGGACCCAACCGTCGGAGTCCCATTCGGTGAAGATCTGCGAGCCCTTGCCCTGGGTGATGATCAGGCTGCGGCGTAGCAGGGCGGTCAGGGCGACGGCGGCAGCTCCGGTGGCTTCATCCTCGGCGACGCCCATGGCGGGGGCGAACATGCGGGAGCGCAGGGCGGCGCGGTGCTCGTCGGTCCAGGTCCAGAGGTAATGCGAGCCGGTGGTGAAATCGTCTGGGCGCAGATTCGCCAGCGCGTCGAGATCATCGAGCTGGTGGAAGGTGAATTCCGGGGCCCATTCGCCGCGCGCCTTGATCCAGACGAGGCCATCGGTGAGTTCGACGGCAACCGGACCCGCCGACTCCTGCAGAATCCGCACCGGCTTGCCCTGCTCGGCGAACCACCACGCGGTACCCACCGAGGGATGCCCGGCGAATGGCAGCTCCACCGCGGGGGTGTAGATCCGCACCTTGGCGATCTCGTCGACGGGGTCCTCGACTACAACGGTCTCGCTGTACCCCGCCTTCGCCGCCAGCGCTTGGTGGTCGACCTCGGCGACATCGGCGGCGCGAGCAATGCCGAGCTCGTTGCCGCCCCGTCCGGTCGGGTCCGTGAAAACGCGCACGACCTCGACCCGCGTACCGATGGCCTCTGGTTCACCCTGTGTGCCCATGTTCGCGAGCCTACCGGTCCCCGAAAAGTGATTCATGCGCTGCCGCAGAGTTTCCGTCCGGGACGAACCCGCATCTGACGTGCCCATTCGCCTGTTGTGTCGGTCCAGAAAGTGCTGTCAACGCGGGCCGCAGAGCCAGGCCAGATCACGCAAGATTTCCGATACGGCCACGGGGCTGAGGTCGGCGAAGGTGGGGCCATTGCGGCCCGCGAGCGCGGCGTAGCTGAGCTCGTGCACGGGAGCGACCGGTTCGAACGGCTCCATGCCCGGATCGATCCCGATACTGAAAACCCGGTCGTCCGGGAGCCGCTTGTCGAAGGTATCGATGCGACCGCCGTCGCGGCGTTCGGGTGGATTCCAGCCGCGGTTGGTCAGGCCGTGGATACGGCCGAGGGGAGCAGTGGCATTCGCCGGAATCGCCACGGAGGAACTGGCGAGCAGTTCCGGGTCCGGATGGTGCACCTCCCGGCCGATCTGTGGAAATGGTTGCAGGAGTTCGTAATCGGCGAGCCTATCGGCCCAGGCGGCGGTCATCTCGGCGCCTAGGCGCAGGGGATGGGCGATACCGATGACGGCATCCTCGGCGACTTCGAGTGTGGCGTCGTCGGCGGCGGCGAAGGTGTTGTCCTCGGCGATGCGGAACGAGTCGAGCACCTGGTCGTCTCGATAGGTTGCCCAGATCAGTCGGCGAGTCACGTTGATGCGCAACGGATGTGCGATGAACAGGGTGCGCAGTTCGTCCAGGGTGAAGCGGCGTTCGGTGACCATGGCGCGTTCGAGCCGCCGGATCTGATCGGCGCCGAACTTCTTGACCGACTTGCGGATCGAGCGATAGGTCGCCGTCGCGTCGGCGGCCGAGTACTCGTCGTCGCGAACTCCAGCCTTGGGCAGTGCCTTGTAGCGGGTGCCGTCGGTACCGGTGATGGTGGGGCGCAGCTGTTCATCGAAACCGAGCACGAATTGGCGCGGCCCGAAGTCCAGCAGCGCCGTACCGTCGGGGCGCAGGCCGAGATCGGGAACCAGGCGGTCGGCGAGTTGGTCCTCACTCAAACCCAATTCGTCCGCGACATCGGTGACGCGGGTCTGCGCCGCATCCCGGACCGCCGAGTTTCGGCCCTTCTCCATCAATGTGATCAGCGCCGACAAGGCGTGGTCGGTTCCGAGGGCGGCGAGGGTATCGAGCGCATTGTCCTTGGCCCCGCTCCAGAGGATATTCGGCAGCAGCTCATCGACCGTCTCGTCATTTCCGAAGGCAGCCAACACTTCCCAGACCCAGGTGTCCTTCGACGGCGCACCCGCCCTGGTCCACTGGCTGTGGATCGCTCCGGCCGCGGTCGCCAGACTCGCCGCGTCGCAGTCGTCGCGAACCCGTGCCAGTGCGGCATGCGGCGCACCGGGTTCCGACAGCATCATCAACGTAACGAGATCGGCGACCGCCTCGGGCGGCAGCGTGTGGCCGCCGGTCAGCCCGATCGCGGGCAGCTCCGAGATCGACAACCATTGCGGGAGAACCGGAATCCGCGCGGGCACGATCTCGGCGGGATCGGTTTCGAGCAATTCGCGCACCGCCGCGGTGGCGTCATATGCAGACGCGGCGGCAATGATGGCATCGGTGTGACCGAGTGTGACGAGGGTACGCAGAGCCACCGCATGCGTGCGTCTTGCCTTGCGCGCCTTGCCGATCGCTCCCGGAATGAACGCGCTCGCGGCGTAGGCGGGATGGCGGCGCAACCAGTCCAGCGCGATGCGGCGGCGCGAGCGCATACGCAGCCAGTCCACGACCAGTTCGGCGACGGCCGGACTTTCGAAAGGGGCGATCGCCGCAGCG
This sequence comes from Nocardia sp. NPDC049526, assembly GCF_044465765.1. NCBI lineage: Bacteria > Bacillati > Actinomycetota > Actinomycetes > Mycobacteriales > Nocardiaceae > Nocardia > Nocardia sp. NPDC049526. The sequence goes on along the minus strand of NZ_JBITMA010000002.1, from coordinate 930,479 downwards.
TGCTCGCGCGGTCGCTTCGTGACGGTGTCGATGACCAGATCGTGCGTAGCGGCACCGTGTTTTGCCGTGAGTGCGAGCAGGGGAGTGGCGGACCAGAGTCCCCAGCCCACGGTGCTGGTGCGCAGATACGGTTCCGCGATCGCGAAGTCGACCTGGGCGAGTGCGTGCAGTGTCCAGTCGTTGACAAAGTCATTGCCCGGCGGAATGCGCTCCAGCCGCTCGCGTATCTCCTCCTCGGACAGCGTGCCGACGCTGTCGAGCCATTTCTCCCGCTCGCCATCGCGCCACGAAATAGCGACGCCCGCAGGAACTTCGAGCGCTACGGCGGCAGCAGGTCTGCGACGCGGTCGTTGCCATGGCGGTGTGCTCAGGATCGCGGGAACAAATTGGGCGGGAGTCGTATCGACCGTCTGCTCTTCGGGCAGACTCTCGGTGATCAGCTGCTGCACGGGTTCGGGCAGTTCGTCGCGCATCGCGACGGCGAGTTCGGGATGGCGGCGGACGTGCCGGCAGAAGTCGGCGGCGTTCTCCTGCCGGGTGGTCCGTGCACCGAGCACACGCATGGCACGAGACGGAAACCGTTCGGTCGAGGCGAGCAACGCCGCGGCGGTCACATTGCGCCACGAATGCCTGGCCAGGAAGTCCATCGCTTCGTCAGCGGGGAGGCGGGCGAGCATGCGCGACAGGATTTCCGGTCCCGGAGCGGAGCTGTTGCCCTGACCCGCCTCCCACAGTCGAGTGAGAACCGAAGTGGCGTCGGGGCCGAGATGTGCTGCGACACTGTAGATCAGCGATTTGTTGTCGCGCAGCAGATGCCAGTGCCAGCCGAGCAGATCGAGGATGCGGTGCGCGTGCGCCGAATCGGTTACCGAGGCGAGCAGGAATATCGATCCGAAGCTGTCGGTGAGTTTCGGGTCGGCGAGATCGGTTGTGACCCAGTCTTGTTCGGTGGGGAACAGGTATGAGGTGAGCAACCGGATCGAGAGCGGCCCGCGGCGCAGTCGGTCTGCCTGGTCGAGGGCGTCGGCGTAGTCCATCTCCCCGGCCGCGGCCAGCAGGGTGCGCAGTCGCCGGACCAGGGTGGCGGGCGGATCGCAGGGACTCGACACCAGAACGCGATTCGATTGCCCGCCCCAGGTATCCGATGCTTCCGCGTGAACGCCGCTGAGTGCGGCCACGGTCGCTACCGCACAGCCGAGACCGTGGGTGGCGACCAGATAATCGGCCAGATCCGCGTGGTCGTCGTAGTAGCGGCCAAGGGCATCGGCATCCCAAAGCTTCGCGTCCATGCCGATCGCGGCGCACACCGCGGCCCCGAGCGGGTCGGCACGCCGATCTTCGAGGTATTGCGCACCCCGCTCGGCGAGCACCTTGTGCGAGCCGGAATGGCTCAGGATGGCGCGGATCCGATCCGCGGACTGCGCCAACCTGTCGGAGATGGTCTGTGCCGCAGCCGTATTCACGGCAACCTTGCGTGCGGGCCATCGGCCGCGGAACGGATCGGTTTTCGACCACCAGGCGGCGGGTACCACCCAGATGTCCTCATCGGTCGGCGGCGTGCGGACAGCCATCGGCCTGCTCCCTTGTTCACGAGGTGCGTATCGCGGACAGGCTAGCGAGCCGCTCCGACACGTGCCGGTCGGCGCGGAAACGGCAACGGCCCCGTCCACTCGGACGGGGCCGTTGCGTGTTTCCGGCGAGATATCAGACCGCGGCGGTGGCCAGCGCCTCCGTGGATTGCACAGCCTGGCCGACACCGGCGACGATCGCGGCCGCGCGCAGCGATTCGAAGATCACCTCACGCGAGACGCCCGCCTCGCGCAGGGTCTTCTCGTGCGCCTCCAGGCAGTGCGCACAGCCGTTGATCGAGGAGACCGCGAACGACCACAACTCGAAATCAGCCTTGTCGACACCCGGGTTGCCGATGATGTTCATCCGCAGACCGGCACGCAGATCGTCGTAGCGGCCCTCCAGAAACGCTTTGCCCCGGTAGAACACATTGTTCATGCCCATGATCGAGGCGGCGCCGAGTGCGGCGTTGTAGGCCTCCGCCGACAGATTGTCCGCGGCTTCCTCGGCGATTTCGCGCAGCGTCGTCGCCGACCGGGTCGCGGCCGCCGACGCGAGCAGCGTGCCCCACAGCTGCTGTTCGTTCAGCACGGTGGTGCGTGCGATGGACGACAGATTGAGCTTGAGGTCCTTTGCGTACTCGGGCAGGGAGTTCTTCAGGGTCTCAATGCTCATTCGGCGAATCCTCTTCTCGTTCAGGTGTTTTCAGGTGGTCCGGATAATGCTCAGACGCTCGCGGCGAGCAGTTCGCCCGCGTTGATGGTCGGGTCGCCCTTCTTCCAGTTGCAGGCGCACAGCTCATCGGACTGCAGTGCGTCCAGCACGCGCAGCACCTCGTCGACATTGCGGCCGACCGAACCCGCGGTCACCGAGACGAACTGGATCTCGTTGTTCGGGTCGATGATGAAGGTGGCGCGGTCGGCGACGCCGTCGGCGTTGAGAACGCCGGTGGCGGATGCCAATTCACGCTTGAGGTCGCTCAGCATCGGGAACGGGAGGGTCTTGAGATCCTCGTGCTGGGCGCGCCACTGGAAGTGCACGAACTCGTTGTCGACCGAGGCGCCGAGCACCTGTGCGTCGCGGTCCTCGAACTCCTCGTTGAGCTTGCCGAAGGCGGCGATCTCGGTCGGGCACACGAAGGTGAAGTCCTTGGGCCAGAAGAAGACGATGCGCCACTTGCCGGCGTGGTCATCGGAGGTGATGCGGGTGAAGTAGTCGTCAGGCTGCTGAGCGTCGACCTTCGACAGGTCACCGCCGATCACCGCGGTGAGGTTGTATGCCGGGAACTGGTCGCCGATGGTCAGCAAAGCCATGCTTGTCTCCTCGTCAGTCGGTTTGCTAGAGCGAGTGGATCGAAAAGCTCACTGGTGATCTTGCCCAAAGGCCGGTGAAAGGTAAACGTGATCAGTCGCACTACACTGATAGGCGTGACTGATCAGACTTATCAGCCGACCCTGTCGCAGCTGCGTGCGTTCGTAGCGGTCGCGGAGTACCGCCACTTCGGCACCGCGGCCGCGCGGCTCAGTGTGAGCCAGCCCACGTTATCGCAGGCACTGGCCGCATTGGAACACGGGCTCGGGCTGCAGCTGATTGAACGCAGCACCCGGCGGGTGCTCGTCACCGCCGCGGGTATGCGGCTGCTGCCGCAGGCGACGGCGACCCTCGAGGCGGCCGATCGATTCGTCGCCTCGGCGACCGGTGACAGCCTGGGCGGCGCCCTGCGGATCGGTATCATTCCGACGGTTGCCCCGTATGTGCTGCCGGATCTGCTGCCCGAATTGCGCAAGGTATTGCCCGCTTTGAATCCTCAGGTGGTCGAGGATCAAACCGCCCGGCTGCTGGAGGGATTGCGCACCGGCGTCCTGGATGTCGCGCTGCTCGCGCTGCCGACCGAAGCACCCGGCCTCGTCGAGATCCCGTTGTACACCGAGGAATTCGTCCTGGTGACGCCGCGCGGTCACGAGCTGGCCGGTCGCACCGATATCGGACCCGCCACCTTGGACGCGCTGCCGCTGCTGCTGCTCGACGAGGGGCACTGCCTGCGTGATCAGACCCTGGAATTCTGCCGCTCCGCCGACGCCCATCCGGGTGCGGTCGGCGATACCCGTGCGGCTTCGCTGGCGACCGTGGTCCAGTGTGTCGCAGGCGGTCTCGGGGTGACGTTGATTCCGGAGATGGCGGTGGCGGCCGAAACCGCGCGCGGCACATTGGAAACCGCGCATTTCGCCGCCCCCGCTCCGGGGCGCACGCTCGGTCTGGCGTTTCGTGCGTCGACGGCACGCGCGGATGATTACGAACGGCTGGCGGAGATCATTCGGTCGCGGCGGCCCGGAGTGAACTGAGTCCGCGGGAATCAGGGTGCGGCGTCGCCGAGGAGTTCGGTTGCGGTGTGGTGGATTTTGCGCAGGGCGCTCATGAGGTGACGTCGTTCGGTGGGGGTGAGGTCGGCGGTCACCCTGTCCTCCAAGGCCTGTCGCTGTGCCTCGATCGGCTGCTGCAGGGCGCGGCCCTTATCGGTGAGCCAGAGGCGGACCAGGCGGTTGTCGTGGTCGTCGCGACGGCGTTCGAGCAGGTCCGCGGCGGTCATGCGGGTGGCCATTTTGACCACGGTCGGGGTGGTGACGTTCAGTGCGGCGGCGACCTCGCCCGGTGTGCGCCCGTCCTGCTCCCATAGCAGGGCCAAGACGTAATTCTGGCCCAGATGCAATCCATGCGTACGCATTTCGCGGTCGGCGAGTGCGCGTAGCACCTTCGAACTGCGGCCGTGTAGGTCGAGGAATTCGGGCACCGGTCGGATCTCCTTGGCTATTGACGAATAGATCGTTAGCCGTCTAGCGTTCTAGTTCATTAGACGGCTAGTGATATGGAGATCTGATGATAGTGGTCACCGGTGGCACCGGAAATATCGGTCGTGAACTCGTCGGCGAACTCGTTGCCGGCGGCACGAAATTCCGTGTTCTCGTGCGCGATCCGGCCCGTGTCGCGGATCCGGGTCAGGGCGAGTTGATCGTCGGCGATCTGGACGATCCGACGACCCTGGCGCCCGCATTCGACGGTGCCGACGCGCTGTTCCTGCTGGTGCCCGGCATCGGCCTGGAGCACACCATTGATGCGGTGCACGCGGCGCGCGCGGCCGGAGTGCGGCATATCGTGCAGTTGTCGTCGTTCAATGCGATGGGCGATCCGGTACCGGCCATGGGGCGGTGGCATCTCGAGCGCGAGCGGATTGTCGCCGAATCCGGCATACCGGTGACCGTGCTGCGGCCCGGTGGATTCATGACGAATGCGCTGGCGTGGGCGCAGACGATCCGCTCCGGCGGCGCGGTCCTCGATCCAACCGGCCCCGGCCGCTACGCCCCGATCGATCCTGCCGATATCGCCGCGGTGGCGGTGGAGGTGCTCACCGGCGATGGTCACCACGGCATGACGTACACCCTCACGGGTTCGCAAACCTTTACTGTCGCAGAACAAGTCGCGACCATCGCCCACGCGATCGGCCGCACCATCGAGGTGCACGAGGCGGCCACGCCGCAGGAGGCGTTGGAATCTCGCTACCCCGGCGGTGCGCCTCCGGCGTTGGCTGCGGCGATCGTCGAGGGGTTCGAGTTGATGCGCGCCGATACCGTCGGTTTCCGCACCGACACCGTGTATGAGCTGCTCGGCAGAAGTCCGCGTACGTTCGCCGACTGGTGCGCGCGCAACGTCGACGCATTCTTGTAGGCACACCGGGCCAGGGCGTGAACGTGGGCGTGCGCGGTGTTCGAGGAGTTGCGTCCTGAAGCGCGCGTGAGTGCTGGTGCCTACGATTGCCGGGCGATGGTGGCGGCGAGGCTCGAGGCGTCACATGAAGACGTCAATTGCAGGCTTCGAATTCGGCGCTGCACGGCTATGGCGCCGGGGGTGAGGCGCCAGCCTTGCTACAGCGGTTTGCGGGCAGTCGCGGTCCGGCGGGCGTATCGGCCCCTGTGGCACGGTGCGCGTTCGTACGCCGATTTTCGGTAGCAGCTGTCGGGCGGATTGTGGGTGCTCGTTGGGCGTAATCTCCGCTGGTGGGCAGTTCGAATAAGTTCGCGGTGGATAAGTCGGGTGGCACCGAGCCGGGACAGCGGCTCGCTCGCTCGATCGCGAACGGCGACCGGCTGTTCGTCTACGGGACATTGCAGTTTCCGGAAGTATTGGTCGAGTTGATCGGGCGGTGTCCGGAATTGGTGGCGGCTGAGCTGACCGGGTGGCGGGTGGCGGCACTGCCGGGGCGGGTGTATCCCGGCTTGGTGCCCGCCGCGGGTGGAGTTGCGCGAGGTGTCGTGCTGTCGGGGCTCGATGCGCGGGAGTGGGCGGTGCTGGATGCGTTCGAGGATGACGAGTACGAGTTGCGACGGGTTCGGCCGGGTCCGGCGCCGCCGGCATGGACGTATGTGTGGACTTCCGTTGTCGCGCAGGATGATTGGTATGCCGAGCGGTTCGCTACCGAACATCTGGGTGCGTTCGTGGCCCGATGCGGCGAGTGGCGAAGGCTGCTCTGAAGCGGGCCGGATTTGCCATTCCAAGACGACCGGTCATATATTAACTCCATGGCGCGACCGCGACGCAGCGATGACACTCGACAGCTTCTGGTGGAGCAGGGTGCTGCCGGGTTCCTGACGAACGGCTATCACGGGACCGGTATCAAGCAGATCCTGGATGCGGTCGGAGTGCCGAAGGGGTCGTTCTACAACTACTTCGATAGCAAGGAGAGTTTCGGGCAGGCCATCATCGACCATCATTCGCTGTGTGTGCAGCGGAATCTGGCCGAGGCGCTCGGGAGTTCACCGGATCCCGTCGTCGGGTTACATGCGTTCTTCGGGCGGCTCATGGATGATTTCGTGCGGGCGGAGTTCACCGGTGGATGCCTGATCGCGAACCTCGGCGGGGAACTCGAGGGCAGTGAGGTGCTGCGGGAATCCTTGGCGGGGGCCTGGGATTCGTGGCGCGACGGCGTCGCGGCGGCGCTGCGGCGGGCGCAGGAACTCGGGACGATACGCGACGACATCGACGGCTCCGAATTGGCTGATCTGCTGTTGGAGTCGTGGGAGGGCGCGGTGATCCGGATGAAGATCGAGCGCTCGCTCGAGCCGCTGCACAAGTGTTTGCGCCGACTGCTGGATGACTACTTTCGACCCTGACCTGTAGGTTTCGTCGCCCAGCGTGGCTGTGCGCCTATTTCAAGACGACCGGTCGTATTGGAATGTATCACGAGGAAGAGAGATGAATATGGTCAAAACGGTCATCGTTACCGGATCCTCCAGTGGGATCGGGCGCGATATCGCTCGGGCCTTCGTGGAGCGAGGCGACAATGTCGTGCTCAACGGGCGGGATGCGGACAAGCTCGCGACGGTGGCGGACTCATTGGGCGCGCCATCTCGGTTGGCGGTATTCGCCGGTGATATCGGTACGCCCACAACGGGTTCCGAGCTCGTGCGGCTTGCGGTGGAGCGGTTCGGTCGAGTCGATGTGCTGGTGAACAATGCCGGGATCTTCGGGGCCAAGGCGTTCGTCGATGTCACCGAGGCGGATCTGGACGGTTACCTGAGCGGGAACCTGAAGGGGACCTACTTCACCACGCAGGCCGTCGTGCGTCAGCTGCAAGCGCAGAAAGGCGGTGGTAGCATTGTGAATATCGGGACGGTGCTGATCAACCATGCGCTCGCGGGGCTGCCCGCATCGGCGGCACTGGTCAGTAAAGGTGGCGTCCACGCGCTGACAACGAGCCTGGCCGCGGAACTCGCGGCAGAAGGCATCCGGGTCAATGCCGTCGCACCCGGCATCATTCGCACACCGCTGTTCGGTGACGGCGACGAAAGCGCCTCGGGCCGACTCGCTTTGCTCAACCGAATCGGTGAAGTGAGCGAAACCACCGCGGCGGTGCTGTATCTCGCGGACGCCGCCTTCACCACCGGTCACATCTTCCCCGTCGACGGCGGATTCATCTCGGGAAGGGCCGCGTAAGTGCCTTACGTCAATATCAAAGTCACGAAGGAGGGCGTCACGCGCGAGCAGAAGACCCAACTGATCAAGGGCGTAACCGATCTGCTGCGCGATGTCCTCGGGAAGGACCCGGCGACAACGTTCGTCGTGATCGACGAGGTCGAGCTGACCGATTGGGGTGTCGGCGGGACGAATGTCGAGGACTGGCGCAAGCAGCAGGCGCAGGCTCGAGCGCACACGAGCACGTAACCGAACGCCGAATCGCACCGGCTCGAAGGGAAACCCCTGGGAGCCGGTGCGATTCGAGAGCGTGCTAAACGCGCAGCGCGTGCGGTTCGATCGCGCCGCGCACCAACGCCCGCGCATCGATCGTCTCGGCGCGGTAGGGCAGCGTGCCCAGCCGATCGGTCATCGCCTGCACCGGGTCATCGATTCGCTCGTTCAACCCGAACAGAAATGTCCACTCGTGCTCATCGCTGCCGTACTGCACCACGGTGTCGAACTGCTCGTGGAAGCGCTTCCAGGACCGCTTCAGCGTCTCGTTGCGCCACATCGTCGCGCATCCGGCCTGTGCGCTGAGCACGCCGCCGGGTGCGAGCAGTGCCCGACATCGCGACAGGAACTCCGACTCGTAGAGCCGGTTGTGCTGCGCGTCCTCGACCCGCTCGTCGGGCAGATCGATGACTATGACGTCGTAGCGGGTGCCCGCCTCGTTCGCGTTGGCAAGGAAGTCCCAGCCGTCGGCATAGTGCACTTTGACCGGGCCCTCACCCTTGACCGCGGCGGCCAGGTCGTTGCTGGTGTAGCCGTAGGGCAGGTGCTCGGCACACAACTCGACCTCGCGCTGGTCGATATCGACGTGATCCACCAGCGTCGCACCCGCGGCGACCGACATCTGGCTGGCCACACCCTCACCCGACCCGATGATCAGCACCTTGTCCAGCTTCGCGGCCAGCACGAAGGCCGGGACCATCATCGCCTCGTGATAGGTCAGCTGGGAGAACTCCGTGGACTGGCGATCGTCGTCGGAGAACAGGCTGATGCCCTGTTCGGTGCGCGCGATCACCATGTGCTGGAACGGAGTGTGGGTGTCGACGATGACCTCGTGCAGATCCCAGATGCGGGTCAGGCCATTGCCCACCGGCTCCTCGATCCGCGTCGACCCGTGCCCGCGCTGGATGACCTGCATGCGAACAGACTTGGGAGACAACTTATCTCGCAGTAGTTCGACGGCTTTCGACGCGCCGGCGCCGATACTTCCGCAGGTGAATACGTCGACAAAGATGTCGCCGGACTCCGGATAAGTGTGAATCGAGGCGTGGGACTCCGACAACAGCGCGAGGACGGTCACCCCCTGCGGATCGAACTTCTTGTGTACGACATCGCAGATGGTGACGCCCGCCGCGATCAGAGACTCGCGCAACGCCGATTCGAGTCGTTCGAGATCGTCGCAGAGATCTGCGTCGACACCACCGAACTCGGCCAGCACATGCCAGCCGGTGAATTCCGCCGTCATAGGCAAACTCACTCTCGCTCAGCGCCCGAGACATGAACGGTCAAGGGCGGAAAACCATTGAAGGACACCGACGAATAGCTCGCGGTATAGGCGCCGGTATCGAGGATCTGGATGCGATCACCGGCTCGCAACGAGGTCGGAAGAAGGACCTTCGTGCGTTGATACAGTACATCGTCGCCATCGCAGGTCGGTCCGGCCACCACCGCCTCGTCCACGGGATCTCCGTCACGTTCGGTGACGAAGCGGTATGCGATGTACTCGTTCTCGGTCTCGGCCATGCCGTTGTAGCGGCCGATGTCGAGATACACCCAGCGCCGTCCGTCCGGCGCGATGCGCACGCCGATGACCTCGGCGTGAATGGTGCCCGCCGAACCTACGAGCGCGCGGCCGGGCTCGATGACGAGTCCGGCGGTCTCGGGCAGGAATTCGGCGGTGGCGGCCGCGATGACGGCGCCGATATCGTCGAGTGCGGGCGCCGCCTCGACGTACGAAATGGGCAGGCCGCCACCGATATTCACCGAGCGCACCGGAATATCTTTATCCGCAAGCGCTGCCACGATGCGGCCCGCCTGTTCGATACCGACGCGCCAGGCCCGGGGGTCGGTCTGCTGGGAGCCGACATGGAAGTACGGACCCCCGACGATCAGTCCGAGATCGCGGGCGCGCACCAGCAGGCGCAGCGCCTCCGCGGGGGAGCAGCCGAATTTGGTGCCGAAGGGAGTCGTCGACTGCGGCGCCGAGGACAGGAACCGGCATTCGACCTCCGAACCCGGCGCGTGCTCGACGATGCGCAGCAGATCGTCTTCGGTGTCGAAGGCATAGCGGCGCACACCCGCGGCGTAGGCGGCCGCGATGTGGGCGGCTTTCTTGATCGGGTTCCCATAGCACATGCGGGCCGGGGCGACGCCCTCGTGCATGCACAGTTCGATCTCACCGACACTGGCGACATCGAACTCCGCGCCGTGACGGTCGAGCAGACGGATGAGCTCCGGGACCGGACTCGCCTTGACCGCGAAGCGTATTCGGGCTCCGGGTACCGCGGCCTGGAGTGCGCGGTAGTTCTCGCGCACCCGCTCTGGGTGGATGGCCAGATAGGGCGATTCGGGCAGGTTTGAACCGGTCAATCTAAGGGAACTCTCCGTCGTTTGGGGGTCGGCCGTCGTTCAGGCACCGCGCGAGAGAGTATCAGCGCGATGCCCCTGGTAACCAACTCGTTGACGACACCTTGATCATGATCACCCCGCGACTACCGTGACCTCGTCGAATACGACCTCGCCCGCGGCATCGGACTCGGCGAGATCGACCACCGCTGCCAGCGCCCAGCCGCGGTCCCCGGCGGGATCGTCGAGCACCTGGCGCACCCGCCAGAAACCGGGGCGTTGTTCTACCTGGAACAGTTGCGGGCCGCGAGCATCCGGGCCGGTGCCGATGCTTTCGTACTCGTCGAAGTAGGGGGTCAGCTCGGCCGCCCAGTCCGGTCCGGTGCCCAGCTCGGCGAGGGTATCCCAGCGGCGCAGCGCGACGAGTTCGACGCGACGGAACATGGCATTGCGGATCATCACCTTGAACGCGCGCTCGTTGGCCGAGATCGGCCGCACCGTTTCCGCGCCGAAGGCGAGTTGATCGGCATCGGTCTCCGCGCCCGGATTGGTGAGCTGCTCCCATTCGTCGAGCAGACTCGAATCCACTTGGCGTACAAGCTCGCCAAGCCATTCGGTCATATCGTCGAGATCCTCGGTGCGTGCGGATTCCGGGACGGTGCGTCGTAGCGCGCGGTAGGCGTCGGCGAGATAGCGCAGCACCACCCCCTCGGAGCGGGCCAGCTCGTAATGCGAGATCAGCTCGGCGAAGGTCATCGATCGTTCGATCATGTCGCGGACGACAGATTTGGGGGACGGGGCGAATTCCGACATCCAGGGGTGCCCGGCTCGGTAGGTTTCGAAGGCGGGTTCGATCAGCTCGGCCAGCGGTTTGGGCCAGGTGACCTCTTCCAGCAGCTCCATGCGTTCGTCGTATTCGATGCCGTCGGCCTTCATCTCGTTGATCGCCTGGCCGCGGGCCTTGTGCTGCTGGGCCATCAGCAGCTGGCGCGGATCCTCGAGCGTCGATTCGATGAGGGAGATGACGTCGAGGGTGTAGCCGGGGGTGTCCTTGTCGAGCAGGTCGAGCGCGGCGAGGGCGAAGGGGGACAGGGGCTGGTCGAGCGCGAAATCGCGCTGCAGGTCGACGGTGAGTCTGGCGCGGCGGCCCTGTGCGTCGGGTTCGGGAAGCTGTTGCACCACACCGGCATCGCGCAGGGCGCGATACAGGCGGATGGCGCGCAGGATGTGGCGGCGTTGCGCGGGGCGGGGCTCGTGATTGTCCTCCAGCAGATGGCGCATGGCGTCGAAGCAATTGCCCGGGCGGGCGATCACATTGAGCAGCATGGAGTTCGTCACATTGAAGCGCGACACCATCGGTTCGGGGCTGGCGGCGACGAGCCGGTCGAAAGTCTCCTCGCTCCAGGAGACGAAGCCCTCCGGCGGTTTGCGGCGCACCACCTTCCGCTGCTTCTTCGGATCGTCGCCCGCCTTGGCCAGCAGCCGGGTGTTCTCCACCTCGTGGTCGGGAGCCTGCACGACCACGGTGCCCATGGTGTCGTAGCCCGCCCGTCCCGCGCGCCCCGCGATCTGATGGAATTCGCGGGCCTTGAGCCTGCGGGTGCGCACACCGTCGAATTTGGTGAGGCCGGTGAGCAGTACGGTGCGGATCGGCACGTTGATGCCGACGCCCAGGGTGTCGGTGCCGCACACCACCTTCAGCAGACCGTCCTGGGCCAGGCGCTCCACCAGCCGGCGGTACTTGGGCAGCATGCCCGCGTGATGTACGCCGATACCGTGGCGGATCAGCCGGGACAGGGTCTTGCCGAACCCGGAGGAGAACCGGAAATCGCCCAGTGCCGTTGCGATGGCGTCCTTTTCGGCGCGCGTGGCGAAGTTGACGCTGGTCAGCGCCTGCGCACGTTCCAATGCGGCGGCCTGGGTGAAGTGCACGACGTACACCGGTGACTGGTTGGTCGTGACGAGATCTTCCAGAGTTTCGGTGATCGGGGTGCGCGCGTAGGAAAAGCTCAGCGGGACAGGACGTTCGGTGCCCGCGACGATGGCGGTCGGATTACCGGTGCGACGCTCGAGATCGGCGGCGAAGAAGTCGACCTCGCCGAGAGTTGCCGACATCAGCAGGAATTGGGCGCGCGGGAGTTCCAGCAGCGGAACCTGCCAGGCCCAGCCGCGGTCCGGATCGGCGTAGAAGTGGAATTCGTCCATCACGACCTGGCCGACATCGGCGGCCGCGCCCTCGCGCAGCGCCATATTCGCCAGGATCTCGGCGGTGGCGCAGATGATCGGCGCCTCCGGATTCACCGCCGCGTCACCGGTCACCATGCCGACCCGGTCCGCGCCGAAAACCTCGCACAGGGCGAAGAACTTCTCGCTGACCAGTGCTTTGATGGGTGCGGTGTAGTAGGTGCGCAGTCCGCGCGTCAGCGCGAACAGATGCGCGCCGACCGCGACAAGGGATTTACCGGATCCGGTGGGGGTGGCCAGGATGACATTGGATCCGGACGCCAATTCCAGTAGCGCCTCGTCCTGCGCCGGATACAGCGGGGTGCCCTGCTCGGCCGCCCATGTCCCGAAGGATTCGTAGAGCGCGTCGGCGTCGGTTCCCGGTATCTCCAGCAGTTCGGTCAGATCCACTCCGACCACCCTACGGGCAGCCGTCTATGGTCCCGTCAGGGGTGATCGGGTCAGTTGGACTGTTCGTCCTGGTCGCCGTCGTAGCCGCCCTGCTCGGCCAGGAAACGCTCGAACTCGGCGCCCAATTCGTCGCCGCTGGGCAGTTCACCATCGCCGACCAGCAGGCTCGACTGGCGTTCCTGCGCGGAGACGAAGCTGTCGTACTGGCGCTCGAGCGCGTGCACCACGGTCTCGACTTCGGAATTCCCCGCGATGTGCTCGTTGACCTGCTCGCGCACCCGCGCGGCGGCCTCACCGAGCGCGGCCAGCGAGAATTCCAGGCCCGCATTGTCGGCAACGTGCTCGAGCAGGGTCTGCGCCGCCTCCGGGTAGGCGGTCTGCGCGAGGTAATGCGGTACGTGCACCGAGAATCCGACGGATTCGTGGCCGTGCTGGGCCATCCGGTACTCCAGCAGCGAGGACGCGCTGCCCGGCACCTGTAGTTCGCCCGGCCAGCGCTGATGATCAGCGATGAGGTCGCGGTCGGAGGAGTGCGCGGTAATGCCGAGCGGGCGGGTATGCGGGATCGCCATCGGAATGGCGCTCAGTCCGATGCTGCGACGCACACCGAGCTGTTCGGCGAGCAGACGCACCGCCGTGGTGAATTTCTCCCAGCGCAGATCCGGTTCCAGGCCGGACAGCAGCAGGAACGGGGTGCCCGCGGCATCACGCAGCGCCCAGAGATTCAGCTCGGGTTCGGCGTAATCCGAGAAATGGTCGGTCTTGAAGGTCATCAGCGGACGACGCGAGCGGTAGTCCAGCAACTCGTCGACATCGAACGAGGCGACCAGCTCGCTCTCGAGACTCTCGCGCAGGTGCGTCGTGGCCAGCCGCACCGCATGCCCGGCATCGGTGAAGCCCTCCAGTCCGTGTACCAGGACCGGACCCAAGCCATCGTCGTTCGACAGCTGCGGAGCTGGGAACTCCAACTCGTACATTCGCGACTCGTGGTCCATCGCGTCTCCTTCCTGCGCGGTTCACCGACGCGAGCTTCCAGGTTCACAGGCCTGTTGGGCAATTCGCGGCGGTCAACCACTGTCCATTGTCCCCCATGGGCCCGACACACGTTGCCACGGGCGACACCGACCCATAAGACAGGGCAACATCAGTAGTACCCCGCACATTCCCGGTCACTCGAAGAACCGGCGTGGCATCGTGGGCGGGCACGGGGAGTTTGGCACAGTGAACCGGTGACTGTGCCGAATTCGACGCGCTGGGGGCCACGCGGATTCGGGGTATCGGGTTGGGTGCCCCTCGCCGCGAGTGCGGTGCTGCTCGTCGGCTGCGCGTCGACGGTGACCGGACATCCGGTCGCCTCCGGTCCGAGTGCGGGGACGCGGTATGTGACGGCACAGCTTTCGACGCTGCTGCCCGATCCCGCGCAGTTCCCGGGCAGATACGAGGCGGTCGTGCTGCCACCGGAGGCGGCCGCGCAGGCGGCGGGGGATCTGACCGGGGTCGGGCGCGGCTCGACGGTGCAGCCCGACGGATGTGTCCCGCCCGCCCAGCAATTCGGTCCGAATCAGACGGCCGTCGCGGTGGGCACCGACAACGACACGCGTGCCACGATGACCGTGGAGTTGACCAGGACCGGACAGCCGTTGTCGACGATGCGTGACCAGTTGAAGCGGTGTCAGCAGGTGCGCGTGAGCCGAGCGGGTGCGACGACGATTGTGACCACCGAACTGCAAGCGTCGCCGACGATCGATGCCGACGACACGCTCGCGCTGCGCCGCACGGTGGCGCCGCAGGTGAGTGCGGCCGGGCTGATGCAGTCGATGCAGACTCTGACCGGGCAGGTCGCCGATGTGCGAATCACGGTGACGTACATGACATTCGGCGATGCGAAGCCGGATCCGGCGGCATTGGACGAGTTGTTCACGACGGCGGTGCGGAAAGTGAAGCAGGGGTGAACGCGGCGGCCTCCGCCGCTCGGTGGCTGGAGCTTGCGGCCGGACAGTAGCAGGTGGCACCGACATAGTCGTCGCCGTATTCGTGTCCGATCCCCGGTTCGTCCACAGTCCGTGTGTTTTCCACAGGGCAATTCGGTCCCGCGATATCCCCAGGTCAGTGTCCCGGGCTTCGAGGTGGGTGAGCGCACCCTCGATGCATGACGACTTCCACGAATGCCGCTCCCGCCCTCGGAGATCCAGGCGACGGCGCATCGCCGCGCACCGGTTTTTGCACAAGCCCCGCCGTTCACCTCCGCAAATCCGCTCACTCGTCGCGTGTCAGCGACTCGGGCCACCCCGATGTCGAGGATTCGCATGACGGCGCGGATACGGGTGGCGGTGTGCTAATCGACCAGCCAATGGAAAGTCCTGATGCCGTATCGCCACGTGATGGTGCCGGAACAGGTACCGACAAGCCAGCGGATTATCCAGCTGCCGGGCGTCTGGGTGCTGCTACTGGCGTAGCGGATCGCGCGGTGTATGTCGACGAAACTGCGGGCTCGCACACCATTGCGTACTCGAGTGGCACTGTTCCTGCGCCGCGTTTCGATGAACCAGCGCGCGACAGCGTTGGGGCGCATACATATCGCACGTGGCCCGTGGACAAGGTCTCGGCTCGAATCGATTCGGTGTCCTTCTTCGACCCTGATGTCGACGACGAATTATCCGAATGCACACGAGGTTTCGGGAAAGAGTCGCGCCCGGGAATCTGCGCGGAACCGCCGCCGGAATTCGGGGATCGGATGCCAGGGGATTCACTGCATGTCGACGATCCCGGTGAATTGATTGTGGCGGTGCCCGCCATGGTCGGATTCGTCCCGGAGCGGTCGCTGGTGGTGGCGGTGCTGCGGGGCGCGACCGATGCGGAGCAGAGTCCGGTCATCGATGCGGTGGTGCGGTTCGATTTGGATCAGGAAGGCGGGAGTCGGCGGGGGCTCGCGGCGGCATATGCGGAGTGTGTTTCGCACATCTGTGCCGCTGAGGGGGCGACGGAAGTACTCGCGGTGATCGTCGATGACCGGGTGCGCGAACCGCGGCACACGCGCCGAAACGGTGCGGGGAGTACGGGACCGTTGGGCACTCTCATCGCGGCGTTCGCGCGCCGACTGGCGCGGGCCGAGGTGTACCTCGAGGGCGCCTGGGCAGTGCGCGCCATCGACGCGGATCAGCGGTGGTGGAGTCTGCTCGATGCCAATCACCATGGGACGCTGCCGGATCCGGCCACATCGATGGTCACGGTGGCGCATGTGCTCGAAGGGCGGCCGATCCGCGGAACCCGTTCGGAGCTGACCGCTCTGGTCGCACCGGATGAGGAACTGACGCACCAGGTCGCGGTACATCTGGACAGCGCTCGCGCGCTCGCGCACGAGCGGTACGCGGCGGCCGTCCGGCGCGGTGATCCGGACGGATACCACCGGCGGGCACTCGAACATGTGCTGTGGCAGATCGCCAACATCGCCTCCGGTGTGGCCCTCAACGTCCAGGAATACGCGGAACTGGCCGCGGCACTGCGTGATCGGACGGTGCGCGACTCGCTGTTCGGGCTGGCAGTCGGAGACCACGCCGCCCCTGCGGAAACGCTCTGGGTGGCGCTGACGCATGCACTGTCGGGCAGCGACCGTGCCGATGCGGCAACACTTCTCGGCTACAGCGCCTACATCCGCGGTGACGGGCCGCTCGCCGGCATCGCACTGCAGGCGGCCTTGGAAGCCGATCCCGCCCATTCCATGGCGAGTTTGCTCGAGATCTCACTGCGCACCGGGATGCGCCCGGATACGCTCCGCCGCCTTGCCTACTGCGGGCTCGGCATTGCCGCGGACCTCGGCATCGACTTGGGGCCGGTTGTCCGGTGAGCCCGTTCGCGTTCTCGGGTGGTCAGAGGTGAGCTGGCGAGTCACATGGTGGTCGTGGCAAATGCGGCACCACCATGTGACCGCGCTCGATGGTGCGCCGGCCTACTTCGCGCTGTGTGCAAGCGGACCGAGGTCACGCAGGAATTCCCAAGCATCGGCGACGATTTCGTCCAGATTGTTGTGCTTGGGCTGCCAGCCGAGGTCGGTGACAGCGCGGTCGCTGGACGCGATCAGCGTGGCCGGGTCGCCGGCGCGGCGTGGTGCGTCCTGGGCGGCGATGGGCAGCCCGGTGACGCGCTCGCAGGCCGAAATCACCTCGCGGACCGAGAAACCGGTGCCGCTGCCGAGATTGCAGATACGATGTGTGCCGGATTCGGCGGAGCCGAGGGCCAGCAGGTGGGCATCGGCGAGATCGCGAATGTGGATGTAATCGCGGACCGCGGTGCCGTCGGGTGTGGGCCAGTCGGTGCCGAAGACCGAGATCGCCTTGCGATGCCCGAGGGCGACCTGGAGCACGAGGGGGATGAGATGGGTTTCCACCACCCGGTTTTCGCCGAGGCCGCCGTAGGCGCCCGCGACGTTGAAGTAGCGCAGGCTGGTCGCGGCGAGACCGTGCGCGATCGAATAGGAGGTGATGGCGTGGTCGATGGCCAGTTTGGAGGCGCCGTAGGGGTTCGTTGGCCGGGTCGGCGCATCCTCGGTGATCGGCACCCGCTCGGGTTCGCCGTATACGGCCGCGGTCGAGGAGAAGACCAGCCGCGGCGTCTCGGTGCGGCGCATCGCCTCCAGCAGCTCGAGCGTCTTCACCACATTGCCGTGCCAGTACTTCTCCGGCTGCTGCACCGACTCACCGACCAGCGACTGCGCCGCGAAATGCAGGACACCGTCGAAGGATTCGGCCTCGAGCAGGGCGGGCGCGGCGACCGCGACATCACCCTCGACGAATCGCGCCTCGGTAGGCACGCCCTCGGCATTGCCGGTCGACAGATCGTCGACTACCACGACCTCGTGCCCCGATTCGAGCAGAACCTGCGCGCAGACGCCACCGACATAGCCCGCGCCACCCGTGACCAGAAGTTTCACGTCTCAGACCAACTTCACCTGGACGGCGTGGGCCATCTCGTCCGAGAGCTCGAAACCCACGTGGCCGGGCACGGTGATGACCACCGAGCCGGGCTTGGTCTCGACCGTCACGCGCGCGTCGGGCACTACGCCCGCCTCCCGCAGCCGGCCGATGACCTCGGGATCGGTCTGGATGTGCTCGGCGAGACGGCGCACCACGACCGCGTGCACCTGGCCGTGCGACAGATCCGACAGCCGCACCAGGGTCTCGTCGGCTCCGCTCTGCGGGGCGAGGCCCAACTCGTCCAGGCCCGGAATCGGGTTGCCGTAAGGGGAGGTGGTCGGGTGGTTGAGCACCTCGACCAGCCGCCGCTCGACATCCTCACTCATGACGTGTTCCCAGCGGCACGCCTCGGCGTGCACGTTCTGCCAGTCGAGCCCGATAATGTCGACGAGCAGCCGTTCCGCGAGGCGATGCTTGCGCATGACCGCGACCGCCATGCTGCGGCCCTTGTCGGTCAGTTCGAGATGGCGGTCACCGGCGACCAGCAGCAGACCATCGCGTTCCATCCGCGCGACGGTCTGGCTGACCGTCGGCCCACTCTGCTCGAGGCGCTCGGCGATGCGCGCACGCAGGGGCACCACGCCCTCTTCCTCGAGGTCGTAGATGGTACGGAGGTACATCTCCGTGGTGTCGACCAGATCCTTCACCTGTTACCCCTTCGTCGGCACGAATTCTACCCACGCACGTCGGCACCCCCGTGTGCCCGCGTGGTTTCGCGCTACACCCGTGACTGCGCTGTGGGAATTCTGTCGGCGCACGGCCTGTCACCGTATTCGCTCTCGCTTGTATTTCTACTGCATACCAACGTCCAACGGGGCCGTTACCTTCCCGCGTAGCGTTGCGAGCATGGCCACTGCACCGCACGGCGAACAGTCCGCGCCGCTCGACGAAGGTGATCTCGAGGCGCGATCCGGCACGGTTGTCTGGACCGACCGCTTCCTCGACTACGCATGGACGCCGGAGCACCCCATGAAACCGGCGCGCCTGCAGTTCACCATGGCCCTGGCGGAAAGTCTCGGATTGCTCGACGGTGTCGAGCGATTGGTGCCCGAGCGGGCCGAAGTGTCCGATTTGCTGCGCATCCATACCGCGGACTACATAGAGGCCGTCGAACATGCCACACCGCCCGCGGGTGCGCCGCTCGCACCGCCGTACGGTCTCGGCTCACCGGACAATCCGGTGTTCCCGCGGATGCACCAGGCAGCCTCGGTGATCGTCGGCGGCACATTGACTGCGGCACGCGAGATCGCCCAGGGGCGCACCCGGCGCGCAGTGAGCATCGGCGGCGGCATGCACCACGCGATGCCGGATTCGGCGGCCGGATTCTGCATCTACAACGATGCGGCCGTGGCCATCTCCTGGCTGCTGGACAACGGATTCGATCGGATCGCCTACATCGATGTCGACGTGCATCACGGTGATGGTGTGCAGCGCGCCTTTTACGGCGACCCCCGAGTGCTGACGATCTCGATTCATCAGCATCCGGCCACGCTGTGGCCCAATACCGGCTGGCCGGAGGAGACCGGCCACGGCGCCGCCGAGGGCACCGCGATCAATCTGGCGGTCCTGCCGGGCACCCGGGACCCGCAGTGGCTGCGCGGCTTTCACGCGATCGTGCCCGGTGCGCTGGCGGCGTTCCGACCGCAGATCGTGGTCAGCCAATGCGGTGTCGACACCCATCGGGAGGACCCACTCGCCGATATGGAGCTGACCGTCGACGGTCAACGCGCCGCCTTCATCGCCATGCGCGATCTGGCCGACGAGTACGCCGAAGGCCGTTGGCTCGCAGTCGGCGGCGGTGGCTACGGCCTGGTGCGGGTGGTGCCGCGCGCCTGGACGCATCTGCTGGCGACCGCGCTGGATCGCACCATCGCTCCGGAAACCGCGGTGCCGCAGGACTGGATCGATATGATCCAGTCCGCGGCGCCGACCGTCGATCCGCCGCGCACCATGGGTGACGGTGGTGATACCGCCTACCGCACATGGGATGGTCCCGGCGGCACGGGGGAAACTGGGGACGCGCGCACCGACCGCGCGCAACGCGCTATCGATACGGCCGTCTTGGCCACGCGCCGAGCCACCTTCGGGTTGCTCGGCCTTGATCCGGAGGACCCCCGTGACTGAGAACCCGCCCGTCCCGGATTCCCCGAGTACGCCCGTGGTACCGCCTCCGCCGCCACAGCACTGGTTCGCCGATGTGCTCGCCTCGGACGGTGGCGTGGTGCGGCTGCGCCCGATCACGCCCGATGACGTCGAGCGACTGCAGCAGTTCCACACGGCACTGTCGGATCGCTCCCGATATCTGCGCTACTTCGGTCCGTACCCGCGTATTTCGCCCAAGGATCTGTATCGCTCCACCCACGTCGACCACCACGACCGGGTCGGACTGCTACTGGTACTGGGTGAGGCGATCATCGCGGTCGGCCGCTACGAACTGCTGACCGACCGCACTGGCCCGCGCGCCGCCGAAGTCGCATTCGTGGTGGCCGACGAGCATCAGGGACGCGGGCTCGGTTCCATCCTGCTCGAACATCTGGCGGGTGCGGCCGCGGAGAACAAGATCGAGACGTTCGTCGCGGAGGTGCTCGCCGAGAACACTGTGATGGTCACCGTATTCCGTGACGCGGGCTATCAGGTCGAGCGCGCCAGGGACGGTTCGGTGCTGCATCTGGAATTCGCCATCGATCCCACCGAAGCCCTGCTCTCGGTGCGGGATTCGCGCGAACGCGCCTCCGAGGCGCGCAGTGTCGGCAATCTGCTCGCGCCGCGTTCGGTCGCGGTGATCGGCGCCACCGTGGGCCCGGCCCGGGTCGGCGGAGTGATCTTGGCCAATCTGCTTTCTGGGGTTTTCCAAGGTCCGGTGTTCCCGGTCAATCCGAACCGGCGAGCGGTACGCGGGGTGCGGGCTTACCCGACGGTGCGCGACATTCCCGATGAGGTGGATCTCGCGGTGGTTGCCGTGCCTGCGGAGGCGATCAGCTCTGTCCTGGACGACTGTATGGCCAAGGGCGTCAAGGGATTGGTCGTGCTCACCGCGGGCTTCGGGGAGACCGGTGATGGCGGTGTGGTCGCCGAACACGAGTTGGTTGCCGCCGCACGTGGACACGGGATGCGGGTGGTCGGGCCCAGCGCGCTCGGCATCGCCAATACCGATGCCTCGGTTTCGTTGAACGCAACCCTGGCTTCGGTACTGCCTGGGCCGGGGCGCATCGGATTCTTCTGTCAGTCCGGGCCGTTGGGCGCGGCCATCCTCGGTGAGGCCGCCGCGCGCAACCTCGGGTTGTCGACCTTCGTCTCGGCGGGTAATCGCGCGGATGTGTCCGGCAACGACCTGCTGCAATACTGGGACACCGACTCCGCCACCGATGTGATCCTGCTGTATCTGGAGAGCTTCGGTAATCCGCGCAAATTTTCCCGAATCGCGCGTCGGGTCGCGCGGAGTAAACCGATCGTCGCGGTGAGCAGTGGGCGATTGGCCGCGCGGGCCCAGCCGACCGGCGATATGGACCGATCGATCGTGCGGGACCTGTTCGCGCAGTCGGGAATCGTTCAGGTCGACTCGATTTCGGAGCTGTTCGATTGCGCGGCACTGGTGGGCTATCAGCCGCTGCCTGCCGGTCCTCGGGTCGCCGTGATCGGCAATAGCGCGGCGCTGAACTGGCTCGCCGTCGATGCCGCACGCGGTGAGGGGCTCGAGGTCCGACGTCCAGCCGCGGTGCCGTTCGACAATGTTCGGCGACCGCGCCCGACCGAGCGTGTGGTGGACGAGGAGTCGATCGGCGATCCGGTGAACTTGGGGCCCGACGCGACGCCCGGTGCCTATCTGGATGCGGTGGTCGCCGCGCTGCGCTCGGACGAGATCGACGCGGTTATTGTGGTTTTCGCGCCGCCGGTGCCGCTGCCTATGGCCGGATTCGCCGATGCCATTCGCGAGGCCGCAGCGGCCGTGCCCGATTCGGCGAAACCCATTCTCACCACTTTCGTTGCCGAGCAAGGGATTCCGAACCTACTGGCCATGCGCGGTCCGGGCGGTACGGCGGTGCGCGGCTCGATACCGTCCTATCCGGATCCCGAGCGGGCCGCACGGGCGCTGGCCAGGGCGCACCGGTACGCGCAATGGCGCACGAAACCGGTGTCGACCGTAGTGCGTCCGGCGGGCATCGATGCGGAACGGGCCGCGCGGCTGGTCGCGGGCTGGATGCGCGAATCCGACGGACGTTGGCTCACCGACCTGGAGGCCGTGGACCTGTTGGACTGCTACGGAATTCGCGTCGTCGAATTCCGTGAGGTTCGCAGCGCCGACGAGGCAGTGGCGGCGGCCGAAGAACTCGGCTATCCGGTCGCGGCCAAGGCGACCGGCGAAATGTGGCGGCGCCGACCGGATCTCAGCGGGGTTCGGCTGGACCTGTGGCGGCCTGAAGCCGTGCGCCAGGCCTACTCACACCTGGTGGAACTATGCGGTGATCCCGCTGTGCACGTCCAGAAGATGGCCAGCCCCGGCGTCGGCTGCGTGCTGCGGGTGCAGGATGACCCGTCCTTCGGCTCGGTGATCGAATTCGGCCTCTCCGGCATGATCATCGAACTCCTCGGCGACCGCGCCTACCGCGCCCTCCCACTCACCGCCGACGAAGCGACCGCCCTCATCGACGCCCCCCGCGCCGCCCCACTCCTCTCCGGCACCCCCGCCAGCCCCCGCGTCGATAAACCCGCACTTGTCGAACTCGCCCAACGCGTCTCGGCCCTATTCGACGACCTCCCCGAAATCCGGGAACTATCCTTCGACCCCGTCCTCGCCTCCGCCAACGCCGCCGCAATCCTCTACGCCCGAGCCCGCTTCGGTCCCCAACCCAGCCGCTTCGACACCGGCCCCCGCCGCCTCGGCTGAGCTCGCGCAACTCACCGCTGCCCCAGGGCCGTACGCCCCCGCTCAACGCAGCAATCTGCTGCAGTCGCGCGTGCCGCAGTCCCGCGTCAGTGGTGCGAATCGCCGTCCGGGTAGCGCACGGACCGGTTCGATCGGCGGTCAGCAATGCGGAGACCGTCGCCGCACGAGGGAGCATCAGCGGCGTCGCGATCGCGGGCAGATGGGTTAGTGGCGGGGTGGGGCGGTGGAGGCGCGGGGGACGAGGGCTGGGGGGAGAAGGACCGAGCGGGGGGTGCGGTCGGGTTCGGCGATGGATTCGAGGAGCATGCGAGCGGCTTCGCGGCCGATGTCGTGGTGGGGGATGGCGATGGTGGTCAGTGCGGGACTGAGCTTGTCGAGGTAGGGCATGCCGTTGAAGCCGGTCACGCTGATGTCGGTGGGGCAGTTGATGTTTCGTTCGGCGAAGACGTCGTAGCAGCCGAGGGCGATCAGGTCGTTTCCGGCGACAATGGCGGTGAAATCGTCGTCGGAATCCAGTGCGGTGCGCAGGGCTCGGGCTCCGGCGTCTTCGGTCCACCTGTCACACACCATGATTCGATCGGAGTCGTCCAGGTCGTTCTCGCGAGCGGCGGTGCGGAAGGCGCGCAGGCGCTCGACACCGGTGGAGGTGGTCTGCGGTCCTGCGAGGTGCAGGATCCGGCGGTGGCCCAGCTCGACGAGATGTTTGACGGCGAGCCCGATGCCAGCGGCGTCATCGGCGGCGACGGATCCGACGGCGAGTCCCTTGGTGCGGCGGTTGACCAGCACCATCGGCACGCGCTGCTCGTGCAGCTGTTGCAGCAGCGGATGTTCCAGCAGCGCGGTGGCGATGATCAGACCTTCGGCCTGGCGCGAGCGTAGCGAGGTGATCTGCGCCTGCTCGCGTTCGGGCCGGTCGTCGGTATTGACGATGAGGGTGCTGTACCCGGCCGGGGCCAGTACATCCTCGATGCCGCGCACGATCGGCGGAAACAAGGGGTTGGTGAGATCAGGGATGACCAGCCCGACCGTCCCGGACTTCGCGGTCTTCAGACTCCTGGCAATCGGATTCGGCCGATAACCGAGCGTTTCCGCCGCCCGCAGCACCCGCCGCGCCGTCTCCGGATTCACCAAGGCGCGGGCATTCGGGTTCAGAGCGCGCGACGCCGTGGCCGTATGCACACCGGCCGCATTGGCCACATCCCGGAGCGTGGGTCCCTGCATTGCAGAAATACTAAGCGGCCCGCGTCATCCTCACTCCAAGCATCGGATTCAGCGCCGGGGCACCCTGAACGCAATGGCGTGCAGATAGCAGCGGCGCAGGCAGATACTTGGCCGCTTTCGCGGGCAATGACTTCAGCCGCAATCCGACGTGGTTTCTGGTGTTCAGCTGAGTCGAATGGCTTGCGCCGAACGGCGCGTGGTGGGCGGCGCACGATGGACAGGCGGCGGTGCGGTGGGCCAGGGGCGCGGGATGGGCGACGACCTTTGTGCGATTGGTGACGGCGCGTGATGTGCGGGTGCGATGTGCGTGGTCTGCGGCGCGTGATGGGCTGCGGCGCGATACGGTCGCGATGAGCGCGCTTCGGCCGAGGTCGGCCTCGTCTGCATTCGTTTGCACGACCATAGGCAATAGTTGCCTTGACTGCTTGCATGGCCTCTGCTTACCGTGATTGCAAACGATTGCATAGGAGTTGGCGTGAACTCAGAGAAATCGCCTCAACGACGAACAGTGGGCTGGATCGGCGCGGGAAGAATGGGCGCCGCGATGGCCACCCGCCTGGCCGCTGCGGGCACCCAGGTCACGGTGTGGAACCGAACAAGAGCCAAGGCCGAACCACTGACCGAGCACGGCTGCACAATCGCCGACCACATCGCGGATCTGCGCACCCTCGACGTGGTGTTCACCATGGTCTCCACCCAAGCCGACCTGGAACAGGTCCTACTCGGCGCCGACGGCCTGCTCGCCGACAAAAGATCCGCACCCGCGATAGTCGTGGACTGCTCGACCGTCTCGACGGAATCCTCCGCGGCCATTCGAGCGGCCTGCGAACTGCGTGGTGTCGGCTTCCTGGCCGCACCGGTCAGCGGCAATGCGAAAGTGGTCGCCGCGGGCGGACTTTCGATCGCGGCCTCAGGTCCGCTGGAGGTCTATGAACGCGTCGCACCACTACTGCGCACCATCGGTAAATCCGTCACCTACGTAGGCGCGGGCGACGCGGCGCGGCTGGTCAAGATCTGCCACAACCTGTTCCTCGGTGTGGTCACCCAGTCGATGGCCGAGGTCACCGTCCTCGCGGAGAAGGGCGGAGTATCCCGGGCGGCCTTCCTGGACTTCCTCAACAACAGCGTCATGGGTTCGGTCTTCACCCGCTACAAGACCCCGGCCTTCGTAAACCTCGACTACACACCGACTTTCACCCCGATCCTACTGCGCAAGGACTTCGACCTGGGCCTCGGCGCGGCCCGCCGCCTCGATGTGCCGATGCCGCTCGCGGCCGCCACCGCACAACTCGTTCAGGCCAGCGTCGGCAGTGGCCGAGTGCAGGAGGATTTCGCGATCCTGCTCGATCTGCAGGCCGAGAACTCCGCACTCGAACTCGAACCAGAGAATGTCGCGGTCGACGACGGACTCGGCGGGGATTGAATGGGGTTCGCCGACCGGCTCGCGCGAACCCGGAGGGGGCGGGACGCGCGGTCACCGGTCGGCGTTTCGAGGTGACCGTCCGGGGTCACCGAGCCGGACGCCGAACCGGCCTCGGGGTGGTCCGGCGTCATGGGCACATGCCGGGATCACCGGCACGAGTTATCGCGGGAATCAGCTGGCGTAGGCGCGCAGGCGGTCGGCCCGCTCTCCCTTGCGCAGCTTCGACATGACCTCACGCTCGATCTGACGAACACGCTCGCGGGAGAGTCCGAAGAGCTTGCCGATCTGATCGAGGGTGCGCGGCTGGCCGTCGTCCAAGCCGAAGCGCAACCGGATGACCTGCTGTTCGCGCTCGTCCAGGGTGGCGAGCACGCTGCGCACATCGTGGTGCAGGAGCCCGGCGATCACGGCGGATTCCGCCGAGGTGGCCTCGGAGTCCTCGATGAAATCGCCCAGCGGGGCCTCTTCGTCGTTGCCGACCGGCATATCCAGGCTTACCGGGTCGCGGCTGTGGTCGAGCAGATCGGAGATCTTGTCGACCGGAATGCCCGACTCGTTGGCGAGTTCGGCATCGGTGGCCTCGCGACCGAGCTGCTGATGCAGTTCTCGCTTGATCCTGGCGAGCTTGTTGACCTGCTCGACCAGATGCACGGGGAGGCGGATGGTACGGCTCTGATCGGCCATGCCGCGGGTGATGGCCTGCCGAATCCACCAGGTGGCATAGGTGGAGAACTTGAATCCCTTGGCGTAGTCGAACTTCTCCATTGCCCTGATCAGGCCGAGGTTGCCCTCCTGGATCAGGTCCAGCAGCGGCATACCGCGGCCGGTGTAGCGCTTGGCGAGGGAGACCACGAGCCGGAGGTTGGCTTCGAGCAGATGCGAGCGCGCGGCTTGGCCTTCGCGAACGATGGCGGCCAGATCGCGTTTGCGGGTGGCCGACAGTCGCTTGCCGGTCTCCAGCAGATGCTGCGCATAGAGGCCCGCCTCGATGCGCTTGGCCAGCTCGACCTCGTCGGCTGCCGTGAGCAGTGCGGTACGGCCGATCCCGTTCAGGTACACACGTACCAGGTCGGCGGCAGGGCTCTGGGCGTCGAGGTCCGAATCGCTGGTGCGCACACGAGTGGTGGCGGGGCTTGTCATGACTTGCCTCCTGTCGGTGGTGTCTCACTCCGAACAACGGACCCGACAGGTAGAAAGTTCCCCGCTACTGCTCCGATAAACCGCTCTGAACTGCGGTTTCCGTCACTCGCGTCTGAGAAGTTCCTGAGAACCCCACCCTGTCGGAACAGCCCGTGCGCGAAGCGTCCGGTGGGATGCGAGCGGTTGCCGCTTCGTTACACGGGCCGTACCAAACCGTGGCGAACCAATCCGGCCACCACGGATAATGCGTCGGCCGCGAACTCCTCGGTCACTTCGCTCGATCCGTCGGCGAGCGCGAGCAGTTCTATCAGCTCGTGTAACGGCAAACCCTCGGCGCGCATTCCCGCGACGAGTGCGATGGTGGACTCGTCCACCTCGTGCTGCCAGCGCGGACCGTCGCCGCGGTGCAGCCGCGCGACCTGCTGCTCCCAACCGAATTCGCTGTGCAGATAGACCCGTTCCAGCGCGGTTGCCGGATCGACCACGAAACGTGTTGACCAGGCGAGATTTTCCTCGGCGGCGGCGCGGCGCAACCAGGCCGAGCGCGCGAAATACGCGGTGGCCTCGGCGCCGAGCGGATCCTCGAAGCCGTGCGTCAGGTCCTCGGCGAGCAGCTCGGTGGGACCGTCGATGGCGTGCAGGTAGACGAAGCCGAAGCCGATGCCCTCGACACCCGCGGCGGTGAAGGCGTCGAGCCACTGTTCGGCGCGCTCCTGTGCGGCCGGGTCGCGCGGATCCAAACCCGCGTCACGCAGCCATGTTCCGACATAGAGGGCCGGATCGGCGACATCGCGTTGGACCACCCAGGCATCGACGCCGTGCGCGGGCAGCCAGGACGAGACGCGCTGGCGCCAGTCCTCGCCGTCCACATGCACCCACGCCGCCAGCATCGCGGCGGTGCCGCCGGGGGCAAGCAGGGCGGGGGCTTGCGAGATCACCAATTCGCTTGCGCCGTCGAGGGCGAGCCCGGAGTCGCGGTAGGTGTGTTCGATGCGAGCGGGGCCGACGACGAACGGCGGATTGGCCACCACCTGGTCGAAGCGGCGACCGGCCACCGGCTCGAACCAGGAACCGGCCAGAAGTTCGATATCGAGTCCGTTGAGTGCGGCCGTCGCCTCGGCCAGCCACAGGGCGCGCGGGTTCACGTCGGTCGCGGTCACCCGGTCCGCGTACGCGGCGGCGTGGACGGCCTGGACGCCGCAGCCGGTGCCCAGGTCGAGGACCGAACCAACGCGGCGGGTAGGGGTGGCGCGCAACAGCGACAGGGAGGCGTGGCCGACGCCGAGCACGTGATCCTCGGTCAGGGTGCGCCGGAACATCGAATCGTCGAGGTCGGACAGGATCCAGCGGGTGCCTTCGCCCGCGTCGAGCGGGCGCAGGTCCAGGGCCGCGCGCACATCGTCGCCGTCACGGGCGAGCAGGCCGGCGGCTACCGCGCGGTCGATCTCCACCGGTGCCAGTGCGGCCGCGACCTCGCGTTCGGGCAGTGCGTCACCGAGCAGCAACAGGCGGATCAGGGTTCCGAGTGCGCCCGCTCGGCGAGCGGCGCGACGCACCGGGACCGGTTCGGACCGACCCAGTGCGGCGTGCGCGTCGGCACCGAGCACTTCGAGCAGCGTGTCGGCGTCGTAGCCGACGCGGGTCAGCGCGGCCCGCAGATCGGGGCACAGCGCGGTGAGCAGCGATCCGGTGGTCGTCTGGTTGGTAGGCACACCGGTACTCTGCCACCGCGACACGCCAGCAACCGAAACGTGCTCGTCGTGTCACCTGAACAGCGTGCGATCTCAGACGCCGTTCGGGTCGCGGCCGGTAATGCAGTAGGGCGCGTCTGCCGGATCGGACATGACGATCCAGTGCTCATGGCGCTCGACCAGTGTCGCGCCGAGGGACTCGTGCCAGGCGGCGGTGGCGTCGATATCCGCGGAGGCGAGGTCGATGTGCGCGCCGCCGGGTCGGTCCTCGCCGAGACGCTGCAGCAGAAGCTGTACGGGCATCGGCTCTTTCGCGCGCAGCCGGGCGAATTCGGGCAGGCGGCCCTGGGCGAGGTCCCAGTTGGTGAGGGTGGTCCAGAAGCGGGATTCGGCGGCGTGGTCGGTCGGGCCGATATCGAGGCAGACCTGGTCGAGGCGGGTGAGGGTGCCGTCCGGGGCGCGCACGGCCGGGGCGGGAGTGCCCTTCGCGCGGACGCTTGGGGTGAAGCAGAAGATCTGACCGCCCGGTGAGCGCAACACGGCGTAGCTCTTGTGGTTGGCGACCAGTTCGGCGTCGAGGTCGAGCGCGATGCGGACCGCGGCGGTGACATCGTCGACGTCGAAATCGAGGTGTACCCGGCCGAGTCCGGTCACCGCCTGCATTTTGACGCCCGCATCGGCGAAGAGTGCGGGCTCCGGTAGGAGCGTGAGGAATTCGTCGTTCTCGCCGCGTCGCGGCGAGAGTTGGGTGTCGGTGATCGTCGACCAGAATGTCGCGCATTCGTCGAAACGTTGCGTCGGGCGGTCGAGGAAGGCCCAGACCCACCGAATCATGCTTTCTCCTGTTTCCTGGCGGAAGTTCCCGCGCCGCAGCCGGCGTGCAGTTGTCGCATCTTCCGGTGATTCGGCGGCGGCCGCGCCCGGTTGACGCGGATGTGTCGCACATCACTGGCGCTGAGAGAGTTCCCGTCGTTTACCCCCGCCACACAGTAGGTGCCGACCGCGATGCTGTCGAGCCGGTTTCGGCTCGGCCGTAACTGGCATGATCTTGGCGGTTTGTGGCATTCCGGCCACTCGTTCGATGCGCGAAATTCCGGCACGCTCAGCGGGTGACTGAACTGCAGACGCCTCGGGTACCTGTCGATTCCGTGCCGCGGCGGCTGCACCCCGCCTGGATCGTCGCCGGTGTGGGATTCATCGCACTCCTGGGCGCGGCGGCGTTCCGGTCGGTGCCCAGTGTGCTGCTGGATCCGCTGCACGAGGAGTTCGGCTGGTCCCACGGCACCATCGGTGCCGCGGTCTCGCTGAATCTGCTACTGTACGGGCTGATTTCGCCGTTCGCGGCGGCGCTGATGGACCGATTCGGTATCCGCCGGGTGGTGGCATGCGCACTGGTGCTGGTCGCGGCGGGTAGCGGGCTCACGGTATTCATGACCCAGCCTTGGCATTTGGTGGCGACCTGGGGGCTCTTGGTCGGAGTCGGCGTCGGATCGATGTCCATGCCGTTCGTGGCGACGATCACCGGTCGCTGGTTTGTGCGTCAGCGCGGACTGGTGACGGGCGTGCTCACCGCGGCGGGCGCGACCGGGCAGCTGATCTTCCTGCCGGTGGTGTCCGCCGTCGCGCATGAGCACGGCTGGCGAGTGCCCTCGCTGATCGTCGCGGGTGTCGCGCTGGCGGTGGTTCCGCTGGTCCTGTTGTTCATCCGCGACTTCCCCAGTGACGCAGGCGTTTCCGCGTACGGTGCCGAACCCGGCAGCACAGTTGGACTGCGGGTGCAGGCGACCGGCGGTGCGACCCGCGCACTGACGGTCTTGACCACGATCGCGCGCAGCCCCGGATTCTGGCTGCTCGCAGGCGGATTCGCGATCTGCGGCGCATCGACCAACGGCCTGGTCGGCACCCACTTCGTCAGTGCCGCACACGATCACGGCATGCCGCCGACCACCGCCGCCGGTCTGCTGGCGCTGGTCGGCATCTTCGATGTTGCGGGCACCATCTTCTCCGGCTGGCTCACCGACCGCGCCGACCCCCGCTACCTGCTGGTCGGCTACTACACGCTGCGCGGACTGTCGCTGCTGATCCTGCCGTCGCTGTTCGCGCCGGACACGCAGCCGAGCATGTGGGTGTTCATCATCTTCTACGGCCTGGACTGGATCGCGACAGTCCCGCCCACGGTCATGCTCTGCCGCGAACTCTTCGGCGCCGACGGCCCAGTCGCCTTCGGCTGGGTCTTCGCCTCCCACCAGATCGGCTCCGCCATAGCCGCCACCGGTGCCGGCATCATCCGCGACGTCCAAGGCTCCTACAACCTCGCCTGGTACATCGCCGGCGCCCTCTGCGCCGCCGCCGCCCTCATGTCCGCCACCATCCGCCGCCACGCCTGACGCCGAGAATGCGCTGGTGGCGCTACTTTCTCGACATTCGCCGCCACCGATACATGGTGATCGGGTGTCCAGTTTGGTTTCGGCGTTTCGGCACCCGCGTGGCAAGTTGTGGGCACCATTGCGCTGCCGGCGAGGATTGCCTGCTGACCTGGCCTTGCGCTACCGACCCTGGACCTACTCTGCCCAGGGCCCGACCGCAGCCTCAGGAATCGATGGCGCGGTGTGGCCGGGATTCGATGGCGGTGTGGGGGCGGTCCCAGCGGCTGGGTTCGTCCTTGCGGCGGGGTGGGCGGTCGTTGGCGATCAGGACGGCGATCCAGGGGAGGGGGATCGAGGCGGTGATGATCAGGATCGAGAGCAGGGCGTTGCTGAAGACGCTGTAGGCGATCGCAGCCAGGATCAGGCAGGGGATGCGGAACGCCATGATGATGGTGTAGCGGCGAACCCTGGCGCGGTGCTGATCCTCCAGTGACGGCGCGGCCTCGGTGATCAGCACCGGGTGCTTCTCGTCATTGCCGGGGAAGTAGCCGGTGGACTTGCGGGGTGGCGTCGGCTTTGCGACGTCCGGGCGATCACCGCTGCCGATGTCGTCGGCGTCGGGGGTGTCGCCGTACTGCTGCATACCCTGAGTCTTCCACTGTCGACGGCGCACCGCACATGGCCTGGTCAGCTCGACGAACACCGACCGTCATCAGCCGAGCTGGCGAGTATGCGGCATCATGGAATGCGTGAGTACCGACACTCTGGTTCGCCCGGATA
Source organism: Nocardia sp. NPDC049526 (assembly GCF_044465765.1). Lineage (NCBI taxonomy): Bacteria > Bacillati > Actinomycetota > Actinomycetes > Mycobacteriales > Nocardiaceae > Nocardia > Nocardia sp. NPDC049526. Next base: position 899,220 of record NZ_JBITMA010000002.1, on the reverse strand, counting down.
CGACCACCGATGAGACGACGGGCGACGACACCCCGAAGTTCTTCCACTACGTGAAGAAGGACAAGATCGCCGAGAGCGCCGTCATGGGCACCCACGTGGTCGCCCTCTGCGGTGAGGTCTTCCCGGTGACCCGCTCGCCGAAGCCCGGCTCGCCGGTCTGCCCGGAGTGCAAGAAGGTCTACGACGGCTTGCGCAAGGGCGAGTGAGCCGACGCCGGTGACGGATCGCCGGGCGCGCTGAGTCGTCCCCGGTCGGCATCGGCGCCGTTGTCGTGTGTCCGCGCGATCGGCCCCTGAGCCTCCTGTGGGTTCGGGGGCTTCGCTGTGCCCGGATCATCCTGTTCGGTGTCGGAGTCGTCCCCGCCCAACTGATTGGACAACCATTCCTTCACCTGATCGATGCGAGTGCTGCGAGCGGGCCAGAATTCCTGCACCGCAGCATTGAATTCGGCGCCGAGGATGACCGCGAAGCCGAGGAAGAACGTGAACAGCAGGAACGCGATCGGCGTGGCGAGCGCACCGTAGCTGATACCGGTCCTGGTGACCCAGGCCAGGTAGCGGCGCAGTCCCTCACTGGCGGTCATGAAGAACACGCCCGCGACCAGCGCCCCGCCGAACAGCCGGTGCCACGGCAGCGATTTGTGCAGCGCCAGCTTGTACAGCGTGGTGAGCCCGATTATCAGCACTAGGCCGACACCCGGGTAATAGAACGAATCGATCAGCCGCAACCCGGGTTCCCGCCACGAATCCGGCAGCACCCGTCCGATCAATGTCGGCCCCAGCGCGATCAGCGGCAGCAGAAACACCGCGACCACCAGGAACAGCACATAAAGCAGCAAGGCGAAGATGCGCTGCCACACCGGATGCCGGGCGTCCTGCTGCCCGTGCGCCTCGACGATCGAATCCACGAAGGTCGACATTGCCGAGGATCCCGCCCACAGCGACATTACGAAACCCACCGAGACGAAGGCGGCGCGTCCGCGACTGAGCACATCGGTGACTGTCGGTTCGATCAGGTCGCTCACCACACTGGTGCTGAACAGGTCCCGGCTGAACGCGATGATCTTCTGCTGGACGATCTCCACGGTATCGGGTCCGAACCATTCCCCGACGTAACCGAGGCTGCCGAGCACCCCGAGCAGCAGCGGCGCCAGCGACATCGTCTGCCAGAACGCCGCGGCCGCGGATTTGGCGAAAATCGAATCGTTCCATGACTTCACCGCCACCCGCAGGACGAGTTTGCCACCCTGTCGCGCGGCATGCGCAGCCCGCGTTGCGGCGTTGCGGGCATAGGTCGCCGCCGTGGGTTCCGCGCCGCGTCCGCCGCTGTGGATCGGCTGGTCGCCGGCCCCCGGGGTGTGGCGGGGTAGAGCACTTTCGTCGGTCATGATGCTTAACAGCATCGCGCATCCGAGCATATTGTTCTGGTTTGCCGTGGCATCGAGTCGATGGGGAGCAGATGAACACGGCGTGGCGCAGGGTTCGGCGTGTGACGCCCGTCGCCCACGCCGCGTCGGTTTGGCGACACGCCATGGGGGACAGCTAGGGTCGTCTTCGTGACTGTGTCGGGTGGCGCCGCTGTGGCGGGAGAAGCGGAAACACCGGGCGATTCGCAAAAATCGAGCGCCGCGGGTTCCACAGGTGGTTCGCTACGTGCCTGGCAGCGCCGGGCCCTGATGAAGTACTTGTCCACCAAGCCGAGGGACTTCCTCGCGGTGGCGACGCCGGGCGCGGGTAAGACCACCTTCGCACTGCGAGTCGCGGCCGAACTGCTGGCCGACCGCACCGTCGACCAGGTCACCGTGGTCGCTCCGACCGAACACCTCAAACATCAGTGGGCCCAATCCGCGGCCCGCGTGGGCATTCAGCTGGATTCGCGCTTCTCCAACGCGACGGGTGCGACCTCCGGCGACTATCACGGCGTGGTGGTCACCTACGCGCAGATCGCCTCGCATCCCGCACGGCACCGTGTTCGCACCGAGAGACGCAGAACGCTGGTGATTCTCGACGAGATCCACCATGCGGGCGATGCGAAGTCCTGGGGTGATGCGACCGCCGAGGCATTCGGTGACGCCACCCGCCGGCTCGCGCTGACCGGCACCCCGTTCCGCAGCGATGACAGCCAGATCCCGTTCATCAGCTACGAACCCGATGAGGCCGGTTTCCCGCGCTCGCGCGCGGACCACAGCTACGGCTATGCGGAGGCATTGGCCGACGGCGTGGTCCGGCCCGTCGTCTTCCTGGCGTATTCCGGTGAGGCGCACTGGCGCGACAGCGCGGGCGAGGAGTATTCGGCCCGCCTCGGGGAGCCGCTGAGCGCCGAACACACCGCCCGTGCCTGGCGCACCGCACTGGATCCGGCCGGCGACTGGATGTCCAAGGTGCTGGTCGCTGCGGACACCCGGCTGCGCCAGCTGCGTGCGACCGGTATGCCCGATGCCGGTGGTCTGGTGATCGCCACCGATCAGGAGCGGGCCCGCGATTACGCCGAACTGCTGGAACACATCTCGGGCGAGCGGCCCGCGGTGGTCCTCTCGGATGATCCGTCCTCCTCGGACCGGATCGCCGAATTCAGCAAGAACACCCAGCCGTGGATGGTCGCGGTCCGCATGGTGTCCGAGGGCGTCGACGTGCCGCGCCTCGCGGTCGGCGTCTATGCGACCAGTGCCTCGACACCGCTGTACTTCGCTCAGGCCATCGGCCGGTTCGTGCGTGCGCGCAAGCCAGGCGAGACCGCCAGCGTGTTCCTGCCGTCGGTGCCGGTGCTGCTCGATCTGGCCGCGCAGCTGGAACTGCAGCGCGATCACGTCATCGGCAAGCCGCACCGCGAGCAGAACGGCCTCGAAGACGAACTCCTGATCGACGCGAACAAGCAGAAGGACGAGCCGGGCGAGGACGAGAAGCCATTCGTCGCACTCGCCGCTGACGCCGAACTCGACCAGGTGATCTACGACGGATCCTCCTTCGGCACGGCCACTTTCGCGGGCAGTGCGGAAGAGGCGGACTACCTCGGGATTCCCGGGCTGTTGGACGCGGAGCAGATGCGGGCCCTGCTGCGTGAACGTCAGTCGAAGCAACTCGCCGAACGCGGTGAGGCCGCGACGCCCGATCCTGGTCCGCAGGTCGCCTCGGCCGCCGAGCGGGTCGCGACCGCGGACAAGCTCGGTGAGCTGCGTCGTGAGCTCAACAGCCTGGTCGCCATGCACCACCATCGCACCGGCAAGCCGCACGGGGTGATCCACGGTGAGTTGCGCCGCGAATGCGGTGGTCCGCCAACGGCATTGGCCACCGCGGACCAACTGGGTGAGCGCATCGCCGCCCTGCGCCGTAAGTAACCGCGGCGATCAGCGTGCGATGGCCGATGCGGGCCAGGCTGCCATGGCACAGTCGATGGATCGGGTGAGTTCGGTGTGCGAAGCGCCGTCGCGGGCGCGGATCGACAGGCCGTACAGGACCGTGGTGTAGAAGCCGGCGAGGGCGGCAGTATCGGTGTCCGGAGGTAGATCACCTTCCGTGACACCGCGATCCAGGCGTTCGCGAATGTCTTCGGTTGTCTCGCGGCGCTTTTCGACCAGGAAGTCGCGGATGGTTTCGCTGCGGGTGGTGTAGGTGGAGCCTGCCAGCACGACCATGCAGCCGTGCGGTTTGTCCTTGTGGGTATAGGCAGTGGCGTTGTCGCGCAACATGGCTTCGATGCCGGCGCGGGCGGTGGGTTCCTCGCGCAGGGCGCGTGCGGTGTAACCGCCTTCGCTCTCGCCGTACAGACCGACAGCCGCGCGGAACAGCTCTTCCTTGCCGCCGAAGGCGGCGTACAGGCTCGGTGAGTTGATGCCCATCGCCGCGGTGAGATCGCTCATCGACGAGCCCTCGTAGCCGTGCTCCCAGAACACCTCCATGGCGCGACGCAGCGCGACCTCACGGTCGAATGCGCGCGGGCGTCCACGTTCGGCCATGGCCCGTTCCTTTCTGTGTCGATCGCTAAATATACCCCTTGACACCGTCGCGGCGCCTGCGCTTAGCTATTTATGTACTGATCGACACAGAATTAGGAGGAGTTGCGATGTCGGATCTGACGGCCAAAGTGGCGCTGGTGACCGGGGGCAGCCGGGGCATCGGAGCGGCGATCGTGCGGCACCTGGCCGCGGCGGGCGCGGATGTGGCACTGACCTACCAGCACAACGAACTGCTGGCGAAATCGGTGGTCGCCGAGGCGGAAGCGTTGGGGCGGCGCGCGATCGCCATCCAAGCCGACAGCGCCGACGCGGGCGCGGTCGTCGCGGCGGTGCATCGGGCCGCGGCCGAACTCGGCAGGCTCGATGTGCTGGTCAATAACGCGGGCATCTTCCCGGCCAAGCCGTTCGAGGAGTTCACCGTCGAGGAGATCGACCGCGCGCTCAACATCCACGCGCGGGCGGCGTTCGTCGGTGCGCAGGCGGCGGTCGAGCATATGGTCGAGGGCGGGCGGATCATCAGCATCGGCAGCAACCTGTCCGAGCGCGCCGCATTCGGTGGACTCGCGTTGTACAACCTGAGCAAATCCGCACTCAACGGATTCACGAAAGCCCTTGCGCGCGAACTCGGTCCGCGCAACATCACGGTCAACCTGGTGCAGCCCGGCTCCACCGACACCGATATGAATCCGGCCGACGGCGACCATGCCTCCCACCAGATCGGCCTGACCGCGCTCGGTCGCTTCGGCACCACCGACGACATCGCCGCCACCGTAACCTTCCTTGCCGGCCCCTCCGGCCGCAGCATCACCGGAGCGACCTTCACCGTCGACGGCGGCACCAACGCCTGACTCCGCAGCGCGCGATTACCCGGTGAAGTAGCGGCCGGGGGAGACGCCGACGGCGCGGCGGAAGGCGGCCACGTAGGCGCTGGGGGTGGCGTAGCCGACGCGACCCGCGATGCGGGCGATCGGCAGGCCCTCGGCGAGCAGGGGGAGGGAGGCGGCCAGGCGGATCTGGGTTCGCCACTGGCCGAAGGAGATTCCGGTTTCGACGAGGAACAGACGGGCCAGGGTGCGGGGGCTGGTTGCGGCGTCGGCGGCGAATTCGGCGAGGGTGCGGGGGTCGGCGGGATTGCGGGTCAGGGCGTCGGCGACCTGACCGGCTCGGGCATCCACCGGTCGGCGGGCGCCGACGGGAATCACGGCGACCGGCTCGAGCAGGTCGAAAATGACCGCCTCGGCGCGCTCGCGCCGTGCGGCGGCGTTATCGTCGGCGGGATTTCGAGTCGCCGCTGTGGTGCTCCCGTCAGCTCGAGCGTCCGTGAGCGGGGGCTCGTCGACGTGCTCGCGTCGCTCCGCGTCCGCTCCGGGCGCGAGCGCGGTGCCGGGCCCGGTGAGATGGTCGAACAGTTCGCGCAGCAATGGCGACACTCGGAGCATTGTCGGGGTGGTAAGCGAGACCGGGCATCGATCGGGTGCCACGAAGATGCCGCGCATGGTCGCGCCCTGGGTGGTTTCGGTTCGGTGTCGGGTGCCGCCGGGGATCCAGAGGGCGCGGGTCGGTGGCAGCACCCAGTAGCCGTTGCCGATTTCGACGGCGATGACACCCCTTGCCGCCCAGGCGATTTGATGCTGCGGATGTTCATGGGTGTCGAACCGGTAGCCCGCGGGCATGACGCCCGCGCCGAAGACCATGGCGGTATCGCCGATCGCGGCCGGGAATACCACGGATCCGTCGTTCGGCTGAGATGTCCCGGGTTGGGGCACCAAGAATTGGCCGTTTCGCGACACAACTTGTCACCGTAGCCTGTCGTGGTCACAGCCGGCCGCTTCTAGCGTGAATCCCATGGCGATGAACTACGTACACAAATTGATGTGCCGATCGGCGGCGTGGGAGCGTACGAGTACGACGCGGATCGTCCCGTGGGCGCTGTCCGGTCTCGACCTCGGTGCGTCCGCACTCGAGATCGGCCCCGGCTACGGTGCCAATATCCGCGCTTTGCGAGAGCGCACCAGCAAGCTGACCGGTGTCGAGATCGATCCGGTGCTCGTCGATCGGCTGCGCACCCGGCACGGCGCCGCGATGACGGTGATCGAGGGCGACGGCGCGGATATGCCCTTGCCCTCAAGGCAATTCGACTCGGTCGTGTGCTTCACGATGCTGCACCACGTACCCACTGCCGGAGCGCAGGACGCGCTTTTCGGCGAAGCCCTGCGTGTCCTGCGCCCCGGCGGTGTATTCGCAGGCAGCGACGGCCTCGACGGCCGCGTATTCCGCCTGCTGCACCTCGGCGACACCTGCGTGCCGGTACCGCCGGAGCATGCCGCCGACCGGCTCACCCGAGCCGGTTTCACCGATGTCGAGATCGAAACCGGCGCAGGAAGTTTCCGCTTCCGTGCCCGCCGCCCCGAGTGAATTCTTTCAGCGCACCGCTATTGCGGCCTCGAAGTAGTCCGCAGGATCGAGTGCATTGATCGGGGTCCAGCGAGGTGACTCGCCCGGGGCTGTCGAATCCTCCGGTGCCGCTTGGAAATAGCCCTGGATCTCCAGCGCCAGGCGAGGGTTCTCGTCCACGCGGCGCGCCATGTCGTAGAACACCGCGAGGACGTGCACGCAGCGGGCGGTGCGAGCCGAACAGGAGCAGTCCGTCCCGGCCGGGCCGGGTGCTGGGCTGATGCCGGCGTTGACCAGCGCCCGGTGCATTTCGTCGGTGAGAACTGCTGTATCCGGGATGATTTCGGCGATCGCGGTGATGGCTGAACGGGAAAGTGGCGCGACTTCGAGGTGGGTTACCGAGGCCTGCCCACCGCGATGGATTGCGGCGCGCACGATGCGCCCTTCGACGCTCGCCTGGACACCGTTGTTGCGGGCAATGCTGCGGGCACGGGGGAGCAGCGGGTCGGGGCGGGTCTGGCGCAGGGGTTCGGCGAGCCGGACCCAGTCCATGCCCCATGCCGTGTATCCGAATTCGTTGTCCGCCATCAGTTCTGCCTCTTGCGGCGCAGGATTTCGATGAGCTGGTCGTCGTCGAGGCGGGCCAATGCGGCGATTCCGGCCGAATCGTTGAGGTCCGCGAGGGCGGATTTGCGGTCGTGCATGCCCGCGATGTGCTCCTCGACGGTGGTGCCCGAGGTCAGGGTGGTAATGGTGACGGTGCGGGTCTGGCCGATGCGGTGCACCCGGTCGGAGGCCTGGGCTTCGACGGCTGGATTCCACCAGCGGTCGAAGTGGATGACATCGGCGGCACGCGTCAGGGTGAGACCGGTGCCTGCGGCGCGCAGACTCAGGATCAACACGGGCGGACCGTCTTCGGCCTGGAAACCCGAAACGATCTCGGCCCGCTCGGCCTGATTCAGTCCGCCGTGGAAGAACGGCGCCCGCACCCCGAACTGCTCGTCCAGGTGGCGGACCAGCAGGTCACCGGTGGCGCGATACTGGGTGAATATCAGTGTCGGGTCGCCGGTTTCGAGATTGTTTGCCACGATATCGGCGCACAGGTCCAGCTTTCCGGACCGACCCGCCAATTCGCCCAGCTGACCGGTGATCAGTCCCGGATGGTTGCAGACCTGCTTGAGAGCGGTCAGCGCCGCGAGCACCCGGGTCTGCCGTTGCGCGCCGTGGCCGAAGCCGTCATCGATCGCCTTGTCGAGCAGTTGGTCGTAGAGCCGTTCCTGTTCGGCGGTCAGATCGCAGAGCAGATCGCTGTGGATCTTCGCGGGCAGTGATGCGGCGACCTGAGCCTTCTGGCGCGCCAACAGCACCGGTTCGAGCGCATCCCGCAGCCGGCCCGCCGCGGCCGCCGACCCCTCGTGGATCGGCCGGACGAATCGACGGCGGAACTGGGTGCGATGCCCGAACAGCCGCGGCGCCACCAGATTCAGCAGTGCCCACAGATCCTCGAGATGGTTCTCCACCGGCGTGCCCGTCAGCGCGACCTTCGCCTCCGCCGTCAATGCCCGTGCCGCCTCGGACACCTGGGTGCGCGGATTCTTCAACGCCTGCGCCTCATCGAAAACGACTGTCGCCCAGGACCGATCGGTCAACACACCACCGTGCAACCGCAATATCGGATACCCGGTCACCATAATGGTCCCGGCCTCATCCGCGATCTCACCCCCACGCCACACCACCGCCCGCAGCCCCGGCGCGAACCGCGTGATTTCATGCGCCCAGTTCCCTACCAACGACGTCGGACAAACCACGAGCTGCGCTCCGCGTTCGGCCCGCCCGAGCAGAAACCCGATGGTCTGCACCGTTTTCCCGAGCCCCATCTCATCGGCCAAGACCGCCCCACCGTGCGCCGAGACGGTCTCGTGTAACCACCCCGTCCCGCGCACTTGATACGGCCGCAACTCCGCCTTCAGCCCCGCCCGCAATTCCGCCCCGATACACCGTGTTTCACGCAACACCCGCATCGCGCGCTCGGCTGACACGATCGATGTGCCGGCAGCGTCGGGGACAGCGTGCGCCGCAATGGGCAGCGGCACCGGCTGAGCATCGCACGGTTCGGCTCCGTCCTGCAGCACCGCGCGCCAAGCATGTACGGACGGGCCCGCGTCACCGAGGTCCAGATTCAACAGCTCGTCCGGATCAACGAGTGCGCAGTCGACATCGGTGACCTCGATCGCGTCGTGCGGACCCGTCGGCACTGCTAGAGAGAGTGCTTCTCGATCGCCGTCCGGCGCGCGGCCGGGCGCGGATCCGTTCCAGGTCCACAGCGCGAACATGTGGCGGTCGGGTAGGTAGGTGGCCTGTGTGCTTGGCAGGGCGGTCCCCTAGATCGTCGTATGGTGTACGGAGTATTGTAACAACGTACAGCGTACCGAATTAATTCCGAGAGGACCACGTGACCAACCAGGCGAAACAGTTGATGAGCCTGCTCTGGCGACATGCTGTGCCGCCGCGATCCGGTGGGCGCGGCCCGAAGCAGACGGTGAGTGTCGATGAGGTCGTCGTCGCCGCGATCGCCCTCGCCGATCGGGAGGGATACGAGAAGGTGTCGATCCGTGCGGTCGCTGCCGAACTCGGCCTGCGCCCGATGAGCCTCTATACCTATGTGCCGAGCAAGGAGGCTTTGACCGTGTTGATGGTCGACACCGTCGCGCTGGAGGACGTACCTATCTCGACCGATCTCCCGGTCCGTGACCGAATGTCCGCGATCGCCGAACAGGTCCGTGCGGAACTGATCGCGCACCCGTGGCTGCTCGAGGTGCCACCGTGGCGGCTGGTCCTCGGTCCGGGCCGGATGCGCAGATATGAACGGCAGCTGGCCGCGATCGAGGGGATCGGATTATCCGATCTGGCTATGGATCGGGTGATCGCGGTGCTGTCGGAATTCGCGACCGGCAATGCGCGGATGGAGATCGCCGGAATCCGCAGTACCGCGGAGCTGAGCGACGCGCAGTGGTGGGAGCAGCACGGTCCGCTGCTGACCGAGGTCATGTCGGTCGAGGAGTTCCCGATCGCCTCGCGGGTCGGTGCCGCGGTAGGCGAACGCTATCAAGCGCCGTCGGACCCGCCGGGCGACTTCGCCTTCGGTCTCGGGAAACTGCTCGACGGCATCCTGTCCGGAGCAGCGGGACCGGAAACGCCGACAGCGGGCGACCTGTAGGTCGCCCGCTGTCGTCTATCAGCGATGTTCTGTTGTTCGATGCTGTTGTGTCGGGACGCGAGGACTGGTCAGAGCGCGGGAGCTGATTCCGTATCGATCACGGCTTCGAGCTCACGCAAGCGATCCATGTGTTCGTTCGCGTGGTGCTGGCAGAAGAGCAACTCGCCACCTGCGGGCAATACGGCACGAACTCGTGCGGCAGCACCGCAGCGGTCGCAACGATCGACCGCGGTCAGTGGGGTGCTTGTCAGGGTTCCTGGCATGACTCCTCCGTCCTGGCTCCCGGCACTACAGTCCGTTCACCTGGTGTGGGGCCCGTGGTCACTCCGCGGGCTCGCTACCGCTACTTCCCAGCAGGGGTATGACTACTCTGTCAGACGTTCGGGACGGGGGCTTTGTTCCCGGAAGTGATTCTGTGTGTTTTCGATAACACCACCTGGGATTTCGCTACTGGCGAACATCACTGGTTACGTATCGAACTCCACTCGACCACGATCACGAACAGGCCTATCCAGTTGTCTACCGGGAGATTACCCGTGATCCATGACACTCACACGCTCGTTCACATTTGCACACTCGCCGATTGGCTGACCGCCCGGCAAACCGGCGAGTACCGCCCGGAGTCGTTCGGGGAGATCGGGTTCATCCATCTCTCCACGCCGGCGCAGGCGCATCTGCCCGCCAACCGACTGTTCACCGGACGGCGGGACATGGTGCTGCTGCGCATAGATCCGGCTCGCGTCGGCGCGCCGGTGAAATGGGAACCGGGTGTGCCCACCGATCCGGAATCAATGCTGTTCCCCCATTTGTACGGTCCGCTGCCGGTCGGCGCGGTCACCGCCGTGGTCGAGTACCAGCCCGGCCCGGACGGCACCTTCGCCGCACTCGATCCGAACTTTCCGGCGTCCTGACCTACCACTCCCTGGCCTCGCGCGCCACGATGGCGGCCTGAACCCGGGACCGCACACCGAGTTTGGTGAGCACACGTGAGACATGTGTTTTGACTGTTGTCTCGCCGATGAACAGCCGCGTCGCGATCTGCGCATTGGACAGACCCTCGCCGAGACAGTCGAGCACCTCGCGTTCGCGTTCGGTCAGCTCGTCCAAGCCATCCGGCGCGGGCCGGTTCGGTTCGCCATCGGTCGAGGCGAACGCATTGATCACCGCCGCGGTCACCTCGGGCGCGAGCACACCGTCACCCGCCGCCACCGCGCGCACCGCATCGACAAGTGCCTGTCCCGACGCGGATTTCAGCACGAAGCCGGACGCGCCTGCGCGCAGCGTCCGGAAGACGTACTCGTCCAGGTCGAAGGTCGTCAGGATGAGCACCCTGGCCAGGCCGTCGTCGGTGATGCGGCCGGTGGCGGTGATGCCGTCGACGCCCGGCATGCGCACATCCATCAGCACCACATCCGGGCGCAGTGCCTTGGCCTGTGCCACCGCGATATCGCCGTCGGCGGCCTCACCGACCACTTCGATGCCCTCGGCGGTCTCCAGGATCATCCGCAGTCCGGCCCGGATCGCGCCGTGGTCATCGGCGATCAGTACCCGGATCATGACACCTCCGTCGTCGAGATCGGCAGTCGGGCAAGGACTTCCCAGCCATCGGCGCCGGGTCCGGCGGTGAAGGTGCCGCCGAGCGCCGCGGCCCGTTCCCGCATATTCATCAGACCACTGTGGCGCGCGTCGTCGGGCGGTCGATTGCGCACCGGCGCCGTGGGATTGCGCACCGAGAGGGCCAGATCCGTTGCCTCCGTACGCACATCGATATCGACCTCCTGCCCCGGTGCGTGCTTCATGGCATTCGTCAGTGCTTCCTGGACGATTCGGTAGGCGGCTTGGTCGACCGCGCTCGGCAGCGCCGTCCCGTTCAGCGAATCCCGCACGCGCACGGTGATTCCGGCGGCGCGGGCCGCATCGACGAGGATCGGCAGCTGAGCCAGTTTGCGCGGCGCGGCCGCGTCGTCCTCGCCGCCGTCGTCGCGGCGCAGCAGGCCGATCATGGTGCGCATCTCCTGTAGCGCGCTGACACTATTGGAACGGATCGACGAAATGATCCCGGCGACAGTGGGATCGGTGTCCTGCCGAGCCAGCACACCCAGCGCCGCTTCGGACTGAATGGCGATGGCCGACAGGTGTCCCGCGATAACATCGTGCAGATCGCGCGCCATCGTCTTGCGTTCGTCGGCGATGGCGGCGCGCCGATCCAATTCGGCAACCAATGTCATCGCCTGTGCGCGTTTGCGTTCGGCCTCGGCGATCTCCTTGTGCCCGCGCACCGACAGCGCCCACCACAGCGGCGTCGCGACGAAGGCGAACAGCGCGGCGATGGTGATCACCGCGACCCGCCAGTCGCCGAGCACGAGCGCCAGCACGGTCAGTACAGCCGAGACCACCCCGCAAACGGTGACCAGCCAGCGCGAGCGCGCGGGCGCGGCATACAGCACACCCGCATAGATCAGATCCGAATAGATGAGCCAGACCGGCACCGTCGGACCGAGTGCGAAATCGATGGCGAACGGGATGAGCCCGATACCGAGCGCCGAGATCGGCATGCGACGCCGCAGGAAAGTCGCCACGCAGATCAGCGCGAGTACCCCGAACCGCACCGGCAGCGACGGGTGCCGGCTCAGGTCACTGGCCATCTCGAACAGGCCGGTCAGATAGAGCGCGGCGCCGAGTGCGAGCGCGAAGGCGGCGACCAGCGCGTCCTGCGCGGTCGCCGACAAAGCATCCCACTGCCGTCGCATCGCCCCATCACAGCACATGCCCCAGCGTCCCCGGGTCCGCCGAAGGAATGAGTCCGGGTCGATTCGATGACTCACGCAGCGGACCCACCCGCGGCGACGCTGACGGGTGATCCGATACCGAGCATGCCGACGGCGTCACGGGTTGGGCATCGGTGATCGCAGGCATTGTGCTTGTGCGCGTAGCGATCGCTTGCAGGTCACTCGAAATGGTCAGCGCGGTCGATGGGCTGTTGGGCGGTCAGCCGCTTTTGCCGGTTAGGGTGGAGGGGTGAACGTCGATGTCACCGCCCTACCCGGGATCGGGGTACGCAAAGACTTCCAGGTGCGGTCGGGCCGCCGGATCGGTGTGGTCGATCACCGCGACGGCGGCATCGATCTGATCGTCTCCAAACCCGATGACCCGGACTCCTGCGCCGCGCAAGTACCGCTGACTCCCGACGAGGCCGCGGTGCTCGCCAACCTCCTCGGCTCGCCGCAGTTGGTGGCGAAGCTACGAGAGGATCACCGCGACCTACCCGGGATCACCACCCGCCAGCTACCCATCAGCGAGGATTCGCCGTACGAGGGCCGCACCCTCGGCGAGACCGGAATGCGCACGCGCACCAAGGCTTCCATCGTCGCGGTGATGCGTGCGGGGCAGCTGCACCCATCGCCGGGACCGGATTTCACTTTCACCGCCGATGACATACTCGTGGTCGTCGGTACCCCCGACGGTCTGGACGCGGCCGCGAAGATCCTGACGCACGGGTGAGAGCGTGAACGAAACCGCGCTCGCCCTCATCGAGCTCGGGGCGGTGTTATTCACCCTCGGCATGCTCGGGAGAGTGGCGGCACGCTTCGGCATGTCCCCGATTCCGCTATATCTGCTCGGCGGGCTGGCGTTCGGCCAGGGTGGCTTGGTAGAACTGGGCGCCGCGAACGAATTCGGCCATATCGCAGGCGAAATCGGCGTCGTGCTGCTGTTGTTACTGCTCGGCCTCGAATACACCGCGGCAGAACTGGTGACCGGATTGCGCCGCTCCTGGGCCGCAGGTCTGGTCGATCTCGTCGCGAACGCGACGCCCGGCGTGGTGGTCGCCCTGTTACTCGGTTGGGGGATGACCGGAGCCATCACCCTGGCCGGTGTCACCTACATCTCGTCATCGGGCATTGTCGCCAAGGTGCTGAATGACCTCGGCCGCCTCGGTAACCGGGAAACCCCGGTGATCCTGTCGATTCTGGTCTTCGAGGATCTCGCGATGGCGATGTATCTGCCGATCCTCACCGCGATCCTGGCCGGTACGAGCTTGCTGAGCGGGCTGACCGTGCTCGGTCTGGCCCTGGCCACTGTCACCGTCGTCCTGGTCGTCGCGCTGCGCTACGGCCGGTACGTCTCGGCGATCGTCGACAGCGCCGACCGCGAGGTATTCCTGTTGAAGCTGCTCGGCGCGGCGCTGCTGGTCGCCGGGCTGGCATCGGCGCTGAATGTTTCGGCGGCGGTCGGCGCATTCCTGCTCGGCATCGCGATCTCCGGTTCCACCGCGCGCGAGGCGACCAAACTGCTGGAACCGATCCGGGATCTGTTCGCGGCCATCTTTTTCGTGGCCTTCGGATTCAGTACCGATCCGCGGGCCATTCCGCCGGTGCTCGGCTGGGCGATCCTGCTCGCGGTGGTCACCGTGCTCACCAAGGTCGCCACCGGCTGGTGGGCGGCGAGTCGGCAAGGTATCCGCCGGATGGGCCGGGCGCGCGCGGGCGCGGCACTGGTCGCGCACGGTGAATTCTCGATTGTTATCGCGGGTTTGGCGGTGGGCATGGGCGCGGTCGACGGCCAACTCGCCGCACTCGCCTCGGCCTATGTGCTACTGATGGCGGTGCTCGGCCCGATCGCGGCCCGCGTCGTCGAACCGGTCATCGGCATGGTGCAGCGCCGCTTCAGCCCCGCTGTCAGCACCGGATAGCGGCTGCGCCGCAATGGAACTTGTCCCGGTATCGGCGCCGGTCACGGGATTCCGGGACACCGCAAGCGGATTCGTCGACGCCGGTGTCGGCGCGGCGGAAATCGCGTCGCGTTCAGCACGTAGGCGTTCGATACGCCGCCAGAAAGTCGACGCGACGAATCCGACCGCCAAACCGATCAGGGCCGCGCACATATGCCCGTAGTCGGTGAAGGTCGGTCCGATCAGCAGCGCCGAGCCGAGGAATACAACGATGACACCCGCCCACAACGCGCGGACCACACCGCGGAAGTGGAACGCCATGGCCGCTAGAACCGCGGTGAATCCGTAGCTGGTGCCGACATCCGCCGCGTACTGCACACGCACCGGGATGACGTGGTGGTCGATGGCATGGTCGATGGCGGTGACGGTGAGCAGCGTCGCGCCGATATGGCCGGTCGCGAACAGCAGAATCCAGCGACTGGTGCCGAGCCAGCGTTCGGCGAAGCCCATGACCACGAGAATCTCCGCGATGGTGACCCACGGAAATTGCCCCTGGGTCCAGAACGCCGATGCCACCAGCACCTGGATCGGGTTGTGCTGCATGTTGTAGAGGTTGGTGGAGGCCGAGAAGATCAGCCTGCGCTCCACCGAATCGCCGACCCCGCGCAGCGTCCACCAGGTGACGAACAAGGTGAACGCGTAGGCCGTGCTCGCCGGTGCGCCGGACAGGTGCTGGCGCAGTTCGGGCAGCAGTCGGCGCACCAATCGGGGCCGACGCGCCCACGACCAGACCGCGCGCAACTCGTCACCGAGGTCGACGGTCTGCGTCCAGGGGGAGTGGATTCGGCGCAAAGTGGGGGCAACCACATGCACAAGTCTGCCGGTTCCGAAGCACTTCTGCCCGCAGACCCGCCCGGTCTGTGTCCTGGCTCACCTGAGCTGGTCTTTCCGTACTGACGTCGATTCACACCCTGGGCAGCATCCGCTCGGAATTGGTCCACCGACCAAGAGGTTGGCCGAGTACTTCCGGTTGAACCGCTGTCCTCGCCACTGCGTCACCGGTGGTCGCAGTGGCGACCCGCTGCCACCCGATCTGGCAACTGGCGATGCGCTGCCGCGTGCTCCGGCAACTTCGGCAAGTCTCACGCGAATACTGCTGACCCACTGCGAGCACACGACGCCGGTCAAGTCCGGTTGGCGACTGAGCCCGATCCGACTCGGCGGTACTGGGCCGCAAAGAGACTCGGCATGCGTACCGAAATTGCCGTGGCGTTCTCGCAAATGTGCGAACGCCTGTTGCCGACTGGCGAGTTCACGAGATCCATTGTGTCCCAGCGATATCGGTGCTGATCGATTGCCAGTAGTGACGATCGGCAGGATTCAGCGGTGGGTGACCCGTTCGGTATGTATGGGGCACAAGTGGTCGCCGCCGGATAGCGGGCACTGTCTCACTGGTTGGATTCATCCCATGCCAAATTTAGCGGACAGTAGTACTGTAAATCGCCTACCTGCTGGTTCTGTACAAGCTGGCGGGCTCGCGCTGTCGCGATGACGGTCGACGTCCGCCCAACGAGGGAGTTCGCGTGCTGGAAATCGATCACTTCAGCCACGGGTTGCTCACGCCGGTTGTCGCTTATCTGATGTCATTCACCGGATCATTGCTGGGACTGCGGTGTGTGGTTCGGGCGCGGTCCGGTAGCGGCCACGCTGGATGGCTCGTCGCCGCGGCGGTCGCGATCGGCGGCACCGGTATCTGGGTCATGCATTTCATTGCCATGCTGGGCTTTTCGATCCACGGCGCATCGATCCGCTATGACGTGCCGATCACCCTGCTCAGCGCGGTAATCGCGATGGCGGTGGTGTGGATCGGATTACGGGTCGCGCAGCTGCCGGGATTGGCGCCGGTGGCGCTGTACATCGGCGGTGCGATCACCGGCGTCGGCGTCGGCGCCATGCACTATTCCGGCATGTATGCGATGAAATCCGATGCGGTCATCGAATACGACGGACGAATAGTGTTGCTGTCCATGGTGATCGCGGTGATCGCCGCGACGGCGGCGCTCTGGTTCGCACTGCATATCCGCGGCACCCTGGCCACCATCGGCGCGGCACTGGTGATGGGCGTCGCGGTCTGCGGCATGCACTACACCGGTATGTTCGCGATGCATGTGCAGAACGGCCATCACATGCACCCACCCGCGGGCGCGGGCGCGACCCAACTGCTGACTCCGCTGACGGTCGGCGTCGGCATGGTCACCATGATGCTGCTACTGCATATCGGCATCACCGATGTCGAGGATCCGGCCTACGACGGTGTGCGCGGACCGCGCCCGGCGCGCTACTGGCCGACCAGGGACTGAGTCCGCATTGCCCTGCGGGATCGTCCTGTGAGCTTGTCGCACAGGCGATTTCGATGGGTTCAGTGGCGCGGTACCTCGGTCCGCGTCGGCCAGTACGCGGTCGGCAGTATCTGCGGTTCCACCGGTGGCAGCGGCGGTAGCGGATCGGTTTTGGCGCGCGGTGCGATGCGCAGCGGCGGCAGTTCTACACTGCGATCGATCTCGGTCAGGCTGACGCTGATGAGCAGCAGCATCGTCACCACGCTGATCACGACGATGATCGGCGCGATCAGCTCCATAGCACCGGTCCCTTCGGGGGGATGGATATCTCCGGTGTGTGCATGCATCGCCGACATCCCGGTGTAATGCATGCCGCAAACGGCCACACCCATGATCAGTCCGGCACCGACGGTTGCGAAAAATCCCCTGACCCGCAACGTGAACCAGAGCGCGACCGTCGCCGCCACCACCGCGATGACCATCGACAGCCCGACCCGCCGCGCGTCATAGCTGATCATCGCATTCGACTTCATGGCATACATGCCCATGTAATGCATGGCCCCGACGCCGAGGCCGGTGATCGCACCGCCGGCCAGCAGGCCGCGCAGCGACGGTTCGGGTTTGACCACGATGAACAGTCCGATGCCGACCACGGCTATCGCGGTGATCGCGCTGAGCAGGGTGAGCGGAATGTCGTACCGGATCTCGGTGCCGCGGATCGAAAAGCCCAGCATCGCAATGAAATGCATGACCCAGATGCCGGTGCCGCCGATGGCGACGGCCGCGCCGAGCAGCCAGCCGATCCGATCCTTGCCGCTGCGGGCGCGGGCGGCGCACTGCAAGCCGAGCAGGCATCCGGTGACCGAGATGGTGTAGGCCAGCAGCGGGGTCAGGAGACCGTAACTGAAATGGTAGATGTCGAGCATGCACGCCCCCACTGCCGAAAAAAGAGCATCGGCGATTGAAATAACAGCGGGTCAGACGATACGACAGCCGTCGACCCGATGGGAGCTGAAATCTGGCTTCTCAGAAGTGGTTTCAGTCACTTTCAGGTTTGATTGAAACCCGAATTGGTTAGCGAGCCGGACGCTGTCTCGGTTGCCACCCCGTGGCTGACCGGTTGCGCGTCAGAACGCCGAAAGTAACTGTTGCAGAAGCGATTCGGCTCAATACGGTTGAAAACCCCAATGGGCGCAGCCGGATTCGACGATAGCGGGGCAGTAGGCGGAGCGAATGCGGGCAGAGTTGCCGGTCGACCGAAAGACAAGAAGGCCGGTTGCGAAAAAACGAAACGCCCGCGCTGTTGGGCGCGGGCGCTTCGGAAAAATCGAGCAGAACGAACTAGTCGAGATAGTCGCGCAGGACCTGCGAGCGGCTCGGGTGGCGCAGCTTGCTCATGGTCTTCGACTCGATCTGCCGGATGCGCTCACGGGTGACCCCGTAGACCTGGCCGATCTCGTCGAGGGTGCGCGGCTGGCCGTCGGTCAGGCCGAAGCGCAGCCGGACCACGCCCGCCTCACGCTCGGACAGCGTCTCCAGCACCGACTGCAGCTGATCCTGCAGCAGCGTGAAGCTCACCGCGTCCACCGCGACGACAGCCTCGGAGTCCTCGATGAAGTCGCCGAGTTGGCTGTCGCCCTCATCGCCGATGGTCTGGTCCAGCGAGATGGGCTCACGCGCGTACTGCTGGATCTCGAGGACCTTCTCCGGCGTGATATCCATTTCCTTGGCCAGCTCCTCCGGGGTGGGCTCGCGGCCCAGATCCTGGAGCAGCTCGCGCTGGATGCGGCCGAGCTTGTTGATGACCTCGACCATATGCACCGGGATGCGGATGGTGCGGGCCTGATCGGCCATGGCGCGGGTGATGGCCTGCCGGATCCACCAGGTGGCGTACGTGGAGAACTTGTAGCCCTTGGTGTAGTCGAACTTCTCCACTGCGCGGATCAGGCCGAGGTTGCCCTCCTGAATCAGGTCCAGGAATGCCATGCCGCGGCCGGTGTAGCGCTTGGCCAGCGAGACCACCAGACGCAGGTTGGCTTCCAGCAGATGGTTCTTGGCGCGGTTGCCGTCGCGCACGATCCAGGTGTAGTCGCGGCGCATCGCGACCGGCAGCTTCTCACCCTGCTCGGCGAACTCGCGCACCTTCTCCGCCGCGTAGAGACCGGCCTCGATCCGCTTGGCGAGTTCGACCTCCTCCTCGGCGTTGAGCAGTGCGACCTTGCCGATCTGCTTGAGGTAGGCGCGCACCGAGTCGGCCGATGCGGTGAGTTCGGCATCCTTGCGGGCCTGGCGCAGCGCCTCGGATTCCTCCTCGTCCCAGACGAAGTCGCCGGAGGCCTTGTCCGCGGCGGACGGTTCGTCGGTCTCGCTCTCCTCGACTTCCTCGGCGACTTCCTCGACCAATTCCTCGGCCTCGTCGGCGAGATCGTCTTCGGAGACCTCGAGATCGCCGAGATCCTCGATGTCGAGATCCTCGGCCTCGAGGTTCTCGTCGCCGCCGGGTTCGCCATCGGGTCCGGCCTTCTTCGGTCCGGCCTTCTTGGCCGGCCCCTTCGTCGCCTTGGCGGCGGCGGCCTTCTTGGCCGGAGCCTTCTTGGCAGCGGCCTTCTTGGCCGGGGCCTTCTTCGCGGCAGCCTTGCGGACCGGCCGTGCTTCGGTTACATCTGCGGAGTCGGCATCGGCCGATTCGGCGGTCTGACGGGTCGTGGCTACCACGTACGCCCTTTCGTGACGGTCTCGTGCGGCGTCACGCCAGAGTGGTGTTCCGGCGGAGCGGTCTGTCGGGTTTCACCGGCTGAGCGCCGGGTCTGGGGTTTCCGGCTCGCGGCCGGAGTACGTTCCATTGTAACGATCGAACCAGGGTACCTACGGCACGATCCCGGCAACGGCTTATGCCGCACCCTCCGCGCGTCTACGGTGCGATGCCCGCATCGATGGCCATGGCCGCCCCCACGATGCCCGCGGTGTTCTCCAGCCGGGCGGGAATCACCTGGGTTCGGTTGGTCAGCAATGGAATCCATTGTTCGGCATCGCGGCTGATGCCACCACCTGCGACGAAGACCTTCGGCCAGAACAAATTCTCCAGGCCGCTGAGCACAATGCTGACCTGGGCGGCCCACTGCTCGTAGGTCAGGCCGTCGCGATCCTTGATCGAAGCGGCGGCGCGGTGTTCGGTCTCCATGCCGCCGATCTCGAGATGGCCGAGTTCGGTATTGGGCACCAGCGTGCCGTGGAACAGCAGCGCTGAGCCGATGCCGGTGCCGAAGGTCAGCAGCACCACCAGACCGTCGAATTCCTTTGCCGCGCCGTAGCGGTCTTCGGCCAGACCGGCCGCGTCGGCGTCGTTGAGCACGGTGACGGCGCGGCCGTCGAGTGCCGCGGCGAACAGCGCCCGCGCGTCGGTGCCGATCCACGCGTTGTCGATATTGGCGGCCGTCTGCGCGACACCTTCCAGCACGACCGAGGGCAGCGTGATGCCGACCGGGCCGTCCCAATCGGCCTGGGCGACCAGTTTGGCGACCGCGTCGGCGACCGCCTGCGGTGTCGAGGGATGCGGTGTGAGGATCTTTATCCGCTCATGGACCATTGCTCCGGTGGCCAGATCCACCGCGGCGCCCTTGACGCCGCTGCCACCGATATCGATACCGAATGCGTGCCCCCGAGCGGACATGACGTTCCCTCGTTCCCTGTGCTGGCCGATGTGATGAACGCGCCGCCGCGCAGGAACTCACCACCGGCTGGTCGCGGAGCATGCGGCGATGTGCCCGACGACGGCGCTGTGTCGTGCACGACAAGAGTAATGGGCGGGCATCGGTTCCCGTTCGCCGAGGATGTGTGATGGCATGGGGGCATGCCGGAGACCAGAGTGTCAGTTACCGACCGACCGACCGCGACACCATCCGAGGATGTTGCCGAATTGCGCCGGATCGCGGTCCAACTCGCCGAAACTGCGGCCGCGCATGTGCGCTCGCGCCGGCCCGAGCTATTCGGTCCGGAGGGTGCGCGTGACGGGGTCGTGCAGGCCAAGGGCCACCCCACCGATCCGGTGACGATCGTCGATACCGAGACCGAGGATCTGATCCGGCGCCTGCTCGACGAAGCGCGTCCCGGCGATCCGATCCTCGGTGAGGAGGGCGGCGGTAGCCTGGCCGGCGGTGACGAGGACACCGTGCACTGGGTGGTGGACCCGATCGACGGCACCGTGAACTTCCTGTACGGCATTCCGGGCTACGCGATTTCGGTGGCCGCGCTGCGCGACGGACAACCCGTCGCCGGCGCGGTGGTCGATGTCGCGCGGGCGGCCACCTACAGCGCCGGACTGCGGATGGGAGCCACGAAGGTGACCGGTGACGGCGTCGTGGAACACCTGCGCTGCACACCGGTGCGATCGGCGGCGATGGCCTTGGTGGCCACCGGATTCGCGTACGGCAAACACCGCAGGGCCAGGCAGGCGGAGCTGATCGCGCAGATCCTGCCGGAGATCCGCGATATCCGCCGCCTGGGCGCGGCGGCACTGGATTTGTGCTTCGTCGCCGAGGGCCGCGTCGACGCCTACTACGAACACGGACTCAACGCGTGGGACTGGGCGGCGGGCGCTTTGATCGCCGCGGAGGCGGGTGCGGCGCTGCGCTTGCCCGCGGCGACCAGCCCGGGTGCGGCAGGTGAGTTGGTCGTTGCCGCAGCACCGGGCATCGCGAACGAATTGACCGAACTGCTCGAACGTGTCGGCGCGACCACCGCGATCCCGGACGCCTGAAAACGGATCGCCCCGGTCTGCCGAAGCGGCAGACCGGGGCGATGAAGGTCGGTTCAGGGGAGGGTCAGCAGCGTGCTGTGCGCGCCGCGGACAACAGTTTGGGATCGATGGACGTCGATCCGCCCGGTGCCGGATTCTTCAGCGATTTCAGCACTTCTTCGGCGTCGGGGCTCGGCCGCAGCGATTCGCCGAATACCGAACCGAGCACCAGGTCCACGGTGTCGTCGTTGCGCTGATCCTCGATCAGCTCGGCGCACGGCGCGACCAACTGGACCGAGGCGGCGGCCGGTCGCCCGTTCACGCCGAAGCGGATCTGGCCGGTGCAGTTCAGGTCGCCGTTGACATAAACCGGATCGTTACCGAATTGCTGTCCCGGCGCGCTCGCGAAGCCCAGATCGCCGAGCGCCGAGGCGATGTGCGAGGCCTGACCGCTCTTGTTGTTCGCGTTCAGCACGCGGACCTTCGACGAGGCCAGCGCCGCCGGTTCGACGTCGGTCAGCCGCGATTGGCCCACCCGCTGACCCATCGGGGCCGGTTGGGGCGACTTCGCGTCGGTGGCCGGGCTCGGCGAATTGCACGCCATCGCGGTTCCGCTGCTGTCCTCGGTGGTCAGGGCCTTGATCCACACCACGGTGCAGATCAGGAGTAGGACGCCGACCAGGATCAACCATGGCTGGTTGCGTCGCCGGAGGAAGGGTTGACCCGTTCGATCCGTTGCGCTGCCTTCGGTGATGAGTGAAACCACGTGCATACTCTACGAAAATGTGTCCGCGCCAGTGCGTAAGGTCTCGGCGAGTTCACGGTTGGTGTCGATTACCCCTCAGTTTCGAATCGTCTGTGTTTTGATTGCGACTTTTGCCGTGGCGTCCGCTATTGTCTGGCGGCCCAGATCGAAACATCGCAGCCCAAAACGGTGGTCGGTCGCGGGAACAAGAAGGGCATGTCCTGCGTTTACCGAGCGCTATCAAAGGTGGGTCCGCATGATCCGCCCTGGATAGGGGACCGGTGTACGTGTGACGTGCACCACCGGCGGGGCGGTGCTGGTCATTCCGATTCCGAGGGAATCGGTGTGAGTGGCCCGGTCCGGGATATACGGAGTAAGGACGAGGGGAAGACGACATGGCAACCGACTATGACGCACCGAGGCGCACTGAATCCGACGAAGTGTCGGAAGATTCGCTGGAGGAGCTGAAGGCTCGTCGCAACGAGGCACAGTCCGCCGTCGTGGATATCGACGAATCCGATACCGCGGAGTCGTTCGAGCTTCCCGGCGCGGACTTGTCCGAGGAAGTCCTGACAGTTCGGGTGATCCCGAAGCAGGCCGACGAGTTCACCTGTTCCAGCTGTTTCCTGGTCCATCACCGGAGCAGGCTGGCCAGTGAGAGTGGCGGTCAGCTGATCTGCATGGACTGTGCAGCCTGATCTCCGGCGCGAGATCTGATCTCCAGCCGAGATCAACGGTCAGCCCGCGCTCGGCACGCCCGGCCTCAGCCAGGTATGCCAAGCGCGGCCAAGACCCGGTCCGGCCGTCGCGTACTGATCAACCAGTACGGCGTCGGATCGTCCGGGTCGTCGAGTACAAGTAGCACCATCGGCCCCACCCATGGCCGATGTTGGACATAGGCGGCGGGGTCGAGCTGGCGGCCCAGCGCCGCACTCTTGGCGGTTGGGGCCACCGTGGCCGATCTGGCCACGAAGTTCACCGGCAGATGCGCGCGATCGGCGCGGAGTTCGCGGATGCCGGAGCCGTCCTGAGCGACCTCCACCTGATGACGGCTCAGCCACAACAGCACCCACACCGGCACCGGAAACAGCAACGCGTAGGGCAACCAGGCGCGCAGACCTGGTGCGCCCATGTGGATTTCGGCGGCCAGCAACCCGGCGACGGCGAACGCGATCGGCCACCACCACAACGGCACCCACAGGCGCTCGCGGTAGGGCTCGAAGCTTCGGTGTTGTTCGTCCATAGTCACTGGGTTGGGCTGGTCCGACACGACTCAACACTAATTCACTGAGGTCGAGGCCGTACGCGTAGGCTCGGTGAACGTGAGCGAGCGCAGCGAGCGAATATTGAACACAGCCGCCCGGGCGGTCATGACGGAGCCGAGCGTCAGCGAGGCGCAGTCATGAGCGCCCTTTCAGCCATACCTTTGCTGCGGCTTGATCCCGGCATCCCGGTGCCAACGCGTGCCCACCACGGAGACGCGGGCGTCGACCTGTGCACTACAGAGGACGTCATCATCGAACCGGGAGAGCGCGTGCTGGTCGGCACCGGCGTCGCGGTCGCACTGCCGGTCGGCACGGTCGGCCTGATCCATCCCAGGTCCGGACTCGCCGCGAAAACCGGTCTGTCCGTGGTGAATACGCCGGGCACCGTCGATGCGGGCTATCGGGGCGAAATCAAGGTGTGCCTGATCAATCACGATCCGCGCACCCCGATCGAATTGCGTCGCGGGGATCGGATCGCGCAGTTGCTGGTGCAGCGGGTGGAACTGGTCGATTTCGTGGAGGTCGACGTGCTCGACGACACGACGCGGGGTGCGGGCGGTTACGGGTCGAGCGGTGGCCACGCCAGTCTGGCCGCGTCGGCCGACGAGGCGGCCACTCTCGGCAAGGAGGCATGACCGGCATGTTCGGGAAGAGACGCAAGTCCGGAGGGCGTGACGAATACGCCGAGGACCGGTACGGCGACGATTACGCCGACGAATACCGCGAGTATGCCGCCTATGGCGACGCGGATTACGACGATGAGCCGATCACCGACGAGAACCCCATCGTCGATCCGATCACCGACGAGAATCCGATCGTCCCAGCCGAGTACGTCGCCGCACACTACGACGACGAACCCGAGTACGACGAATCCGAGTACGACGAGCACGACTACGACGATGACGATGTCGTGGATATGCCCAAATCCGGTCCGTACGACTATGACGAGGTGGCCGAGCTGCTGGACAATGTGTCCGATCAGCGCCTCGATCTGGGTTCGGTGATCCTGCCGGTGCCGCCGGGCGGCCAATTACAGGTCGAGATGACCCCGGACGGCACACCGCAGGCGGTGCACCTGGCGACCGAACACGGTCGGATCACCGTCGCGGCCTATGCCGCACCCAAGTCGGCGGGTCAATGGCGCTCGGTGGCAGCGGATCTGGCCGAATCGCTACGCAAGGACGGCGCCAGGGTCGCGGTGGAGACCGGACCGTGGGGCCGGGAACTACTCGCCATCACCGAGGGCGCGGACCTGCGCTTCATCGGGGTGGACGGTCCGCGATGGATGGTGCGCCTCGTGGCCGCGGGGCCGCAGGGCGCCGCCGATGACGGTGGGCCGCTGGTGCGGGCCGCGCGAGCGATCTTGACCGAGACCGTGATTCGGCGCGGCGACGATCCGATGCCGGTGCGCGAGCCGCTGGCCGTCGTGCTGCCGCCGGAGCTGGCCGAGCAGCTGGCCGCCGCGCATCAGGCGCAGGTGGACGCACAGCAGCAGGCAATGACCGCACAGCAGGCCGCGGTCCAGCCCACACCCCAGCCGCTGGTCCCGCCGCGTATGCCGAATGAACCGCGCCGCGGCGCGGACGGCTCCGCCATGCAGCAGCTCGGGCTGAACTAGAACGCCGCGAGTCCCGTGTTTCCGAGAATCGCGGGATCCGCGCCGAGTTCATCGAGGGTGATCCGGATCAGCTCGGCGCGCGGGATCAGCTCGGCCCATTCCTCGGCGACCGACAGCGGGTGCACCGGATCGTCGACGGCGGTGACGATGGTGACGGGCACCTCGACGGTGCCGAGTCGTTCCGCATCGGGCCACTTGTAGTCGGCGGCCTCCTGCAGCGCCTCGGGCAGCCGCGGCCACTGCGAATGCCAGGACTGGGTGAGCGCGTCGGCGAGCCAGCGCGGGCTGCTCGCTCGCATGCGCTCGACCACCGCGTCGAGCCCGTCCGCGCGCAACTGGGCCGCGGTGGCGGCGGCGCTGAGCGCGGCTGGGCAGGCGGCGGTATCGGGACCGGTCCAGGCCGGTAGCGCCGCCACTACGCCGGTTGCCGCCCCGGGATGTTCAGCCGCCCATTCGAGCGCGACCGCCGCGCCGAGGGAGATTCCGGTAGCCAGGACCGGGCCGCGCCCGGCGGCCTCGTCGAGCGCCGCCCGGTACCCGGCAACCACTCCGCACGGGTCGGGTTCGACGGCGATGAATTCGATTCCACGTGCCGCACAAGCCGGTCCGAAGGCACGGCGCGCGAAGTCGGCATCCGAGCCGGTTCCCGGCAACGCCACGGCGATCGGGGTCCGGCCGCTGTGGTCCGGCGCGAAATGTGGGGAGTCGAACACCGGTCCGAGCGTAGCGGGGGGAGGGTTGCCCATCTACAGTGGCGGGTATACGGCCTTAAGCCGGTCGTTACCGGAACAACCATGATGGCGTGGGACCCACGTCGTCTTGCTCCACGCAGGAGAGCGTCAAATGTCATCCGCCGCCTCAGGTTATTTTCGCCGACTGAGCCGCAGGCTGACCGAGGATCTCGATCAGTTGGACGCCGAGGAACTCGCCGAATCGGCCGATGCGTCGGGTGCCTGTCGGGCCTCGGACTGTCAGCGCGGTGACGAGGCCACCATGCTCGGTCGACTACGCAGTGTCGAGGCGTGTCCGAAGTCCGTCGGCGCCAGTGTTCAAGCAGAATTCTTCGACGGCACCGATGCCATCAGTCTGGTGTGGATCGGCCGCCGCCGTATTCCCGGTATCGAACCGGGACGCAAGATTCTCGTCCGCGGTCGTGTGGGTGACCGGGATGGTCGTAAGGTGATCTACAACCCCTACTACGAATTGCGTGAGAACAGCTGACGTATGCCATCGAGCAACGAGAACGCCGCCGAGATCCACACCCGAGGTCGTGAGCCGATCGACGCGGGCCCGTCCGACGTCGTAGATCGCTCTGTCGACGCCGAAACCGAAGAGGCCGAACAAACCCTCCTCGAGCAGTTGGGTGGCTTCAGCGGCCTGATCTACTCGACGCTGCCGGTGCTGGTTTTCGTGCCCGTGAACACCTTCGCCGGGCTGACCGCGGCGATCTGGTCGGCACTCGGCGTGGCGGCCGCGATTCTGGTGTGGCGGCTGGTGCGGCGCAGTCCGATCCAGCCCGCGATCTCCGGCTTCCTCGGGGTGGGCATCTGCGCGTTCATCGCCTACCGCATGGGTGAGGCGAAGGGTTTCTTCCTGTTCGGCATCTACACCAGCCTGGTATACGCCGGGGTGTTCCTGGTGTCGATGCTGGTGCGCTGGCCGCTGGTCGGCGTGATCTGGGGTGTACTCAACGGCCACGGCACCGAATGGCGGTCCGACCGCCGCGTCGTGCGTCTCTACGACCTGGCGACCACCACTTGGGTGATCGTGTTCGGCGCGCGCTATCTGGTGCAGTCACAGCTCTATGACACCGATCGCACCGGCTGGCTGGCCTTCGCGCGCATCGCGATGGGCTGGCCGCTGACCGCCGTCGCGCTTGCCGTCACCGTGTGGGCGGTGCGCCGGGCCGGACATCTGCCGGTGCGCCGGAATACGGCCGCCGAAACGGCCTAGGAATCCCGCCCCGAATTCCGCTGGGGTGTTAACGAATCGCCGCCGGAGGTGTGGGAGTCCGCACCCTGGGGTGCCTGGTTGGGCGACCGAGTTCATCAGACGATCAGTGCAAGCAAAAAAATGCACGATCGGCGAGGAAGGACTCGGAAGTTGGCTACCGAGCACAGCATTGCGACACTGTCGAAGAACCAGGCCCACCACAACCCGGCCCTGTCGGAGAGCCGCCGGGTATCGGCCGAACTGGATAAATTGATCGGTCCGGCGGCCGCGGGCGACCGTGCGGCGGTCACCGAGATCATCCGGCTGGTCCACCCGCTCGTGCGCCGGTATTGCGGTGCGCGCCTTGGCAATACCGCACATCTGCACGTCACGGCCGACGATGTGGTGCAGGAGATCCTGCTGGCCACCGTCAACGCCATTCCGCGTTACCGCGATCAGGGCAAGTCGTTCCTGGCCTTCGTCTACGGTATCGCGGCCAATAAGGTGGCCGACGCGTTCCGGCGTTCGCAGCTGCACCCGATGTACCCGGTCGACGAGGTGCCCGATGTGGCATCGACCGCCGCCGGCCCGGAGGAGTGGGCGATCGCGTCCGAACGGCGCGAGGCCACCCGGGAATTGATGAAGATCCTGGCGCCCGCGCACCGCGAGGTGCTGGTGATGCGGATCGTGCTCGGCTGGACCGCGGCGCAGACCGCCGAGGCCATCGGCACCAGTCCCGGCGTGGTTCGGGTGATGCAGCATCGCGCGCTGAACAAGCTGCGCGCGCGACTCGCGGCCGCATCCTGAGGTCGGACAGGCGCTGATCCGTATCAGCCTTGTCGGGGAGTCAGGGTTTGATACCGTGCGTGGCCAGCGCCACCCGCAGGTCTTCCTCGGCCTCCACGGAGGTCACGAACAACAGCTCGTCATCGCCCTCGAAGGGATCATCGGGCTGCGGCACGATCACCCGGCCGCCGCGCAGAATCGTCACCAGGGCGGCGTCGCGCGGCAGGGTGAGCGTCCGGACCGGCTTGCCCGCCAAGGCGGTATCGCTGGGCAGGGTGATCTCGACCAGATTGGCCTGACCCTGCCGCAGCGTCATCAGCCGGACCAGATCGCCGACCGAGACCGCCTCTTCCACCAGTGAGGCCAGCAGCCGCGGCGTCGACACCGCGACATCGACGCCCCAGGACGCATCGAAGAGCCACTCATTGCGTGGGTCGTTGACCCGCGCCACCACTCGGCGCACGCCGAATTCGGTCTTGGCGAGCAGACTGTGCACCAGATTCGTCTTATCGTCACCGGTGGCGGCGATGACGACCTCGTAGGTCTGCAGGCCCGCGTCCTCCAGCAGTGCGAGTTCGCACGCGTCGGCATGGACCCAGACGGCATCCGGGATGGCGGCGGGGTCGATGTGGTCGAGCTGGCGCTCGAGCAGCATTACCCGATGGCCGCCCCGCAATAGCTCCCTGGCTATCGATCTGCCGACGGCGCCGGCTCCGGCGATCGCCACTTTCATGTTCAGTCCTCGCTTGCTGGGGGCTTACCGGCCAAGGCGACGGCCTCGCCGACGGAGCCGGAGGTGGCTGCGACATAGACGACGTCGTCGGCTTGGACCACGGTCTTGCTCTCGGGGAGCAGGCCCTGACCGAACCGGATGATGAAGGCGACCCTGACGCCCACGTTGCGCTCCAGATCGCGCACGGTGCGCCCGTACCACTCCTCGTGCAGCGTCAACTGGGCTACCGCGACGGTGCCCGTCGGATCCCGCCAGGTGGTGGTGCCGCCGTCCCCGATCAGCGTGGTGAGGAAGCGGTCGGTTGTCCACGGCACGGTGGCGATGGTCGGAATGCCGAGGCGCTCGTAGACGGCGGCGCGTTTGGCGTCGTAGATGCGCGCGACCACGCGCTGCACACCGAACATTTCCCGGGCCACCCGCGCGGAGATGATGTTGGAGTTGTCGCCGGAGGAGACGGCGGCGAAAGCGTCGGCCCGCTCGATTCCCGCACGGGTCAGCACATCCCGGTCGAAGCCGACGCCGACTACCCGCTCGCCCGGAAAGTCCTCGCCGAGGCGCAGGAAGGCGCTGTGGTCCCGGTCGATCACGGTGACCTCATGGCCGACCCGGACCAGGGCGCGTGCCAGCGATGAGCCGACCCGTCCGCAACCCATGATCACTACGTACACCGCAACCTCGTTCCTGGAAACTGTGTTCAATTGGCGGCACTCGCAGGCCTACGTGGTTACGCAAGCTACCGCCTCCGGGCCGTGAGCTCGCACCGCGCAGGGCGTTCGGTTTGCTTACCTCGGCATCGAACCGTACCCGCCAGATGTTTCCATGGCCCAATTTCCCCTCCGCCTGTCAACCAAACATACGGCGCGAACCAGCCGAGGGAGCGGTCCATCCTGCGGGGATCTATGCTCGCTCCAGTGTCCAAGTTGACGACGGCAGCCAAACGTTTGCTGCTGGGCAGGCCTTTCCGTAGCGATGCGCTGGGCCATACCCTGCTGCCGAAGCGAATCGCGCTCCCGGTGTTCGCCTCCGATGCTATGTCCTCGGTGGCCTACGCTCCGGAGGAAATCTTCCTCGTTCTTTCGGTGGCAGGCATTTCTGCCTACGTCTATGCGCCCTGGGTTGGTCTGGCCGTCTCATTCGTGATGGCCGTGGTGGTCGCCAGCTATCGGCAGAATGTGCACGCCTACCCCTCCGGCGGCGGTGACTACGAGGTCGCGACCACGAATCTCGGGCCCAATGCCGGGCTCACCGTCGGCAGTGCGCTGCTTGTCGACTATGTGCTCACGGTTGCGGTATCCATCTCCTCGGCGGCGTCGAATATCGGGTCCGCGATTCCGTTCGTCGCCACGCACAAGGTGTTGTTCGCGGTCGTCGCCATCGTCGTGCTGACATCGATCAATCTGCGCGGCATCCGGGAATCGGGTGTCGCCTTCGCGATTCCGACCTACGCCTTCATCTTCGGCATGTTCGCGATGCTGGGGTGGGGGTTGTTCCGCATCTTCGTACTCGGCGACGACCTGCGCGCCGAATCGGCGGGCTTCCAGCTCAATGCCGAGGAGGAGCACCTATACGGACTCGCGTTCACCTTCCTGATCGCGCGGGCGTTCTCCTCCGGCTGTGCCGCGCTGACCGGTGTCGAGGCGATCAGCAATGGTGTGCCCGCATTCCGGAAACCCAAGTCGCGCAACGCCGCGACCACGCTGCTGATGCTCGGCAGTATCGCGATCGCACTGCTGATGGGCATCATCATCCTGGCCCAGAAGATCGGGATCGTGTACGCGCACAACGAATCCGAGTTGATCGGCGCGCCCGCGGACTACCACCAGAAGACGCTCATCGCCCAGCTGGCCGAGACCGTCTTCCACGGCTTCCCGATCGGCTTCTTCTTCATCACCACGGTGACCGCGCTGATCCTGGTGCTCGCCGCGAATACCGCGTTCAACGGCTTCCCGGTGCTGGGTTCGATTCTGGCGCAGGACCGTTACCTGCCACGGCAGTTGCACACCCGTGGCGACCGATTGGCGTTCAGCAACGGCATTCTGTTCCTCTCGGGTGCGGCCGTCGCATTCGTCGTGGTGTTCGGCGCCGAGGTGACCAAGCTCATCCAGCTGTACATCGTCGGGGTGTTCGTCTCGTTCGTGCTCAGCCAGACCGGCATGCTGCGGCACTGGACCCGGTTGTTACGCACCGAAACCGATCCGTCGCAGCGGGCGCGGATGAAGCGTTCGCGGGTGATCAACGCGATCGGGCTGAGTGCCACCGGAACGGTGCTGGTCATCGTGTTGATCACCAAGTTCTTCGCCGGTGCCTGGATCGCGATCTGCACCATGGTGGCGATCTTCGTTGTGATGAAACTCATTCGGCGGCACTACGATTCGGTTTCCCGCGAACTCGATGAGCACGAATGGGACGGCGTGCTGCCGAGTCGGTCGCATTCGATCGTGCTGGTGTCCAAACTGCATCTGCCGACGCGCCGGGCGCTGGCCTACGCGCGTGCGACCCGCCCCGACACTTTGGAGGCGGTGACGGTGAATGTCGACGAGGCCGACACCAGGGCGCTGGTGCGGGAGTGGGAGCGCAGCGATATCACGGTGCCGCTCAAGGTGATCGAATCGCCCTATCGCGAAATAACCAAGCCGGTATTGGATTACGTCAAGCGGGTGCGTCGGGATTCGCCGCGCGATGTGGTGACTGTATTCATTCCGGAATACGTTGTCGGACACTGGTGGGAGCAGATTCTGCACAACCAGAGCGCCTTGCGGCTCAAGGGCAGGTTGCTGTTCGAGCCGGGTGTCATGGTGACGAGTGTGCCGTGGCAGTTGACGTCGTCCGCGAAGGCCAGGCAAGCCGGTGTGGTGAATGCGCCCGGTGCGGTGCGGCGCGGGTACGAGGACCGAGGGTGACCGACTGGCGCTCGAACACTTTCCAGGTACGGCTCGGGCCGCCCGGGCACGGCGGATTCTGTGTCGCGCGGCACGAGGGCCGGGTGGTCTTCGTGCGACACGGACTGCCCGATGAACTGGTTCGAGTGCGGGTCACCGAGGATCGCGGGGGTTCGTTCTGCCGTGCCGATGCGATCGAAATCCTGGAGGCATCCCCGGATCGCGTTCCCGCCACCTGTCCAGTCTCCGGTCCCGGTGGCGCGGGCTGCTGCGATTTCTCCTTCGCCACCCCCGCCGCGCAGCGGGCGCTGAAGGCGGCGGTGGTCGCGGAGCAGCTGCATCGCATCGCCGGAATCGAACGAGATATCACCGTGGAGCCGATCGCCGGATATCCGGCCGACGCCACCGTCGGCTGGCGCACCCGCGTCCGCTTGGCCGTCGACGCCGAGGGGCGAGCCGGAGTACACGGGTACCGCAGCACCGGGGTGCTCACCGATCTGCGCTGCCCCCAACCGGTTCCGGGTGCGATGGACGGCATCGCGGACCGACTGTGGACCCCCGGCGCGGATCTGGTGGTCGCGGTCGACGGCGATGGGATGCGGCACATCGTCGAATTGGCTCCGTCGGCGGTTGCGGGACGTGCTCAGTCCGAACGGCCTTCGAGACGAGGTGGGGATCGGCGTGGCAGGCGGGAGACAGACCGGCGTTCCGGAAAGCGTCGCGCCGCTGAGCGGGGGCCCGGCAGCGAGTCGCCGCGGACCGGTGCACGTGGACATGGCGACGAAGGCCGTCGGGGCGGATCGGAATGGCGGCGTATCGATGACGGCGACGGCCCTCAGGCCCTGCCCGGTGATACGGATGGTCGGAGTCGTCGTGGTGCAGAACCGGGGCGCGATGGCGAGTGGGATCGGGGCAGGCGTCGGGATCGGTCTCGCCGGGATGATATCGGCGGCGAAGCCTCGCGAGGCAGTGATCAGTCCGGATCGGTTGGGGGAGAGGGGGTTCGGCGGCGGGCGGCGGCGCGGCGGGCGGCGACGCATGCGGCTCGGGACGAGTGGGTGATGGGCGGTAGCGGTCGGACGGTCGAGTATGTGGCCGGGCGGCGGTGGGAGCTCGCGGCGACCGGGTTCTGGCAGGCGCATCATGGTGCGGCACAATGTTATTCGGATGTGGTCGCCGGGTGGGCGGGGCTCGGTCACGGGGAGCGGGCGTGGGACCTGTACAGCGGCGTAGGGGTTTTCGCGGCCCGACTGGCCGGACAGGTCGGTCAGACCGGTTCGGTGCTCGCGGTGGAATCGACGCGGTCCGCAGTCGCCGATGGTAGTGCCGCGCTACGTGATCTGCCCTGGCTGGACCTGCGTGCCCAGCGTGTCGAACACTGGCTGGCCGAACACGCCAGCAGCGCCGCCCCGGATGTGGTCGTCCTGGATCCGCCCCGCGCGGGCGCCGGCAAGGAGGTCGTCACCGCCGTGACCACCAGCGGCCCGTCCCGCATCATCCATATCGGTTGCGATCCGGCCTCATTCGCCCGCGATCTCGGCCTCTACCGATCGGCGGGCTACCACCTCGCTGATCTACGCGCCTTCGACGCCTTCCCCGGCACCCACCACGTCGAATGCCTCGCACTGCTGGA
The DNA here is from genome assembly GCF_044465765.1 of Nocardia sp. NPDC049526. Lineage (NCBI taxonomy): Bacteria > Bacillati > Actinomycetota > Actinomycetes > Mycobacteriales > Nocardiaceae > Nocardia > Nocardia sp. NPDC049526. Next base: position 866,323 of record NZ_JBITMA010000002.1, on the reverse strand, counting down.
GCGTTGAGACCTGTAACGCGTTGGCGCAGAGCACAGGCCGCCTCGAGATCAGGTGGAGCCCATCGCGGTCGAGCGGGAAGCAGGTCAACAGGACGGTCGCGTGTTCCCGGACGAGCCTTCATTCCGCGAGTGGGCGGATTCCCCTGAGTACCAGGAGATCTCGAAGGACCGCCACGCGGGCGCGGATACGGTGACGCTGCTGATCAATGGCATGGACCGCCGCTCGTGAAGGTCAGTCTTCGTATACCGGTGGCCGCCCGTCTCGCCGCGCTCGGATGGCTTCGTCGAAATTCTCGGTGGTGAGGCGGACGTAGAGCTGGGACATGCCCTCGTGTTGCATATGGGATTCGAAACCGCCGGCTTCCATACCGCTCCACAGCATGCGCTTGGTGAGCTCGGTGCCGACGCGGCTGAAGCTGATGATCCGTTCGGCCAGGTCGTAGGATGTATCCAGCAGTTCGGCGGTGGGCACGACGCGCGAGACGAGGCCGATCCGTTCGGCCTCGACCGCGTCGATATCCCGGCCTGACAACATGATTTCGAAGGCGCGCGAGGCACCGATGGCGCGCGGCAGCAGATAGCTGATGCCCAATTCCGCTGAGGTGAGGCCGTTATTGATGCCCGCCGCGCGAAAGTAGGCGTCCTCACCTGCGATTCGGATATCAGTGGCGACGCTGAGACAGAAGCCACCGCCGATCGCCGCACCGTTGATCGCGCCGATGACCGGTTGGTTCATCCGCCGCAGCGTGATCATCACATCGTTGAGCAGATCCATCGAGCGCCGCGCAACGCTGGTCTTGCTCAGACCTTCGGTATTGGGAATCCGACCGGCGTTCTGCAGATCCGCGCCCGAGCAGAAGCCCTCGCCCGCGCCGGTGAGCACCACGACCCGCACTTGGTTATCGGCACTGACCGCTTCGAGGGCCTCGCGCAGCGGGATCATCACATCGAAGGCCATCGCGTTCATCCGTTCCGGCCGATTGAGCGTGACCAGCGCGACCTGCGGTCGCGGTTTCTCGATGAGCACGAACGACATGCGGACCCCTTCAGACGCGATGAGGCCCTCACTATACCCAAGCAAGCGTTAGGTCAGATGGAATCAGTCGAGCCGCCAGGTCGCGCGGATGGTCGCCGAGATTTCGGATTCGCCTAGTTCGACCGGAACCGGAGCGCCGCCGTACGACTCGTTCATCGGGGCCGACATGGCCATGAGCCGGGGCGTGGCGGGCGGGGCGGAGGTGGCGTTCTCGGTGATTTCGAGAACCGGGCCGAGGGTGCGCCGCGCACGGCCCGCATACTGTTCGGCCTTGGCGAGCGCGTTGTCCCAAGCGGCATCGCGGGCGCGGATGAGCAGGCTCTCCTGATCGGCGAAACCGAGATCGAGGCCGCCCAGGCGGACATCGTCACCACCGGCGTCGACACAGTTGGCGATGATCGTGGCGGGGCCCGGATCGGCCGTTTCGCCGATATCGCGCAGCACGACGGTGAGGTCGGTGGTCGCGACGTAACCGGTGATCTTGGAGCCACCGCCTTCGAGCCAGACGGTTTCGGTGCGCACCGACAGTCCGCTGGTCGCGATATCGGTGTCGGGAACGCCATCGGAGCGCAGCGATTCGGTGACGGCGGCGACGCGCTCACCGGCCTGGCCGTACGCGAGCGCGACCTTGCCGGCCCGGGTTTCGATGGAGATGGTGACGCGCATCAGATCCGGGGTGGCACGGGCGCTGCCGGACCCGAAGGTGGTGACCGTGCCCCCGGTGTCGTGGGACTTGTTCTTGCTCACGGCGCTCTCCTGACTTCATCGGTTTCAGACGCAACGGTCGATGCTTCGGAAATGTCCCCCTCGGCCCGGACAAAACCGGTCGATAATCGCCGCCGCGCACGGCGATCGCGCGCACCGCCGGATCCATCTGCGTATGCGCTCCGCGGCGAGTCGCTCGAACAGCGCGAGCTCGAGGTCCGGCGGAGCGCCGCAGGTAGCCGATGGCGCGATTGCGGAATCCGGTGCGCGCCTCCGATGCGCACACCGCCTCGTTCATAGTGAGCCGGCGCCCGGCGAAGCGGGAGCAGCAGCGCCGGATGCGCCCGAAGCGGTGGGGCGGGTCGCGGCCGGTGATGAATGCGGCCACTGTGATGGCGCCCGCATCGATCATCGGATTGCGCGGGTGTTCGGTCACCGGATCCGGGCTGATCTCGTCGAACGCGTCGCCGGAGAGTTCGCCAGCGATTTGCTCGGCGACGGTCGCCGATGCCCCGATCGGCCAGTGCGAGTGCGTAGGTGAAGGGTTTGGAGATCGACTGGATGGTGAACTCGGTGGTGACGTCGCCGGTACCGTAGACCCGTCCGTCCACGGTGGCCAGGCACAGTCCGAACGAATCGGGTTGTACGGCAGCCAGTTCGGGGATGTAATCGGCGAGTTCCCCGGAATCGTCGGCGCGGCACAATTCGTAGACATCGGTGACGATGCGTGCCAAGACGCCGGGGTCGACCGTTTGCGGAACCGTCTGCTCGGGCAGGGCCACGGGTCCACTCTAAGCTGGGTAACGTTAGGTGGACCGGCGACCTCGTCCGCTCGAGCGTGTCTTCGGATGGGCTGGCGATTCGTGTGGAGGCTCACACTTCCACGCGAAGTCGGCTGGTGGCGAGGCATTGTCGTGCGGAGCCGCTGGCGCGGCTCCGTAGACTGATCGGATCAGATGCGCTATCCGGAGGGAGCGAGTTCAGGTGGGAGTGCTTTCCCGGGTCGATACGCCCGAAGACCTGCGACGGCTGACCGTTGCCGAATTGGGTGAACTGGCGGAGGAGATTCGCGAGTTCCTGGTGCAGAAGGTCGCCGTCACCGGCGGGCACCTCGGCCCCAATCTCGGCGTGGTCGAGCTGACCATCGCACTACACCGGATCTTCGACTCGCCGGCCGATCCGTTGATCTTCGACACCGGGCATCAGGCCTACGTGCACAAGATCCTCACCGGTCGCAAGGATCAGTTCGACACGCTGCGCAAGCAGGGTGGATTGTCCGGCTACCCGAGCCGGTCCGAGAGTGCCCACGACTGGGTCGAGTCCTCGCACGCCTCGGCCTCGCTCTCCTATGCCGACGGTCTGGCGAAGGCCTTCGCGCTGACCGGGCAGAACCGGCATGTGGTCGCGGTCGTCGGCGACGGCGCGCTCACCGGGGGCATGTGCTGGGAGGCGTTGAACAATATCGCCGCGGCGCCGGACCGGCCCGTCGTCGTGGTAGTCAACGACAACGGGCGCTCCTATGCGCCGACCATCGGCGGCCTCGCCGACCGGTTGACCGCGCTGCGCACTCAGCCCGCCTACGAGCATGCGCTGGATGCGGGGAAGCGGATCCTCAAGAGCATTCCGCGCGTCGGTGAATCCGCGTACTCGATGGTGCACGCGGTGAAGGCCGGGATCAAGGATGCAGTGAGTCCGCAGGAGCTGTTCAGCGATCTCGGGCTGAAGTACGTCGGGCCGGTGGACGGCCACGACACCGTCGCGTTGGAAGCGGCGCTGCGTCGCGCGAAGGATTTCGGCGGTCCGGTGGTCGTGCATGTGGTGACGCAGAAGGGCCGTGGCTACTCGCACGCCGAGAACCACGTCGCCGACCAGATGCACGCCTGTGATCCGATCGATCCGCTCACCGGCCGCCCGCTCGGCGGCCCCAAGGCGCTCGGCTGGACCTCGGTGTTCTCCCAGGAGCTGATTGCGCATGCGGAGAAGCGCGACGATATCGTCGCGATCACCGCGGCCATGCCCGGCCCGACCGGTCTGGCGGCATTCGGGGAGCGGTTCCCGGAGCGGATGTTCGACGTCGGCATCGCCGAACAGCACGCGATGGCCTCCGCGGCCGGACTCGCCCTCGGCGGCATGCATCCGGTGGTGGCGATCTACTCCACGTTCCTCAACCGCGCCTTCGACCAGTTGCTTATGGATGTCGCACTGCTGAAGCAGCCGGTGACGGTGGTGCTGGATCGCGCTGGAATCACCGGTCCGGACGGCGCCTCGCACAACGGCATGTGGGATCTGTCGGTGCTCGGCATCATTCCTGGCATGCGCGTTGCGGCCCCGCGCGATGCGGCGACGTTGCGTGAGGAGTTGGCCGAGGCGCTCGCGGTGAGCGACGGACCGACCGCCATCCGCTTCCCGAAGGGCAGTGTGGCCGAGGATATTTCTGCCGTCGAGCGGCTCGATGGCGTCGATGTGCTGCGGCTGCCCGAGCGTGAGGGCGGCTCTGCGCGAGCCCAGCGCGGTGATGTACTGCTGGTCGCGGTCGGCCCCTTCGCATCGACCGCGGTCGCGGTCGCGGATCTGCTGGAGCCGGAAGGGATTTCGGTCACGGTCATCGATCCGCGGTGGGTGCTGCCGGTTTCCGATACCGTGGTCAAACTCGCCGAAAACTACCGTCTCGTAGTGACTCTGGAAGACGGCGGTCTGCACGGTGGCATCGGATCCACCGTATCCGCGCGCTTGCGCGGTGCGGGCTTGGATGTGCCGACCCGCGATCTCGGTGTGCCGCAACACTTCCTGGACCACGCGTCGCGCAACGAGGTGCACGAGGAGCTCGGACTGACGGCTACCGATATCGCCCGACGCATCTCGGGCTGGCTCGACGCACGCCGAGTCGGGGGTCCGGTGCCGACTGGCGCTGGGCGGCACCGTCATTAGTGCTTGCGACCGGTGATCGCAGGGATCGATCGACAGGTTCCTCGGTGCCGGTCCGCTCGGCACGCTCTGGTCGCCGACCCATAGGCGACAGCCTGTCGGTGTCTGGGTCTATCGTGCTGCGTTACGGCGGTGGGAGGCACGGACTTTCACGCGATTGCCGCAGACGTCCATCGAGCACCAGGTGCGGCCGCGGTTGCGGGAATGATCGTAGAAGGCCCAGCGGCAGCTCGGTTCCCGGCAGGTCTTGAGGCGTGACCAGGTGCCCGCCGCGACGGCGGCGGCGACATCGGCGAGCAGGGTGGCCAGGGCGTGGTCGACGCGGTCGTTGGTGTGCGGGACCAAGCGGGGCGGGGTGCTGGTCACGTCCAGAATCAGTGGCAGCGCCGCGGTGAGCGCGGCGAGTTCGGTGCGGGCGGCCGGGTTCAGACCGTCCGGACGGGGACTGGTGACGGGTTCGGCGTTGTTCGTGGCGAGTAGGGCGCGCAGACCCTCGCGGACTCGGACGGTTCGCTCTCGTGCGGCCGTATCGGCTGAGCCCTCTGGCAGCAATTCGTGTGTGCGGAGCCAAGTCGTCAACTGCTCGGGCGTGCCGATGGCGTCGCCGTCCGCGCGGCGGGTGTTGACGAACTCTACGAGACGAGCGAGCGCCGCGGGTGCGGCATCGACTGTGTCGGACATGAAATCAATAGTAACCGCCCATTGACGATGGCTGGTTACCTAACTACCGTTTTGGAAACATAAGTTATCCCGAGCGGAGACTCCGCTCCGGCACAGGAGGATCAGTCATGGGATCGGTCACGAGGGAGATCATCATCGAGGCGCCCGCCGAGGAACTGTGGGCGATCATCGGCGACTTCGCGCAGGGCCCGGAGCGCATGGCGCCCGGCTTCGTCACCGGCAGCACCCTCGACGGTCCGGACCTGCGCATCGTCACCTTCGCGAACGGCACGGTGCTACACGAGCGGTTCATCGCGCTCGACGAAGCCGAACGCCGGATCGTGTTCTCGATCGTCGGCGGGAGCGTCACCCCGGGGCACGACAACTCGTCCATGCAGGTTTTCCCGCACGCCGACGGCAGCCGCTTCGTCTGGATTCACGACACCCTGCCGCACGAACTCGCGGACGCATTCGGCGCATCCATGGAGCACGGCCTGCAGGTCTTCAAGCAGTCCGTCGAGACCGCCGTCGTGACCTCGTCCTGAATGCGGAGTTCGGCCTACTCGTCGGGGGTCGGGGTCAGGGCGGCGGCGAGTCGGGGGACCGCGAGTTCTCGCTGCCAGGGTCGGGCGCCACCCGACTTGAGGAATCCGTCGATCGCGGCGGATAGGTCGTCGAGCTCGCCTACACGGTCGTAATCGGGGAGCCCGTCCCAGCACAAGCGGCGCACCAGGTCCGGGGAGAGCAAATTCTCCACCGGGATCGCGTACTCGGTGGACAGTTCCCCCATAGCCGCGCGCGCTCGCACCAGTCGAGCCGCGGCGGCAGGATCGCGGCGCTCCCAGCGGTTCACCGGGGGCGGTCCCTCGAACGGTTGGGTCAGGGGTGGTAGGTCGGTGTCGGGGAGGGTGCGGCCGCGGTCGACGGCGGCGAGCCAGTCGCGGGAGTAGCGGCGTTGGCGTGGCCCGCCGAAGACCGCCAGGGTGCGCAGTTGGGCGATGGTGCGCGGTTCGGCATTCGCGGCGGCGATGATCGCGGCGTCCGGGAGGATGCGGGCGGGGGCGACATCGCGGGTGCGGGCGAGGGTATCCCTGGTGGTCCACAGTTCGCGCACGATGGCCAGTTGGCGGGTTCGGCGCAGGGTGTGGATGCCGGAGGTGCGCCGCCAGCGGTCGGCCTTCGGCGTACCGGGTTCGGTGATCCGGACGTGCTCGAATTCCTGTGCGGCCCAGTCGGTCTTGTGCTGGGCATCGAGCGAGGCGGCCACCTCGTCGCGCAGCTCGAGCAGCAATTCGACATCGAGTGCCGCGTAGTTCAGCCAATCGTCGGGCAGCGGCCGGGTCGACCAGTCGGCCGCGCCATGTCCCTTGCGCAGCGCTCGGCCGAGCAGTCGCTCCACCATGGCCGCCAGTCCGACGCGCTCGAAACCGGCCAGCCTGCCACCCAACTCGGTGTCGAACAGTCGCGCGGGGCGCAGGCCGAGTTCGGCGAGTCCGGGTAGATCCTGGTCCGCCGAATGCAGCACCCACTCCAGGTCGTTGATCGCGGCGGCCAGCGGTTCGAGCGCATCGGCGACTGGAATCGGATCGATCAGGAAACTGCCCGAACCCGCGCGCCGCAACTGGATCAGGTAGGCACGCGCCGAATATCGGAAACCGGATGCGCGCTCGGCATCGACGGCCAGTGGGCCGGTGCCCGCCGCGAGCCGAGCAGCGGCGTCGGCGACCTCTGCTGCGGTGACGAGCACGGGGGGCACACCGTCGGCAGGCACGAGCAGCGGCTCCGCCGTGCTTTCTGGTGGCGTGTTGCTTTGCTCGGACTCGTCTGCTACCGACATAAACCTGAACTTTACGTGGCGATCAGGTGTGGTCGTTGCTGGTATACGACTCCGGTCGCAGATGGGTGATTCCGGCGGGCGGCAAACCGGCCGCGTAGGCCAGCACTTCGCAGAAGCCTTCCACGTGCGGGCGCATATCGGTGGTCGTCGCGGTCCAGGAGGCGCGCAGCTCCAATTGGTGTGCGCGCGGCGGTCCGGCGATATCGCCGTAGCGCACCGAGCTGGTGGAGGTGACGGTGCCGCCGAGCGCGGTAAACGGCTCGCCGCGGGTTTCGAGCGCGTCGACCAGCCAGCTCCAGGCGACCTCGGGCAGCAGCGGGTCGGTGGCCAGTGCCGCATCGATATCGGCCTGGATGTAGGCCACCAAGCGGAAGATGCCGTGCCAGGCCTCGGCGCCCTCGGGATCGTGCAGCAGGATAAGCCTGCCGAAGGCGTCGCCCTCGGAATCGACCGGCACCACATTTGTTTCGGGGTGTTTGACTTCCGCGCCTAGTGCGTAGGAAAAGGGTGCCAGGCGTTGTGGGGGTCGGATCGGTGCCAGCTCGATTCGAGGGTGCACGGTTGCGGTGCCCATCGCATCGACCGCGGCGCGAAATTGAGCTGGCTCGCCGTTGGGTCCTTCGGTCGGTGCGGCTCCGTCGCGGAAGTCGAGCGGTGTCACGGAACCGACGGTAGACCTTGCGTGCCCGGCGCAGTCGGAGGCGCGCCGCTAGAGGGCCTTGCGGGCCGCATACGATAGGCGGTGATGAGCACTCAAACCCGTCGCCGGTTGACCGATGCCCCGTTCCTGGCCGCCGCCACCGGCGCCGCACCGAGCCGTCGTCCGGTGTGGTTCATGCGGCAGGCCGGACGGTCGCTGCCCGAGTACCGCGAACTGCGCAAGGGCATCGGCATGCTGGAGTCGTGCTTCGACCCGGAGTTGGTGTGTGAGATCACCATGCAGCCGATCCGGCGCCACGGTGTCGATGCGGCGATCTTGTTCTCCGACATCGTCGTTCCGCTGAAGGCCGCCGGTATCGATCTCGATATCGTGGCCGGCGTCGGGCCGGTGATCGCTTCGCCGGTGCGCACCATCGGAGATGTGCGCGCGCTGCCGAGGCTGCGACCCGAAGAGGTGGGCGCGGTGACCGACGGGGTGAAGCTGCTGACCGACGCACTCGGCGATACGCCGCTGATCGGATTCGCCGGTGCGCCGTTCACGCTCGCGTCGTATCTGGTCGAGGGTGGGCCGAGTAAGAACCACGAGCGCACCAAGGCGATGATGCACGCCGACCCGACGACCTGGCACGAGCTGCTCGGCGTCCTGACCGATATCACCATCGCCTTCCTGCAGGCGCAGCTGGCTGCCGGTGTGGACGCCGTGCAGTTGTTCGATTCGTGGGCCGGTGCGCTCTCGCTGGCCGACTATCGCGAATTCGTGCTGCCGCATTCGGAGCGGGTATTCGCGGAGGTCGCCGCGGCCGGGGTGCCGCGGATCCACTTCGGGGTCGGGACCGGTGAGTTGCTCGGTGCGATGGGCGAGGCGGGCGCCGATGTCGTCGGCGTCGATTGGCGGGTGCCGCTGACCGAGGCGGTGCGTCGGGTCGGACCCGGAAAAGCATTGCAGGGCAACCTGGATCCCGCCGTGCTGTTCGCCGGATCCGCTGCCGTCGAGGCCGAGGCGCGGCGCATCGCACATGAGGCCGATGAGGCGATCACCATGGGTGCGGCCGGTCATATCTTCAACCTCGGGCACGGTGTGCTGCCCGATACCGATCCGGGCGTGCTGACCGCCCTGGTGCAACTCGTTCACGAACTGTGACCGACCGGTCGGCCTGTGCCGCTGGGTAGGAGTCCGGTGGTCGAGGAGATCGCGGGTCGGGTCGCCGCCCGCGCGCCGCGACTCGGTTCGACCCGCCTGGTAGCGGTGGACGGACCGGCTGGAGCCGGAAAGTCAACGTTCGCAGCGTCTTTGGCGACACTGTGCGATGCCCAGGTGGTACACACCGACGACTTCGCGGCTGGAAACAACGAACTCCCCTGGTGGCCGCGGCTCGAACAGCAGGTGCTGGCGCCGATCGCCCAGGGCCGTGTCGGTCGATATCAGCGATACGACTGGGACAAGCAGGACTTGGCCGAATGGCACGATGTCAGGCCCGGGGGAGTGCTCATTCTCGAAGGCGTCTCCTCGGCCCGCTCCGTCGTCCGCGCTCGGCTATCGCTCGCGGTATGGATAGACACCCCACGCGCGGTGCGTTTGGCGCGCGGTCTCGAACGCGACGGCGCGCACACCCTGCCGCTGTGGGAGCAGTGGATGGCCGCCGAAGAGGCCCATTTCGCCACCGAACACACGCGCGACCATGTGGACCTGATCATCCCCGGTGCGCCTTGACCCCTCCGTAAACGAATGACGTAACGGACGCGTCGCGCGGATCGCGCCCTATGTGCGGCCGTAAACGGCTGTGCAACAGTGCAATTCCGGAGGTCGGCTAGAGCTTGCGCTGTCCGATCACCACGTCGAGCAGGGCGGCGGCTTCGATGGCGAGCGTGTCGACGGCATCGCTGTGTCCGGCGAGTTTGCGCAGTAGCGCCTGTTGGAAGAGGCCGTCGAAGATGGCGTAGGCCGTGGCGGAGGGTACCAGGAGCGGTCGACCCGACAGCTCGGCGAAGCGGTCGACGACGTTGCGGATCATCTCCTCGCGATGGCTGTCGATTTCGAGCACGTCATCGCGGAAGGACTCCTCGAACAGACTCTGGTTGCGCAAGTCGTACCAGAGCCGGTGCAGTGCGGCGTCGGCATCCAGGGTGGCGGCCATTGCGGCGCCGAAGTCGTGCCGGAGCTGGTCGGCCGTTGCCGCGGCGGCGACGATGTCGTCGTAACGGGTGACGCACACCTGCTCGTATTGCCGCACCGCGTGGGTGATCAGCTCGACCTTGTCGTTGAAGTAGTAGTGCAGCACTCCGTGGGTGAACTCGGATTTCTGCGCGATCTCCCGCAGGCTGGTCCGGGCGTAGCCGAGTTCGGCGAGGGTGTGCAGCGCGGCGGCTGCCAGCTGTGCGCGCCGCTCGCCGAACTTGTCGACCTGTCGGCGTGCGATGCGATCCCGCCTGGTCTCGACGATTTCGGTCATCGTGGCTTCTCTCCGTCACCGCTCGTGTGAATTCGCCCAGTGTATCGCGATATCGGGAGGGGGCGACCAGCTGATTTGACGATCGTGCAAGAAAATCTTGACGACTGTCTAAGAAAATCTTGACGGTCGTCAAGGATGCGCGCACACTGTGATCCACGTCGCATTCGATCAGTCGAATGCGAAAGCCGAATGGACGATCTCGAGGAGGAGATGCCGGATGAGTGGGTACGACCTGACCGGGCGCACGGCCCTGGTAACCGGTGGTGCGCGAGGACTCGGCGCGGGTATGGCCGAGGCGCTGGCCCGCGCCGGAGCGGCGGTCGCGATCGGCGATGTGCGCGAGGATCTCGGTAAGGAGACCGTTGAAGCGTTGCGGGCCGGCGGTGCCACGGCCGAATTCGTGCCGCTCGATATCACCGATGACGCGCAATGGGCGCAGGCGGTCACCGATACCGTCGCAACGCTCGGTGGCCTGGACGTCGTGGTGAACAATGCCGGCGTCGAAATCACCAGCCTCATAGTCGATCTCGATCCGGAAGAAGTGCGCCGGATGCTCGAGGTGAATGTGCTCGGCACCGCACTCGGCATCAAACACGCGTTACGCGCGATGCGGCCCGGCGGCGCGGCGGGGCGCGGTGGCGCCATCGTGAATATCGCATCGGTCGCCGCGACCATCGCCTTTCCCGGTATTTCGGTGTATTCGGCGACCAAGTCCGCGGTGGATCGGCTCACCAGGGTCGCGGCGATGGAGTCCGGGAAACTCGGCTACGGCGTGCGGGTGAATTGCGTATACCCCGGACTCGTCCCGACCGAGATGGGTGCCCAGTTGGCCGACGATGTCGCTCGGATCGGCTTGTTCCCCAGTGCGGAAGCCGCCGTCGGCGCCGTCATCGAACAGACACCACAGGGACGGCTCGGCGAGGTTGCCGATATGGCCGACGCAGTGGTGTTCCTCGCCTCCGATGCCGCGCGCTTCATCACCGGTGCTGGTTTGCCGGTCGATGGCGGCATGGGCATGTGAGAACTGCGACAACGAAAGGTTCGAGATTCATGAGCATCGATAAGCCCGTCGTCGTCTACGGCGCATCCGGATACACCGGCCGTCTGGTCTGTGAATACCTTCGCGAATTCAATATTCCGTTCGTCGCCGCGGGCCGGGACAAGACCCGGCTGCAGGAGGCGATCGACAAAATTCCCGGTATCGACACCGTGGAGCACGAGGTCGTCGAGGTTGCGCACGAGGTCGCAACGCTGACCGAGCTGTTTCGTGGCGCCGGGGTTGTCTGCAACACTGTCGGACCGTTCGCACAATACGGCCACGAGGTGGTCCAGGCCTGCGTGGCAGCGGGGACCCACTACCTCGACACCACCGGCGAACAGGATTGGCTGATCGACTGCGATGAGCAGTACGGCGCCGAGATGGCCGCGCGCGGTCTGCTGCTCGCGCCAGGCGTGGCGCAGATGTACACCACCGGTGAGATCGCGGCGAATATCTGCCTGGAAACCCCCGGTCTCGACACACTCGATATCCAGGTCTTCTGGAAGGGCTTCCCGACGGTCGCGTCCACGAAGACGATCCTGGTCAATGCCGCGCTGTCCAAGGCCTACTACCTCGAACAGAACCAGTATGTGGAGTGGCCGGCGGACGGCGGACTCTACGACGTCGCGGTGCCCGGTCAACACGAGATCGGGCTCGCACTGCCCTGGGGTGGAACCTCACATCCGGTGTGGTTCAAGCGCGATCCGCGGGTCGCGAATGTGAAGGTGCTCGGCGGAGTTTTCAACCGGCCGTTGATGCTGGGCGTGCCGCAGATCGTGCAGGCGGTAATCGAGCAGGTCAAAGACCTTCCGGTGCAGGAGAAATACCGCGTCTTGGCCGAACAGGCCGCACTGGTGCGCGACGAGATGCCGCCGCGGGAGAATCCGCGGATCAACACCTCGCTCGATTCCGTCCACGCCTCCGGACCGCTGGCGCGTGCCCACTGTGTGATCTACGGGAACTGCAACTACAAGCAGACCGGCCTGCTGCAGGCGTTTGCCGCGAATGCGCTGCTACAGACACCGCCGAAACGAACCGGGTTCGCCTCGGCGTGCCAGGCCTTCGGTCATCGGGAACTGCTCGGAGCGCTGCGCGGTTTCGGATTGGTCAGTGAACCGGTCCTCGACGTGCACCGTTGATCGCGGCGTCGGGCCATGGGTGGACAGCGCTGCCCGTGGCCCGAACCGGCCACTTCCACAACAGCTTCCGTAGAGGATCACCGTGCGTTTGACCGACTATCTCGACAAGGGCGCTTCACTCGGCGCCGCCGCCCCCTGCCTCACCATGGACGGGCGGACGCTGACCTATGCGCAGGTGCAACAGTTGTCGTGGCGCATCGCCGGGGCACTGGCGCGATCCGGCATCCGGCCCGGCGAGCGGGTCGCCATCTTGTCGGCGAACGACACACTGGCCTTCGCCTGCGTTTTCGGCATCGCCCGCGCCGGCGCGGTGTGGTGTCCGATCAATCCACGCAACGAGGCGGCGGAGAATCGGGAACTGCTCGACCTTTTCGACTGCACCTGCCTGATATTCCAATCCGCCTTCGCATCACTCGTTTCGGCCATCGCACCGCAACTAGCCGGGCTGCGGACTCTGGTCTGTTTGGACGGAAATGCCGCCGAGGCAACATGTTTCGAGGACTGGGTGCGCGAATGTCCGGCCGAGCCGACGCAGGTCGAGCCGATCGACGAACTCGCCATGCTGGTCGGCACCGGTGGCACGACCGGACGGCCGAAGGGGGTCCGGCTCACCGGCCACAATATCGAGGCGATGACCGCACTGACCCTGATGAGTTATCCATTCGAACTTCGACCCCGCTACCTGGCGCTGGCACCCCTGACCCACGCGGCGGGCGTGCTGTGTTTTCCGATCCTGACCCTCGGCGGTGAGATCGTGGTGATGCCCGCCCCGGATCTCGGTGAATTTCTCACGTTGATCGAGCGGCACCGGATCACCCACACCTTCCTGCCGCCGACACTCATCTACATGCTGCTGGATCATCCGGCGCTGTCGGAAGCGAATCTCGCTTCGCTGCAGTGCCTTTGGTACGGCGCTGCCCCGATGTCGCCGGCCCGGCTGGCTGCGGCGCTGGACCGGATCGGCCCGGTCATGGGCCAGCTGTTCGGACAGTCCGAAGCGCCCATGATGGTTGCGACGCTGGCGCCGAAAGATCACTTCCGTCCCGACGGCTCGATCGCCACCGAACGACTGTCATCGGCCGGACGGCCGACCCCGCTCACCCAGGTGGCCATCATGGGTGCCGAGGGCCAGCTGCTTGCCTCGGGTGAGCGCGGCGAAATCGTGGTCAGGGGTCCGCTGGTCATGGCCGGATACCACAAGAATCCGGATGCGACCGCCGAGGTGTCGCGGTACGGCTGGCATCACACCGGGGACATCGGTTACCTGGATGCCGACAACTACCTCTACGTCGTCGACCGCGCCAAAGACATGATCATCACCGGCGGATTCAACGTGTACTCCGCCGAGGTCGAACAGGCGTTGCTGACGCATCCGGCAGTCCAGGACTGCGCGGTCATCGGACTTCCCGACGATAAGTGGGGTGAACGGGTCACCGCCGTCGTGCAATTGAATCTCGGCCATACCGTGACCGTCGATGAACTGCGCGAGCACACCAAGGCGCGCCTCGGCGGGGTGAAAACTCCCAAACAGGTAGAGATCTGGCCCGATCTGCCGCGCTCGAAAATCGGCAAAGTGCTCAAGCCGGAGATCCGGGCGCAGCTGCGCGGCGATCGCTGAGAACACCCGCCCGGTGCTCGGACTCGGGGCAGCGACCGTGTGCTCGGTCATGAAGGTGAGGGGTGTGGTCGGTGTGGATCCGCTGGCGGGCTACGGTCGCGATATGAGAATCGCGGTGGTCGGTGGCGGGATCAGCGGGCTTGTCGCGGCGTACCGGTTACGGGGGCTGCTGGGGACGCAGGCGGAGATCGTGGTCATCGATCGGGGCGCGCGGCTGGGCGGGATTCTCTATACCGGCGAATTGGCCGGGGAGCCTTTGGATCTCGGGGCGGAGGCGTTCGTCGGGCGGCGGCCGGAGGTACCCGCGCTGCTGCGCGAGCTCGGGCTGGAATCGCAGTTGGTGGTGCCCGCCGGGTTGCGGCCGCTGGTCTGGGCGCAGGGCAGCGCGCATCCGCTGCCGGAACGCACGTTGATGGGCATTCCGTCGGATGCCGAGTCGATGCGCGGGTTGGTCGATGCCGAGACGCTCGAGCGGATCGATGCGGAGGCGCGACGGCCGCTTGCCTGGTACCCGGACACTGATATCGACGTCAACAGTCTGGTCGCCGACCGTTTCGGTGCGCAGGTCGCCGAGCGCAGCGTCGATCCGCTGCTCGGAGGCGTCTATGCGGGCAGCTCGCGCTCCATCGGGGTGCGCGCCGCACTGCCGACGTTGGCCGCCGCACTCGACAACGGCGCGTCGAGCCTCACCCAGGCGGTCGCCGCCGCGCTGCCGCCGCCCTCGAACGCGCCGGTTTTCGGCGGCCTTCGCGACGGTTACCGGGTGCTCCTCGACGCATTGGCCGCCAAGTCCGAGGCGGAATTCATCACCGCGACCTCGGCCACCCATCTGACCCGCGCGACCCACGGCTGGGTACTCGAACCGATCGGCGCGGTGGACGCGGTGGTGCTCGCCACCCCCGCCCCCGTGACCGCGAATCTGTTGCGCTCCTTCGCGCCCGCCGCCGCATCGGCCGCCGCCGGCATCGAACTGTCCTCGTCTGTCGTTGTGGCCCTTGCCCTTCCGCGCGGCACCGCGCTGCCGCAGAACTCCGGGATCCTGGTTGCCACCGGAGAACCCTTGCGCGCCAAGGCCTTCACCCTGTCCAGCCGCAAGTGGACCCACCTCGCCGAACGTGAAACCGCCGCCGTCCGAGCCTCGTTCGGCAAATTCGGCGACGACTCCACCCAGACTTGGTCCGACGCCGAACTCATCACCGCCGCCGCCGAAGACCTCGCCACCGTCACCGGCGCCACCATCGAACCGATCTCGGCGGTGGTTCAACGCTGGCCCGGTGGTCTCGCCCAATACGCTCCCGGCCACCTCGACCGCATCGTCGAAATCGAATCCACCACAGCAGATTTCGAGGGCCTCGCGATAGCAGGCGCCTACCTCCGCGGCGTCGGCGTCCCCGCCTGCGTAGCCTCCGGCACCGCCGCCGCCCACCGCATAGCCACCACCCTGACCCACACCACCACCCCCTGATCCGCGCAGCGCCACACAGTTCGGCTGCCGGGTAGGCGGCGCGTCGAGCTGTGGTGTCTTGATAACCGGTGTGCGGCACATCGCGACTACCGGGTGGGCAGCGCCATTTGCCTGAGCCGCGGCAGCTGTGCCACGGACTGCGACTACCGGGTGGCTAGCGCCTTTGATCTGAGTTCCGGCATGGTGATCGGCGCGCGCCCGTAGTGCGACTTCCGCGTGGCCTGTGCCTTGACCTGCGGTGTCCAGATTGTGTTGGGCGTACGCGGCGCGGCGACCGGGTTGCCGGGCCTGACCTGAGCCGCGCCGACCTGATCGGCACTGCGTCGCATGCTGCCCACCACGGTGTAATCGCGGAGTACGGCACGCGCATCCGCGTCGGGAACGGCCCGCACGGATGCATCGTTTCGCCGCAGTGGCACGATATGAATCATGGCGCGACTCGACTATCAAGCACTCAATTCCACCATCCGCTACCTGATGTTCTCGGTGTTCCAGGTGCAGCCAGGTGTGCTGGGGGACGACCGTGAGGCCGCCATCAAGGAGGCGCGGGCGTTCTTCGATGGGCTCGCCGAGCGCGATGTCGTGGTTCGCGGTATCTATGACGTCGCGGGGATGCGCGCCGATGCCGACTTCATGATCTGGTCGCATGCCGAGCGGGTCGAGGATCTGCAGTCGGCGTACGCGGATTTCCGGCGCACCACCGAACTGGGCCGGGCCAGCGCTCCGGTCTGGAGCAATGTGGCGCTGCATCGGCCCGCCGAATTCAACAAGAGCCACATTCCGGCGTTCCTGGCCGGTGAGGATCCGGGCAACTACATCTGCGTCTACCCGTTCGTGCGCTCCTACGAGTGGTATCTGCTGCCCGACGACGAGCGCCGCAAGATGCTCGCCGACCACGGCAAGGCCGCACGTGGCTACCCGGATGTGCGCGCCAATACCGTCAGCTCCTTCGCTCTCGGCGACTACGAGTGGATCCTCGCCTTCGAGGCCCCGGAACTGCATCGCATCGTCGACCTCATGCGTGACCTGCGCGCCACCGAGGCCCGCCTGCACGTGCGCGAAGAGGTCCCCTTTTTCACCGGCCCCCGCGTCGAAATCGAAAAACTCATCGCCGCGCTGCCCTGATCTACTGACCGATCGCGCATGCCCCAGTTTTTCGGGGCATGCGCAACAAGCCGGTCGGTCTGTATCTTTCGCTCAGCGCCGCAGTCGTTCTACTCCGCTGCACTGCCCGAGGGGTGCAGTTGCAGGGCGATGGAGTTGATGCAATAGCGCTTATCGGTGGGCGTGTTGTATCCCTCGCCCTCGAAGACGTGGCCGAGGTGGCTGTGGCAGTTCGCGCACAGCACTTCGACCCGGTGCATGCCGAGTGTGTCGTCGGAGCGCAGAATGACCGCCTCCGACTTCGCCGGGTCGAAGAACGACGGCCAGCCGCAATGCGAATCGAATTTCTCGGTGCTGCGGAACAATTCGGCCCCGCACGCCCGGCACACATAGACACCCTCGGCCTTTGTGTCGGTGTACTCGCCGGTGAACGGACGTTCGGTCGCGGCCTGTCGCAGCACCGCGTATTCCTCCGGATTCAGCTTGGCCTTCCACTCCTGTGGGGTCAGCTGGATCCGGGGTGCGGGTAGGGACGTGTCGGCGTCAGAACTCATTGCTCCACGCTAATAGCTTTTCGACGCCTGCGCCGACTGTCCCGTCGCTACTTGAGTGCACTCGCCCGCGGGTCATCGAGCAATTCGCTGCCGTTCGTCGCCTCGACGGGAGTGCTTTCGTATGCCGTCTCCGGCTCGATCACCAGCGGCGCGTCCTCGGCGGCAGCCCGCGAATCCGGCGCCGAGCGCATCCACTCCGGATCTATTCCGAACTGCAGCCGACCTTCCCGTCGCGCCGCCAGATACCGATCGCCGAGCACACACGCGATGACGATCAGCAGCAGACCCCAGCCGAAGGTGATGCGCAGATACTCCAGGTTGCGCCCGAGGCCCTGCCAGCGGTCCGAGAGCCACTTGTCGTAGGACATGAATCCGAAGATCGCCAGCCACGCCGGCCAGTTCCGCAGCACCGAATTGCGCAGCACCACCGACATCAGCAGCGGGAACAGCATCATCGAGTAGTACATCTGCCCCAGTGAGGACAGCAGGAAAAACGCGGTCATCAGCACACCGGAGGAGGTCGTCACGAAGAACAGTTCGTCCTCGCGGTAGTAGCGGTACAGCAGCCACAGCGTGATGGCGACGACGACGCCCATGATGATCCGGATACCCCAGGTCAGCCACAGCGGCAGACCGTAATATGCCGCATTGCCGACGATCGCGCTGTTGAAGTAGTCCCGGGATTCGAAGAGGTAGCGCATGGTACGGGTGAAGAATTTGTCCGCGTCCTTCGACAGCGGCCATGCGACAGCGGTGAGCGCGACCGGAACACCGATGGCGGTGTAGAAGACCTTCCACTGCCCGCGCGCCGCCGCGATCAGAACCAGGGGTGCGAGCGTCGGTTTCACCGCGATACTCAAACCCAATATCGCACCGGCCCACAGATCCCGCCGGGCGAGCAGCATCATGATGAAGGCCACCTCGGCCAGCAGCACGCATCCGTTCACATTGGTGAAAACCAATGTGTTGATGACGGTTTCGGAGCTGAACATGGCCAGCAGCAGGGCTGGTGCCGCCACCGACGACACCGTGAACTTGAACAGCTTGAGCAGCAGGTACCAGGCCAGGATGATGGCGGCGGCATTCAGCAGGATGAAGCACCAGCGCGACTTCTCCGGGTCGATCAGCGCCAGGGGCGCGATCAGCAGCGTGCCGCTCGGGGGATACAAGTAGTGCGGATCCACCAGATCGTAATTCGCGGTGTACACCGGTCGGTGGTTGAGGAATGCCAGCGACGCGTTGTAGACCGGTTTGAAGTCATCGGTGATGAACCCGTTGACTGCCTTGATGAAGACCCGGTTGAGCACAGTCATGACCGCGAGGGGCCAGAGTGCGAACTTGATCACCTCGGCGGTGGTGCGAGCGGTGCGAGGCTCGAGCTGTCGAAGTAACACTGGGGCACGGTACACCGGATCCGCATGCGACGGTTGCCGGGACCTACCTGGCGCGCCGAGGTTAGGGGAAATGACCGCGCCTCGCTGGCGCTCGGCTCCGTCATGTCCCCTGAAGGGGCTGTGCCTTTTGATGCGCTCGCTTCGCTCGCACACGTGACCGCGCCTCGCTGGCGCTCCGCTCCATCATTCCCACTGAAGGGGCTGTGCCTTCGATGTGCTCGCTTCGCTCATGCGGGGCATGCCGTCCCGTCAGCAGGCAACTTGGCGTCCTTCAGGTAGTCGGTGAGAGCCCGCTGCGCACAACCGGAATGGGCGAAAACCGGATGCCCCCACCCCTGCCAGGTGATCGCGGCCTTGCGCGCGCCGGCGGCGCCGAGTGCACCGGTCACCGAGGCTTGACCGCCGTCGCCGACCAACGGATCCGCGACCCCGCCGAGCACGAGAACCGGCAGGTCCAGCTTCTCCGGCAGCGGCGGTGCGGCGCTGACCGGCCAGGCGACACATTCCATCATCCCGATCGCGGCAGACCTGCCGAAGACCGGATATTTGGTGCCCCAGGTGTCCGCGAGCTCCTTGGCCTTGGTGGGGCTCGGCGGCAGCTGGTTGTCGGTGCAGCGGTTGACGAACTGACCGTCGGCCGCGGTGGCGGCGGTTTCGCGCTGGATCAGCATCCCGAGCGGGCCGCGATCGCCGCGCCCGGCGGCCGAGAGTGCGTCGGCGAGTTCGGTGACGTGCGCGGATTGGTCGCGCGGACCGGCGAGGAAGCCCGACAACCCGGTCAGCAGCGCATTCGCGGAGATATCACCGAGTCCGCCGCTGCTCGCCTTGCGCACCAGATCGATGATCGCGGCACGTGGGTCCGCACCGAGTGAGCAGCTGACTCCCGTGCAACGCTGGGCGAACGCGGTTACGGCCGCCTCCGCGCCCTGGACGCGCTGTTCGGTGCGGGTGACGGCATCGGCGCCGACAGCCTCCGGTGAGTCCAGCACAAGACGCGCCAAGTGGTCGCCGAATTTGCGCGCGTAGCTGAGTGCGACCTTCGCGCCATTTCCCGAACCGAGCAGGTCGATCCGGTCGACCTGCCACTGCCTGCGCAGCTGCTCGATGTCATCGGCGGCGTGCGGTGCGTCGAAGGTGCCCTCATACGGCTGCAGGAAGTCGCGGCAGGCGATGGTGGCGTCCTGGCTGAATCCGGTCACCGCTTCGACGGGATCGCTTGCGCCCGGTCCGAATTGCCCGTTATCGGCCAGGCCGCGGCGGGACTCGGCGGTCATGCAGTCGATCGGCTGCGAGGTGCCGAGGCCGCGCCGGTCCACGGCGACGATCGGGCGGCCGGCCAGCAGCCCGTTGCCCGCGCCGACGGCGAGCCCGGCCAGCGTCGCGGTGGAGGAGCGGTCCGCGCCGGAGGTGATGACCAGCGGCGCGACATCGGTCGGGGTCTGCGGCAGCCGGGCCCGCATGGCGCCGGTGCGGAAGTTGCCGAGTACACCGCCGGTCGAATCGATCGGGGTGGTGTATTCGGCGCAGTCCAGGACCAGGCCGGAGGGCGCGGGGCCCAGGCCGAGCAGATCGAGCGTGGGTGTGGTGCAATCGCGCCAGGTCAGATCGGTTTTGGGGACACCGGCATCCGGCGGCGGCGCGATGACCATGGTCGGGTGCGGACCCGCCCCGCCCTGCGGCGCGCGCTCGACGGCGACGCCGGGGCGATCGGAAGGTCCCGCACCGCATCCGGCGATCATGATCGAGAGTGTCGATGCCAGCACGACGGCCCGAGTCCAGCGCATGCGCTACAGCCTGCCAGGTTCGTGCGGTTTGTTCATGAACGGGTCCAGCGGGTCAGCATGGTGCCGTCGTCGTCGAGCAGGATATGCCTGCGCACCATCGGTACCCGGAACTCGTGTGCGGACAGCGAGATTCGGCGCGCGGTACCGCCCACCAGGATCGGCGCGGTCGTGACACACAGTTCGTCGACCGCATCCGCCTCCAGCAGCTCACCGAAAAGGTGCGGACCGCCCTCGCACAGCACGCGCCGTAGCCCGAGGTCGGCGAGGGTGTTGAGCAGGCCCTGCGGGGTGATCGCGACACCGCCCGCCTCGATGACGTGCGCGCCCGCATCGGCGAGTTGCTGTTTGCGATCCTCCGGCGCGGTGCTGGTGGTAATGATCAGCGTCGGAACTTTGGTATCGGTGAACAGCCGCGCGCCCGGCTCCAGCGAAGCGCTCGCGGTGACCACGGCGAT
Organism: Nocardia sp. NPDC049526; assembly: GCF_044465765.1. NCBI lineage: Bacteria > Bacillati > Actinomycetota > Actinomycetes > Mycobacteriales > Nocardiaceae > Nocardia > Nocardia sp. NPDC049526. Next base: position 845,498 of record NZ_JBITMA010000002.1, on the reverse strand, counting down.
CGGTGGCGGTGCGCCGTCGCGATGTCCGCCGATGCCGCGGTCGTACAGCTCGTGCCGGAAGACCGGGTCCGTCGCGGCGCCGCCGTAGTTCTCCGCCCGCGCGGTGCCCGCGCCGATCACGATCACATCGGCCAATTGGCGCAACAGCATGAAGACGGTTTTGTCGGCCGGGGTGCCGAGTCCTTCGGAGACATTGCCGCTGGTGGCGGAGCCGTCGATACTGGAGACGAAATTGGCGCGGACCCAAGGGGCCCGGAGTTCGGTGGGGTAGGCATACAGGTCGGCGAGTTCGTCCCGGCTCAGTCCTGTGAGCTGGATCGCATTGTGGATACGCTGCATGAACAAAGATCACACCACGTCATTAGGCTTCCAGCATGCAAGAGCGCCTTGTCGATCGCCATCCGGAGGTTCCGGCGGACCAGTTGGTCGCCCAGATGGTGCCGCCGCCCATGTTCGACGAGGTCAGTTTCGCCTCCTACATTCCCGATCCCAAGGAGCCGACCCAGGCGGCCGCGGTCCGCAAGGCCGAGGATTTCGCCGGTCAGGTCGCCAAGATCCATCAGGCGGCGAACAAGAAGAGCCTGTTCGGGAGGAGGAAACCGATCAGCGGCGCCGGTCTCTACCTCGACGGCGGCTTCGGTGTCGGCAAGACCCACCTGCTGGCCTCCATCTTCCACAGCGCGCCCGCACCGAAATCCTTCGGCACCTTCGGTGAACTCACCAATCTCGTTGGCGCACTCGGCTTCAACAATGCCGTCGAGCGGCTCGCGGCGAACAGCGTGCTGTGCATCGACGAATTCGAACTCGACGATCCCGGCGACACAATGCTGGTCTCGCGGCTGCTGACCGAGCTGTCGGCGCGCGGCGTCTCCATCGCCGCCACCTCCAACACCCTGCCCGGCCAGCTGGGGGAGGGCCGCTTCGCCGCCCAGGACTTCCTGCGCGAGATCAAGAAGCTCGGTTCGATCTTCGAGCCCGTGCGCGTCGACGGCCCGGACTACCGGCACCGCGATCTGCCGCCCGCTCCCGAACCGACCTCGCCGGAGCTGCTCACCGAACGTGCTTCTGCCACAACGGGTTCCACGCTCGACGAATTCGACGCGCTGCTGAAGCATCTGAGCACGCTGCACCCGTCGAAGTACGGTGCGCTGATCTCCGGTGTGTCGTCGGTATTCATTTCGAATGTGCACCCGGTGACCGATCAGGCGGTCGCACTGCGGATCGTCGTACTGGCCGACCGGCTGTACGACGCGAGCGTTCCGGTGACGGTTTCGGGTGCGAAGCTGGACGAGATCTTCTCCAAGGAGATGCTCGACGGTGGTTACCGCAAGAAGTACCTGCGTGCGATTTCGCGTCTGCTGGCGCTTTCGCGCTTCGAGGTTGCCGCGTAACCGTCGAGGACGGCCCTACCAGCCCTATCGAGCAGGAAGTTGACCAACTCATACTTCACTTGATTGTGTGCGGGGGGTCGTTCACGTTGATGATTGGAGCAGGCATGGTCCGTCGTTCCGTTCGAGTTCCGCTCGCACTCGCTGCCGGTCTCACCGTCGCATTCGGGCCGGTGGTAGGCGTCGCACTGGCCGACCCGGTCAGCGTTGCCGATCCGGTCACCTTCGACCGCGCGCTGAATCTGCAGGGCGTGCAGAACGGCCGCGACGCGGGCGGCTACCGCACCGCCGACGGTCACTGGGTGCGCACCGGGTTGGTCTACCGCACCGGTCAGCTCAACAATGCGACTCCGGCCGATCTGGCCGTGCTGGCCGACCGTCAGGTGCGCGTGGTCGACGATCTGCGCACCGTCTACGAGCGGACCATCGCGGCCGACCGCCTCCCCGCTGGTGCGGCCGCGAACTGGAACGACGTCATCGGTCAGGCTCCGCCGCAAACCCTGGTCACCACCCTCACCGGTGGCAATGACCTGTACCGCGAGTTCATCACCGCGCCCGGCGCGAACGAGGCCTTCGCCTCGGTGCTACGCGACATCATCGACACCGACGGCGCCGTAGTCTTCCACTGCACCGCGGGCAAGGACCGCACCGGCTGGACCTCGGCGGTCCTGCTGACCATCCTCGGCGTGGACCGCGACACCGTCACGCAGGACTACCTGCTATCCAACCAGTACCGCAATGCCGGCCCGAACGATCCGCTCAACGGCGTCTCGGCCGCATGGCTGGATGCCGCCTTCGACCAGGCGAACCAGAGCTACGGCGGTTTCGACAATTATGTCCGTGCGGGATTGAAGCTGTCGGCGACCGATGTCGCGGCACTGAAGGCGAAGCTGCTGGCCTGATTCAGCAGGGATGCTCGGCATACCACCGATCGATCAGCGCGGGCAGTTCCTTGCCCATCCACACGAAGAACTCGTGCATATCCCGAACCCGTTCGGCGTCAGCACCATTCGGGTCGTCGAACAGCGCGAGCCCGCGCGCGGTCATATTGGTGAGGTCGGTGTACATGCCGCTCTGCTGGCGGGTCAGCTCCGGCAGAATTCCGGGCCGGATCGAGTAGTAGTCCTTGCGATCGCCCGGCTTGGAGATCTTGTCCACCCAGCGCATGGTGACCAGCGTCTTCAATGCCGACGAGATGGAACCCTTGGAAGCCTGCAGCGCATCGGCGATCTGGCCGAAGGTCTGCTCCGGCGGATCGCTGACCAGCAACCACCCCGCGGCCCGACCCGTCATCCGGACCAGGCCCATCCGCTCCAGTACGAGCGCGAAATCCTCGACGAATGCCAACTTTTCCGGAGTCGGTCCGGTTGTCTGGTCGTTGTCGGTGGTGCCCATCGGAGAAGTATCCCTTCCGGAATGCGGAGAGCGGTAAACGGGGCGGACCGTGTCGGCCCGCCCCGGTATCGGTCGATCAGACCGCCAGATCGCGGCGATCGAAGGCGCCCAGCGCCAGCACCAGGGCGACCGCGGCCACGACGACCAGCACCATCAGGTGGATACCGTTCCAGCCGTGCACCAGCGGCGCACCCCCATTGGCCCAGTAGAAGGGCGACAGTTTGCGCACGAAATCACCGCCGAGGTTGTTGGCCAGATAGCCCCCCACCGCGATCAGCGACGTCGAACCCAGTGTCACCGAACGCTTTCCGGTGGCCGCGCCGATCAGCAGCGTGATCGCGCCGACGGCCAGTGCCAGCAATCCGAGCCCCGCACTCGCGGCCACGATATTGCCGGTGGGTACCTCCAGCCCACCCTGCTCGGCCCCGGCGATAACGCTGAGGGTGAGCACGGTGGTGGCGATCGCGGTCTGTGCGGACAGTGCGGCGAATCGCTGCAGCAGCAGATTCATCCGGTTGATCGGTTGTGCGAGAAGCAGATCCAGGACCCCGCTCTCCTCCTGCGCCACCGAACGGCTCGCGAAGGTGACCGCGAAGATCAGCATCAGCAACAGACCCATCAGCGAGTACACTGTCGCGTTCAAATATCCACTGGCGCTGGCGAAATCGCTGACGCCCATGGCCTCGTACATCGTGTTCTGCTTGATATCGAGCGAGCCCTGCTCCTCGAGCGACTGGTAGGACGGCAGATACATCATCGGGATGACGGCGAAGCCGATCGACCAGCCGATCAGGCCGCGCCGCTGTTCGGTCAGGGTCTGCGTGAAGACCGAGCGAGTCATGGCGAATTCTCCTGTGCGATAAACGATTCGGATGATGTTTGATCAGCGGCCGTAGCGGCTGAAGAAGATCTGTTCGAGATCCGGCTCGGTGGACAGCACGCTCACCAGTTGGTATTTCGCGGCCATCTTGAACAGTCCGTCGACCTCGCCTTCGGTGGTGCAGCGCAAGGTTTTTCCGTCGATGATCAGATCGCGCACGCCGGGCAGTCTGGCGAAGTCGTCGCCGAAAATGTCCTCGCCGAAGACCAATTCGACCGAGCGCGGCGAACGCCTCCGCAGATCCTCGACATTTTCGGTGCCGAGCAGTTGGCCGGTGCGCATGATGACCGCCCGATCGGCAGTCTGCTGCACCTCGCTGAGAATGTGCGAGGACATGAACACCGTCTGCCCGTTGCGCTTGGCTGCCCCGACCAGATCCAGAAAGCGTTGCTGCAGTAGCGGATCCAGCCCGGAGGTTGGTTCGTCGAGAATCAGCAGATCCGGGTTGTGCATGAAAGCGGCGATAATGCCGACCTTCTGCTTATTGCCCTTCGACATCGCGCCGACCTTCTTGGACAGATCCAGATCGAGCAGATCGGCCAGGTCGGTGATCCGATTCGGTGCGACATCGCCGTGCAGGTCGGCGAGGAAGGCGAGCAGGTCACGAGCGGTATTGCGACCCTCGATCTCGAGTTCGCCCGGCAGGTAACCGATGCGCCTGCGCAATTGCGCACCGCCGATGCGTGGCTCGATGCCGAATACCTCGACACGGCCCGAAGTCGGTCGGATCAGATCCAGCAGGATGCGGATGGTGGTGGACTTTCCCGCACCGTTGGGCCCGAGAAACCCGAAAACCTCGCCCTGGCCGACCTCGAGGTTCAGATCGGTGAGTGCGACATGCTTGCCGTAGTGCTTGGTCAGGCCCTCGGTGCGGATCGCGGCGGTGGTCATGATGCTCCTTCAGTTCCTGCATGTTCCGCAATGTCTTATGTGTTCAGTAAAGACTGAACATACAGAACTTGTCAATCTTTGGGTCGGGCTACGATCCGGTCATGACGACGTTCAGGACCTGGGACGGACTGGAGCTCAACTACCGCGTATGGGAGGGCGAAGGCATCCCGGTCGTACTGCAGCACGGGGTAGTGGCCGATACGAATGCCAACTGGATGGCCACCGGGGTGGTCGGCGCTCTGCGGGCCGCCGGGCACACCGTGGTGTCGCTGGATGCGCGCGGACACGGTCGTTCCGCGAAACCCCATGATCCGGCGCGGTATTCATGGGCGGGGATGGCGCGCGACGTCAGCGCGCTCTACGACGAGCTGGGCTTCGATGACGTTGTTCAGGTGGGCTATTCGATGGGCGCGATCATCTCGCTGCTGGTGGCGGGAGCGGATGAGCGGGTGCGCAAGCTGGCTGTGGGCGGCATCGGCTCCGGTGTGCTCGATTGCGGCGTCGACCGGCGCGTCATCGATATCGACGATCTGCGCGCCGCCATGCGCGGTGACGGCGCGGGCACACCACCGATCGCGATGATGTTCCGGATCCTCGCCGACGCGGTGCGCGCCGACCGCGATGCCATCGAGGCGGTCGCGACCGGCCTGGATGACGAGCCGATAAAGACCCTGGCCGCAATCACGATGCCGAGCCTGGTCCTGGCGGGCGATAAGGACCCGTTCGCCGCCGAGCCCGATCGACTCGCGGCCGCACTACCCGACGCAACGTTGCGGATCGTGCCGGGCGATCACCTGATGGCAGTGGTGGATCCGAGCTTTCATGCTGCGTTGGTCGAGTTCGTGGCCTGATCCGGTCAGAAAACCCGTCGCATCACCAAATCGTGATGCAACTGGCTACCCACGGTGAAGGTCTTGGTGCCGACTCGCTCGAATCCGTGCTTGAGATAGAACCGTAGGGCGCGCACATTCTCCTGGTTTACGCCGAGCCACACCCCGGCAACCGCCTCCGCGCGGGCCTGCTCCAGCGACGCGTTCATCAGTGCCTTCGACACACCGGCACCATGGTGGCCGGGCAGTACGTACATCTTGCTGATCTCGACGGCCGGGCGCAGGTCGACGGCCTTGGCGACCTCGGGGTCAGCCGGGTCGCCGTAGTGCAACATCGCGTAGCCGACGATATCGCCGCCCGCGACCGCCTTGAGCACGATCCGGGCGGGGTCGGTCAGATATTCGCCGAAGCGTTCACCGGAAAGCACCTCGGAGATGAAGATCTCGATATCGTCCGCAGTGGCGTGCGGTGGACAGGCGAGCGGAAAGGTCGCGGCCGCAACGTCACTGAGGGCCTCGGCGTCCCATAATCCGGCCCGGTCGACGGTGACTGGGATGTTGCTCATGTGTCCAGTACAGCACGACCTCCGTTCGAAGCGGAAAGCTCATCAGGTTCGGAACGGGAATGGAATACGCGCGCGAGTCCGATAACGATTGCCATGAACAGGACGGGGATCACGAAGCCGATCCGATGTCCGAACCCGGCGGCAATCGCGCCGACCAGCCCGCCGCCGACGAGTGTGCCCACGTAGTTGAACAGGTTCAGGCGCGCGATCAGTGCGTCGAGTTGCCGTCCGCTGGTCAGTTGTCCGGCCTCGCTGAAGCACAGTGGTGCGACGACGCCGGTTCCGAAACCGCCGATGAGGAAGCCGACGATCGCCACAACCGGACCGGGCGCGACCACTGCGACGGCGAGTCCGAGCACGCCGATCGCCCCCGCGATGCGCACCACCCGGCGTCCGCCGAGCCGCCGCACCCACAGATCCCCGCTCAGCCTGGCGGCCAGCGACGCACATTGATAGACCGCCAACGCCAACGCCGCGGTGGACGAACTGGCGAGCAGATCCTCCTTCAGATACAACGCCGACCAGTTGCTGACGGCGAGATCGATTGCGAAAACGAGCGATGCCGCGATGCCGAAGGCGAGGTACATGCGCAGCGGAACCATCCCAGATGCTGAGGATTCGCTGTCGGACACCTCCGCGGGTCCGGACTCGGCCTCCTCGGCGCCGAGCAGGCGTGAGCCGGTCACCAACCCGACCACGAGAACTATGCCCGCCGCCGCCAACAGCGATTCGCGCAGCGTGACATCCAATGCCTCGCAGGCGGATACGAACAGCGCACCGAGGATCGATCCGGCACTCCACACCCCGTAGAACGAGGAGAGGATGAATTTCCCGTACCCGTGCTGAATGAATACACCCTGCATATTCGTGCTCGCATCGACGATGCCGACCGCGATTCCGTAGCACCCGAGGGCGATCGCCAGCACAGGGATATTCGGGGCCAGCGCGATGGCGCATCCGGCGACCGTGATGCCCAGCAGTCCGATCCGCACCGTGACCCGGCTCGACCACCGCGTGGCCACCTGCTCGGCCGCCACGCTGCCGACGCCGGCGAGGATCGAAACCAGCACCACCGAACCGGCGATCAGGCCATCGGACAGGTCGAAGCGATCCTTCTGCTGGGGCAGTTCGGTGAGTACCACCGCGAAGAAAAAGCCCTGCAACCCGAAGGCGAACGAATTCGCGATCCGGGCTCCGCGCAGGACGGGAGAAATCGATCCCATCTGCGGAGAGTATCGGCCCGGCCGTGGCCGTGCCGGGCAGACGGTCGCGGTCATCCTTTTGGAGGATGCGGTGCGCGCGACGGTCATCCTTTGGTCAGATTCGGTCGCTGTGGTCGACGCGCGGGTGGTCGAGATCGTTATCGCGTGCCACTATCGAAGGGGCGCAAGACAACTCACGAACGGGGAAGGGCCGTCGAATGAGACACCTGCCGCAGGACTTCTTTCGTACGCCGTATGCCTTCTATGAGGAGCTGCGCGCCGAAGGCCCCGTGCACCCCATCGAGTTGAACAGCGGCGTTCGCGCCTGGCTGGTGGTGGATCTGGACGTCGCACGCGAGGTGCTGCGTCATCCGGCCATCCGCAAAGACCCGCACACCGACGTCAGCCGCAAGGCCCGTGGCCTGCCCACCGACGACACCGGCGTCGGCGCGGTGAATACCCGGATCAGCTACCACCTGCTGAATACCGATCCGCCGGCGCACGCCCGGCTGCGCCGACTGGTCACGCCCGCATTCGCGCCTGCCCGGATCGAGGCGCTGGCCCCACGGGTGCTGGCGATCGCCGATGAACTCCTCGACCGGATGGCCGAGGACGGTGCGGGCCCGGTGGATCTGTTGTCGGAGTACGCATTTCCGCTGCCCATCACCGTCATCTGCGAGCTGCTCGGTGTGCCGGTGGCCGATCGCGCGGATTTCCGGGAGTGGTCGCGCATCATCGTCGAGGTGTCGACCGCGACCCCCGAGGAGGTCCGGCACGCGACCGATGCCATCGCCGACTATTTCGAGCGGCTGATCACGCGGCGGCGGGCCGAGGGACTGGGGGAGGATCTCGTCTCGGACCTGATTGCCGCCAGTGCCGACGGTGACCGCCTCACCGATGACGAGCTGATCTCCATGGTGTTTCTCATCCTGGTCGCGGGTCACGAGACCACGGTCAATCTGATCGGCAATACCGTGCTCACCCTGCTGTCGGATCCGGCGCGCTATCGTGCGCTGCACGGGAATACCGAGGCGGTGCCCGCCCTGATCGAGGAGATGCTGCGCTATGACGGTCCGGTGAACGTCGCGACCTTGCGCTACACGACCGAACCGATCACGCTGGGCGGCATCGAGATTCCCGCAGGCGAGGTGGTGCTCGTCGCACTGGGTTCGGCCAACCACGACGAACGGCACTTCGGCGACGCCGCAGAGTTCGACCCGCAGCGCTCCGCATCGGGCCACTTGGCGTTCGGCCACGGCATCCACTTCTGCCTCGGTGCCGGCCTGGCTCGGCTGGAGGCGCGCATCGCGATCACGAGGTTGGTCGAGCAGTATCCGGATCTGCGCTTGGCGGCCGCCGGTGGGGAATTGCGTTGGCGGGAGAGCATGCTCATCCGGGGGTTGCAGGATCTGCCGGTCGAATTGGCAGGAGCACCCGCCCTACGTTGATTCCGGCGTTCGGGGTGGTGCGCAGACCGGCGGACTGCCCTGCTGATCAGGCGTTGTGCCCCAGGGGCTTCCGTCACGCCGGACAACTGTGGAACAGTGCAGAGAAGCGGGCGTAACGATGCGTCCGGCGCCGGATGCGGAGGGAAGCGATGACTGCGGCGTATCCACCCGGTCCGCCGATCCCCGCATTTCTGCAGGGCTTGCTGTACATCCGTAACCGGGCCCAGATGCTGCCGCCGCTGCGGCGGCGCTACGGCGATGTCTTCTCGCTGCATGTGCCGCCGTTCGCACAGAACCTCGTCGTATTCACCCGCCCCGAACATATCAAGGAGATCTTCGCGGGCGATCCACGCGACCTGCACGCGGGCGAAGGCAATCAGATCCTCGGCCCGGTGATGGGCGAGCATTCAGTGCTGATGACCGACGAGGCCGAACACGCCAGGGCCCGCCGATTGCTCATGCCCGCATTCAACGGCGCGGCCCTGCGCGGCTATCGGGATCTGGTCGCCGAGATCGCGGCCGCGGAGGTCGACCGCTGGCCGCCCGGTTCGACGGTCATCACCCTCGACCGGATGAACGCACTCACCCTCGAGGTGATCATGCGGGTGGTCTTCGGCGTCACCGATGAGCGCACTCGGGCCGCGCTCGCGCCGCGCCTGGGTCGCATCGTCGATATAGGGCCGCTGCAGTACATCGGCCTGATGAAACCGGCGCTGCAGAAGTATCCACCGTGGAGGTCCTTCCACGGCAATATGGCCGCCATCGATGATCTGCTGTACACCGAGATCACGGCCCGGCGCACCGCCCCCGACCTCGCAGAACGCACCGACGTCCTGTCCCGGCTGCTGCAGGCGGGCGGCGATACCGAAGCCGATCCGCCGCTCACCGACGCCGAACTGCGCGATCAACTCATCACCCTGCTGCTCGCCGGTCACGAAACCACCGCGGCCGCGCTGTCCTGGGCGCTGCACGAACTCTCGGTCGACCCGCAGGTACAACGCGACGCCCACGAAGCGGTCCGCATCGATGACGACAAGGCGCTCGAGGCCGTCATGAAGGAGGCGATGCGGATGCGCACCGTCATTCCCGGTGCGGTGCGCAAACTCACCAGGGATATGACGATCGGCGGCTGGGAACTGCCCGCAGGCACCGTGGTCAGCTGTTCGATCCTGCTGGCGCACCGCAGCCCGGCCAACTATCCCGACACCTGGACCTTCCGTCCGTCGCGCTTCCTCGACGGCGAGGTCGAACCGAATACCTGGCTGCCCTTCGGCGGCGGCGTCCGCCGCTGCATCGGCGCCGGATTCTCGCTGATGGAGGGCACCACTGTGCTGCGCGAGATCCTGTCCCGTTACACCCTGGCCCCGCCCGAGGGGGCGAAACGCGAGCGCGGACGGGTGCGCAATATCACCACCGTGCCGCGCGACAAGGCCAGGATTGTAGTCACTCCCCGTTCAACTTCGTGAAATCGCACCGAGGCTTTGCCGCATCCGCGCGAGCGACGTAATCTCCGTGCCATGACGAGCGGGAACCGCATCGCAATCGTAGGTGCGGGCATTGCAGGCCTCGCCTGCGCGAAGGTGTTGCGCCAGGAGGGTTTTCCGGTCGAGGTATTCGATCGGACCCCGGACGTCGGCGGAGTGTGGAGTGCGACGCGCCGGTATCCCGGCCTGCGCGCACAGAACAGCAAACACACATATCACTTCTCCGACTTCCCGATGCCCGATGACTATCCGCGTGTGCCGGACGGGCAGCAGATGCAGCAGTACCTCGACGGGTACGTGCGGCACTTCGGCTTCGGCGAGAGCCTGCGCCTCGGCACCGAGGTGGTCGCGGCCGATCCGGTCGACAGTGGTTGGTTGCTGGAGATCCGCGACCACATCGGTATCCACCGCACCTCCTGCGACCATCTGGTCATCGCCAACGGAATATTCAGTGAGCCCGCGGTGCCCGACTTTCCGGGCGTCGAGCGGTTCCGGCAGGCTGGCGGGCAGGTCGGGCACGCCTCGGAGTTCCTGGATGTCGAGTGGGCGCGCGGCAAATCTGTCGTGGTGGTCGGCTATGGCAAGTCGGCCTGCGATATCGCCGAGGCGGTCAGTCATGTCGCGGCCTCGACGAATGTGGTCGCCCGCCGACTGCTGTGGAAGATGCCGCGCAAGTTGGCGCGCGGACTGGTCGACTACGAACGCCTGATGCTGACCAGGCTGGGGGAAGCGCACTTCCGCTATCAGGAGCTCGGGCGGATCGAACGGTTCCTGCACGGTTCCGGGCACAGCTTCCGCGACAGCGACCTCGATGTGATCCAGGAGCTCGCCACCAAGAAGTCGCATCTGCGCGAGCTGGGTCTGGTGCCGGAGGGGCGCTTCGAGGACATCGCGGAGAGCACGGTCAGCCTGGTCACCGAGGATTTCTTCGAACGGGTGGGGATGGGACTGATCGCGGTGCACCGCGACAGCACCATCACCGAGATGGCCGCGAACCAGGTGCGACTGTCCAACGGCACGACCCTGCAGGCCGACATCGTCATCTGTGCCACCGGATTCCACCAGCGGGTGCCGTTCCTGACCCCGTATGTGCAGCGTCAGCTCACCGATGACGAGGGCAATTTCCGCTTGTACCGGCAGATCCTGCCGATCGGCGTGCCGAATCTGAGCTTCGTCGGGTACAACTCCTCGGTCATCAGCACGCTCAGCGCCGAGGTCGGCGCGCACTGGACTGCCGCACTGTTGCGCGGCCGCCTCGCCCTACCGACGCAGGAGGAGATGACCGCGCACGTCGATGAGCGGCTGCGCTGGATGGCCGAACGCACGGGCGGCCATCATGCGCGCGGCGGCGCCATTACCCCGTTCTCGATCCACAATATCGACGAGATGCTCACCGACCTGAAATTCCGGCTGCCGCGCAGAACCCGTGCGGCACAATGGTTCCGGACGGTCAAGCCGTCTTCGTACCGTGGGCTCGCGGAGCGGTCGAAAGGGCCGGTGGTGACAGCGGCGCCGGAAATGGCGCCTCAGGTCTCCGCCGAACAGCGCACGCCGTAGGTCGATTGCCCGGAGTGCGCCTGGGGGTTGCCGGGGTTCTCCTCGGCGCTGACGTGTTGTAGGTCGGACATGGCGGTGCGTGTGGCACATGGGACAGGTTCGATCGACGTCGACGATCACCGGGGAGGGATCTGTCGGCGCGCCCCGGCCAATGGCCCGGCGATGGTGCCACCAGCGGATGCGGGATCGGAACAGCGTCCGTTCCCGCTGCGAGGCCCATCGATTTACCCAGTGCGACTGTGGGTTTCGAGTCGAATAGGTTCAAAGTGTGACCGGCGTCGCATGAGCGTGCCGGCATTCCGGCCGGAGTCGACAATCGGGCCGGGCAGCGCCGTCGAGGTCGACACGACGGATTATCGCCAATGCAATGTTGGTTACCAGTCTTTCCATTCTGGATAATCCAGGAGTGGACGCCCTCGACATGAATCTTCTGGTTGCTCTGGATGCGCTGCTGGAGACCAACAGCGTCACCCAGGCCGCCGAGCGGCTACACACCTCGGCGCCCGCGATGAGCCGAACGCTGGCCCGGCTGCGTCGCGTGCTCGGCGATCCGCTGCTGGTGCGCTCGGGCCGCAATCTGGTGCCGACGCCGCGTGCACTCGAATTGCGTTACGAGGTCAGCATTCTGGTGGAGCGGGGACGGACGCTGCTCACCCAGCGGGGCGCGCTCGACCCGACCACGTTGAAGCGCGACTTCGCGGTGCAGGCGGGCGATATGGTCCTCGCGGAATTGGCGACGCCGCTGCTGGCCGCCGTCCGCGCACAGGCGCCCGGCGTGACACTGCACCTTTTCCCGGATCGCGACGAGGGCACCGCCGCGCTGCGTGACGGTCGAGTCGATATCGAGGTCGGCGTTATCGAGCACACCGATCCCGAGACCACCGTGCAACGCGTCCTGCGCGACCGCGTGATCGGCGTTGCCGCACCGGAACATCCGCTGATCACCGACCGTGTGACGGTGGCGCGGTTCGCCGCGGCCGCCCACCTCGGCATCTCCCGCCGGGGTCGCGCCCGCGGCCCCATCGATGACCGCCTGGCCCTGCACGGCCGTACCCGCCGCGTGGTGGCCACCGTCCCCGACCTCACCAGTGCCCTGTTAGCGGTCCGCTCCGGCGATCTGATCTGCCCCGTCCCCGCCGCCCTCACCGCGACAACGCGCACCGCACTCGGCTTGTGCGCCTTCGAAATCCCCCTGCCCCTCCCCGAAATCGCCATCGCCATGGCGTGGCACCCCCGTAATACCGCCGACAACGCCCACCGATGGCTACGCGAATTGATCCGCGGCACCCTCACCGGGCTGGACTCGTCCGGCCGGTGAGTCGCTCAGCCCTCGGTGCGGATCGCGAAGTTCGGATCCACGCCGGGTAGTTCGTTCGGCGCGGAGGACGGTTCCGGGCGACCGAAGGGGCCGTGGGGGTTGCGCTTGAGTTCGTCGAGCATTGCCTGCAGCTTGTCGACGTGCGAGGTGTCCTCGCCGGCGCCCGCGCGGTGCGCGCCAGGGGTCGATGCGCCGTTGTCCTCGGTGCGTGGTGCGGTCATACCGGCGTCGGGGCGGGTTGTGGGCATTGGAGATTCGTAGCCGTTGCGGGGCGGGGAGGTGAGCGGCTCCAGGCGGCCGTTACTCGAGCCGATAGAGCCGTAGTCGAGCCGGTCGCCGGTGGTCGCGGATGGGGAGTTGGTGTAGGTCGGCGCGGAAGGTTCGGTGCCGGCCGGTGTGGCCGAGTCGAGCCATTCGGGGCGCGAGGTGGGTGCGGAGAGCGGCTCGCTGCGATAGGTCGGGGGGACCGCGGGCGGCACGGGCTGCGGTGTCCGCGAGGGGAGGGAGTCGTTGGGCGTTGCGGGGCCGAAGGGTTCGAGGTGTTCGGTGCGGGTGATCGGCGCGGTGAACTCGGCCCGTGCGGGGCGGGGCGCGATGTCTTCGGGCGCTTTCAGTCGCTCGTTGCGTCCGGTCGCTGCGTCCAGGCGTCCCGGCGGGGTCGCTAGGCGCCCGTTGGCTCCGGTCGTCGGCGTGACGAGCTCATTGCGACCGGTGTTGGGTTCGAGGCGCTCGCTGGTTCCGGTGGTGTCGGGGCGGTTGTTGCGTCCGGTCGGCGTTTCGCTGAGCACGGTGGTGATGTCGGGGAGGTCGTTGCGCTTGGTCTCGGTGTGCGCGCCCGTGGTGTCGGCTCGCCCGTTGACGGCATCGAGGCGGTCGCGACGCGACGGAATCGGTTCGCGCCGTTCCCTGGTCGCGGGCGCGGGCGCGGGCTCCGGGCGGATCCGCGGCGCGGGTTCGGCCGGTTCGTCACCGGGCTCGACGGTGACGACCTGTTCCAACCGTGACCCGATCTTCGAAACATCCTCCCCGGTACGGAAAGCCCACGCCTCCAACTTGGCCAGGCGACCGGCCAGGTTGCGGTCGTCATCCACGTGGGCGGCGACCGCGTCGAGTTTATTGCTCACCTCGCGCAGGGTCGTCGCGAGACTCGACAAGAGTGCGCCGATCGATTCGCCACTCCGCTCGTCGTGGTCCATCCCATACCTTCTTCCCCGTATCGCCCGAAACTCCACTCGTGGCCGGCCGATTCTATCTGTCGATCGGTACCGCCGCGGTTCGAGGACCGGCCGTGGCCGCGCTGTGCACCTTTCGTCCGGTTACGTGGCGGCTTTCGTTCGCTCGTTCGGCGGCATCGGCCGTGTCCAGGGAATGGCCGCAACTATCAATCACCGGAATAACTGTGGCAATGCTCTCGCGTGTCGCAATGAAATAGCTTGTGAGACAGCGCACATCGGCTGGTCGGAGCGTATTCGCGGGTTGTGGCGCACCCGAGCGCGGGGTATAGGGGGCTGGCGGGCGGGCCAAAGCTGACGCACTCTTGATCTATGGCGTAGGTCGTACCTGACCTGCGGTGGTTTTGGGCAGGGGTGAGGTCGCGTGAGAACGAAGCAGCGCGTCGAGCGGGCGTGCGGGCGTCGGGCGATGCTCGCCGAATTGGGGTTGTCGGACGGTCGCGTCGCGGACACCCGGGCGCCGGATGGTCGCGTACCCGTCGGCGGAGCGGTGGGGGCAGGAGGATACGGCTGCACATGTCCGGAATGTGCCGCCGCGCAATGGGATATCCAGCGGCTGAAGTATTGGCTGTGCGGTCGGCTCGCGTCCTACGGTGCGGAGGTGGCCGAGGTGGACCGGCGGGTGGGTGACGTCCCGGTGGACGTGCTCTGGCGCAGCGGTGATCGGCAGTACGCCATCGAGGTCCGTACCGGCCCGCTGGATCGGGAATCAGCGCAGCACCACACGACGCGGCTGCGTACCTCCGGATGTGACGGGGTGCTGTGGCTGTGCCCGCCGGGCTATTGGGTCGGGCATCTGCCCGCGCTCGGCATCGCCGATTTCGCGCCGCCCGCCTGCGATTACCGGGCCGAAGAGGGCATGTTGGACGCTTCGAACAGTGCGGTCGTCCTGCCGCGCCGGGAACCCTACGAACTGCGTGATTTCCTGTATGGCTGGGTGCGGGGCGAAATCGCGTGGGGCTACCGCGATGTGATGACAGGAGGGTGGGCCACCGTGACCGACTGGGAACACCACACGAGGACGCAGGCCAGCGTCATCGCTCGGCAGCGACAGGAGTTGGTCAACCAACGCACCACCCTGGCCATGTCCCGAAAAACCGTGCGGGACAAGCAGAAACAGATCATGAAACTCGCCAGCCGGCTGGAACGTGCCGAGGAGTCCGCACAGGAGCGCGCGGACTCGCTGGCCGAGGTCAAGCGCAAGCTCGACAACCACCACCGCATCGATGCCAGCCTGCGTGCCACCATCGTGAGTCTGCAGAAGGCGATCGGTCACTGGCAGCTGATCACCTACTGCGCGATGATGCTGATCGTGACATTCATCGCGGGAGCGATGTTCGTGCGCTGAGGCGGTCGGCTGGGTGGTTGCCGGTCAACCGGAACGGCGCACGGTCCCAACGCCATTCGTTGCGTAGCACCAACGCGATCAGGTCGAGCAGATCCAGCTCGACCTCCGCACGCAACTGCCGCAGCGCGGACCAGTACACCGGTCCGCGCTCGACCAACTCCCACAGTCGACTCTCCGTCTCCGCAGCTACCTTGCGCCGCAATAGATCTGGGATCCCGATCTTGCTGCCGGTCCACACCAGCCAGCCCCAGCCGTTGGCATGCGCATGTGCGCGCCCTGCCGCCGATTTGATTCGATTGATGTGGAAGCCGACATGTCCCAGCGGTTCGACATCGATCAGGACGACGCGACCATCGGCCAGCCGTGCGGCGATGGTGGGGTAGTAGCTACGTTCCGTGCCGTCTATTTCGAAGGTGACCGCACTCGGTTCCTCCTGGAATGTCTCGACCAGATCGCTCGCGTTCACTGCCCGAAGCAGCCGAGCCCCGAGGCCGGAATCGAACCCGATATCGCGTCCGACCTTATCGAGATAGAACCGTCCGCGCCCTTCGTCGTCGCCGTCGACCGTGCGCGCGGAGGCGTTCGGCAGGGGAGCGGGGTCTGGCGCGGAGTCGGGCCAATCGACCTGTCCCAGCCATGAATTCAGCTCACTCGTCGCCAGCGGCTCGTGCAGCTTCGCCAACCGCCGATTCGTCTTCTTCTGCCACGCCATGATCCGCTGCATGACATATCCGGCGACCCGCTTGGCATCCTCGCCCGCATGCCCCGCCAGCCGCAGCTTCAGATAAGCCAGCTCATTGGCGGCCAGATCGGTATCCGTCGCATAGGTCTCCACCAACAGCGCCCGTACCAACTGCTGATCTCGTGCCCCCACCGGGTACCGCGTCCCGAACACCTCGGCCGCCCGATGTCCACTCAGCTGCGCTTCCCGCAGAATCTGCGCCACCGCCCGGGTATGCAACTGGCGAACCCGATCCCGCGACAGATCGAATCGAGCACCGATCCGCGCCAACGTCTCCGGCGCCTCCCCGTTCACCCCGAGCCGAAACCCCACGATGTCGGCATCGCGCCGCTTGCGATCCCCCCGCATCTGGATCAATTCTCCCAATAGCTCGTTGATCTCCTCGAGATCGAACGACACATCCCCGGCGATATCGTCCAGCACCTCGGGTTCGGCATAGTCGGCAGCCCGATCCCGCCCATCGGCCTCGCTTGCCGTCACCTGCAACCCCTGACCACGACTCGGCTCCACTCGACATGTGCGCCGTAGCCTAACGCCGACCACCGACAACCCGGCCCATCCCACCGATCGGCCGCCGAATCGGGCCCATCCTTGCCTGCCGGCTCGGCGTCGCTGTCCGGCCTGTCGTCGATACTTCCTGATCGTCGGGGGAAACGGTTCTATGCTCACGTCGTGGGTCGTTTCCGCAGCAACGCCGAGTTGGCGCTGTGGATCATTGTCGCGGCGGTCGCGTATTTTGCGGCTGCCCAGGTCGGGTTGCGTTTTGCCTTGGTCGGCGATCAAGTCACGCCGCTGTGGCCGCCGACCGGGGTCGCCCTCGCATGTCTGTTCTTATTCGGGCTGCGTGCCTGGCCGGGGGTTACGCTGGGCGCGTTGGCGGTGAATGCCTTGCTCGGGCCGACGCTTCCTGCCGTCTTCATGATCGCCCTCGGCAACACGGTCGCTCCGGTGGTCGCGTACCTGCTGCTCAAAAGGGTCGGGTTCCGCAGCAATTTCGACGGCGTCCGTGACGTACTCGAACTCGTCTTCCTCGGTGCCCTCGCCGCAATGCTGATCAGCGCAACGCTCGGTACCGTCACTCTGCTCGTAGCCGGTGTGGTTTCGGCACACGGTTTCTGGGGCGCATGGTTGGTGTGGTGGACCGGCGACGCCATGGGCGTGCTCCTGATCGCACCGCTCATCCTCGTCGGCAAAGGTATTCGCATACCCAAGGCCCTCAGCCCATTACGGGTAATCGAGGCCGCGATGCTAGCGGCGGGCACATCCGTCGTCGCGGTATCGGCCACCATGGTATCGGCAAACCTGCTCTTCCTGGTCTTCCCCTTCCTGATCTGGGCCGCAATGCGCTTCCACCTGGCCGGCGCACTGCCCTGCGCCCTCATCGCCTCGACCGTCGCCATCGTCGCCGTGACCCGCGACTTCCCGGCCTTCAGCGGCCTCGACCTGACCGCCAAAATGATCACCCTGCAAGCATTCAACGGCTCGGTCGCACTGACCTCCCTCATCCACGCCACCATCACCGCCCAACGCGACCGCGCCCGCCAAGCCGTAGACGACACCTGCACCCAACTGGCCCAAACCGTCCTCACCATCAGCCAGGGCCGCCCTTTGGAAGGCGTCATCGACTCCGCACCCCGCCTGCAAACTCAACCCCCCACCCCCGGCACGGCCCCGAGCTGAGGCCATTCCCATCCGTACTATGGAGTGCCAGACGCGAAATCGTCGGCAAGGTTGTCCCACATCCCAACCCAGTAGTTGCGGTCGTCCTTCATCGCTATAGGGTCGCGGATCCTCGACTGGTGCCATCGGTCGGCCAGGAGGCGTTCGCCGATATCACGGCCCGCCCCGACCAGCTCCCGCACGGTGGTTTGAAAAAGCCCCAGGAATAACACAAACAGGGCAATGTCGGAATTGACCAGCCGACGGTCGGACGGATCCCCCTCACAGACAAAGAACACCTGATCGGTGGCGACTTCCACAGCTACGCCGCAGCCAGGATCGATATCCTCGGCCACGACGATATATTCGCAGTCTTCCTGCAGGGACGAAAGCCGCAGGTTCCGGATGGGAATGAGGCCCGCCGAGTCGACTGTCTCGACTGCGGGCAGGCCCACGGTCGAGAGGAATTCACGGGTGGGCACCGACAGCCGTGGGCTGACCAGTTCGGGTGGCACCGGTTGAAGATGATCACCCCAGACCCGACGGATCTCCTCCGCGGTGACGTTGCCGAACCGGCTCTGGTCGTTGTCCCCTGTCATCCTCGCCAATTCTCCCCACGTCAACTCCCCGAAAACAAGAAAGCCCCGGTAAGAACCGGGGCTGACCTGGAGAAACGGTGGTGCGCGATACTGGGATTGAACCAGTGACCTCTTCCGTGTCAGGGAAGCGCTCTCCCGCTGAGCTAATCGCGCGAGGTGGAGACGGGAATCGAACCCGTGTGCACGGCTTTGCAGGCCGTTGCCTCACCACTCGGCCACTCCACCGTGCGAAGGGGGAAGGCTTTACTATTGCCTGGCCCTACTCCTCGAGCGGATGACGGGATTCGAACCCGCGACCCTCACCTTGGCAAGGTGATGCGCTACCAGCTGCGCTACATCCGCATTTGCATTCCCGGGGGCTTGTGGCCCTCCGTGGTGCGAGACAGAACATTAGCCGACGTTCGGCGCAACCTACAAATCCGCTGGTAGAAGGGCCTGAAGTTGAATTACATAGGTGTTGTTCGCGGCGCTGACCAACCATGGCGCCGGGCGAGATCGAAGCCGAACCTCGAGCGCTCGGATGGCATAGCCCGGTGAAGCCCGATGGGTGATCCCGCGGCTGTACATGTGCGCGGCCCCTCCGGGACCTGCTGCACCACTTCGCAATTCACGACCCCACGGCAACGCTGGTCGCAAAGGCCGACGGCCGATCACCCGTGTCGGGGTGGCGATTTGGTGGGACGCCGGTAGTGCGTGCTAAGGTTCCATCTCGTTCGAACGGCTGCTCCGCCGCCGCTCGAACGACGAGTTCGGTCCCATAGCTCAGCGGGAGAGCGTCCGCCTCACACGCGGAAGGTCGCTGGTTCGAAACCAGCTGGGACCACCCACTGGGACATGGTCGGTGCACTGCGAGTGCCCGGCCTTCTTTCTTATCGGCGCTGTGTCCGCCGCATTTCCAACCGACCCGACTCGGGATCTTCTTTGCGATGCTGTGACTTGGGTCACGTTTTGGTAGCAGTTGGCCTCATTTGCAACATAAGCCTTTCCATGTGCTTTGCGAAGTCTTTACTATTGCGCCTGACCTTCGCGTCATAGGTCACCGCTTCACGAAGCTGCTCCATGTAGAGCAGATGTAGCACCCAGCGTTCTCAGAAAGCTCCGCCCGCCGCTCGCTTTCGATGCCAGTACATGTTCGACCGATGAACCGATCGGCTCCACGCCGTTTCGGCGAAGGAGAATAATGTCCACCGACACCGATCCCGTACCACGGACGTCGCCGCTTCGCGCAAGTCTTCCAGTGAGTCTTGCCGCCGTCGGCCGCCATGACCTACCCGCCTCGGTCGTGGTTTTCCTTGTCGCACTACCACTTTCGCTCGGTATAGCGGTCGCCTCGGGTGCTCCGGTCGCCGCGGGCCTCATCGCCGCCGTCGTCGGCGGTGTCGTCGCCGGGCTACTAGGTGGCTCGGCCGTCCAGGTCAGCGGGCCGACGGCCAGTCTTACCGTTGTCGTCGCCGAGAGCGTGCACCAATTCGGTTGGGCCGCTACCTGTTTCATCACCATCGGCGCGGGCCTATTGCAGATTCTGTTCGGGCTCAGTCGCGTTGCGCGCGGCGCGCTCGCCATCGCGCCCGTGGTGGTCCATGCGATGCTGGCCGGGATCGGCGTCATCATCGCGCTGCAACAGGTCCATATTCTGCTCGGCGGCAACTCGCTGAGTTCGTCGTTCGCCAGCCTCACCCAGCTGCCCCATCAGTTGATGTCGGTGCATCGCGGCGATCTGTTCGTCGGTCTGGTGGTGATCGTCATCCTGATCGGCTGGAAGTTCCTCCCGCATTCGATCCGCGTCGTGCCGGGGCCGCTCGTTGCCGTGGTGGTCGCCACGATCCTGTCGCTGATACTGCCGACCCATGTCGAGCGTGTCGTGCTGAACGGGTCGCTGCTCGATTCCATCGGTTTGCCCGCGATCCCGTCCGGCAGTTGGTTCGCCGTCGCGATGGCCATGGTGACTGTCGCGCTGATCGCCAGTGTGGAGAGCCTGCTCTCGGCGGTCGCGGTGGACAAGTCGCGTCCCGACCACCGAACCAATTTCGATCGCGAGCTGATCGGGCAGGGCTCGGCCAATGTGGTGTCGGGTCTGCTCGGGGGTCTGCCGATCGCGGCCGTGATCGTCCGCAGCATTACCAATGCCCATGCTGGGGCGCGGACCAGGGCCGCGACGGTGCTGCACGGTGTGTGGATCCTGCTGTTCGCGGTCGCGCTGGCCGGGTTGGTGCAGCAGATTCCCAAGGCGGCACTCGCGGGGCTGCTCATCCTCATCGGCGTACAACTGGTGAAGCTGGCCCATATCCGGTTGGCTCGGCGCAACGGTGATCTGTTCGTCTACGTGGCCACGGTACTGGGCGTGGTGTTCCTGAACCTGTTGCAGGGCATGGTGATCGGGCTCGTACTCGCCTTCGGCCTGCTGCTGTGGCGGGTGGTACGGGTGAGCATCCATGCCGAACCGGTGGCCGATACCCGCCGCTGGCTGATCACCATCGATGGCACCTGCACCTTCCTCGCGCTGCCCAAGCTGACCGCGGAGCTGGCGAAGGTCCCCGCCGACGTGGACGTGACCATCGAGATGACGGTCGACTTCCTCGATCACGCCTCCTATGAGCTGATCGCCGACTGGGCCGGTCTGCGTGAGGCCGCCGGTGGCACAGTCGATTTCGTCGAAATCGGCAGCGCGCGGATGGCGACCGCGGTGGTGGGCCCGCCGGAGCGTGGGCGCTCGCGCCAGGTCATCGATGAGGTCATCGGGCCGTGGCGGCGGACGGGTAACCGGGCGGATCCGATCGCGGCCGGTATCGCCGCCTATCACCGCGGCCACGCTCATTTGATGCGTCCCCATCTACATGGATTGCGCAACCGGCCCGACGCCGACACCTTCTTTCTGACCTGCGCCGATGCCCGCATCGTGCCGAATGTCATCACCAATAGCGGGCCGGGGGATCTGTTCACCGTCCGCAACGTGGGCAATCTGGTCCCATCCGGTGGCAGCGACGTCTCGGTGGAGGCCGCGCTGGTCTACGCGCTGGAGAAGCTGGATGTACGGGCGGTCGTGGTCTGCGGGCACTCCGGTTGCGGGGCGATGGACGCACTGCACCGAGAGGTTCGCACGGGGCCGGGGCTGGGCGATTGGCTCGCGTACGCGCGGCCCAGCCTGGACCGGTTCCGGCTCGGACATCCGGTCGCCGATGCCGCGGCATTCGCCGGATTCGGCCCGGTCGACCAGCTCGGCATGGTGAATGTGGCACTGCAACTGGAGCGGTTGCACGCCTATCCCATGGTCCGGCGCGGGGTGGAGGAGCGGGGAGTGGCGGTGTCCGGACTGTTCTTCGATCTCGCGACCGCCCGGGTCATCGAGGTGACCATGGACGGCATTGCCGAGTTCGACGACGAGCTGACGGTCGAAGTATTCGATGAGTTGGCCGATGTGCGCGGCGTGGCTGCCGAGCCCGCCTAGTCGTGTGCTGCCGGGCCGAATGATGCGGCCCGACAGGCGAACTCGGCACCGATGTGTTGCGTTTCACACCGATTCGGAGGTATGGATTCGAGCACTTTCAGGCAACTTCTCAGGCTTTGCTAAGTCTTTACCAATAGCCTTGATGCGATTTACATCTCGACCCATCGCTGTGTCGGGAACTGCTTCACCGCGAGATGCCGGTTCGCGGTCTGTGCCCTGCTGGACATTTTGATCGTCAACCGACCTCGGCGTTCGCGCCGAGTCGGCGAAGGAGAAGTCAATGGCTATTGATAGCGCTGTAGCCGCACCACCGTTACCTTCCACTGAACAGGGCGAGGGCCATCGCAGTTCCGAACCTCTGTCCGATCGATTGACATCGATCCTGCGCCACGATCTGCCGTCCTCTATCGTGGTGTTCCTGGTCGCGTTGCCGCTGTCCCTCGGCATCGCCGTCGCCTCCGGCGCGCCTGTGGCCGCCGGACTCATCGCCGCCGTCATCGGTGGCATCGTCGCGGGCACGCTCGGCGGTTCGATCCTGCAGGTCAGCGGGCCCGCCGCGGGTCTGACCGTGGTCGT
The DNA here is from genome assembly GCF_044465765.1 of Nocardia sp. NPDC049526. Lineage (NCBI taxonomy): Bacteria > Bacillati > Actinomycetota > Actinomycetes > Mycobacteriales > Nocardiaceae > Nocardia > Nocardia sp. NPDC049526. The sequence continues at coordinate 822,938 of NZ_JBITMA010000002.1, read as the reverse complement.
AGCCGAGTCGATCAACCAATTCGGCTGGCGGACAACCACGTTCATTGCCGTCGCGGCGGGTGTACTGCAAATCCTATTCGGGCTCAGCCGGATTGCGCGGGCCGCGTTGGCCGTCGCGCCGGTGGTGGTGCACGCGATGCTCGCGGGCATCGGCATAACCATTGCGCTGCAACAGGTTCACGTGCTGCTCGGTGGGTCCTCACACAGTTCCGCCTGGAACAACATCACCCAGTTGCCGTCGCAACTGTTGTCGCTGCACGGCGATGACGCGATCATCGGCGCGGTCGTCATCGCGATCATGCTCGGCTGGCGCTGGGTGCCCACCAAGGTCCGGGTGGTGCCGGGACCGCTGGTGGCGGTCTTGGTCGGCACAGTGTTGTCACTGGTGCTGCCCTTCGAGGCCGAGCGAATCGTGTTGAACGGCTCGCTGTTCGACGCCATCGGACTACCGCAGATCCCCAGCGGCAACTGGTCCGCGGTGGCGCTGATGATTCTGACCGTCGCGCTCATCGCCAGCGTCGAGAGTCTGCTATCGGCGGTGGCCGTCGACAAGATGCATACCGGTAAGCGCACCAATTTCGACCGCGAGCTGATCGGTCAGGGCTCGGCCAATGTGCTCTCGGGTCTATTGGGCGGCCTGCCGGTCACCGGTGTGATCGTGCGCAGTGCCACCAACGTGCAGGCGGGTGCCCGCAGCCGCGCATCTGCTGTGCTGCACGGCTTCTGGATTCTGCTGTTCTCGGTTGTCCTGGCCGGGGTGGTGCAGCAGATTCCGAAGTCCGCGCTCGCTGGTCTGCTGATCGTGATCGGTATCCAGTTGGTGAAGCTGGCCCACATCAAGATGGCCAGGCGCACCGGCGATCTACTCATCTACGCTGTCACCATCGTCGGCGTGGTCTTCCTGAACCTGCTGGAAGGCGTAATCATCGGTCTGGCACTCGCTTTCGGGTTGCTGCTGTGGCGCGTCGTTCGAGTTGCCGTGGCGGCCAAACAGATTCCCGGCTCGCAGCGCTGGCTGCTCACCATCGACGGTTCCTGCACCTTCCTCGCGTTGCCGAAGCTGTCCGCGGAATTCGCGAAAGTGCCCGCAGGCGTGGACGTTACCGTCGAGATGACGGTCGACTTCCTCGACCATGCCGCCTTCGAAGCCATCGAGGACTGGGTGCGTCAGCAGGAAAGTGGCGGCGGCACAGTGGATTTCGTGGAAATCGGCAGTGCTCGGATGGCGCACGCGACCGCCGGCCCGCCCGCCCGCGGGTTCGGACGCGCAGTGCTCGATGAGATTCTCGGCCCGTGGCGCGGCGATGACGAGAGTGCCGACCGGGTGACCTCGGGTGTCGCCGCTTACCACCGCAGCCACGCCCATGTCGTGCGGCCGCATCTGGACGAACTGCGTGACCGGCAGGATCCCGATACGTTCTTCCTGACCTGCGCGGACTCTCGAGTGGTTCCGAACGTCATCACCAACAGCGGTCCCGGTGACATGTTCACCGTCCGCAATGTGGGCAATCTGGTGCCGGACAGCGGTGACGCGTCGGTGGAGGCCGCACTGGTCTTCGCGCTCAACGAGTTGAATGTGCGGTCCATCGTGGTGTGCGGGCATTCGTCCTGCGGAGCGATGAAGGCGCTGCATTCCGGCGCCGACACTGGACCGGGTATCGAACCTTGGCTTGCCCATGCTCATCCGAGCCTGGAGCAGTTCAGGCTCGGGCACCCGGTGGCGCAGGCGGCCGCGGCCGCCGGATTCGGTGAGGTCGACCAGCTGAGCATGGTCAATGTGGCCGTGCAGTTGGAGACGCTGCACCGACATCCGGCGGTGCGCGCGGCGATGGCCGAGCGTGATGTGACGGTATCGGGGCTGTTCTTCGATATCGCCAGCGCACGCGTTATCGAGGTGACCGTGAACGGCCTCGCCCATATCGACGACGACGGCGCGCGTGTCACGCCGGAACTCGTCTGAGCCGATGACAGCTGGACCCGCCCGACCTCGTTCGGGCGGGTCCACGCATGTCGCTCGTAGGCTGGTGGAGATGAGTGTCGAGTTGGAATCCGGACCCACGCGCACCGGATGGCGCGCCTTCCGCGCCCGGCTGGCCGCGCGGCCTACGCTGAACCTCGCCTACCGGATCGGGGTCGCGGTGGTCGGCATCGCGGTGCTGGTCGTCGGAATCCTGGCGATTCCCTATCCCGGACCCGGCTGGGCGATCGTATTCGCCGGACTTGGCATTCTCGCCACCGAATTCGCCTGGGCGCGCCGGGCGCTCGGCTGGCTGCGTGACAAGTACCGGCAGGGTATGGCGTGGTACTCCGCACGGGGCCCGGCCATGCGGGTGTTCGCGGCGGTGGCGACCTTTGCGCTGGTTCTCGCGACACTATGGGTATTGGGAACATTCGGGTTGGTCGGCGGCTGGATCGGAGTCGAATGGCAGTGGTTGCGCAGTCCTCTGAAATGGTGAACACGGTCCCCGGCCGCACCCTGACCGAACCGGACTGGCTGTCGGCGCGCATCGCGGAAATGGGCCATTCCTGGGGCACCGCCGAACCGCGCGTCTCCGGCACGCTCTGGTGGTGCATGGTCGCATCGGCACTGGTCGAACAACTCGCATGCGCCTACGCGAACGAGGAACCCGCGCCGGAGCCGTTCCTGGACCGCCTCGACTGCGAGGTCCGCCCGGACGGCGGCATAGAACGAGTCCACATCCACCCCGTCGCAGGTGTGGGCGTAGGGCATGGTCTCGACGGTGACAGCGGTGCACCGCACGAGTCCGAGGCCACGCTCGGCCACGCGTGCGCGAAGGCGTTGCGGGAGACCTTGGCGGCCGTGATCGGTCCGGTAGCGGCGGTCTCCGGTGCGGGAGTGCCGTCACTCTGGGCGATTGCCGCCGATGCCATCGGGAACCGGGCAGTCGACGCTGGGAATGCCGAGGCCGGGGCGCGGCTCGCAGGCGAGGTCGGTGGGAAGCTGCCGGTTCCGCGGTTCGTGCAAGTCGACGGGCGGACCTTTGTCCGCCGGATCTCGTGCTGCCTGGTCTTCGAGGTACCCGGCTGCGAAATGTGCACCAGCTGCCCGAAACGGCCCGCCGCCGAACGCAAGATGCTCCTGGCTCGGCTCGCCGCCGAAAGCTGATCGCCCGCAAGATATTCGGCCTCCCATACGGCGTACCTGACCGTCCGCGATGGGCTGTGCGCGCACTTTTCGAGTGCATGTGGCACGAACCGGCCGATTCGGCTCGGATGTGCACGAGCAGATCTGTCGCCGGGAACGCAGGGTCTGAATCCGAACCACGACGTCGGCGGGCGCACCATATCGAACCGGCGGTGGTCGCATGATCGAACCGTTGCCGGATGTCACGTTCTGGTCTCGCGCAATGGCACCGGTCGACCCGCGACGCGGCGATCCGAGTCCATCGACGCGGGGCCGCCAGGGTGCCGATAGCATGGTCGCGCCGGAGCAATTCGCCTCCGACGATGACCTGTGGGCAGCCGCCCGCACCAGCGCGGGAACACGCCCGCCAGCGAACGCCAAGGAGTCTCTCGCCGTGACCACCTCAGCACCTATCAGCCCTGTCGCCCTCGTTCGGGTGCCGGCCGGGACGACGGCGGGTGCCGCGGTGCGCGAGGCGGGGCTGCCGACGAAGGGGCCGGACACCGTCGTCGTGGTGCGCGATGCGGAGGGACTCAAGGATCTGTCCTGGACCCCGGATGCCGACGTCGAGGTCGAGCCGGTCGCCGCCAATACCGAGGACGGTCGCAGCGTGATCCGGCATTCGGCCGCGCATGTGCTGGCCCAGGCCGTGCAGCAGGAGTTCCCGGAGGCCAAGCTCGGCATCGGCCCGCCCATCAAGGACGGCTTCTACTACGACTTCCACGTCGACCGACCGTTCACCCCCGAGGATCTGGCCAAGCTGGAATCCCGGATGAAGAAGATCGTCAAAGGCGCGCAGCGGTTTTCGCGCCGAGTGGTCGAGGTCGATGACGCGCGTGTCGAACTGGCGAAGGAGCCGTTCAAGCTCGAGCTGATCAGCGATAAGTCCGGTATCGACGATCCGGAGGTCATGGAGGTCGGCGGTAAAGAGCTGACCATCTACGACAACCTGGACCCGCGCACCGGCGAAAAGGTCTGGGCTGATCTGTGCCGCGGTCCGCACATCCCGACCACCAAATTCATCCCCGCCTTCAAGCTGACCCGCAGTTCCGCCGCCTACTGGCGCGGCGACCAGGACCGCGAGGATCTGCAGCGCATCTACGGCACCGCCTGGGAATCGCAGGAGGCCCTGGACGAGCATCTGCACCTGCTCGAGGAGGCCGAGCGCCGCGACCACCGCAAACTCGGTCTGGAGCTGGATCTGTTCAGCTTCCCGGACGAACTCGGCTCCGGTCTGCCGGTGTTCCATCCCAAGGGCGGCATCATCCGCAAGGAACTCGAGGAGTATTCACGCCGCCGCCACGTCGCCGCGGGCTATGAGTTCGTCAATACACCGCACATCACCAAGGGGCATCTGTTCGAGGTCTCCGGTCACCTGGACTGGTACAAGGACGGCATGTTCCCGGCCATGCATCTGGACGCCGAACTCAACGAGGACGGCACCGTCCGCAAGCCCGGCCAGGACTACTACGTCAAGCCGATGAACTGCCCGATGCACAACCTGATCTTCCGCTCGCGCGGCCGGTCCTATCGGGAACTGCCGCTGCGGATGTTCGAATTCGGCTCGGTCTACCGCTACGAGAAGTCCGGTGTCGTGCACGGCCTGACCAGGGTGCGCGGTATGACCCAGGACGACGCGCACATCTACTGCACCAAGGAGCAGATGCACGCCGAGTTGACCAGCACGCTGCAATTCGTGCTCGGCCTGCTCGCCGACTACGGCCTCGACGACTTCTATCTCGAGCTTTCCACCAAGGATCCGAAGAAGTTCGTCGGCTCGGAGGAGATGTGGGAGGAGGCCACCGAGACGCTGCGCAAGGTGGCCACCGACTCCGGACTGGAGCTGGTCCCGGATCCGGGCGGCGCCGCCTTCTACGGACCCAAGATCTCCGTGCAGGCCAAGGATGCGCTGGGGCGCACCTGGCAGATGTCGACCATCCAGCTCGACTTCAACCTGCCCGAGCGCTTCAACTTGGAATACACCGCCTCCGACGGCACCAAGCAGCGGCCGGTAATGATCCACCGCGCACTGTTCGGTTCCATCGAACGCTTCTTCGGCGTGCTCACCGAACATTACGCCGGCGCCTTCCCCGCTTGGCTCTCGCCGGTCCAGGTCGTCGGCATCCCGGTCGCGGAAACCTTTGCGCCGCATCTGGATTCGGTCATCGAACAGCTGCAGGACGCGGGTATCCGCGCGCAGGTCGATCGCAGCGACGACCGGATGCAGAAGAAGATCTTCAACAACACCGCGCAGAAGATCCCGTTCATGCTGCTCGCCGGTGAGCGCGATGTGAACGCGGGCGCGGTCAGCTTCCGCTTCCGCGACGGCACCCAGGTGAACGGCGTGCCGGTCGCCGCCGTGGTGGCCACGATCGTGGAATGGATCGCGAACCGGGAGAACGCCTCGCCGACCGCCGAGGGTTTTGTGGTAAAGGGCCCGGTATGAGCAGTCAGGGCCCGGAGGAGGCAGCGGGCGTAACCACGGAGGGCCCCCGCACATACCAGATCGGACAGAGCATGACTGAGCGCACGGTGCCGGACGGGCTCGTGGATTTGAACGCGGACTCGGACGAACAGGGGAGCATCGTGGATACCGGTGCCGGTGAACCGGATCGGTTGCAGCGGCTGTGGACTCCGTACCGGATGTCCTATATCGCCGAGGCCGCCACTTCCGATCCGAAAGACACTACGGGCCATCCGTTTACGGATATTCCGAAGATGTCGGATGAGGACGGTCTGGTCATCGCCCGTGGCGAGCACGTCTACGCGGTACTGAATCTGTATCCGTACAACCCGGGGCACATGATGGTGGTGCCCTACCGCAAGGTGGCCAACCTCGAGGATCTGACGCTCGAGGAGAGCGCCGAACTGATGTCGTTCACCCAGCAGGCGATTCGGGTGATGAAGCGGGTCTCGCGACCGCACGGTTTCAATGTCGGCCTGAATCTCGGTGGAGTGGCAGGTGGTTCACTTGCCGACCACCTGCACCAGCACATCGTGCCGCGCTGGGGCGGGGACGCCAACTTCATCACCATCGTCGGTGGTGTGAAGGTCATGCCGCAGTTGCTGCGGGAAACTCGGGCGCTGCTTTCGGCGGCGTGGAAGGAAGTCGAGTAGGGTGCTCAGCTTCTTCGGCCGCGAGACGTTCTCCAAAGCGACTGCGCCGCTGGGCAGAGCGCTTGTCAGTACCGGACTCACCCCCGACGCGATGACGGTGATCGGCACCGTCGCCTCGATCACGGCCGCGGTCACCCTGTTCCCGACCGGACATCTGTTCTGGGGAACAATGGTGATCTGGCTATTCGTCATGTTCGACATGCTCGACGGCGCCATGGCGAGAGCCCGCGGCGGCGGCACGAAGTACGGTGCGGTGCTCGACGCCACCTGCGACCGGGTCGCCGACGGCGCCATTTTCGCCGGGTTGGCCTGGTGGGCGGTGTATCACGAGAACAGTAGGCCGCTGTTCCTCGCGACCCTGGTGGTTCTGGTTACCTCCCAGGTGATTTCGTACGCGAAGGCGCGCGCCGAGGCGAGTGGCCTATCCGCGGACGGTGGGCTCATCGAGCGGCCGGATCGGCTGATCATTGTGTTGGTCGGCGCCGGATTCACCGGTATCGGCGGATATTGGGGGATCGAATGGCTGACCTGGGCCGTGCACGTGGCGATGTGGATTCTGGCGGTGTTGAGCATTATCACGGTGTTCCAGCGGGTGCTGGCGGTCCGGAATTCGCCGGGCGCGCGGGACGTGATTCCGCCCGCGCCGCCGCAGAATCCCGCGGACGCGACGGAGTTGCCCTCGTGACCGAGCGAAGCGAGGGAACCATGTGCCAGTGTGCAGAGCACACGACGGAGCCGAGCGCCAGCGAGGCGCAGTCGTGAGTTCCCAGTCCGAAGGCGTCGGCTCGCGGATCAAGTCCGGACTGACGGATTGGGCCTATGCGGCGGGTTGGCGGGTTGTGCGGGCGCTGCCAGAATCGACGGCGCGGCGGGCCTTCGATTGGGGCGGTAATCGGGTTGCGGACAAGGCGAATCGCGCCTTCCGCGCCGGTGGCGAACCGAATCAGTTGCGGCGCAATCTCGCTCGTGTGCTCGGTGTGACTCCCGCCGAGGTACCCGACGAGCTGATCCGCACGAGCATGCGTTCCTATGCCCGCTACTGGCGCGAGGCCTTCCGACTGCCGACGATGGATCACTCGGCACTGACCGGTTCGCTCGTGGAGGGCGTGGAGAATCTGGACGCCGCCCTGGCGCGCGGACGCGGTGTGGTGCTTGCGCTGCCGCACTCCGGAAACTGGGATGCGGCCGGGGTCTGGTTGGTCAGCCACAGCGGCACCTTGGCGACCGTCGCGGAACGGTTGAAGCCGGAATCTCTGTTCGAGCGGTTCGTCGCCTACCGGGAGAGCCTGGGTTTCGAGGTATTCCCGCTGACCGGTGGTGAGCAGCCGCCGTTCACCGCGCTGGCTGCCCGCCTGCGCGCGAACAATGTCGTATGCCTGATGGGCGAGCGGGATCTGACCGGTAAGGGTGTCCCGGTGACCATGTACGGCGAGCGCACCTGGCTGCCCGCGGGTGCGGCGAAGCTGGCCATCGAGACCGGTGCGTCGCTGATTCCGGTGCACGTCTGGTTCACCGTCGATGCCGATGGCCGCGAGGGCTGGGGGATGAAGACCGAAGCGCCGCTGGATGTTTCGGACGGTGTCGCGGCGGTCACCCAGGCGCTGGCCGACCGGTTCGCGGCCAATATCGCCGAGCATCCCGCCGATTGGCATATGTTGCAGCCACAATGGGAGCAGGACCTTTCGGCGGAGCGGCGAGCCAGGATCGCCGCGGCGCAGGCCGGGTTGGACAGCGCCAAAGGGGAGAAGACACCATGAAAATCGGCATGGTCTGCCCCTATTCGTTCGATGTCCCCGGTGGCGTGCAGGCCCATGTCGTGGAATTGGCGCGGGTTTTCATCGAACGCGGCCACAAGGTGAGTGTGCTCGCGCCCGCATCGGAGGACACGCCGCTGCCGGATTTCGTGGTGTCGGCCGGTCGCGCGGTGGCGATTCCGTACAACGGTTCGGTCGCCCGGTTGTCCTTCGGACCCATGGCCTACACCAGGATTCGGCGCTGGATCGACGGCAACGACTTCGATGTGCTGCACATCCACGAACCGAACGCGCCGAGCCTGTCCATGCTCGCACTGAAGATCGCCGAGGGGCCGATCGTGGCCACCTTCCACACCTCGACCACGAAATCGTTGGTGCTGAGCACCTTTCAGGGTGTGCTTCGGCCCTATCACGAGAAGATCAGCGGCCGAATCGCGGTCTCCGAGCTGGCGCGGCGCTGGCAGGTGGAGGCGCTCGGTTCGGATGCGGTCGAGATCCCCAACGGCGTTGCCGTGCCCGCCTTCGCGCGGGCCCCGATGCTGCCCGGATATCCGCGCGCGGGCGGAACGGTGCTGTTCCTCGGTCGCTACGACGAACCACGCAAGGGGATGGAAGTCCTGCTCGGTGCGCTGCCCGAATTGGTGCGCAGACATCCGGATGTCGAGATCCTCATCGTCGGGCGCGGTGACGAGGAGCGGCTACGCCGCGAAGCCGGGCCGCTCGCCCGGCATCTGCGTTTCCTCGGTCAGGTGTCGGACGAGGAGAAGGCCTCGGCGATGCGCAGCGCGGATGTGTACGTCGCGCCGAATCTCGGTGGGGAGAGCTTCGGCATCATCCTGATCGAGGCGATGGCGGCCGGAACCGCCGTGGTGGCAAGCGAATTGGACGCTTTCCGTCGGGTGTTGCGCGATGGCACGGCGGGCATGCTGGTCCCGGTGGGGGATTCGGTTCGACTCGCCGCCGCGCTGGACGCGCTGCTCACCGACGATGTGCGCCGCGAAGCCCTGATCCACACCGCCAATCAGGTGGTCGGCGAATACGACTGGCCGGTGGTCGCCGAACAGATCCTGCGAGTCTACGAAACCGTCACGGTGGGAGATACGCGCGTGCGGGCCGCCGGATGATCGATAGCACGATGAGGGCTGCTGGATGATTACGTTCTCCGCCACAACGGTTCTAGTACTCGCGCTCATCGCCGCGGTGGTCGTCGCGATCGGTCTGTGGGCGGCTTCGACGGCGAACCGGCTCGACCGGTTGCACGTGCGGTCGGATCAGTCCTGGCAGGCCCTCGACGGTGCGTTGGCACGACGGGCGGTGGTGGCCAGGTCGGTCGCCGTGGCCATCGCGGGCCCGACTGCCGATTCCGCACTGGTCGAGCAGGCCAAACGGCTCACCACCCTCGCCGATCGGGCCGAGCGGGCGGGACGCGCCGATCGTGAAACCATCGAAAATCAGCTCTCCGCAGTGCTTTCCACGATCGATATCACCCAGTTGCGCCCACAGCAGGTCGCCGAACTCGCCGATGCCGAGGCCCGGGTACTGATCGCCCGTCGCTTCCACAACGACGCGGTGCGCGATACCCTCGCCCTGCGCACCCGCCGCCCGGTCCGCATTCTGCACCTGGGCGGCACCGCGCCGCTGCCGACATATTTCGAGATCAGCGAACGCGCGAACCCGGCCGCCTCGACCGGCCTGGCTGTCGATACGGTCCGCACCGCGGCGCGCGTGGTGCTGCTCGACGAACAGGACCGCGTGCTGCTCATGCGCGGCAACGACCCCAAAACCCCCGACGTCTCCTTCTGGTTCACCATCGGCGGCGGCGTGGAACCGGGGGAGACCCTGCGCAGTGCGGCGGTGCGGGAACTCTGGGAGGAAACGGGGCACACCGCGGATCCGGCCGCCCTGCGCGGTCCCATCTGGCGGCGGGTCGCGGTATTCCCGTTCGACGGTGAACTCATCCGGGCCGAGGAGCTGTTCTTCGCCCTGCGTGTCCCGGCCTTCGACCCCACGCCGGGCAATCTCACCGCGGTCGAGCGACGCAGCATCACCGACAACAAGTGGTGCACCGGGTCGGATATCGTCACCCTGGACCACACCGGTGAGACTGTTTACCCCTACCACCTGGACCAACTGCTTCCCGAAGCTGCCAAAGCCGCGTCGGGTGACTCCCATCCCGAGGTGCGGTCTATCCGGTGATGGGGGATCGCCTCGAGTGCGAACAGCGTGCGCGCCTGGATCTTTCGCTGTGATGTGTTTCACGATCGTGATAGCGTCGCGACTGGATTGCTGCCGCCTGGGTAGTGCTGGTGGGGGAGCGCTACCGGGAGTTCTGGTGGTACTTCCACTGCAGTGAGATGGTCCGTTGGCGTGTGGAAGGTAAGCAGTACATGTCCTACCTGTTGTTCGATTTTCTATTGCCGTTGTTGGGTTCCGATGCCGCGGGGTATTGGGCCCAGTTGCTGGTAGTCGGCCCGCTGTAGTACCTGTCGGGTGTTCGTCGGGGCGGTGCAAGACTTGCGTCGGCCCGACGGATCCGTCTCGCGACCGGTCCAGTGGTTGAGACCGGCCGCGGACCAGCTGGTCGGGGCAAGGCCAGTGGTGTCCAACTGGCTATCAAGTGGCCTGATCGGCCCGCCTAGAATCGGTGGCGTTAGTTCCAAGCGACCCGATTGGCGCACATGACTCAGGAGTTTGCCGTGACCACGCCCGAGACCACCAACACCATCGGCACCGCCCGCGTGAAGCGCGGGATGGCCGAGATGCTCAAGGGCGGGGTGATCATGGATGTCGTCACCCCCGAGCAGGCCAAGATCGCCGAGGATGCCGGCGCGGTCGCGGTGATGGCCCTGGAGCGTGTTCCGGCTGATATCCGCGCACAGGGCGGCGTCTCCCGGATGAGCGATCCGGACATGATCGACGGCATCATCTCCGCCGTCTCGATTCCGGTCATGGCCAAGGCGCGTATCGGCCACTTCGTGGAGGCGCAGATCCTGCAGAGCCTCGGCGTCGACTACATCGACGAATCCGAGGTGCTGACCCCCGCCGATTACGCCAACCACATCGACAAGTGGAACTTCACCGTGCCGTTCGTGTGCGGCGCCACCAACCTGGGCGAGGCGCTGCGCCGGATCACCGAGGGTGCGGCCATGATTCGCTCCAAGGGTGAGGCGGGCACCGGTGACGTCTCCAATGCCACCACCCACATGCGCAAGATCCGCGCCGAGATCCGCAAGCTGTCGTCGCTGCCCGAGGACGAGCTGTTCGTCGCCGCCAAGGAGCTGCAGGCGCCGTACGAGCTGGTGCGCGAGGTCGCGCAGACCGGCAAGCTGCCGGTCGTGCTGTTCACCGCGGGCGGTATCGCCACCCCGGCCGACGCCGCGATGATGATGCAGCTCGGCGCCGAGGGCGTCTTCGTCGGTTCGGGCATCTTCAAGTCCGGCAATCCGGCCGAGCGCGCCGCCGCCATCGTCAAGGCGACTACGTTCTACGACGACCCGGATGTGCTCGCCAAGGTTTCGCGCGGTCTGGGCGAGGCCATGGTCGGCATCAATGTCGAGGAGCTGCCGGTCGATCATCGGCTGGCCGAGCGCGGTTGGTGATGCGGCACTACCGCTGAATCGAATCGACGCCCGCGGCACCGGGATTGCTTGATCCACTGCCGCGGGCGTTGCTCGTCCTGGGCGATGGGGAGAAGCTGTCGCGGCCCTCACAGTTGTCTTATGCCCGCCACAGAGTTGGTGGCTAGCTTCGGAATTCGGTGCATGTCGGCGGCCGCACGGGCAGTGCGCGCGGCACCGTCGGGGTCACGGACCTGTCCGAATGGCAAAGGATGATCAGTTGAAGCTTCGTAAGACCGGACGTATCGCGATCGCGGGTCTGGCCGCCGTGGCCGCCCTCAGCCTGTCGGCGTGTGGCAGCGACGACTCGAAGACCGCGACCACGCCGACCAAGACCTCGACGAGCGTCACGAAGTCGAATGCGAACCTGCCGCCGACCCCGAGTGTCGCAGACCTCAACGCCCAGTTGCTCCGCGCGCTGGACCCATCGGTCCCGAGTTCGGAGAAGCTGGACCTGGTGCAAGGCGCGCAGGCGGATCCGGAATTGCCGAACCGTCTGGCGCAGGCCTTTCAGCAAGCGGGCGCCAAGGCCGAGGTCACCGAGGTGAATGTCTTCGGTGACGCACTCAATGCCAAGGCGAAGTTCACCGTCAACGGCCAGGAGAACATCGTCGATGTGCCCTTCGTCGCAGAAGACGGCAAGTGGAAGGTCGAAAAGAGTTGGGCCTGCACCATGTTGACCAATCTCGGTCAGCAGTCCACGGCCTGCGGCTAGTCCCTGATCCCGGCCGCGGCGGGTTCGGCCGGGGGAGTGGGTGATTCGAGGCGGCGAGCATTGTGCTCGTCGCCTCGCTGCGTCTTATGTCGCGAATATCCGCACCCTTCCTAGGGATTCGCGTCCGGTGTGGGCTGCCGTACGGATCCCGAGAAGTCGGGTGGCCAACGAAAGACTGTAAGCATGTCGATACGCGGATATGCGCATTAAACTATGTGATTTCCAGTGCACTCGAGCGCAAAACTGGCTGTCTCCCAACAAAATTGCACAGGAGGCGAGGGGCAGGCGGTGTACTCGGATGGGGTACGACTACCGACCAGTGGTGTCGTCTGTGCGGAGCGCAGGACGATCAGGGTGATCCCAGCGGATGAAAAAAGTTGGGGCGCTGGGGTTGTCGCGGTCGTGGCGGAGCAGGGCCGGTATGGTCCACCGGTCGTCGGGTGGAGTACTGCGGTGCAGGGCCGGTTCGGACATGTCGAGGTGGACGGTCAGATCGAAGTCGAGACCGCGGCCCAACAGCATGGGACCCGCGACGAGCAGGACCGTGTCGGGGGTGGCGGTGCGGATGGGGGAGCGGGCCGAGCGGTCGCGGCCCTCGTCCCAGAGCGCGGGGAGCCAGCGGGCGTCGTGGCGTAGCGCCCGGATGACTTCACGGTCGAGTGCGGCGTAGTCGAACCAGACGGTGCGATAAGACATTTCGTCGGTACGTCCGAGTTCCATGCGGAGCGAGGCGGGGCGGATGTAGTCGTGCAGTGAGACGACCTCGGCGGCTCGTCCGGTGTCACGCAGTGCGGTGGCGACGCGGTGGGCGATCGCCACGGGCTCGGCCGCGTCGGCTCCGTCGACGGCGGTCAGCATCCGCCCGTCGAGCTCGAGGATGCGGTTGGTGATGAGTTCGACGAGGCCGTCCTGGGCGATCGGATCGAAATGCGGCACCGATCCATTCCATCAAACCGCGCTGTCGAACCCCGTTCTGGGCGGCGGACGCGGCCATTGCCGAGAGGTCACCGACAGGCCGCGTCGGCGCTCGGGATAATCTCGGCCTCATGGCGACAATCGAAGAGGCGCTGGAGATCGAGCGGCTCGAGCGGGACATCTTCCGTGGCGCGTCCACCAAGACCCAGCTCGTACGCACATTCGGCGGACAGGTTGCCGGCCAGGCGCTGGTATCGGCGGTGCGGACGGTGGAGCCGCGGTTCCAGGTGCATTCGCTGCACGGCTACTTCTTGCGGCCGGGAAATCCGGAAGAGCGGACGGTGTACCTCGTCGAGCGGATCCGGGACGGCCGATCCTTCTGCACCCGGCGGGTCACCGGTGTACAGGACGGCGCCGCGATATTCACCATGTCAGCGTCATTCCACGTCGGCGACTCGGGTCCGGAACATCAGGACGAGATGCCGCCCGTGCAGGGTCCGGATGAGCTGCCCGACGCCAGCACCGCGATGAGCCCCGAGCGACTGTGGGCCATGCGTGAATGGGAGCACTGGGATATCCGCACCGTGCCGCAGGATGTGGTGACCCGCCGCGACGGCGTCGTCTCCCCGCAGCAGGTGTGGTTCCGCTACCGGCATCCATTGCCCGACGACCCGGTCGTGCACGTCTGCACCCTCGCCTACATGAGCGATATGACGCTGCTCGGTTCCTCGAAGGTCACCCACCCCGACGAGCCGACGCAGAACGCCTCGCTCGATCACGCCATGTGGTTCCTGCGCCCGTTCCGTGCCGATGAGTGGCTGCTCTACGACCAGTCCTCCCCGTCTGCGGGTTTCGGTCGGGCACTGACCGGCGGCAAGATTTTCAACCGCGAGGGCGAGTTGGTGGCGGCGGTTGTGCAAGAGGGCTTGATTCGCACACTACGCGGGGAGTGAGCGTCCAAAACGCACACTTTTCCCAGTATCGGGAAATGCCGAACGGTCTTTTTTTGTTCGGGCGGCTCGTAGACTGCCGCGCAAAGAAGTCGCCGACCAGGAACGACGGTTTCAATGCGTCAAGAATGGAGGCAGGAATGTGGCTGTCGGGAGCTTTTCCTACCAGAACGGGTCGGGCTATTCGGACCGGATCGATAATCCGGACGAGTACCGGACCTACAACATAGCCATCGGCCGGGGAGCGGCGGACAACCAGACGAGTGCAACGGTCTGGCTGTACGCCCGGACGGACGGTCAAGGGGATTCCATCTACCTCGACCCGGGCACCAGCACCTACCTGAGCACTGGCTACCAGAGCTGCAAATTCACCAGCTGACCGGCCTGATGAGCCTCCTCGGGCTCAGACCACCTGGACGCGCAGGTGGCACACCACGGTGTCGGTCATCCGACGTAGTTCGCGTTCGAGTTCGTCGCTGCGGTGACTGGGCAGTACCCGGTCCCAGCCGATCGGCGGATCGATCTCGGCGATGACCACGACCTTGCGCCGTCCGGAGAAGTTCTCGCGGACATAGCGTGCGACGGGCCCGCCGACGGTGGCGTCGCTGTCCTCGAGCAGAACCAGCCTGACCTCGGGATGCCATGCCTCCCATGCCTTCGTGAACGCCTTCACCGATTCACCCGGCAGGCAAACATGCACCGCGACAACGTCTTTGCCGATCGACATGGCGGCCGAGAGCGCCTCGCGGCTGAGTTCGGAGACCTCGGAGATCGGCACCACGATCGCCGTACCGGTGGCCTGCGGCTGGTCCGGAATCGCGCCATTGCCGCGGCGGCCGCCGATTCTGGTGTAGGCACCGCGGATTCGCTCCATACCGAGTACCAGTGCGGGCAGTACCAGCACGATCAACCACGCGCCGTCGGTGAATTTCATTGCTGTAGTGACGATCGCGGCGACGCCGGTGAGCAGCGCACCGAAGCCGTTGAGCGCGAGCCGCCAGCGCCAGCCCGCGGTCTTGGTCTGCCACCAGTGCCGCACCATGCCGGCCTGTGCGATGGTGAATCCGACGAAGACACCGATCGCGAACAACGGAACGAGTGCGTTCATATTGCCGCGCGCCGCGATCAACAGCACCGCCGACGTTGCGCCGAGGGTGAGCACACCGTAGCGGTACACCTGACGCGGTGAGGTGACCGCGAATCGGTGCGGTAGGCAGTTGTCGTCGGCCAGGATTCGGGTGAGCGTCGGCAGCCCGCCATAGGAGGTGTTGGCAGCTAGCGCAAGCAGCACGACGGTTGCGAATTGCACTATGTAGTAACCGAGCCCGTGCCCTAGCGCCGCCTCGGTGAGCTGGGAAAGCACCGTCGTACCCTCGATCGGCCGCACCGAGAACTTCTCGATGAGCACGGCGAGCCCGATCAACATGACACCGAGCAGTGCCCCGAGCGCCACCTCCGCCCGCTGCGCGCGTTTGACCTTCGGCGCGTCGAAGCTGGGCACCGCATTCGCGATCGCCTCGACACCGGTCAGCGCCGCGCAGCCGCTGGAAAATGCCTTGAGCAGCAGCAAAACTCCGACGGTGTGAATATCGCCGACGGCCGCCGCCCCGGTGGCGATGTCGGCCGGTTCGGAGCGCATCAGACCGCCGACGATGACGGCGAAGATGCCCGCGACGAAGACGATCGTGGGAATCATGAAGGCGCGCGCACTTTCTCGGATGCCGAGCAGATTGAGCGCGGTCACCCCGACCAGGATCGCGAGGCAGATCCACACCGTATACCCGTGCAGCGCCGGGAATGCCGAGGTCAGGGCGGCGACACCGGCCGCGATCGAGACCGCGACATTGAGGATGTAGTCGACGATCAACGAGGCCGCAGCGACCAGGCTGGTGCGATGGCCGAGATGCCGCTTCGCCACCGCATACGCGCCACCGCCGTCGGGAAAGGCCGCGATCACCTGCCGGTAGGAGGCGACCAATACGGCGAGCAAGGCGGCGATTGCAAGGGTCACCGGCAGTGTCATGCCGAGTCCGGCGCCACCGGCGGTGGCCAACACCAGCACGATTGCTTCCGGACCGTAGGAGACCGATGCCATGGCATCGAGGGACAGTCCCGCCAAGCCGGTCGAAACCGTCAAACCCCGGCGCGTCGAGCCAGCCGCATGCGGCGCGGGCGCCTTGCGCGGCAACACGGTAATCACATCTGTGAGTGTCGACCGCTTTCGGGCGAATGAACCCGGTCTTGACGCAACGTTGACGGCCACCGTGAGCAGGGCCACAGCGCGGCGCCTCGTAAGCTCATGGCGTGAACGCATCGGTCGCCTCGCCCGCAACGGGCGCGCAGCGCAGTCCCGACCGGCCCACCATCGGTGTGCTGGCTCTGCAGGGTGACGTGCGCGAACATGTCGCGGCACTCGCGGAATGCGGTGCGCAACCGGTGCTGGTGCGCCGCGCGTCCGAGCTCGCCGCGGTGGATGCGCTGGTGCTGCCCGGCGGCGAATCGACCACTATCAGCAAGCTGCTGGAGGTCTTCGAACTCCTCGAACCGGTACGTGCGCGGTTGCGGGAAGGTATGCCCGCCTTCGGATCCTGCGCCGGGATGATCCTGCTCGCCTCCGAGGTGCTCGACACTCGACCCGACGCCGAACATCTGTCCGGAATCGATATGACGGTGCGGCGCAATGCTTTCGGCCGTCAGGTCGACTCGTTCGAGACCGATCTGGAGTTCGCGGGCCTGACCGACGGCCCGGTGCGCGCGGTGTTCATCCGGGCGCCGTGGGTGGAGCGGGTGGGCGCGGGCGTCGAGGTGCTGGCCACGGTTCCCAGTGGACCGGCCGCCGGGCGCATTGTCGCGGTGCGGCAGGGAAAGGTGGTCGCGACGTCGTTCCATCCCGAGGTCACCGGCGATTTGCGGGTGCACCGGATGTTCGTCGATCTGGTGCGCGACGCCGAGTAGTCGCCCACAGGAACTCGCCATCACCGGACGAGTAGGCTGAGAGAGTTGTCTACCCGGCCGGTGCGGGTACCGTGCGCACGATCAGACGTGCTGTCGACTGGAGGAAGTAGGGAATGAGCGGCCACTCCAAATGGGCCACCACCAAGCACAAGAAGGCGGGGATCGACGCGAAGCGCGGCAAGCTCTTCGCCAAGTTGATCAAGAACATCGAGGTGGCGGCCCGCACTGGTGGCAGTGACCCGGCGGGCAATCCGACGCTGTACGACGCCATCCAGAAGGCGAAGAAGTCGTCGGTTCCGAACGACAACATCGAGCGTGCCCGCAAGCGCGGCGGCGGTGAAGAGGCCGGCGGCGCCGACTGGCAGACCATCATGTACGAGGGCTACGGCCCCAATGGTGTCGCGGTGCTGATCGAATGCCTCACCGACAACCGCAACCGCGCCGCGGGCGAGGTGCGCGTGGCGATGACCCGCAACGGCGGCAATATGGCCGACCCGGGTTCGGTTTCCTACCTGTTCCACCGCAAGGGCATCGTGACCCTGGAGAAGAACGGGCTGTCCGAGGACGATGTGCTGCTCGCCGTGCTCGATGCGGGTGCCGAGGAGGTCAACGACCTCGGTGAGTCCTTCGAGGTTGTCAGCGATCCGTCGGATCTGATCCCGGTGCGCAAGGCGCTGCAGGACGCCGGAATCGATTACGACTCCGCCGAATCCGGCTTCCAGCCGTCTGTGTCGGTGGCCGTCGACGTCGACGGCGCGCGCAAGGTGTTCAAGTTGGTCGACGCGCTCGAGGACAGCGACGACGTACAGAACGTCTACACCAACGTGGACATCTCCGACGAGGTCGGCTCCCAGTTGGAACAGGACTGACACGGCTCGTCATCGACCAGCGCCTCGGGGCGGTTCGCAAATATGCGGACCGCCCCGAGTGCTTTTCGCACCAGGCGTGAACTGGTTATTCCGCGATTCGTGTCCGATCGGACCATTCGTAGACCCGCAGCCGCCCCTCGGGCGTATCGGCCTCCCGATTGGTGACCTTGAAGTGCTCGTATCCGCCGTGGTATTCGACTTTGAGCTCTACGCCGGGCGGCGTGATCGGAACGATGCGAGCGGGCAAGTCTTTCGGCCCACCTTCTAGGACAGCCTTCACAACATTGCTCATCCTTCGGATGGTAGGTCTCGAATGTGATGCATGCCACAAACGCGGCCGAACGGCCCGGATTGTCCTGGGGAATTCCGATGCCGAACCCCGAGGCGACCGATTTCAGGTTGCCAATGGTTAGCTGATCTTCATTGCTGGGTTCGGAGCAACTGATCGAAGCTGTCGATATCTGCCGTGTAACGATTGCGGTCTGATTGCTGATAGACGAATCGAGTGCCGCGACAGACCGTCGCGGCCGCCCGATCAGGCATCAGCGCACCGAGAACTTGTCCCGCCCGGAAAGAGACCAGCCACCATGAGTCGATCCCTTGCCGACGAGCATCCCGGCGATTCAACCGATCTGAATATCACCCTTGCTCCGCTCGCGGTCGCGACCGGACTGATCCTGCTCATCGCCGCATTCGCGACGGTGAACCGGATGCCCGGCTGGGCTGCCGACTACGGCGCGAGCCTGGTGTACTTCGCGATCTTCCTATACGTGGCGATCGCCGGACGCCTCACTTGGTGGGGCGCCGACATGCTGATCAGCCGCGGCAAGAGACGCTGACTGTCGTTCACGGCACCGTGAGCACCAATTTGCCTACAGTGCGGCCGGTTTCGCCGAGTGCGTGCGCTTTCGCCGCCTCTTCGAACGGGAAGACCCCGGCGACGGCCGGGCGCAGCGCCCCGGATTCGGCGAGTTCCGCCAGTGCGACCATTCCGGCGTGATCGTCCTCCACCAGCATGCGCACCGCCCTGACTCCCAATTGCCGTGCCTCGTCGGCGAGTTCGGTCGCCCCGGACGCACGCAGCGAGACCAGTAGGCCATCCGGGCGGAGCGTGCGCAGGGAGCGCAGGCTGTTCTCGTCGTCGATCGAATCCAGCACGACGTCGACATCGCGGACCGCCTCGGTGAAATCGATTGTGCGGTAGTCGATCGCCTCGTCCGCACCGAGTTCGCGCAGGAAATCGTGGTTGGCCGCGCTCGCGGTGCCGATGACGTACGCGCCGCGCGCCTTGGCGATCTGAACGGCGAAGTGTCCGACGCCACCCGCCGCTGCATGGACCAGAATGCGTTGTCCGGCTTGCAGTTTCGCGGTATCGACGAGGGCCTGCCAGGCGGTGAGGGCGGCTAGTGGGATGGCCGCGGCCTGAATGTGGTCCAGGTTCACCGGCTTCGGGGCGAAGGCGCGGGCGGGGCCGACGACGTATTCGGCGAAGGCGCCGTGTCCGTACGGGTAGGGGAGCATGCCGAAGACCGCGTCGCCCGGCTCGAACAAGGTGGCACCGGTACCCGTGGCAACCACTTCACCCGATACATCCCAACCCAGCACGAAGGGCGGTTCGCCGAGGAAGAGTCCGGAGACGCCGCGATGCCGCCAATCGGTCGGATTGAGACCGGCTGCCCGCACCTGGACCAGGATCTCGCCAGGACCGGGTGTCGGGATGGGCAGTTCGACTTCGGTCAGGACCTCGGGGCCGCCGATCACGTCTTGGCTGATCGCGCGCATTGTGGTGTCGTTCATGTCGTTCAGCCTGCCGTCGGCGACGACATGAGGAAATGGCACGATTGCCAATATTCGATATGATCGTGCCATGGTCGCTACCGTGAATGGGCACTCGGCGCGACATCGCGTTGTCGTGCTCGCCTTGGACGGGGTATATCCGTTCGAACTCGGCATACCGAGCCGGGTCTTCGGCACCGCCGCGGACCTGTACGAAGTGAGCACCTGCTCGATCGATGGCGCACCGGTGCCGAGCCGGTCCGATTTCGCCATTGCCGTCCAGCACGACAGCCGGGCGCTGGCGACCGCCGACACGGTGGTCGTCCCGGCCTGCGATATCGATATGACCCTCGATGGCACGCTGCAGCCCCCGGTGGCCGCGGCGTTCGCCCGCATCCGGTCCGGCACCCGCATCGTTTCGATTTGCACCGGGGCTTTCGTGACCGCCGCCGCCGGACTGCTCGACGGTCGACCCGCGACGACGCACTGGAATGTGGCCGAACTGTTCCGGCGCACCTTTCCGCGGGTGCTACTGAATACCGATGTCCTCTACGTAGACGACGATGACGTGCTCACCTCGGCGGGCGCGGCGGCAGGCATAGATCTCTGTCTGCACCTGGTGCGCCGCGACCACGGCAGTGCGGTCGCCAATACGGTGGCGCGCCGCTGCGTCATGCCGCCGTGGCGTGATGGCGGTCAGGCCCAATACATCGAACAGCCGGTGCCGCCGTCGACTTCGGCGGGCACCGCCGCCGCCAGGCACTGGGCCCTCGAGAATCTCCGATTGCCTTTGACCATGGACGATCTCGCCGTCCAGGCCCGAATGAGCAAGCGCACCTTCGCCCGTCGCTTCCGCGACGAGGTCGGCATGAGCCCGGGCCGCTGGCTCATCCAACAGCGCGTCTTCCGCGCCCGCCAACTACTCGAATCGACTGATATGACCGTGGACCGCATCGCAGGCGAGGTCGGCTTCGCCACCGGGAGCTCACTACGCCAACATCTGCACGATTCCATCGGCGTATCACCGCTGGCCTATCGCCGAACCTTCCGCGCCGAGTCGGTCGTACCGGCCGAAGTCCTGGGCTGAGCGCGGCTCGATTCATCGACCGCGCAATCGGTTTCAGGTCGCGTCGGGCACCGGAAGACCGAGGCGGGCGACGATCCAGGGGAACGACGAGGTGAACGCGGCCGAGGCGAATTGCCAGGTGTGGCCGCCCTGGGTGGTGTGGATGGTGCAATCGATGCCGACCCCGTGGCCTGCGTCGCACAGCTTTTCGGCGGCGCCGACCTCACCGGTGTCGAAAACTCCGTCATGACCGCCCATGCCCACATTGTCGTCCTCGGCGGCTGCGGATTGTTGGCGTGCGCCATGGGATCCCGGACCGGATTTGGGTGGGGTGAGATCGTCGAACAGGCCCGCCGTACCCGTGTAGGGACCGTGTTGGGCCATAACGGTGAGCGGATCGAAGGCGGCCCAGCGGTCGGCGTCGCCGCCGAAAAGCCTTCGGATCGTTTGTTCCTTATTGCCCGAGGCCGGGCCGAGATCGCCCGCGATATCGACGAAGGTGCGCACCAATTCGGGGTGCATGACCGCCAGGTCGACCGCGCAGGTGCCGCCCATGGACCAGCCGACAACCGCCCAGTTCGCCGGATCCGCCGAGGCGCCGAAGCGAGATTCGAGATAGCTGGGCACATCTCGGGTCAGATGGTCGGCGGCATCGCCGCGCGGACCGTTCACGCATTCGGTGTCATTGTTGAAACTGCCGCTGGAATCGACGAAGACGAGGATCGGGGCGCGGCCGCCGTTGGCGGCGGTGAACTTGTCCACCTCGGGCATGATCTGACCGCTGCGGATCCAGTCGGCGGGCGTATTGAATTCGCCGCCGATCATCATGACGACCGGCAGTGTCGGCGGCGTCGGACCGGCGAACCAGGCCGGTGGCAAGTACACGTATTCGGTTCGATGCGGAAAACCGCTGCCCGCGTCCGGAATCTGCACCGGCACGATCTTGCCCGTGCTGACATCGGTATTGCGCAGTCCGGGCAGCGCATCGATATCGGTCTGATTCGGCAGCGGACCCGCGGTGAGCGCACTCCACGCGGACTGCACGGTGGGGTAGTAGCCTACCCACTGGTTGAGCACGACGCCGGTGCTCAACAGTGCCAGCGGTATCGCGAGCACCGAGACGCCACGCCGCCACCACTTGGCACTGCGCCAGCCGAGCGCGGTGACCGCGATCGCCGCGACCGCGACGCCGACACAGGCCCACAACTCGACCGGCGCCGGATCCGAGGCGAGCCCCTGATCGTTCACATACGCCCACGCGGCCACTGCACCCGCCGCACCGAGCACCACGCAGACCGGCAGCAGCACCAGCCGCCAGCGCCGGGTCCGCCAGCCGATCGCCAGGATCAACGCGGCCACCGCGACCAGTTCGACGGTCACCGGCAGCCAGCCGTGTAGCAGCGATATGCCGTGATGAAAGCCGTTCTGATAGTTCGGATTCAGATTCGCCGAAGGCAGCCGCGGTGGTGGCGGCGGTGTCACGGGGGTCGCGGGTGCGGCGAGCGGGGCACGGACTACGGGCACCTACGGCATTGTCGAGACCGTTCCTCGAGAAAGCCTGTGAATTCGCTCCGATGAACCTGGGCGACCCTGAAACGCTGGGTCGATCGCATGTCGATAACCGCACAGGTGAACTCGGGCTCCGAACCTCTTGTCCGGTAAAGTTCAGTAGCTGGTCGTGCAGGATTCAGGAGGGGTGCACATGACTTATCAACCACCGCCGCAGTACCCGGGTTATCCGGGGCAGGGGTATCCGGGCTACCCGGGATATCCGCCGCAGCCGCCGAAGGGCAAGCCGGTGTGGCCGTGGGTGCTCGGCGGTGTCTTCCTGGCGATCGTGCTCACCGTCGGTGGCTGCGTCGCGGTATTCGGATCCATCGCCTACCGGCTCGACAAGGAGTCGAAGAAGGAAACCTCGATCACCTACGAGGTCTCGGGCTCCGGCACCGCCGATATCTCCTACAACAGTGGTGATTTCGATACCGCGAATGCCAACGACGCACCGCTGCCGTGGACCAAGGCCGTGACCGTGACCGGATACGTCCGCACGGGCCGGGTGTCGGCGACTGTCAGCGGATCCAGTGGCGGCACGGTGACCTGCCGAATCCTGCAGGACGGCAAGGTGGTCGTCGAGGATTCGGACTCCGGCACGTACGCGTATGTGAGCTGCTACCACTCGTTCGACTAGCCGAATCCCGGACGGGCATCGTGTCGTTGGTGCAGGCCGCCCGCGTCGTCCACTAGACTCTCGAACAGTTGTTCGTGCCTTCGAGAGGGGATCGTGTGCGGGTGATGGGCGTCGACCCGGGACTCACCCGGTGCGGCCTCAGCATCGTCGAGGGCGGGCTGGGGCGGAAGGTGACGGCGCTCGACGTCGACGTGGTGCGCACCCCCGCGGATATGGACCTGGCACACCGGCTGATGGGCGTCGCCGACGTCGCCGAACACTGGATGGATACGCATAAACCCGATGCGGTCGCGATCGAGCGGGTATTCGCGCAGCACAATGTGCGGACTGCCATGGGCACCGCCCAAGCCGGCGGCGTGATCGCACTCGCCGCCGCGCGCCGAGGGATACCCGTGGCCTTCCATACCCCGAGTGAGGTGAAGGCCGCCGTCACCGGCAACGGCACGGCGGACAAGGCGCAAGTGACCGCGATGGTGACGCGTATCCTCGGCCTCCAGGTCGCGCCGAAACCGGCGGATGCGGCCGATGCGCTGGCCCTGGCGATCTGTCATTGTTGGCGGGCGCCGCTGATGGCGCGGATGGCGGAGGCGGAGGCGCGCGCCGCCGAGGCACAACGGCGGTATACACAGCGGCTTGCCGAACAACGGAAGGTGGTGCGCGGGTGATCGCGTCGGTACGCGGTGAGGTGCTCGAGATCGCGCTCGATCATGTGGTGATCGAGGCGGCGGGCGTGGGCTACCGGCTCAATGTCACCCCGGCGACGCTGTCCACCCTGACCCGCGGCGAGGAGTCCCGGCTGTTCACGGCGATGATCGTGCGCGAGGATTCGATGACGCTGTTCGGATTCGCCGATACCGAATCCCGTGACCTGTTCGGCCTTTTGCAGACCGTCTCCGGAGTCGGGCCCCGGCTGGCCATGGCGGTACTCGCGGTGCTCGAGCCCGAGGCGTTGCGCAAGGCGCTGGCGGAGAGCAATGTCGCGGCCCTGACCCGGGTGCCCGGCATCGGCAAGCGCGGGGCCGAGCGGATGGTTGTCGAGTTGCGCGACAAGGTGAATCTTGTTCCGGTGCAGGCAGGTCCGCCCGGCAGTACGCCGACGCCGGTGCTCACACCGGTGCGCGAGCAGGTTGTCGAGGCGCTGGTCGGACTCGGATTCCCGGTCAAACAGGCCGAACCCGCGGTCGATGCGGTACTCGCTGAAAATCCCGCCGCCGATACGTCGAAGGCGCTGCGCGCTGCGCTCGGCTCGCTGGGGAAGAATCGGTAAGACGTCATGGATCACGATCCCGAACCGGACGCCGAATCCCAGGTCAGCGCAAGCTATCTCAAGTCCGATGGTGATATCGAGGCCAGTCTGCGCCCGAAGTCCCTGGACGATTTCATCGGCCAGCCGCGCGTCCGTGAACAGCTCGCGTTGGTGCTGCGCGGCGCCAAACAGCGCGGCGGTACCCCGGACCATGTGCTGCTGTCCGGTCCGCCCGGGCTCGGTAAGACCAGTATGGCGATGATCATTGCCGCCGAACTCGGTACGGCGCTGCGCATTACCTCTGGTCCGGCGCTGGAACGCGCGGGCGATCTCGCCGCGATGCTGAGCAATCTGGTCGAGGGCGATGTGCTGTTCATCGATGAGATCCACCGGATTGCCCGGCCCGCCGAGGAGATGCTCTACCTCGCCATGGAGGATTTCCGCGTCGACGTGGTCGTCGGGAAAGGTCCTGGGGCAACGTCGATTCCGCTGGACATCGCGCCGTTCACGCTGGTCGGCGCGACCACCCGCTCCGGTGCGCTCACCGGTCCGCTGCGCGATCGCTTCGGCTTCACCGGCCATATGGATTTCTACGATCCCGAAGAACTCCTGCGCATTCTGCTGCGCTCGGCCCATATTCTCGGTGTGACCATCGACCGCGATGCCGCCGCCGAGATCGCAGGCCGCTCCCGCGGCACCCCCCGCATCGCAAACCGCCTGCTGCGCCGCGTCCGCGATTACGCCGAGGTTCGTGCCGACGGCGTGATCACCCGTCCCATCGCGCAGGCCGCACTCGAGGTCTACGACGTGGATGTCCTCGGCCTGGACCGCCTCGACCGCGCCGTCCTCGGCGCGCTGGTCCGCAGCTTCGGCGGTGGGCCCGTTGGTGTTTCGACCCTCGCGGTCGCCGTGGGGGAGGAGGCCGCGACCGTCGAAGAGGTCTGCGAGCCGTTCCTCGTCCGGGCCGGCATGGTGGCCCGCACCCCGCGCGGCCGCGTCGCCACCGCCGCCGCCTGGGAACATCTTGGCCTCGTGCCGCCGCCCGATCTCGTCTTCGGCTCCATCGAAGTCCGCGGCCGCGAACCCCACCCCACCCTCGATCTCTTCGACTGACCGTGGTCTAGCGGTGGTTGTGCTCGAGGGCAGTGATGACTAGATCCAGGAAGGCGTCGACCTCGTCACGGCTGTAGCCGCGCGTGCCGAGGCGGGCCTCGGTGAAGCGGACGGCGCGGACGTCGGTGACGGTCAGGCTGCCGGGACCGCCGTGGGCGAGGGTGGCCGCGACCAGGTCGAGGAAGGCATCGACTTCTTCGGTGTCGTAGCCGCGGCGGCCGACAGCGGCCTGGGTGAACTGCATGCGGTGCACATCGTCGGGAGTGAGCAATGCGGCGGGCCCGGAACCATTGCCGCCGACGGGGACCGGGCGGGAGCCGCGCTGGCGGAATTCCAGTTCCACGCGGACCCGGTCCAGGAATTCGTCGACCTGATCGGCCTGATAGCCGCGGCCGCCGAAGCGCGGGGCGTCGAAGGCGACGTGCCGGATATCGTCGGCGGTCAGTACACCCTGACCGGCCAATGTCGCCGAGACCAGTTCCAGGAACGCGTCGACCTCATCGGCGTGGTAGCCGCGGTGCCCCAAAGGTGGCATGGCGAAGTGGATTCGGCTCACGTCGTCGGGGGTCACCCGCGATATTGTTCCAGGGGCGCTGCCCTGCTCGCGTCGAATGCGGTTTTTTCGAACTAGGCGGTCTCTGCCGAACACGTTGTGCCCCCGTTGGCCGGTCGATCCGGGTCCACCCTAGCCGGAATCGGTTCAGGTAGCCGCTGGAGATTTGCCGGTTTTCAGTCCCTGCGCACGCCGTCGATCAGCAGCCGCCGGATCGCCTCGTTCAACTCTTGCACCGCGGCCTCGTCCGGATTGCGCAGCCCGTGCACGATCCCCGCGAGCAGCATGCCGGTCACTGCCTTGGCGGTGTACTTGGTGTCGAGATCCGCACGCAGATAACCGAGTTCGACACCGTGCGACAGATAGCTCGCGGTGAGCGCGTCGGCCATATCGAGCAGACCGTAGAGCCGGGCGGTGAGTTCGTCATCGATGCCGGTGGCATGGAACAGCAGCAGTTGGGCCACCCGGCGGTCGTCTACGAGGATCCGGGTGAGCGCGGCGCCGATGCGGTCGACCTGGGCGCGATATTCGTCAAGGGAGGTGGCGGCGTCGGGTGCGTTGTCGGTGCCGAGCGCCTCGATGATCCGGGCGGCCAGGTCGTCGATGACCACGTCGATGATCTCGCGCTTATTACTGAAGTACCGGTAGAAGGTGCCGTGGCCGATGCCCAATTCATTGGCGATATCGGCGATGCCGGTGGCGTGATAGCCCTTCTCGGCGAAGCAGACGAAGGCGGTGTCGATGATTTCCTGCCGCAGTTCGGCCTTGCGTCGCTGGATCGCATTTCCGGCCGCTGGGCGGGGCGCACGCGTGGATGGCTTCGTCACCTGTCCGATGATACGGTGTTCACAAACGGAATGATGTGTCATTCCGTGAGGAATGATTACTACATTCCCGATGGAATGTTTAAGCAGGAGGTTCGACGTGGCGCCTCAATACGACGCGGTCGTGATCGGTGCGGGATTCGGCGGCATGGGAGCGGGTATCGAGCTCGACCGGCTGGGTCTGAGCAATTTCGTCATTCTGGAGCGGGAGGCCGACCTGGGCGGCACCTGGCATGTCAATCACTACCCGGGTCTCGCGGTCGATATCGCCTCGGTGACCTACTCGTATTCCTTCGAGCCCAATCCGTATTGGACGCGTCTGTTCGCGCCGGGCAAGGAGCTGAAGAAGTACGCCGCCCACGTCGCCGACAAGTACGGCCTGCGCCGCCGGATGCGGTTCGGCACCGTGGTGGACGGCGCGCGGTGGGACGAGGAGCACCAGCACTGGGTCGTCTCCATCGCGGGCGGTGAAACCGTCACCGGCCGTTACCTTCTCACCGCCACCGGCTTCCTGTCCCAGCCCTACACGCCGCCGTTTCCCGGCATCGATTCCTTCGCGGGCAAGATCATCCACACCACCGCGTGGGAGGACGATTTCGACCTCTCGGGTCGCAGGGCCGCCATTATCGGCACCGGCGCCACCGCCGTGCAGCTGATTCCCGAGGCCGCGAAGAAGACCAAGGAACTCACCGTGTTCCAGCGCACCCCGATCTGGGTCGTGCCGAAGATCGACACTGCGATTCCCGCGCCGGTGCAGAAGCTGTTCGCGCGCGTGCCCGCCACTCAGAAGGCCGCCCGGCTGGTCAACACCAGCATGCTCGAGGCGCTCATGGTGGTCGGCGTACTGCACTTCAAGCAGGCCAAGCCGCTGAATATGGCCGCGGGCGTACTCGCCAAGGCGCATCTGCGTGCCCAGGTGCGCGACAAGCAGATTCGCAAGCAGCTCACCCCGCACTACGACTTCGGCTGCAAGCGCCCCACCTTCTCCAACCAGTACTTCAAGACGTTCAACCAGCCCAATGTCCGGTTGGAGACCAATTCGATCGATCACATCGAGGCCGATGGCATCGTCACCGCCGACGGACACAAGACCGAGATCGATACCCTGATCCTGGCCACCGGCTTCAATCTGTGGGATGTGAATTTCCCGGCCATCGAGATCATCGGTCGCAACGGCGTCGATCTCGGAAAGTTCTGGCGCGACAACCGTTTCCAGGCCTACGAGGGCATCACCGTGCCGAAGTTCCCGAACTTCCTCAGCCTCAACAGCCCGTACTCCTACAGCGGCCTGTCCTACTTCACCACCATCGAGGCCCAGATGAAGCACATGGGCCGGTTGCTCGGTGAGATGTTCCGGCGCGGCGAGACCACCTTCGAGGTGACCGAGCAGGCCAACACCCGGTTCCTGGACCGCGTCACCGAGAAGTTGGGTTCCTCGGTGTTCTACGGCGGTGACTGCGCGACCGCGCGCAGCTACTACTTCAACCAGCACGGCGAGGCCGCGCTACTGCGCCCGACCAGCACCGTCAATGCCCATCGCGAGGCGGTCAGCTTCCCGCTCGACGACTACACCTACGGCAAGACCGCCTAGAACGGCCCCGTTGCGCAGCCCCGCGACCCTCGCTCGGTCGCGGGGCTCGTGCTGTCCCGGGGCGGCTCGAGATCCGGATTCCGGGACTCGAGGGTGTGCCGGTGTGGTGGCGACGACATGAGCTGGCAGACTGTTGGGGTAATAGCCCATTCCCACCCACAGACTAGGGACTGACTTCGACGATGGAACTTCTGTTTCCGCTCCTACTGGTAGCCCTGCTCGTGCCCATGTTCCTCGGTGTGCGCCGCCAGAAGCGCGAGGCCGAGAAGGTCACGTCCATGCAGGAAAGCCTGAAGGTCGGCGATCAGGTCACCACCACGTCGGGTCTGTACGGAACCGTGGTCGATCTCGACGACACCACGGTCGATCTCGAGATCGCCGAGGACGTCGTCACCACGTGGTTGCGTCAGGCCATCCGCGATGTGCGCACCGAGGACGAGACCACGGATGAGACCGTGACCGACGAGACCGAGGCCGGTGCCGTCGAGGAGTCCGCGGAGCAGACCGAGACCCGGCTGACCAAGGACTGATCGGTTTATAGGTGGGCCCGCGTGCTGCAGATCGCCGCGGGCCATCCGTCCGGGTGCCCGGCCGTGCGCGCCCGCCTGTTCCACCCTCGACTTCCGCCTAGGAGATGACGAACTGTGCCACCTTCCCAGGGATCGGCGCATCCGCTCCGGTTGCTCGGCGTCTACGCCGTGCTGCTGGCCGTGATCTATGCGCTGGTGTTCTTCACCGGTGACCATTCCCCGACCCCCAAGCTCGGCATCGACCTGCAGGGTGGTACTCGCGTCACATTGACCGCGCGCACCCCCGACGGCAGCAAGCCCAGCCAGGACAGCCTGCGCCGGGCGCAGACGATCATCGAGAACCGCGTCAACGGTCTCGGTGTTTCGGGCTCCGAGGTCGTCATCGACGGCGACAACCTGGTGATCACGGTTCCGGGTGACGACGGCGGCCAGGCCAAGGCGCTGGCGACGACCGCCAAGCTCTACATCCGTCCGGTGCTGTCGGCGGTGCCCGCCGTCGGCGGCAAGGCCACGCCACAGACGGGTACCGCGGGGACGGCGGGGACGGCGGGGACGGCGACACCGGGCACTGTGCCGGATACCACTCAGCTCAACCCTGATGGCACCGTGCCGACCCAGCCCGCGCCCACCACCGAGGCGGCACCGACCACGGAGTCCGCGCCCGCGGCGGAGTCGACCCCGCAGCCGCGCGTCTTCCCCGCGCAGGCCCCGACTTCGCCGCCGGCCCCGCCCGGCGGCCTGACGCCGCAGGAGCAGGCGAAGAAGGAGATCGCGGACGCCAAGGCGGTCAGGCAGAGCACCGATCCCACGGTGCAGCAGGCCGCGATGGCCGCGATCGACTGCACCAAGTCCGACCCGCTCGCCGGTAACGACGATCCGAATCTGCCGCTGGTCGCCTGCTCCACCGACGGCAAGGAAATCTTGCTGCTGGACAAGAGTCGCATCGACGGCCAGGAGATCAAGGACGCCACCTCCGGACTCAACCAGCAGCAGGCGCGCCACGAGGTGAACCTCGAATTCAAATCCGGTGGTAGCGATGCATGGGCCTCGCTGACCGGTGAATACATCAACAAGCGGGTCGCATTCGTACTCGACTCGAAGGTGGTCAGCGCGCCGGTCGTGCAGTCGGGTCCGCAGCAGGGCGGTCGTACCACCATCTCCGGTAGCTTCACTGCCGCCAGCGCCAAGGAACTCGCGAACACCCTGAAGTACGGTTCGCTGCCGCTGTCGTTCCAGACCTCCGAGGCCGAGACGGTTTCGGCGACGCTGGGCCTGTCCTCGTTGCGCGCGGGTCTGCTCGCGGGTGCGATCGGTCTCGCGGTAGTGCTGCTGTACTGCTTGCTCTATTACCGGATGCTCGGCTTCCTCGCCGGATTCTCGCTGATCGCCTCGGGTGTGGCGGTATACGGCATCATCGTGCTGCTCGGCCGGTGGATCGGATTCACGCTGGACCTGGCCGGTATCGCCGGTTTGATCATCGGTATCGGTCTGACCGCCGACTCCTTTGTGGTGTTCTTCGAACGTATCAAGGATGAAATGCGCGAGGGGCGCAGCTTCCGTTCGGCGGTGCCGCGCGGTTGGCAGCGGGCCCAGCGCACCAACCTTTCCGGTAAGACCGTCAGCCTCATCGCCTCGGTGGTGCTCTACATCCTGGCCGCCGGTCAGGTGAAGGGCTTCGCGTTCACCCTCGGTATCACCACCGTCCTCGACGTGATCGTGCTGTACCTGGTGACCGCGCCGCTGATGATGCTGGCCTCGCGCTCGTCGTTCTGGGCGAAGCCGTCGGTCAACGGGCTCGGTGCGATTCAGGAAGTGGCTAGGGAGCGTAGGGCCGGCGAGGCGCTGGTTAAGGAGACGGCACGATGACGAACTCGACCCTGGAGCCGTTCGCCGACGAGGTGAGCGATTTCGAGACGCCCAAGCACAGCATCTTCGAGCGCCTCTACACCGGTACCGGCGGATTCAAGATCGTCAGTCGGCGGCGTTTCTACTACGCGCTGACCGCGGCTTTCGTGCTGATCTCGTTGCTGAGCATCGGAATTCGCGGATTCACCCTCGGCATCGACTTCGCGGGCGGCTCGCGCATCCAGTTGCCCGCGGCGGGTACGGCCACCACGCAGAAGGTCGAGGATATCTACTCCCAGACCATCGGCCACGCCCCGGTGACGGTGCAGAAGGTGGGTTCCGGTTCGGCGGAGACCATCCAGGTCCGCTCGGACACGTTGAGCGCGACCCAAACCGACGCGCTGCAGTCCGCGCTGTTCAATGCCTTCCAGCCGAAGGACAAGGACGGCAACGTTTCGCGCAACGCGATCAGTATCGCCGAGATCAGCGAGACCTGGGGTAGCGAGATCACCAAGAAGGCCTTGATCGCGCTGGTCGTGTTCATCGCACTCACCATGGTCTATATCGCGATCCGCTTCGAGCGGGATATGTCGATCGCGGCGATCGCCTCGCTGTTCTTCAACATGATCGTCACGGCGGGCATCTACTCGCTGGTCGGCTTCGAGGTGACACCCGCCGCGGTGATCGGTCTGCTGACCATCCTCGGTTACGTGCTCTACGACAATGTCGTCGTCTTCGACAAGGTCGAGGAGAACACCCGCGGTGTGGTCAATACGACCCGGCGCACCTATGCCGAACAGGCGAATCTCGCGGCGAACCAGACCTTGATGCGTTCGATCAACACCACGGTCATCGGCATCCTGCCTATTGTCGGCATGCTGGTGATCGCGGTGTGGCTGCTCGGCGTCGGCACGCTGAAGGATCTGGCGCTGGTGCAGCTGGTCGGCATGATCGTCGGCGCTTATTCGTCGATCTTCTTCGCGGTGCCGCTGCTGGTGTCGATCAAGGAGCGGTGGGGGCCGGTCGCGGCGCACACCAAGAAGGTGCTCAACAAGCGGGCCGGACTGGCGTCGGCGCGTGCGGGAGCCGAGGCGGAGCGGCGGGCGGTCGCGGCGACCGGCCGGGAGCTGGGGGCGCGTCCCGTGCGGGAACCTGGACAGGCGCCGCGTCCGGGCGCCCGGCCGAGCGGAAAGCGGAACAAGCGCAGGCACTGACAGCCGACGGCAGGGGTTTGCATATATGAAGCAGTCGCTAGCGGTACGTCTGATCGGAGCGGTGGCTGCGGGCACCGTTGCCGCCACGGTGATGGCCGGGTGCTCCAGCCAGAACCAGGTGCCCTCCATCGGCTATGCCGTCGACGCGGTGATCGCCACCTACAACGGCGGTACCACGCTCGGTGCGGGCACCGGCTCGGATGCGGTGTTCGCGCGGGTGCTGACCGGGTTCTTCTACACCGGACCGGACGGTCAGCAGGTCGCGGACACCGATGTCGGCACCGCGAAAGAGGTGCCGGGCGAGGCGCAGACGGTGCAGTACCGGCTCAATGCGGACGGGGTGTATTCCGACGGCGTGCCGACGTCATGTGACGATCTGGTGCTCGCCTGGGCCGCGCGCAGCGGCCGCTACACCAAACCCGGTGACCGCGGCCAGGTTCCGCTCTTCGATGCCGCGAGCACCGCCGGATACGCCGATATCGAACGGGTGGACTGTCAGCCGGGATCCAAGGACGCCACCGTCGTGTTCCGCGCCGACCACCACTACCTGCCGTGGCGCAACCTGTTCACCGCGGGTGAGTTGATGCCCGCGCATGTCGCCGCTCGGGTGGCGAATGTGCCGAATGTGGTGACGGCCGTGCAGACCGGTGATCAGGCTTCCCTGCAGCGGATTGCGGACTTCTGGAACAACGGGTGGACGATCGGCGCGGACAAGGTGGATCTCTCGCGGTTCCCGTCGTCGGGGCCGTATCGGATCGATTCCTACTCCGCCAAGGACGGTCTGGTGCTGGTCGCGAACGAGCGCTGGTGGGGCAATAAGCCCGAGACCGGGCGGATCGTGGTGTATCCGAAGACTGCCGACCTGAAGGCGAAGGTCGGCGACAATGCGGTCGGGGTCATCGATATCGGCGCCGGATCGGTAAAAGACATCAATCTGGACGGGTTTTCGGTGCGGACCGTGCCCGGGCGCGGTGCCGAGCAGTTGGTGCTCGCTACTTCGGGAGTGTTCGCCTCGGCCGACGCGCGGCGCGGTTTCGCATTTTGTGTGCCGCGCCAGGACCTGTTCGACAAGCTCGGCAAGGCCAAGGATGCGCCGAAGACGGGACTCGGCACGGCTGTGCTGAATTCTCGTATCACACAACAGGATTCACTGTACTACCCGAACGTCATCGGCGCGGCCGACAAGTACCGCGGCGGTGATGCGACCGCGGCGGCCGCGAGCGCCGGTGCGGCCAAGCCGACCATTCGGATCGGATATGTGAAGCCGGACGATCGACGCGCTCAGACCGTGCAGATGATCGCCGACGCATGCAAACCGGCCGGTATCAATGTGGTGGATGCCGGATCCGCCGATTTCACGCCGTCCCAGCTCACCGAGGGCAAAGTCGACGCCGTCCTCGGCAGCACCGCATCGGCCCCGGGTCCGGCCGGATCCGAGACCGGTGTGGCCGCTACCAGCGCGTTGCGCACCGGTAGCGGGCTCAATTTCGGCCGCTTCGGTAACGGCCGCTACGATTCGATCACCGATCAGCTTGCGGGCGACGACAACTCGACCACAACGCTGAATCTGCGCACCGAGGCCGAGAACCTGCTGTGGGCGGAGATGCCGAGCATTCCGTTGTTCGTCACACCCCGCACCATCGCGTTCGGCAACGGTCTGCAGAACGGCATAGCCGGGCCCACCCAGGCGGGCACCGGCTGGAACATGGACCGCTGGGTGTTGAAGCGGTGACAGGTGTTGGTGGGTGAGGAACCATGGAGAGGTGTCGATGAGCAAGCATGCGGCGGTGGAATCGGACGACGTCCTAGCCGAGCGGACAGGTAAGGCGGCCGAACTGGTCGAACGTCTGACCCGTTGGCGCGACGATTTCCCCTCTCCCGGCGTTCGCTTCGCCGATCTCACGCCGGTCTTTGCCGATCCGGAGGGTTTCCGGGCCGTCATCGACTGTCTCGCGGCGTGCGCGCCCGATGCCGATCTGGTTGCGGGCGTAGACGCTCGCGGATTCATCATCGGGGCCGGCGTTGCGGCGACGCTGGGAACCGGTGTCATGGCGGTGCGCAAGGCTGGGAAGTTGCCGCCGCCGGTCATCTCGCGTGAGTACAGCCTCGAGTACGGCACTGCGTCGCTCGAGATTCCGGCCGACGGTGTCGAGCTGAAGGGGCGGCGCATTCTGCTGCTCGACGATGTGCTGGCCACGGGCGGCACATTGGCTGCCGCAGCGGATCTGTTCCAGGCCGCCGGTGCCGAAATCATCGCGGCCGCAGTGGTTCTGGAGTTGGGTTTCCTCAACGGCCGGGATCGCCAGGGCGATTACCCGTTGACCTCGGTGGTGCGAGTCTAGGTCGTTCGGCTGCGGTGCTGGACCGGGTAGTCGAGGTGGGTTACTTGGTCGCCTGGGACGATTCGGGGGTTTTCCAGGATTCGGTGAGGTATTTCGCGCGGGCCGCGGTGACCTGGAACATGCGTTCCAGATCGCCCGGCGCGACTTCGATATCGCCGTTGCCGTACCAGTCGAACAGCGGTCCGACCTGGTCGGTGGGGTCGGCGATGAAGCCGTCCAGCGACATGGTGGCCGGGCCATGATTACCGCTGCCCATGATGGTGCTTCTCTGTCTACGTGTGGCGCTGTCGCCCATAGGTCGGAGCCGCCGCGGCGTTCCGGACACAGCGTGTGATCCGAATATCAGTGGCACAACATCCGCGGATGTGTTTAATCTAGATGGGTCTTATCCCCGTTGATCGGAGTCATGTCGTTGCTCTCATGAGGTAGCCACTCGGGCGGCCCGCATTCTGTGCGCCGCATTCCCGCGCAACCTCTGGGGTCCACATGACCAATCTGTCTCTTTCCGATCTCACTTTCTCCTGGCCCGATGGCACCCCCGTCTTCGACGGTCTGGACGCGGTGCTCGGACCGGGCCACCTCGGCCTGGTCGGCGGCAACGGTGCGGGCAAGTCCACCCTGCTGCGGCTGATCGCGGGTGAGCTGGCCCCGGCGCGCGGTTCGATCTCGGTCACCGGACGGCTGGGTTACCTGCGCCAAGATCTCGGACTCGGCGACGGTCAGCGCGTAGACGCGGTGCTGGGCATCGCGGAGACGCGAAAGGCATTGCACCGCATCGAATCCGGCATCGGCGACGAGTCCGACTTCGATATCGTCGGCGCGCAGTGGGATGTCGAGGAGAGTGCCATCGCGCTGCTCGGCCGACTGGGCCTGCACTATCTCGCCGACTCGACCGAACAGCTGGACCGCCGCCTCGAAACCCTCTCCGGTGGCGAGACGCTGCTACTCGGCCTGGTCGCCGAGCTGCTGCGCGATCCGGATGTGTTATTGCTCGACGAGCCGACCAACAACCTGGATCACGTTGCCCGCCAACGCCTCTACGAGGTCGTCGCCCAGTTCTCCGGCACCGTCCTCACGGTCAGCCACGACCGCGAGCTGCTGGAGCGGATGTCCGCCATCGCCGAACTGCGTCAGGGGGAATTGCGTTTGTTCGGCGGCAATTTCAGCGAATACGAGCGGATTGTCGAAGCGGAGCAGGAGGTGGCGCGCGCAGCAATCCGGGACGCACGCAGTGATGTTCGCAAACAGGCACGCGAACTGGTCGAGACCCGGATCAAACTCGATCGCCGAGCCCGCTACGGGCAGAAGATGTTCGAGAACAAACGTGAGCCGAAGATCGTCATGGGCGCACGCAAACGCGCAGCGCAGGTGTCGGCGGGCAAGCTGCGCAATAACCACATCGAAAAGCTGGATACCGCGAAGGAGCAGCTGCAGCAGGCCGAGGACCTGTTACGCGACGACCGACAGATCCGGATCGACCTGCCGGACACCCGGCTGTACCCGGGCCAGGACGTCATCGATCTCGAGGAGGTGAGATTGGCGTGCGGTCCGACCGTGACATTGCGGGTCTCCGGTCCGGAGCGGATCGCACTGACCGGTCGCAACGGTGCGGGCAAAACCACGCTGCTGCACCGTATCGCCGCCGAACCGCCGCAGGTGCCGTGGCGCATACTGCCGCAGCGTCTCGACATCTTCGACGAACAGCGGACGGTCTTCGAGAATGTGGCCGCGGCGGCACCGCACGCCGCCGCCGAACAGATCCGAGCCCAACTGGCCCGCTTCCTGTTCCGCGGCGCCGACGCCGACGTCGCGGCGGCAGCCCTGTCCGGCGGTGAACGCCTGCGCGCGGCCCTGGCCATGCTCCTGCTCGCCGATCCGGCTCCGAAGCTCCTGCTGCTCGACGAGCCCACCAATAACCTCGACCTGCCCAGCCTCGAACACCTCACCCAGGCCCTGGCCAACTACGAGGGCGCACTGATCGTCGTCAGCCACGACCCCCGTTTCCTCGACGATATCGGGGTGACCAGACGTCTGGAACTAACCGGTGAGGGGCTGGTCGAAACGTGATAGCGCGCGCCGCATGACACCCGGATGACGAAGTAGGCGCGGCGCCAGCTTCACCGCCAGCAAGGTCAGCGGAAGCCAGGGCCGCAGGTGCGGTTCGAGTCGCCGGATGCGGCCGTCGGCGGCCAATTCGAGGATCATGGCCTCGGTCATCCGGAACGGTCCGACGGCGGCCTCGGCGAGCAGAACTCGGCGCGCACCCTCGCCGATGTGCTCGGTCCAGTGCAGCCGGCCGAGGCTGCCGTACGCCGCGGCCAGCAGGATGCGTAGATCCTGGTGACCGCGGAATACCAACCTGCCGGAGACCGGAGAGGTCAGCGCGGCGTCGGGTGCGAGGGTCGTCATCAGCGCATCGAAATCGCTGGCCTCCGTCGCCTCGCGAAACCGCGCCACAGCATCGGACATGTCTCGATCACTCCTTCAGTTGATTGTTTCGCAACGTATCGGAGTCACTTGCAAAAAGCAATGGACTACGCTGAGCGGGTGCCCAAAGCTGCCATGTCCGATATTGTGTGCTCGATCGCGCGAACGCTCGACGTGGTCGGGGAGCGGTGGACGCCGCTGATCCTGCGCGACCTGTTCGTCGGGGTGAACCGGTTCGAGGACATCCGCCGCGATCTCGGCATCGCCTCCAATGTCCTGACCGCGCGTCTGGATGCATTGCGGCAGTACGGGATTGTCGAAGCCAGGGCCTATCAGGCGAATCCGGTGCGCCACGAATATGTGCTCACCGAGCAGGGACGCGATCTGTATCCGGTGCTCACAATGCTCATCACATGGGGCGATAAATGGCTCGCCGGGCCCGCGGGGCCGCCCGCGCTGGTCGTGCATCGCGATTGCGGACATCCCACTTCCGGAGTGGTGGTCTGCCGTGACTGCGGCGGGCCGCTCACCGCCGACAATGTGGACTGGCGGCATGGTCCCGGCGCGCGGCGCGGACCCGGAACCATGCTGATCGGCGATCATCTGGAACCGGCGCCCTAGGTTCATCGGGTAACGCAAGTGTTTCGCTCGAGTTGATCGACGTGCTCGGCTGCAGCATGATCAATCCGATGGATCCGGTGTTGCGGGCGATAGCCGATGTCGATTGGGCCGAGCTGGAACATGCTTACGGCCCGGCGGCGGATGCTCCGGCGCACCTGCGGGCCCTGATGGACGGTGATGCCGAGTCCTGTGTCGACGCGGTCGGCTATCTCGACGCCGCGCTATTGCATCAGGGCAGTGTGTACTCCGCGACCGCGCCTTTCGTCGCGATCGTGGCCGAACTGCTGGCGCGTCCGCATACCGAGATGAAGGTCGAAGACATACTGCCGTGGGATCCTGGTGCGCGACCGTTGCGCGTCGCGCTGCTGGACTATCTCGAGGTCTTCGCGCAGGGGTGTTGTTCGGGGATCTCCGATGAGCAGTTGTATGCCGAGGCCTATCCATCCGGCCGTACCGAAGAGGATCTGCAGCGCGTCAAGGCGAATCGGCGCGCCGGGCTACTGGAATTAGGGCCCGATCCAGCGAATGCCCTTCTGGTGGAACATGTTCCGACGCCACCGGGCTTGCTGGCAGCCATCGATGACCACGAGTTCCGAGCGGCGATGCGGGCCAGGGACGAGATCGCTTGTCGTGCGGTTGTTCCCGGCGTGATCGAGGCGGTCGAGCCCCTGGTCGACGATCCGGATATGACGGTGCGCATGGCCGCGCTGCGGGCGCTGATCGAACTCACCGCGCACCCGGTCTATGCCGAGAAGCGGGGCGCGCTGCTGCAGCGGCTGGACGAGATCGCGCCGACCATGTCGAATCCGGTCGAACGCGCCACTGCCGCACGGATTTGCGGCCTCAATGGCGGCCGTCCGGAGCAACTGCTCGCCGATGTCCATCCCGGTGTGCGCACCTGCGCCGCCCTTGCGCCCGCATTCGCCGCCGAACAGCGTGCCACCGACGAACTTCTTGCCGCGCTGGAGCATCCGGAGGTCATCGACCGGTGGTTCGATCGCCATCTGCCCGGACAGGATGGCTGGCTGCGCCACGATGTCATCCGCGAACTCGTCAGCCGTATAGATGATTTCGAGACGCTGCTGCCCGCCGCGATCGAAGCCGCATGGGCGGCGAATCCGAGCACCGTGCACAACGACTGTATTTCCTTCCTGCGCAGAGCCTTTCCGGATACCATCGGCGTCGGATCCGAGCTGTCCGCCGCTCAACTGTCGTTCCTCGCGGTACTGGTGGAGATCGATGATCTGTGGCAGCTCGGTCAACTCGAACGCTGGCTCGATACCGCGGGCCTGCCCGGCGGGCGGGACGGCTGTCGTCGGCTCGTCGAGCAGTAACCGCTCGGTCCCACGTCCGCAGAGTAAGTGTAGGGTCCTGACTTTCGCCGCCGGAACGCGGACACGAGGATGTGTATCCATGGGAATCGAGTTGCACGCGGCGGGGGTATGCCGCGCGCCCACCGCGGACTTCCTCGATCAGGTGGGGGAGTGGCTGCTGACCGGCCCGGCCGGCGCGCGGGTCGGCTGGACCGCAACGTCCGCGCCACTGCGGAAATCGGTGGAGGTCTCCGGAGATCGCCTGCTGGCCGTGCTGCATCCTGCGGCCGAACCTGTCGATCTGCGTGCGGCGCACGGGCAGGTGGTGGTGAGCGCGGGTTGTGCGTCGGCCGGGCCGGGCTATCACCGGCACGTCGCGGCGGTGCTGCACGAAATGGGTCGGCGATTCGACATCGTGTGGGACGAGGGGACCGAGGATCCGCTCGGCTTGGGCGATGACCGCGCCGAGGTCGAACGCGACTATCTGGTGTGGATCCGCAGTCTCGCGGAGACGGTGCTGACCGAGGTGCCTGCCGAAGGTGCGTGGGTTTCGATCGGATTGTCGCTCGGCAGTGACCGTTTCGACTACGACGGGCTGGCCGCGAGCTGGTTGGGGCCGCGCGATCGCGACTGGTTCCAGGCCGTCCGCGATGGCGACGAGGCGGCCGCGCGCGCGTTCTTCCCGTGGTGGGAGGACGGTTGGACCGCGCCGACGATTCGCAATACCGCGATGGGCATCATGTGGAACGACGTGCGTTGGCGGGCACCATCGGACGCCGATGACACGCCCGCACTGCAGCAGGCCGATGCATTGCTCGCCGAGGCGCACCAGCTCGACGCGGCACTGGAACTGCCGTGGTCGGCCTGGCACGAGTTACGGCTGCTGCTCGGGGATTCGGCCGCCACCGCGCCGGGTGCGCCCGCCGATCTGTCCGCGCGGGCCGCCGCTGCGGACCAGGTATCGCTCGGCTACCGCCGCCGCCCGGTACACACCACACCGGTATCGGGGTGGAGCCTGCAGATTCCCGGGGATTTCACTTACGGCTGGGATGGCGATCGGTGGTGGGCCTGGGACGGCACCCGCCAGATCGAGATCACCATCCTGCGCGTCGGCGATCCGAAAACCGGGCCGCCACCGGCCGCGATGCTGCAATACGGCGCCAACGCGACCGCCGGTCATCGCGGCGAACCGGTCAGCGGCGGTCCCGGTGACGGATGGTGGTTGCCCTCGGAGGACGGTGCGGAGGTCGGCGTGCAGGGGATCGCCAGTCGTCGCAATGGTGAATTGCTGCTGGTCACGATCAGTGTTCCCGGGACGCAACTGGATTGGGCGATCGAGGCCTGGCGCTCGCTGCAGTACAACGGCGACTGACCGCACGTTTGTGGAAGCGGGTGCCTGCTCCGGTCGAGCATGCTGGCCTTCCGGCTCGAACAGGAGGTTCC
This sequence comes from Nocardia sp. NPDC049526, assembly GCF_044465765.1. Taxonomy (NCBI): domain Bacteria; kingdom Bacillati; phylum Actinomycetota; class Actinomycetes; order Mycobacteriales; family Nocardiaceae; genus Nocardia; species Nocardia sp. NPDC049526. Next base: position 782,809 of record NZ_JBITMA010000002.1, on the reverse strand, counting down.
TTTGGCAACTGTCGTCAACACCGTCGTCGGCGTGTTCTTCCTCGCGATGGGTGTCTATGCCCTCGCGGCGCCCGCAGCACTGACCCGCCCCTTCGGCATTCGCCTCGAGCAATCCGAGGCTCGCTATGAGATCCGTGCCGTCTATGGCGGATTCGGTCTGGCGATGGCGGCAATGCTGGCGGTGGCGGCGACCCACGACGGATCCCTGCGCACCGGAATCATGATCACCATCGGAGTCGCACTCGGCGGAATGGCATTCGGCCGCATCGTATCCGCGGTAATCGATGACCGAGTCGCCTTCTACCCCAACTGGTTCTACTGCATTGTCGAGACGGTTGCGGCCGCGGCCTTGGTGTCGGTCTCCTGAGCCGATCGCGGTATCTGCTGTCGACCCATCCGCTCGTATCCGGTCAGCGTCCCGTTCGGTCGCCCTCCGGTGCCTGGGCCAGCGGAAATAGGATCGGGCTCAGCAGGTACGGCGTACGGCCTTCGGTCGCGGCGTTCGATAGTCGGGGCAGTATCGCTGCCCGCAGGTCGGTGATGAGTTCGGTGAGTTCTTCGCTGCTGAGCCATACCGCATGCTGGCGATAGCCGACCAGATCGCCGATCGGATCGGCGTCATCGCTCTGCAGATAGGCCTGGAATTCGGTCAGCAAGGTGGCCATGGCAATGGGGAAGATCCGGCGATGGTCGGCGGGTGTCGCGGTTTCGGCATCGACCACCGCGCGTTCGCGGCGCAGGCGATAGCCGCGTTCCACCACGCCGCGCACTCGTTGTTCGCGGGCCACTTCGAGGATGCCGTGGTCGGCGAGCAGGTCGACGTGCCGATACACGGTGGCCTTCGAGATATCGGGCATGCGGGCGCTGAGCTGGGCGGTCGTCAGCACGCGGCCGCCGGCCATGGCATGCACGATCCGCAGTCGCACCGGGTGGGCGAGTAGCTCCATCGGGTCCATGGGCTAATGTTCTCATCTCTGATACTGTTCGCAAAGTTGAGATCAATCGGGCTGATGCGCCTGGAGAGCAGGAGGATCCGATGTCGTCGATCGCACCCACCGGCATCGAAGTGGTCGAGCATCTGTGCTCCGGTCGGTATGCGCACGTGCACGGGATGTTCGCGGCCCATCTGCAAGCGCTGGTATCGGCCGAAAAGCTGGGTACCGCTTGGGAATCGGTCGTCGATCGGTACGGATCGGTGGTCGAGGTGGGTGCTGCGGTGAGCGAGGCTGGTGCGGTGCGGGTGCCCGTGCGGCTCGAACGCGGCGAGGTGGTGGTCGGGATGACGATCGACGATGTGGATCGCCTCACAGGCCTGCAACTGAGGCCGCCCGCCGCGCCGTGGCAGCCGCCCGACTACGCCGACCCGGAGTCCTTCGACGAGGAGCAGGTGTCGATCGGGCAGGCACCGTTCGTCGTTCGGGGCACCATCAGCCTGCCGCGGCGGCCGCGGTCGTGTCCGGCGGTTGTGCTGCTCGCAGGCGGTGGACCGTTCGACCGTGACATGACGACGGGCTCGAATAGGCCGCTCGCGGATATCGCCTGGGGATTGGCCAGCCATGGGATCGCGGTGTTGCGTTTCGACAAGGTCACCCATACGCACGCCGGTGCGGTCGCGGGGCTCGAATCGTTCACCGTGACCGATGAATACGTGCCCTATGCGGTCGCGGCCGTGCACGCGCTGTGTGCGCACCCGGCCGTCGATGCGGATCGGGTCTTTGTGCTCGGGCACAGCATGGGTGGAAAGATCGCGCCACGGGTCGCGGCCGCCGAACCGTCGGTGGCGGGTCTGATCGTCATGGCCGGTGATGCCTCGCCGATGCACTGGGCCGCGGTGCGGGTCACGCGTTATCTCGCGACGTTGGAGCCCGATGGTGGTGCCGCCGCGCAGACCGCGATCGAGGCAATCGTTCGGCAGGCGCAATTGGTCGACAGTGCACTGACGGGGTCGACTCCGGCCAGTGAGCTACCCCTCGGGTTGTCCGCGTCGTATTGGTTGGATTTACGGGACTACGATCCGGTCGCGGCCGCCGCCGCGCTGGGCAAGCCGATGTTCATCCTGCAGGGTGGGCGGGACTATCAGGTCACCGTCGATGACGACTTGTCGCTGTGGCGGACTGGACTCGCTGATCGGGCGGAGGTGACGATCCGGGTGTACGACGCCGATGACCACCTGTTCTTTCCGGGTGTGGGTCCTTCGACTCCGGCGGACTACGCACCGGCGCAGCATGTTGATCCGCAAGTGATTTTCGATATCGTCAGCTGGCTCGCGGCCGCGGCGTCGATCGAACCCCGGCAGATTCAGTAGTCGCGACGCCGTCCGCGGCGATACCGTGTCGGCCCGTCTTCGCGATAACAGTAGTGAACCGTTGTGTCTCTGGCGAAACGAATTCGCCGCAGGGGATTTCGGCGGCGCGGCAATCGGGGCACTCTGGAAGAGAGCCCCTGATCCGATGACAGGAATCCGATCGTGACACGTACCTTGACACAGCTGGAGTTGCTGACCGAACTCGAACCCGTTGCCGAACGAAATCTCAACCGTCACCTATCGATGGCCAAGAACTGGCACCCGCACGACTATGTGCCGTGGGACCAAGGCCGCAATTTCGCCGAGATGGGCGGAATCGATTGGGAACCAGCGCAGTCCCAGTTGAGTGAACTGGCCAAAGCCGCGATGGTCACCAATCTGCTGACCGAAGACAATCTGCCGTCCTATCACCGACTGATCGCCGAATCCTTCTCCCAGGACGGCGCCTGGGGCACCTGGGTGGGGCGGTGGACCGCCGAGGAGAACCGGCACGGGACCGCCATGCGTGACTATCTCGTCGTCACCCGCGGGGTGGACCCGGTTGCGCTGGAACATGCGCGGATGGTCTGCATGACAACCGGGGTGCAGCACCCGACCGGGGTGGACGACAACGGATTCCTACCCGGCGTCGCCTACGTGACTTTCCAGGAGCTGGCGACCAGGGTCAGCCACCGCAATACCGGCCGGGTCTGCAACGACGCGATCGCCGACCGGATGCTGCAACGCATTTCCGCCGACGAGAACCTGCACATGGTCTTCTACCGCAATCTCTGCGGTGCTGCCATAGATCTGGCTCCCGACCAAGCGCTGGTAGCGATCTCCGCGATCATCCGCAACTTCCAGATGCCGGGTGCGGGCATGCCGAACTGGCGTCGCAACAGCGTGTTGATGGCCAAACACGGCATCTACGATCTGCGCCAGCACCTCGAGGAGGTCATCACACCGGTGCTGCGCAAGTGGAATGTCTTCGAGCGCAACGACTTCGGAGCCCGCGGTGAACAGGCGCGGGAGGAGCTCGGCGTATTCCTCGAGCAGCTCGGCAAGGATGTGCTCAAGTTCGAGGAGCAGCGCGACCGGGCACTGGCGCGTGAGGCGCGCAAGCGCGAATGGCAGGACGCCTGAGCCGATCCCGCTGGATCGATGATCTTGGTCTCGACCAGCGGACTCTTGACGAGCCGAGTTTTAGTCTCATACACTAAAACAAGGTTCACGAGAGGAAGTGATGACATGGGATACGGACATTGGGACGACACCGCCTACCGCGCGGCCAAGACCTTCCGAGCCAGCCGGGGTCTGGACGACTTCGGATACACCGCGGAGATGCAGGGCCGGCCGTATTCGGATTGGCGGGCGCATCCCGCGCTCGAACCGCTCGGCGTCACCGTGCGTGAATGCCGGGATTCGGCCGAGCACGGCAACTCGCTGCCGATCGCGGTGCTGTTCGACGTCACCGGATCGATGGGGCGGGTGCCGCGGATCATGCAGGACAAGCTCGGGAAATTGCACGGGCTGCTACAGCGCAAGGGCTATGCGGAGGATCCGCAGATCATGTTCGGCGCCATCGGCGATGCCGATACCGATCGCGTGCCGCTGCAGGTCGGGCAGTTCGAATCCGACAATCGGATGGACGAGCAGTTGCGCAATATCCTGCTGGAGGGTGGTGGCGGCGGACAGAAGTCCGAAAGTTATGAACTGGCGGCATATTTCATGGCCACTCATATCGTGACCGACGCATGGGAACGGCGCGGTAAGCGCGGCTACCTGTTCATCATCGGCGACGAGCTGAACAAGGCGAAGTTGGCGGGGCGGCATATCCGCGGCGTCATCGGCGATCACGTGCGCACCGATATCGAGGTCGCATCGATCTATCGGGAACTGGCCCAGCGCTGGCACGTGTACTACATCCTGCCGAACCAGTCGAGCTATTTCGACGATCCCGAGATCGCCGAGCACTGGCAGGGATTGCTCGGCCAGAACTTCATGAAGCTCGACGATCCCGCCGCGGTCTGCGAGCTCATCGCACTCACCATCGGGCTGGAGGAAGACCGCATCGACGTGCATGCCGGACTCGCGGATCTGCGTGACGTGGGGTCGACGGTGGAGGCCGATTCGGTCGGAAAGGCGTTGGGCGTCAAGGCGCGACCGAGTATCCGCGCCCTGTCACGGGGGCGGAGCTGAATCCGGCAAGTATTGGAGTGCTGCCGCTCCGGTGTGGGGGCGGCTAGCGCGCGGGCACGCTGCTGATCTGCAGCGCCGCGCCTGTGACCGACGCCGCAGTCGCATGTGGATGGCGGGTGCACAGGGCCGAATCGTGGTGCCCAGCCATCGCAGCGGCTCGCGTCGAATGTCCGCGCTTTCGAACGCATCTCAATGGAAAGGCAAGGGGTGAAAGGTGATTCCGTCGCACATTATCGTGCTCGACCTAGGGTTCGGGGATGCGGGGAAGGGGGCGACGGTCGATTGGCTCTGCTCACCGGAAGCGGGGCCGGCCGTATCGGCGGTCGTGCGATTCAACGGCGGTGCGCAGGCCGCGCACAATGTGATCGCCGACGGTCGCCATCACAGCTTCGCGCAGTTCGGATCCGGAACCTTTTCCGGTGTGCCGACGCTGCTCTCGCGGCACATGCTGGTCGAGCCGATCGCGGTGGCGAGTGAATCGCGGCAGCTTGCGGCACTCGGTGTGCGGGATCCGCTGTCGCTCTTGCAGATCGACGGCCGAGCATTACTCACGACCCCGATCCATATCGCCGCCAACCGTGCTCGCGAGGATGCGAGGGGTTCCTCGCGGCACGGTTCCTGCGGTCGCGGCATCGGCGAAACAGCCAGTTACGCACTCGAATACGATGCGCCGACCGTCTCGGACTGCCTGCGCCCCGACGTTCTGTACGCCAAGCTGCAGGCGATGGCGGCACACTATGGGCCGCTGATCGCGCCGAGCGCGCACCGCTACGAAGCGATTCGCGATCTGGTCGACATGTACCGCGAATTCGCCGCCGCCGTACGCATCGTCGACGGCACCGAACTTGCCCGCCTGGCGCAACGCGGCCGCCTGATTTTCGAAGGCGCACAAGGCGTTCTCCTCGACGAATGGCGCGGCTTCCACCCGCACACCACCTGGTCCACCGTCGAACCGCGCAACGCACGCGCCCTGCTCGCCGAAATCGGCGCCCCCGCTTACACACTCGGCGTCACCCGCACCTACATGACCCGCCACGGCGCGGGACCATTCCCCACCGAAGACCCCACCATGACCATCTCCGAACCGCACAACACCACCGGCCCCTACCAAGGCCATTTCCGACGCGGCCACCTCGACCCTATCCTGCTCCGCTACGCCATCGAGGTCTCCGGCGGCATCGACGGCCTCGCCCTCACCCATCTGGACGCACCCGGAACCGGCTACGCCGCAACGGGATACGCGACTACGCGCGGGGTAATCGACCGCCTCGAACCAGGCCGCTGGCAAGACCTCGACCGCCAACGCGACCTCACCGCCCTGCTGACCACGGCCGATCCGTTGCTGACAGCCGTGCCGGCCGACCCGGTGCCCTGGCTGGAACGTCAACTCGGTGCCCCGATAGTCCTGACCGCAGACGGCCCGGACCGTCGCAACCGGACCCAGACCCGGGTCGTCGCCGCTGCCTAGTACTCAGTTGGTGTGCCACTCGGTCGAAGCCGGCCGGGGTGCGGCAGGATGGGGTGGCGTGGAGCAATCCGTGGTTTCGGTTGATGTGGTGGCATTGCGGTTCTGGGCCGACGATGCCGGGATGACCGTGGGTATCGCGCCACGGGAGATGGAGCCGTTCACCGGGCAGCTGGCGCTGCCGGGGGTGCTGCTCGGGCGGGGGGAGCGGTTGGTCGCGGCGGCGCGGCGGGCGGTGCATACCAAGTTGGGCGTACCGGAAGCCGCGATCGGGGCGGTCGGGCAGTTGGTGACCTTCGACGAACCCAATCGCGACCCGCGCGGGCCGACGCTGTCCATTGCCATGTGGGCGGTGGTCGGGCCGCATGAGGGGCCCGCGCAATGGGTTTCGTTCGATGCGATGCCCGAATTGGCCTTCGACCACAATCGCATCGTCGATGCCGCCCGCGGCCTGCTGGCCCGTCTGCTCTGGAAGGATCTGGTTTTCACCAGAGCGCTGACCGGTGACGAATTCCCCGCGACCCGTGCGGTGGAACTCAGCTCCTCCGTCCTCGGCGCCCGCCCCGACCCGGCGAACCTGAACCGCACCCTCGCCGCCATCTCCGGCCTGGAACGCACCACCGAACGCCGACGCGTCAAAGCCACCGGCCGTCCCGCCGCCGTCTGGGCCTTCACCCCCGGCGAATAACGCGCCGCGTCAACGTTTTCCACGCAGCGGTGTTCAGTCGCGTGGGGCGTACATGATGACGGCTACGCCGAGGAGGCAGAGGGTGGCGCCGAGGTAGTCCCAGCGGTCGGGGTGGAATTTGTCGACGATCATGCCCCAAGCGAGGGAGCCGGCCACGAACACGCCACCGTAGGCGGCCAGGATGCGGCCGAAGTTCGGGTCCGGTTGGAAGGTGGCGACGAAGCCGTAGGCACCGAGTGCGAGTACGCCTGCCGCGATCCAGAGCAGGCCGCGATGTTCACGCCAGCCCTGCCAAACCAGCCAGGCGCCGCCGATCTCGGCGAGTGCGGCAAGGGCGAACAGCAACAGCGACCGGGCGATCGTCATGCGGTAGAACGTACCGCCCGGTCTACGGTGAGCGCTCTACACCTCGTAAACCGCATACGTGCGTCCGAGCACCGGATAGGACACATTCCGCACCGGCACCCCACCCGCAGTGCGTCCGAATTCCGTGCCTCCGTGCGCGTGTCCATGAACCGCCAGCACGGCACCGCCGGCGTCCACGGCCGCACCTAGGTCGTGACAGCCCAGCCCCGGGTAGATCTTCGGCGGTTCACCCACAAGTGTGTCGATGATCGGCGCGAAATGCATTACGGCGATACGTGTTTCGCACTCCAGCGATTCCAGCGCCTGACGCAGCCGCAATGCGTCCAACGGCCCGCGCCGCATCCGGGCACGGTGCTCGGCGCTGCCTTCGTCGGGTGTGCCCGGGTAGTCGGGAAACCCACCGCTGCCACCCATCACACCGGCGATACCGACCTGCCGCCCGCGCAACTCGAGCGTGATCGCATCGCCGTCGAGCACATGCACGCCGAGTGCGATGAGCATGGCCGCGATGCGGTACCCGAGCCGTCGATCGTGATCGTGATTGCCGAGCACCGCTACCACCGGCATCGCGAGTCCGGCGATCTCGGTGCACAGCAGATCCGTTTCGTGCGGCCCGCCGCCCTCGGTGAGATCGCCGCCGAGCAGCAGCACATCGGCGTTCAGTCGAAGGAAGTCCGGGCGGAAACGTCCCGCGACGGCGTCGCGCATATGCAGATCCGCGACGGCGGCGATCCGAAGAGGTGCAGCGGGGGACATGGCGGTCAGCCAGCCACACGCTGGACGGCGTGTCAACCGCCTTCTACTGTTCATCTCGCCGATACGTACCCGTGAGCAGTGTGAATAGCTATTGGCTATCGCGAGTTCAGTGGCTGTTCAGCAAGGCGACCGGCGATGGCGAGACCGATGAAACGTCCGTGAACACTCACTCGGTGCGCTACCGAAAGGCACTGTCGTACCGGATCGTTCGGGATATGAGCGCGCGAACCGCAGCGACCACGTCCCTCGCACGCAGGCAACTTTTCTCCGGCGCCGTTGCTGTCGCGGCCGTTTCGACCGTCCTCGCCACCGGGCGTGCGCAGGCCGCCCCCCAAGCCGACAAGGTCGTCCTCATCGGACTGGACGGCACGATGTACCGCAAGATCGAGGAGGTGCGGGCGCCGAACCTGTTGCGGCTCAGCGCCGAAGGCACCCTCGGCCGCGGCTCCATTTCCCCGCATATCTCCATCTCCGGCCCGTCCTGGGCCACCGTGCTCACCGGCGTCTGGGGCAGCAAACACGGCATTACCGACAACAACTTCGACGCCACCCCGTTCGCGAAATATCCGACGGTCTTCACCCGCCTCGAACGCCACGATCCAACCCTCAAAACCCAGTCCATCGCCACCTGGGATCAGATCGCCACCATGACGGCCAGCGGCGATCCACGCGCCGACGTCGTCATCTCCACCCCGCTCGTCCCCGATGACGACAACGAAAGCGCCACCGACGCCGCCACCACCGACAGCGTGGTCACCGCCATCACCAAATACGCCCCGGACTTCGTCTTCACCCACCTCGACCAGGTCGACCGCGCCGGCCACCAGCACGGCGGCGCGTCCGGCGAATACCGCGACGCCGTCACCCGCATCGACGCCCTCGTCGGCCGCATAGTCGCCGCCGTGGACGCTCGCGCTCGCGCCAACCCCGCCGAACGCTGGACCATCCTGGTCACCACCGACCACGGCCACCGGCCCAAGGGCGGCCACGGCGGCCAAACCCCCGACGAGACAGCCAGTTTCGTCATCGCCCGCGGCCCGAACTTCCTCGCGGGCGCGACCAGTTCCAGCTTCTCGCTGGTCGATATCACCCCCACCGTGCTCGATATCTTCCACGCCCCGCTCGACCCGGACTTCGACGGACAATCGCGCATCCGCCAGCCCGTTGAACCTTTTACCAGCCGATAAGGCACCTTTCGCACGCTCCGCTCGTTGTCGCCGCATACGATCGCCAGCGCCGCAATTCACCCGCATAACCGGGGCATTTTCCGACTCGGCAACCTCGGATCGGGCAGGTGACCTGCGCGCGGACTAAAGTTGTGGTCTGGGCGGTTGCAGCGGTCGGATACTGTGGTCCGATCGCGGCGTGGAGAGGTGGTGGCATGACTCAGCATCTGGGCGAGGCGAATGTCGAGCAATCGGCAGGTGCCCCGCAGTCGAATGGTGCGGCCGCCTCGGATGTGACCACGCCGAAACCGCAGATGAGCGGCGGTGCCGCACCGGCGCGTCAGCCCGGGACCACGGCCGCGGTCCCGACTTCCGCCTCGCGGCGGGTACGCGCCCGCCTGGCCCGGCGCATGACCGGCCAGCGCGGTATCGCGGCGGTCAAGCCGGTGCTCGAACCGCTGGCCAGCGTGCATCGGGAGCTGTATCCGAAGGCGAATCTCACGCTGCTGCAGCGCGCCTTCGACGTGGCCGACGAGCGCCATGCCCACCAGTTCCGCAAGTCCGGTGATCCCTACATCACCCACCCGCTCGCGGTCGCCAATATCCTCGCCGAACTGGGCATGGACACCACCACACTGGTCGCGGCGCTGCTGCACGACACCGTGGAGGACACCGGCTACTCGCTCGAGCAGTTGACCGAGGACTTCGGCGCCGAGGTCGCGCATCTGGTCGACGGCGTCACCAAGCTGGACAAGGTCAACCTGGGCGCCGCCGCCGAGGCCGAGACCATCCGCAAGATGATCATCGCGATGGCGCGCGACCCGCGCGTTTTGGTGATCAAGGTGGCCGACCGCCTGCACAACATGCGCACCATGCGGTTCCTGCCGCCGGAGAAGCAGGCGAAGAAGGCCAAGGAAACCCTCGAGGTGATTGCGCCGCTGGCACACCGCCTCGGTATGGCCACGGTCAAATGGGAGCTCGAGGACCTCGCGTTCGCGATTCTGCACCCGAAGAAGTACGACGAGATCGTGCGCCTGGTCGCCGACCGCGCGCCGTCGCGCGATACCTACCTGGCGCGGGTGCGGGCGGAAATCGTGAATACGCTTGCGGCGTCGCGGATCAACGCGATCGTCGAGGGTCGACCCAAGCACTACTGGTCGATCTACCAGAAGATGATCGTCAAGGGTAAGGACTTCGACGATATCCACGACCTGGTCGGCATCCGCATCCTGTGCGACGAGGTACGCGACTGCTACGCGGCGGTCGGTGTCGTGCATTCGCTGTGGCAGCCGATGGCAGGCCGGTTCAAGGACTACATCGCCCAGCCGCGCTATGGCGTCTACCAGTCGCTGCACACCACGGTCGTCGGGCCCGACGGTAAGCCGCTGGAAGTGCAGATTCGCACCCAGGACATGCACCGCACGGCCGAATTCGGCATCGCCGCGCACTGGCGCTACAAGGAGACCCGCGGCAAGCATTCCAACGACTCCACCGAAGTCGACGATATGGCGTGGATGCGTCAACTGCTCGACTGGCAGCGGGAGGCCGCCGATCCGGCCGAATTCCTGGAGTCGTTGCGCTTCGACCTGAAGTCGCCCGAGATCTTCGTGTTCACCCCGAAGGGTGATGTGATCACGTTGCCGCAGAAGTCGACTCCGGTCGATTTCGCGTACGCCGTGCATACCGAGGTCGGGCACCGCTGCATCGGTGCGCGGGTCAACGGCCGGCTGGTCGCACTGGAACGTCAGCTCGAAAACGGTGAGGTCGTCGAGGTATTCACCTCGAAGGCGCAGAACGCAGGACCCAGCCGCGACTGGCAGAACTTCGTGGTCTCTCCGCGCGCCAAGGCCAAGATCCGGCAGTGGTTCGCCAAGGAACGCCGCGAAGAGGCCCTGGAAAGCGGTAAGGAGCAGATCTCCAAGGAGGTCCGCCGCGTCGGGCTGCCGCTGCAGCGGTTGATGAGCGTGGATGCGATGACCGCCGTCGCGCACGAACTGCACTACACCGACATCTCCACCCTCTACACCGCCGTCGGTGAGCACCAGGTGTCCGCGCATCACGTCGTGCAGCGATTGATGGCGCAACTCGGCGGCATCGGTGATGTCGAGAATGAGCTCGCCGAGCGCTCCACCCCGTCGACGACGCCGAGCCGACAGCGCGTGACCGGTGACGCGGGGGTGCTGATCCCCGGTGCGTCGGGCACGGTGGCGAAGCTGGCCAAGTGCTGCACCCCGGTCCCCGGTGACGAGATCATGGGCTTCGTTACCCGCGGCGGCGCGGTCAGCGTGCACCGCACCGACTGCACCAATGCCGGTTCGCTGCGCGAACAGGCCGAGCGCATCATCGACGTGGAGTGGGCGCCCTCGCCGTCCTCGGTCTTCCTGGTCGCCATTCAGATCGAGGCACTCGACCGCACCCGACTGCTGTCGGATGTGACCAAGGTGCTCGCCGATGAGAAGGTGAATATCCTGTCCGCCTCGGTCGCCACACACGGCGACCGGGTCGCGATCAGCAAGTTCACCTTCGAGATGGGCGATCCGAAACACCTCGGCCACTTGCTGAATGTGGTCCGCAATGTGGAGGGCGTCTACGACGTCTACCGGGTGACCTCGGCCACCTGAACCGCACCCCGTCAACCTCGCTGGACATAGCCGGCGTACCCGCATGGAAAGTTGCGGTTGTCTGCCCGGGTGGTTCGGCGTTCGCTGGAATGCGAAGTCCAGGTTGATGATTCGAATCACCACCGGGTCGCCGATCGGTTGCAGGGCGATTTCTGCCGTCGGAAACTTGTCGGGTAATCCCGGTTGGCACGCCATGAACTGCCATGCGCCACTCGGTGGTTCGCGCAAACTTTTCGTCGAAGCCGCAGTAAGAGCCGGAATCTGTTACGGTCTATTGCGTTTCATGGCGTTTAGGTTAGCTGCGGCAACACGAATTGATTGCGGATCGCTATGATGAGCTACACGGCACGGATCTCGGGAATGCTGATCGCATTCGCCGTTGCTGTGGCGACCGCAGGGACCGCCGTAGCGGAACCGTCCGATTCCGCGGGGCCGACGACGAACATTGCCATCGGTACGTGTCCGGCATTGTACGCCTTGGGAATTCAGGGCACAGGCGAATCGTCACCGGATGCTGCGCCGACCACCGATACCGGCATGCTCTCCACGGTCTTCATGCCGATGCTGGCCAAGGCCGACCCCGGTCTGGTCGACCGCGCTTACGTCCCATACGAATCCGGCTTCGGCGGCGCGACCGCCGGTGGCACGGTGTCGTATGCGGAGTCGGTGATCGGCGGACTGCTCCGGTTGCGCTCGATGGCCCAGGATGTCGCGGCCCGCTGCACCGAGACCCGGTTGGCGATCGTGGGCTATTCGCAAGGCGCGCATGTGGCCTCGATGTTCGCCCAGGAGGTCGGCCAGGGCCACGGCGTGATTCCGCCCGAGAAGATCGCCGCGGTCGCCTTGTTCGCCGATCCGACCCGCAATCCCGGTGCGCCGCTCTTTCCCGGCTCGCCGGGCAAGGCGACCCCGGATCCCGCGCCCGGCACCTCGGGGGACCGGATCGCATCCATCGCGGCACTGCCACAGGAGCCCGCGAGCGGCGGCGGCATCGGCCCGGAACGCGATAAGGCCCCCAATTTCGCCGCGCTCACCGGGCGTGTCGCGAGCTTCTGTGCCGCAGGCGATCTCGCGTGCGATGCGCCAGAGGGCGCGCCGATCCTGAAGGCAGTCGCCTCTATTGCGGGACAGTCCAAGTTGAGTGGTGGCGACCCGATCGCGTCATTGGTGTCGATTTCCCAGGCACTGGCGTATACGTCGATCAAGACCGCCACCAAAGTCGTCAACGAGGATGTTCAGGGCAACTCTCTCGCGAATTTGTCTATTTCACCGCAGAAGTCGATTTCGCAGCGCCTGGCCGATGCCGCCGATCCGCGCACGCCGTTGAATATTCCCGCAGCACTTCAGGCGCTGCTGAAGGTCGGCACGATCGGACTGAATTCGGTCGTGACAGTGGTCAAGTCGGTCATCAATGCGGCCAATATCAGCCAACTGGCCACCGCTGGGCTAACCGATCCGGTCTCCGGAATCCTGCTGTTCGGCACGAAATTGCTGGGCGCGATTCCGCAGTTGGTGCCGCCGACGACCGGTGTCCGATTGGTTACCCAGGCCTTCGACGCGGTTGTACAGAACATCACCGATAACAGCGAACTGCTCAATGTGACGACCTGGGTGCGGTATTGGGATACCGTGCAGCGCCACGGCGCCTACAGCACCGCGGCGGTCACCGCGACCGGTGATGCGCCCACCCGATTCGTCGCGGATTGGTTCGCCGCGGCGGCACGTGATCTTGCCGACAAATTCGGCAGCCGAGCTGCGCCTATCGGTGGCAGCACAAAATCGACCACCGGATTCTTCGGAGAAAGTTCCGGCGCGTCGACTACGCCGAATTCGTCCGGTACGGGACAATTTCCGTTCGGGACAGGAGCCGATGGCGCCTCATCCGGCGGCGCGACGTCGACTCCGCCCACCGTAGTACCCGGCACCGTAAACAACACCTACCCGTTCTCCACGAACTGATCGCAGAGAGGGTCCGATTATGCATGTGCCTCGCTCTGCGGGAATGGGGGAATGTTGAAGTCGTACAAACAGCTGTCGCGCTGGTACGGCGCGCTGGAGCCGGAGACAGGGGTAGCGGCTCCGCACCCCGACGAGCCGGGATTGCGGGAACCCGGTGACGAGGACGGTGCGCCCCGGTATCCGCACTACATTCGCGAAGAGGATCCCGACGAGATACGCGCGCGCAACGAGGTGCCTGCCGATCTGGCCTCCAATCGCAGTGAATTCACCGGTGGGTGGTCGGATTGGGTGGCTGGACGCGCCCCCGGTCCAGACGACGACTACATCGCTCCGCGCGATGGCGAACTTGTACAGTTCCCGTGGCCGGAGGACGAGGAAGACGACCACGGTCCGCGCGAGCGGTCGACTCGCGTGACGCGCGCACTGCGCCAAGAGGCGCGCGATCATCCGACCGCGCGCCGGGCCCGGGTGATCGCGGTGCTCGTCGTGGCCGTGCTGCTGTTGGCCGCGGCCGCCGCGGGCGCGGTGTTGCTCCTGCGTTCGTCCGGTGATCGGGCCGCCGCGCCGGTCGTGCCCTCGATGCAATTCACCGCGGGCAGTGTCCAATCCCGTGGCATCGCCGACTGCCCGACCGAACGCGGCGACCGCATCGTGCGCAGTGCCGAACCCGGCGGCACCGACTCCGGACCAGACGCGATCCTGGCGTTCCAATACGCCTACTACGTGGAACGCTCCGGTGAGCGGGTCCGGGCGGTGGTCGCCCCGGATTCGAATATCTCCTCGGCCACGGTGATCCAGCACGGCATCGACACCATTCCACTGGGCACCACGCACTGCGTGCGGATCCAGACGATCACCGACGACCGGTATTCGGTCGAGGTCACCGAGTACCGACCCGGCGGCGCGCCCGCCACGTACAACAAGCAGACCGTCACCACAGTGGTGGTCGACGGCCGCACGCTCATCACGGGCGTCGCGGCCGGATGAATAGGGAGAGCTGATAGCGATGGGAGACGACTGGAGCCGCTGGCTCGACGAGGCGCCCGATGCGGGTGATCCGTCGGACCGGCACGTGCCTTCGAAGGCTCCGGTGGTGCGTCTGCGGCGTAAGGGCGGAGACAGCGAATCCGCGGAACCGGCGCAGCGTTCGATTCTGGTGGTCGGTGGCTGTGGTGGTGCGGGAACCACGACCACGGCCTTGGGCTTGGCCGGTGAACTCGGTATGACGGGCACCTCGACGGTGGCGGTGGACGCTACGGCGGCGGGCAGTGATCTGGCGTTACGCGGTGCCGATGAGCACCTGCATCCGATCAGCCTGCAATCGTGGTTGTACGGACGCGGCAACGATGAACCGGCGCCGTTGAAGGAGTGTCTGTCGCAGGCGAGTTCGGGCATCGGACTGCTCTGGCGCGATGCCGCGCCACTGCGTCGGCGTGCCACATATCTCACAGTTGCGCGCGCGATCTATGACGCCGGGTACACCGCTGTCTACGACGGCGGCAATCCGATTGCCGGACGGCAGCTGCGACCATTGCTGGATGACGCGGATGTCGCTCTGGTACTTGCCATTCCGGCGCGCGCCGATGCCGCGAACCGGCTGCGGGTGACCCTGGAATGGCTCGACGACCAGTTCGGCGATTCAGCCGAGGGGCAGGGCGGCGGCATCGTCGGCGATACCACAATCGTTGTCTCACACCAGCTCCCCGGCGCGGACTCACATGTTGCCGAACATTTGCGTGAGCACCTTTCCGGATGGGTTCGTGATATCAGGGAGATTCCCTACGATCCACATCTGGCGCGCGGTGAACTCGTTCGCCACGCATCGCTGGCTTCGGAGACGCGCCGGGCTTATGGGCGGCTGCTCGCCGGAGTGGCATCATGACGGCCGCCATGAAACTTCGTCGCCAGTCCGAAGCCGCCCAGGCCGGTGTGGTCGCCCCACCGGAGTCCCGTCGCGCGCCCATTTGGGACCGTCCCGTACCCGGCGTCGGCCGGGCGCCGCTGTGGTGGCTGCTAGGTGTGCACGGCGGTGCCGGAGCCAGTAGCCTCGCGCGGGTGCTTGCGCCCGCGGCGGATTCGGGCCGCCGCTGGCCCGGCGTCTTCGACCATGAATCGCCCTTCGTCGTCCTGGTGGCTCGCGAGACCATTGCCGGACTCACTCGTGCGCATGATCTTCTGCGCCAACATCATTCGGGTTTCGCCGGCTCCTGTGAGGTCCTCGGACTGGTCACCGTCGCGGCCCGTCCCGGGCGCATGCCCGCCGAAATCCGCCGCTACCGCGATGTGGTCGGCTCCCTGGCCGGTCAGGTCTGGCAGGTCCCGTGGTACGAGGAATGGACCCTCGTCGAACCGGAGAGCCTGCCGATCTGGACCCCGGGCGACGAGATACCGCAGAAGAAGAAGAGGATCGACCCGCTCGAGGAGGTTCCGCTCGAGATCCGGGAGCTCGGGGCCGATATCGTTGCGGTCGTGCGCGAAAACCTGGACAGCAGCGCATCTTTCGACGAGGGCCACCGTTGACCATCACTACCAAGAAAGGCAGCCGATGAGCATGATTCTCCTTGCCGTGCAGGACACGTACGGCACTGTCCTGGCTCAGGTCGGTAACCCGACACCGGAGGCGCCTCCCGGCTCGGAGAAGATCCTGCAGCTGGTCCGCTACCTCACCTGGTTCGTGTTGCTCTCCGGTATCTGCGGAATCACTTACGCGGGTGGCAAATTCGCGTGGGAGAAGTGGACCGGTGGTGGGCTCGAATCGCCGAAGATGGTGGCCGGAGCCATGATCGGCGGCGTCGTCGCGACGAGCGCGGGCACCATCATGAACGCCGTCATCGGGACCTGATGTCGGCGATGGCTACCGTGCGAATGTCGGCGGCGGAACTGCTTGCCTACAAGCAGATGCCCGCCGAAGTGCTGCAACCGCTGATGCAGCTGCTGAACTGGCTGCTCTGGTTCGTACTGCTGGTGTGCCTGGCGTGGATGATCGTCTCCGCGGGCCGCCTGTGGATCGCGTTCCGGAGCGACCTGGCGATGAACGACGCATCGCACGGTGTATTGATGAGCCTGCTCGGGGCGGCTGTGGCGAGTACGGCCTCGGGGATCGCGTTGGCGTTCCTGCCGACGTGAACGGGGATGGGGACGGCCCTGGGATGATTTCCACAGTTGTGCGGGAGCAACCCGGCGTGTGGCGGCGCGGCATTCGCAAGCCCGCCGCCGGCGCGTTCGGTGCTGCCCTGCTGCTGGCGGCGGTCGGCTGCGGCGGCAGCGACGGCGATTCCGGCCCGAACCTGACGGCTGAGCCGACCCATGTGCGGTGGCAGCCGTTCCAGGGCGTGGCACTCCCGAGTGCCGACCAGGGGCCGAAGCAGGTATCCGACGGCGCCGCAACGGGTTTCGAGCATTCGCCGATCGGTGCGGCCTTGGCGGCGATCGTGCACACGGTGCGATTGTCGGTGGCCGCCGACAGTCAATGGGCCGATATCGTGCGCCAAGAGGTAGTGCCGAACAAGGCCAGAGACGAGTGGGCGGTCAACCGGGTGCAACTCTCGATCGCCGGTCCGGCCGCGCCCGAATATGCGCCGAGAGTGCTCGGATACAAGATCACCGGCTACACCGATGCGGCTTCCGCGGTCGACGTCTATACCGAATATTCGGACAACTCGAAGGCGGTGAACCACACCACTGTCGAATGGTTCGGCAACGACTGGAGATTACGACTGCCGGATCCCGACTCGACCGCCCGGCCCATCGAGGCGGTCGATGAATTGCCCACGGACATAGTGAAATTGGAGGCGCCGGCATGAGCGAGCGAAGCGAGCGAATCATGTCGCAGCGTGCTTCGCTCATGACGGAGCCGAGCGCTAGCGAGGCGGAGTCATGAGTGAGAAGGAGTCGTACGCGCGCGATCGCGTCTCCTTCGGTGTCATCGCGTCCGCTGCCGTGCTGGTGCTCATCGTGGTCGTCGGCGTATTCGTGTACGTGAGCCGGGACGATTCGGGTTCGGGTGGCGACAAGGCCGCCGTCGCGGCCAATTCCGGCGGTGAGGGCTTCGCGACCCCCGAGGTGGATATTCTCGGCAGGCGCGTCGATATCCCGAACAACCCTGCCGGACAACCACTTCCGCAGGATCCGACCCGGCAGCGCAGGCCGTCGGACGCGGACTGGCTGACCGCGGCACCCGAGGGCACCACCGCACCGCACGGTTGGCAGCGGGTCTACGGCGCCTCGGTCCCGTTCTCCACCTCCGACGGACCGACCCACATCGAAGACGGTCTGGCCGTCGGGTATTCGCACACCCCGCAGGGCGCGGTGCTCGCGGCCGCCCAGATCACCTACCGCCTCAACGCGCGCCCCGCCGATCGCGACCTCTACGTCCGCCAGGTCCGCGTCTCGGCCCAGCAGATCGCCGCCTACGACAAGGCCCTGTCCCAGGACAAACTCCCGCAACAGCAGCCGGAGAAGGTAACCAAGTATTTCGTCGCCTCCGATGCGTTCAAGGTCGAGAACTACGCGGATGATCTGGCGATCATCCAGCTGGCCACCCGTGGCCAGGTGGTCGATGGCAAGCAGCTGTGGGCGGCCCTGCGATTGGTGATGATCTGGGACGCGGGCGACTGGCGGCTGAAGCCGGCAACCTCGAACAACCCGCAGACCGAGTACGTCGAGTCGTTGAACGGGTGGACCAAATGGTGACCACGGGGCCCGGATCCGGTCCGGCAGGCAAACGTTCGCCGCTCGCGATACTGGGCGTCGGCGCATTGCTTGCCGTGGTCGTCGCGGTCGTCGTGACCGTGGTCGCGATGCGAGACAATGCCGCCGGGGGTGACCAGGTATCGAAGACCGGCACGAGTTCGGAGAATGTGCCCGGCACCGCGGCGGCCGCCGGCTTCAGCGGCTCCGACGTGGATTCGTTCGGCCATCATTTCGATATTCCGAACAGTCCTGCCGGACAACCGCTTTCGGAGTCTGTTGCGCCGCGTCAGCCCGCCGACGCCGACTGGCTGTCCGGCGCTCCGGGTGGCACAGGTCAGCAGGGTGGTTGGCAGCGGGTGTACAGCGGCCCGGTGATCCCGTTCTCGACGACCGACGGCCCGACCCGCATCGACAACGACATACCGGTGGGATTCACTCGGACCCCGCAGGGAGCCGCGCTGGCGGCCGAGCAGATCTACTGGCGCACCGTGGCACGCCCGACCGATCGGGCCCTCTGGCAGCAGCTGGTGATCCTGTCGGACCAGGAGCAGGCCGATCGCGACCGAAAGATCGCCGACGGCAAGATCCCCAATGAACTACCCGACAACATCAAACCGTTGTTGTTCGCCTCCGATGCATTCCGAATCGAAAGCTATGGTGACGATTTCGCTGTGGTACGCATCGCCCGCAAGACCCGTGATTTCCTGCACGGCGGGCGCAGTTGGGTCGCCATGAGACTGAATGTGCTCTGGCGCGATGGTGGTTGGAAACTCAAGTCGTCCACGAGTGATGCACAGCCGCTCGAGACGATCGACTCGATCGATGGGTGGACAAAATGGTGAGGCGCGTTGTCACGATCCTCGCGGTCATCTTCACTGTCATGATCGCGACACCGACGGTGGCGTACGGTCAGACCTACGGATTCGACGATACGTGCAACGAATTGCACGACACGCTCGACAACGTCGGTCTGCCCGGGTTCTCGCTCGGTGACGCCGCGTCGGCCGCGTGCAAGGCGGGCAATGCCGCCTCGCACCCGGGCAGCGCCGCGAACGCGGTCAAGGACAAGGCCTGGGATTCGACCTTCGGCAAGGTAGTCGATTCGCTGATGAACGGTCTCGGCGAGGCGATCATCCTCGCGCTGACCTTCTGGATGAAGGTCCCGAACGAGGCGGCCAGCGATTCGGGTTCGTTGTTCGTCAAGATCAACGACTACACCTATCAAGCGCAGATATTGCTGCTCATAGCCTCGGTGATATTGTCCGGCGCCAGATTGGCCGAGGCCAGACGCGGCGCCGTCATGAATGAGGCGGCCGAATCGTTCCGCATGTTCACTCGGGTGGTTTTCAGTTCCTGGATGCTCGGCGCCGTCATCGTCGCGGGCACCCAGGCCTCGGATCGCTTCTCCGAGTGGATCATCAATGATTCGACCAATGGCAATGCCAAGGATCTGGCCGAGCTGATGGTGAAAACCAGTAAGCTGCAGGCATTCTCGCCAGGTCTGGTGTTGATCATCGCGATCGTCGGACTGCTCGGCGCGCTGGCACAGATTGTGCTCGCCATCGTGCGTCAGGGTCTGCTGATCATCGCGGCGGGTGTGCTGCCATTGGCCGCGGCCGCATCCGGGATGAATATCGGCAAACAGTCGTATCAGAAGCTGATCGGCTGGATCATCGCGTTCATGCTCTGGAAGCCGGTGGCCGCCATCGTCTACATGATCGCGTTCACCACGGCGGGCCATGTGGATTCGCTGACCGATACCGGCGGACTGCCCGAAGGTGAACAGGCACAACGGATGTTGGTCGCCATCGTGCTGCTGTGCAGTGTCGCGTTCGTGCTGCCCGCGCTGATGCGGTTGGTCACGCCCGCGGTCGCGATCGTGGGTAGCGGTGGTTCCGGTCTCACCGCGGCCGGCGGAACCTTGCTCGCGGTGGGCGCTTTGGGTGCGATGGGCACCAAGGCCGTCGCGACGAAGACCGCCGCGCCGGGATCGGCGGGTTACGTCAGCGGTACCTCCACCGGTCCGCGTCCACCGGGTGGTGCGGGCGGTCCGCGCGGCGGCGGCGGCGCGCCGCGCCCGGCCCCGCCACGCGGCGGCGGTGGCGGCGGCGGAGCAGCGGCGGGCGGACCTCCGCGCGCCTCCGCCCCGCAGGGCGGCGCGGGAGTACCGTCCGGTGCGTCGAGGGCGGCGGGTGCGATCGGCGTGGCCCGCGCGGCGACCGCGCCGCTGAATCGAGCCGATGAAGCCATGGGTGATGTGGCGGGCGACCGCTGGGCGAACCGTTCGCCCGACCTCGGGAGGAGCACCATTCCGCGATGACGATGACGACGAGCGATACCTACGAGCGCCGCTCGTACGGGCTGTGGCAGAAGCCGCGCAGCGCAGGTCTTTTCGGTCTGCGCTGGGAAGAGACCGTCATCGGCTTCGTCGTCGTGATCACGGCCCTGATCTGCGCCATGGTCGGCGGTTTCAAGTGGGGTCTGATCGTGGGCGGCACCGGCGTTGTCGTGATGGTTCCACTGGTGTGGCGGACCGGGGGCCGCTCAGGATACGAGAACGGATTGATGATGTTCAACTGGATGCGCTCCCGCAACCGCGGTGAGCATGTGTATCGAGGCGGCCGGTTCTCGCGGATTCCGGGCGGTGTCACACGGCTACCCGGTCTGCTCGCGCCCTCGAAGCTCTACGAGGGCATCGACGCGGGCGGTTACAGCTTCGGCATGATCCACCTACCGCAATTCGCCCAGTACACAGTGGTTTTGCGGGCCTGGCCGCAGGGGCACGAGGCGGTGGACCAGCCGGTGATCGATCGCTGGGTCTCGGCCTGGGGTACGTTTCTCGCCTCGGTCGGCCAGACCAGTGACATCGTCGCGGTCGTCCCGGTGATCGATACCGTGCCCGAGACGGGTAACCGGCTGCTCACCGAGGTCTCCACCATCACCCGTCCGGAAGCGCCGGAGCTGGCGCAGCAGGTGATGTACGAACTCGCCACCGAGTTGCCGCAGGAACGGGTGCAGCTGCTGCCGCGCGTTGCGATCACCTTCAAGGCGACCACCGCCGAGCGCCGCAGGAATCCGGCCGAGGAGGCCGTCGAGATCGGGCGCAGGCTCCCCGGAATCTGTGCCGCGCTGGCCGAGGCTGGTGTGCGCGCTCAGCCGATGTCGGCCGATGAGGTCATCTCGTTCATCCGGCGCAGCTACGATCCTGCCTCGCAGGCCGATCTCGAGGTCGCCGCGGGCGAACCCGAAGGGCACGGACTGGATTGGGCCGATGCCGGACCGGTTTCGCACGACGAGAAGTGGGATCATCTGGTGCACGACGGTGGCCGTTCGGTCACCTGGGAGATGGACGCGGCGCCCGAGGGCGCGGTGGACGAGCGGGTGCTGCAGCGGCTGCTCGCGCCGAATCCCGAAGTGCCGCGCAAGCGCATTGCCATCGTGTACCGTCCGCATTCGGCCGCCGACGCCGCCGAAATCGTCGATGACGATTTCAAGAACGCGCTGGTGGCCCAGCAGAGTGAACGCGGTGTCGTCTCGGCGGCCGCGACCCTGCGGGTGGGCGCCACCCAGCAGGCCCGTGAGGAACAAGCCCGGGGTCACGGTGTGACCCGCTTCGGTGCGCTGGTGACCATCACCGAGCCCCTGCGCGGTGATCTGCCGCGCATCGAAGCCATTACCCGCGACCTGTCCACGCAGGCGCGGTTGAAGATCCGGCGGTGCTACCGCTACCAGGCGGCGGCCTTCGCGGCCTCGCTCGGTTGCGGGGTGATCCTGCCGGAACACGCGACAATTCCGAAAGCCTTGGCGGGGTGAGCATTACATGGCACGTGAGTACGAGCCACCCGTGCGCGAACGGGACGAGGTGCCGGTGCGGCGTAAGCGGCGTCCCGAGGACGCGGCGTGGGAGCGGCCCGCGGACGAACGCGCTCAGCGGCCCACCGGGGGCCGGGTCGAGCGCTCGGGCATCGAGGAGATGCCCGAGCGGGATCGGCGGGCCGCGCGGGGCCCGGCGGGGGTGAGTGGCGGCGAGCGGACCGGCGTCGGCGAAACGTCCGATCGGGAGCGGCGACCGTCGCGCGATGCGGCCGAGCGACGGGCGCGACCCGGCTCCGCAGCCACGGACGGTGGCCGTGCCGATCGGCCGCATCCGGACCGTGGCCGCAGCAGGCCCGAAAACGGCCGCGGTGAACGGACTTCGACCGAGCGCGGACGTCCCGACGGCGCCCGGACCGCTCGCCCGCGCGATGGCGCACCGCAACGACCGGCACGGGGGGAACGCGTGGCACGACCGGAACGCAATGGCTCGCGGACGAGTCGCGAGGCACAGCGCGCGGCCAAGATCGACTACACCGCAGACCGCGCCATGGGCACCCCGCAGATGGACAAGGCCGCCCGTCGCGCAAAGGCGAGGTCGGACAAGCGCAAACAGTCCGGTCCGCCGCTGCTCGACGATGCGACCAGGGCCAAACTCGAGCAGATCAGCCGTGAGGGCACCGGCCTGCGGGCGGCCTTCGCGACCTTCCGGATCCGCACCGACGATATCCGCCGCCGCAATTACGCGGCCCGCGCCGAACAGGTCTTCGAAGACGGATTCGACCGCAGCACAGCCCAACTCACCGATCGCGGCTATATGGGTCCCGGTGGCGGCCGGATGAACGTCGTGGGCCGCCCGGTCGAGTATCGGGCCACCACCGCCCAGGTGGCGGGTCTGTGGCCGTGGTCGGTCGGCGCGGGTGCGCCGTTGATCGGCACCCCGCTCGGTTCGCATCTGCATACCGGCGCCCCGGTCTGCTTCGACCCGATGAACTGGTTCCTGCGCGGCAGCTTCATCACCGCGCCCAGCCTTTTCGTCCTGGGGCTCAACGGTTTCGGTAAGTCCTCGCTGGTGCGCCGGATCGTGCTCGGCGGTATCGCGCAAGGCATCACCCCGCTGATCCTGGCCGACGTGAAACCGGACTACCGCAAGTTGGTCGAACTGGTCGGTGGCCAGGTGATCGACCTCGGTTACGGCCACGGCAAGCTCAACCCGCTCGCCGCCGGTGTGCTCGGTTCGGTCGTGCCGATGCTGGACGAGTTTCCGGCACTGCAACTTCAGGTGCTGCAGGATCTGCGCGCCCGCCAGGTCACGCTCATCGCCGGTCTGGTCGAGCTCGTACGTGGTGCGCGGGTGCGCGACTACGAGGAAACGCTGATCGCCACCGCACTGCGCATCCTTTACCGACCGGGCAGCGGCTATACGCCCGACCAACCGCCCATCATGGAGAACCTGCTCGAGGTGATCGTCGCCGGCGGTGACGAATTGCAGCTCGACGCCGGCGCGGACGATCCGAACGAATACCAGGTCGCCATCAAGGGCCTGCGCCGCTCGCTGCGCGCCCTGACCCAGGGCCCGTTCGGCGCGATCTTCAACGGGCAGACCACCGTTCCGATCGATACCAGCGCGGTCGCGGTCTGCATCGACGTATCCCATATCCCCACCGGCGATAAGAAGCTCAAGGCCGCGGTGATGCTAGCCTGCTGGGCCGACGGTTTCGCCTCGGTGGAGGCCGCGCATGTGCTCGCCGACGCGAAACTCGGCCCGCAGCGCTATTTCCAGGTAGTGATGGACGAGCTGTGGCAGGTGCTCGGCCTCGGCGACTTCATGGTCGATCGGGTCGATGAGCTGACCCGGCTGCAGCGCACCATCGCCACCGCGCTGATCATGATCAGCCACACCATCAAGGACCTGCAAGCACTGGGATCGGAAGCCGCCATCGCGAAGGCACTGGGCTTCCTCGAACGCGCGCGCGCCAAGATATTCGGTGCGCTGCCCGGCGAGGAGATCAAGCGCCTGGACAGCGTGGTTCCGTTCACATCCGCCGAGGAGGAGATGGTGACCGGATGGTCCGCACCGCAAGCGTTGACGGGCGAGGCGCTCAAGCCTGGTCAGCTGCGCCCCTCGCCGCCGGGTACCGGCAAGTTCCTACTGAAGATCGGTGAGGATCGCCGCCCCGGCATCCCGTTCCATATGGAATTCACCTTGTCCGAGAAGGAGAGTGGGATCCACGAAACCAACCAGCGCTTCTCCGAGTTCACCGAGTCGACTTCGCGTGGTGGCGATTCCCCCAGTGGGAGTGCCGCATGAGGGGGCTCGCGCCGCTTGCGACTGCTCGCAGGTCGCTCGAGACAACACCGCTTGCGACTGCTTGCAGGTCGCTCGAGACAACACCGCTTGCGACTGCTTGCAGGTCGCTCGAAACAACACAGCTTTCGAGAGCGGCTGGCTGTGGGAGGTGGGGCGCATGATGCCGCACCGGTCCTATCGGAGAGTGTCGCCGGAAGTGCGCAAGGCCGCGGTCGAGCAGGTGATCGCACTTACCGGCAAACTACGCAGCGAATCGGAGGCCTGCCGGCTGGTCGCCGAGCAGATCGGCGTGCACACCAACTCGGTGCGCAACTGGGTGCGCGCCGCCGA
This sequence comes from Nocardia sp. NPDC049526, assembly GCF_044465765.1. Lineage (NCBI taxonomy): Bacteria > Bacillati > Actinomycetota > Actinomycetes > Mycobacteriales > Nocardiaceae > Nocardia > Nocardia sp. NPDC049526. The sequence goes on along the minus strand of NZ_JBITMA010000002.1, from coordinate 758,159 downwards.
GGGACCCAGTCTGGAGCGCTTGGACGCGACGGCGCTGCGCCGCAAAGTCGCCCTGCTCCAACAACAATTGGCCGCCGCCGCGGAGATGAACCGCACCCTGGCCGACACCCTCAACGAATCTCGGCGGCAAACGTGATGGGTTCGGTCCGCGGTCGTTCGGCACTGCCGGGGATGCGGTGACCGGGCGGACCCTCCTGTACCTGGCGCTGGTAAGCGTGCTCGGGCTGATGACCCTGGTGGTTGTCATCGTCATGCCCGCCGTGGACGACGCCTGCGAGGGCACTTCGGTGCTCGTATCGTCGACTGTGCTGGCGCCGCTCGGCGGATACGCGCCGGGTAATTCCCGCGTCGCGGGCACCCCCACTCCCACGAGTACGACCGGCAATCCGACTGCCACCCAAGCCCGTTCGACCGCGACGGGTGCGCCGTCGCTGGCCGCGGGCGTCGGCCCGATCCGCCGGACGCTGCCGCTGGCCGCAGGTACCTTCACCGTGTCGGACGTATTCGGCGCGCGCGGCGGCACCCATAAGGGCGTCGACTTCGCCGCGGCCGACGGCACTACCATCTACTCGGTGTCCGATGGACGTGTCGTAGCGGCCGGTCCCGCTTCGGGTTTCGGCAACTGGATCGTCGTCGATTCCGTCGACACCAACGGCCGCGCGTATTCCGCGGTGTACGGCCATATGTGGGACAGCGGCGTGCACGTGCACGTCGGCGATACCGTCGTCGCCGGTCAGCCCATCGCGCAGGTCGGCTCGGCGGGTGAATCCAGCGGCCCGCACCTGCATTTCGAGATCGTGCCGGGCGGACGCTTCACCGGTGGTCGGCAAATCGACCCGGTGCCCTGGCTCGATGGCGCACCGACCCCGGATGTCGGTGGCGCGCAGGCCTTCTCGTCCGATCCGCGCTGCAGCCGTGGCTTCGGCACCGCGGGTGGTGCGCTGGCGGCAGGCAAGGTGCCGCAGGAACTCGAAATCTGGTATCGCCGTGCGGGTTCCATCTGCCCGCAGATCACGCCGTCGCTGCTGGCCGCACAGGGCAGGCAGGAGTCCGGCTTCCGGCGCGGCGCCTCCTCGCCTGCGGGCGCGCAGGGTCTGGCCCAGTTCCTGCCCGGCACCGCGGCCAGTATTGATCCCGATGACGGTCAGCCCTATGTCATCGATGCCGACGGCAACGGCGTCGCGAGCGTTTGGGACGACGCCGATGCGATCATCGGTCAAGGCCGCTATATGTGCGCGCTCGCGCGCAAGATCACGGCGTGGGAGTCCGCGGGTCGCGTGCAGGGCGATGTCGTCGCACTGACCCTGGCCGCCTACAACGCCGGTGAGGGCGCGGTGCTCGCCTCCGGCGGTATGCCGAACCAGGTGGCCGCGCACTATGCCGAAACCCAGCCGTATGTCGCGAATATCCTTGCGATGGAACCGCAATACCGCGCGCAGGGTTCCAATGGCCGCTTCACTCCGCAGGAGGGTGCGGGCGGCGTTCAGGTCGTCCAGGCGGCGCAGCAATGGCTCGGTACGCCGTACGTCTGGGGTGGTGGCGGTCCGCAGGGACCGAGCGGTGGCGGTATGGATGGTCCCGGCCTCACTTCGGCCGCGGTGTTCGCGGCATCGTCGGGCACGGTGACCTTGCCGCGGACCGCCGAGCAGCAGTGGGAGGCGGGGGTCGAGGTGCCGCTCAGCAAGCTGCAACCGGGAGATCTGGTGTTCAGCTCATTCGGCCCGCGCGGCCCCGCCGAGGTCGGAATCTATTCCGGCAACAGTCGAATGATCCAATCCGTGCCCGCCGCATACGGGCATTCCAGTGGCGTGACCGAGGTCGCGGTGCCGGGTGACGGCCGCGGGAGGAGGGTGCTGTGACGACAACCGATACCGCGGCGGGTGAACACGCCGGAGCACCCGCGGCGAATGGACCGCACAAGTGTCGGTCCCGGCGGCTAGCCTTGAATGACAATGCACGCGCGAAACTGGTGGTGATGCTGGTGGTGAGCGTCGCGATGTCGGGTGCGGGGTGCGCCAGCTCGGATCGGGAGTCGGGTTCCGGTGCGCCGCAGCCGCCCACGTCTACGACCCGATTGCTGGAGGGGGTGCCCGCACCCGATCCGGTGACGCCCGACGGCGTCGCGGTGGCCGCGCTGAAGGAGATCTACTCCTGGCAGCCCGCCACCGAGGCTCAAGGTGCTTCGCTGTTGCGCGCGCGGAAATGGTTGGGGCCCAGCCTGATCCGCATGCTGGACAGCACGCCGACCGCGATCGAGACACCGAAGGCGACGCTGCAGTGGGCGGACTGGGCCAAGGCGCAGGCACATATCGAAGCCTTCGCCTTCGCAGCGGGGGAGCGCCCGCCCGCGAGCGCCGATCCGAACGTTCAACAGTTCAAGATCGGGATCGAGCAAACGGTCGTCTACCCGAACGGGCGCAAGGAATCCCTGCCGCCCGCAACGGTGATCGCGACCGTGGTGCGCACATCGGACGGTTGGCGTCTCGACGCGTTCCGCTGAACCCGCACCAGCGACAACCACATAGCTAGGTCCTAACAGGAGGCAGACATGGCGAAAAAGAAGAAGGTGCAGGATCCGGCCGTGGTCGGACCCGATATCACCCTCTACATGATCTACGCCGGTTTCGCGACTCTCGGAACCCTGTGGATCGCCCTGCATCTCGGCAACGCGATGGCTGTCACCCCGCAGGATGTTCCGATCAACCCGATCGCGATCGTCGCCGATCTGATCAAGGGCAAATTGCACTGGCCGCGCGCTTCCACGGTGATCGTGCTGCTCGTCATCGGGGTGATCGTGGCCTATGTGGTGGTGCGCAAGCAGCTTGCCGCACGTCGGTCGGTCGGTCGGCTTTCCGTGGACGACAAGGCCGATGTGATGGGTAGTGGCAGCGCCATCAAATCGCTGACCGAGGCCGGAGTGCGGTCGAAGGCCGAAATGCTCGGCGTCCGGCTCGGCTACAACGACAGCCCGGGCGTGCCGATCGGTGTCGGTATTGCCGATGGGGTGATGCTCTACGGCTCCTATGAGGATCTGCACCTGGACATCTGGGGTCCGCGCCAGGGCAAATCGACCTCGCGGGTGATTCCGGCCATCCTGACCGCGATCGGACCGGTGCTGTCCACCTCGAATAAGCGGGACGTGGTCGATGCGACCCGAGATGTGCGCGAGGGCAAGGGAAGTCGCACCTTCGTCTTCGATCCGCAGGGCGTCGCGGGAGAGGAGCCGACCTGGTTCTGGGATCCGCTTGCCTGGGTGGACGCACATCATGACGGTGCGGAGATGCGGGCCGCGCGGCTGGCCGGACATTTCGCCGATGCGGACAGCGGTTCCGATGCCAAGGGGGATGTGTTCTTCGACCCGGAGGCCGAGGATCTGCTCGCCGGGCTGTTCCTGGCGGCCGCGCTCGGTGGTCGCCCGATCGTCCAGGTCTGGGACTGGGTGACCAATCCCAACGACTCCGAACCCATCGAGCTGCTGCGCAATTCGAGTAAGCACTACACGGCTTCGGGCCTCGCGATGCAGTACAACGCCGACCCGCGCACCAAGAGCGGCATTTTCGGCACCGCGAAGAAGATGATCCGCTGCCTGCAGCTGTCCAATGTGCACCCGTGGATCCTGCCGGGCGACAACCGCATGCAGTTCGACGAACTCGAATTCATCGAGAACAACGGCACGCTCTACAGCCTCTCGCTCGAGGGCCGCGGTTCGGCGGCGCCGCTGGTCAGTGCGCTCACCGAGGCCGTGGTCGATGTGGCCATGCGCAAGGCCACCCACTCGCCCGGCGGACGGTTGCCGATTCCGATGCTCGCGGTCCTGGACGAGGCGGCGAATGTGGTGCGCTGGAAGGACTTGCCCAAGCAGTACAGTCACTTCGGTTCACGCGGCATCGTGGTGATGACGGTGCTGCAGTCCTGGGCCCAGGGTGCGCGCTGCTGGGGTGATGACGGCATGCTGGCGCTGTGGTCGGCGGCCAATATCAAGGTGCTCGGTCCAGGCGTCGACGATATGAACTTCCTGCGCGACCGCTCCGAGGCGATCGGCGAATACGACGCGATCTCGTCCTCGGTCTCGGAATCCAAAGGCGGCAAGAGCTATTCGCGTTCACTCGGTTCGTCCAAGACATTCACCGTGAACGCGCTGGCGACCCTGCCACAGGGCCGCGCGATCGTCTTCACCTCCGGCCAGCCCGCGGTGCTCGTGCGTACTGTGCCCTGGTGGGAGGGCGACTACGCTGACGACGTGAAGAAGTCGATCTCGCACCATCTTCCGGGGCGTAAGACCGAGATCGCCGACCTGTTCGGCTCGCCCAACCTGACCAAGCCTGCTCCGCCACCTGAATACGGTCAAATCGAGGAGGTTCGGCCGCTGTGACAGAACAGCAGCAACAGCCCATGATCTACAGCAATGTGGTGGACTTCGTCGAGAACTACCTCGGCTTGGTGTACCGGCGTCAGGTCACCGACATCAGTGAAACGGTGTGGTGCCCGGAGTGGTGGAAGCACGCCGAGGCGGTGGCGCGACTAGATGCGCTCTGGCGCGCATGGGAGCATTACCGACTCGAGCCGAGCACCGGGTTGAGCATCTGGTTCCTCGACCACGCGGATCCGCACATGACGAAACTCTTCGATCCCCGTGGACCGTTCAAGTACTGCAGTGTTCGCAACGGCCACAAGGACATGCTGAGCCCACTGCCGCTGAAGTCTCCCACCCAGGGGCTCTTCGGCGATCCGACCATCGGCGATTTCCGCGTCTGACGAGCCGAAAAAGTCGAAACGCCCGCTGACTTCAGCGGGCGTTTTCGATTTCCGGCGTCGGGATCCAGTTACTGTCGGACGCGTTCCAAACCGCGCGCGTCCTGTTCCCGACCTCGTGCGCCGGCCGCGCGGGCAGCTTCGTCGCGAATGCGTACGGCCTCTTCGGGCGGTTGTCCCTGACCTACTTCGATGAGCATCCGCACCGCCGCGAGTTCCGGTGCGATACCGATCCGGGCGAGATGCGCCGCGATCGCCATCCGACGTTCCTGGGAATCGTAGCGAACGAGCGGTTTGGATTGAGCCGATGCGGTCGCGGCCATCCGGCTGGCCTCGGCCTGTGCGGAGAAACGATCCTTCTCCAATGAAATGCCCTGGGCGGGAACCGATTTCTCGACCATCCGGGCCAGTTCGAGATTGCGTGGGTCCTTCGCCTTGGCGTCGCGGGCCTCACGGATCTGCAGTTCCCGGGCCTCCTTGATGCGGGCCTCGGTGACCTTGACGCGGGCTTCGGCTTCCTTCTGACCACGCTCGCGGGTCCGCAGTGCGACAAGGGTCGCAAGCTGCAATGCGGTCTTCATCATGGCCGCGGTTTCCCGGCCGATGTCGTCCAGTTCCTCGGACATGGCTGCTCCCCGATGCTGCAGTGATCACTATGGATGTTGTGGTGCTTCGTCACGGACGCCGCCACGTCGAACTGTAGTCCGCCGCGCCGGTGCCCCGCCTGCAAACGTGGACACCCAGAGAACTTGTCGCGTGGCATTCCCGGTTGGGGATCGTCCGGTCAGGGATGACTACGCTACGCGTTCTCCTTTATTCGAGATTACCCGAGAAAACCCGGCGCCAACCGTGTGGGCGTGCCGCTTAACAGCATATATCGCACAATTCCGGCGGGTAGGGGAAAGCTTCGGAGGATCTCCGGTTTTAGCACACCCTAACCGAACGATTAGGGTCGCCTACCCTGGCTTGCTCGGAGGCGGCTCGGGCCCGCTGCTCATTGTGCGCAGCGGGTCCGAACGAAGCGAGTATTCGGATCGGGCGTGTCGTAGCGACTGCTTGCGGGTCGCTCGAAAGGGCCGGCTCAGTCGATGCGTACCGACTGGATGGTGACGGGGAGGTTGGGCTTGCCGTCGCCCTGGCCGTTGGAGTTGTCCTGACCGCCGGCGGCGATCTTGTCCAGCGTGCCCATGCTGTCCGGATCGACGGTGCCGAAGATGGTGTAGTTCGGCGGCAGTTGCGAATCGCCGTAGACGATGAAGAACTGACTGCCATTGGTCCCGCCGCCGGTGACGGGATCCGGTCCCGCGTTGGCCATGGCCAGGGTGCCGCGCTTGTAGTCCATGGGCTGCTGCAATGCGGGGTCGGCGGGGTTGTACCGATTGGTCGGGTATTCGTTGTCGAACTGGTAGCCGGGACCGCCGGTGCCGGTGCCGGTCGGGTCGCCGCACTGCAGCACCTTCAGGCCCTCGTCCGCGGTCATGCGGTGGCAAATGGTGTTGTCGAAGTAGCCCTGACCGGCCAGGCTCGCGAAGCTGTTGACGGTGCACGGCGCCTTGGCATTGTCCAGGGTGAGGCCGATGGGGCCCTGCGTGGTATCCATGCTGACGCTGAGACTCGCATTGTCGCCGGTGTTCTCGATGCCGCTGGTGTGCGGCTTGTTCACCTGCTTATCCGCGGGCTTCTGACTGTCGCGGTAGTCGCAGCTGATGGCCGCGGGCTTATCGTCACTCTTGGTCAGGAAGTAGACACCGACGGCCGCCGCCGCCACGACCACCACGCCGAGCGCCGATCCGGCGATCATGAGTCGCTTGCGCTTGCGCGCCCGATCGGCCCGGTTGGCCAGCTGGCGCTCCAGCTTGCGTTTCGCCGCTGCCCGTCGCTGTTCGTTGCTCGGCACTACCACGTTCCTCCCGTATCCGTTACGTACGGCACAGGATTGTGCCATCTATTCCTGAGACTGCTCAGCAGGCCATTTCGACCAGTCGTGACGCCGTATGAACGAGCTGACCCTTTCGAGCGACCTGCAAGCAGTCGCTAGCGGTGGCAAACCGGTTGGACTTGACGGGCCGTAGTGGTGGAAACTGGACCATCGTGACCAAGACCAGCAGCTTCTCCGCCCCGAAGGGGGTTCCGGATTACGTGCCACCCGGTTCGGCCGAGTTCGTCGCGGTGCGCGACGGCTTGATCCGTGCCGCCCGACTCGCCGGGTACGGGCATGTGGAGCTGCCGATCTTCGAGGACACCGCCTTGTTCGCGCGGGGCGTCGGTGAATCCACCGATGTGGTCACCAAGGAGATGTACACCTTCGCCGACCGCGGCGAGCGCAGTGTCACGCTGCGGCCGGAGGGCACGGCGGGTGTCATGCGTGCGGTCATCGAACACGGGCTCGACCGGGGGCAATTGCCGGTGAAGCTGGTGTACTCGGGTCCGTTCTTCCGGTATGAGCGCCCGCAGGCCGGTCGGTACCGGCAGCTGCAGCAGGTCGGCGTCGAGGCGATCGGTATCGATGATCCGGCGCTGGATGCCGAGGTGATCGCGATCGCGGACGCCGGATATCGCGAACTCGGGTTGGATGGCTTCCGACTGGAGATCACCTCGCTCGGTGACGAGACCTGTCGCCCGCAGTATCGAGAGCTGTTGCAGGAGTTCCTGTTCGGGCTGCCGCTGGACGAGGAGACCAAACGGCGGGCGCAGTTGAATCCGCTGCGGGTGCTCGACGACAAGCGGCCCGAGGTGCGCGAGATGACCGCGAACGCGCCGCTGATGATCGATCACCTGTCGGAGTCGGCGAAGACGCACTTCGAGCAGGTGCTCGGGTATCTCGACGCGCTCGGCGTGCCCTACGTGGTGAATCCGCGGATGGTGCGCGGTCTGGATTACTACACGAAGACGACCTTCGAATTCGTGCACGACGGTCTCGGGGCGCAGTCGGGTATCGGCGGCGGCGGGCGCTACGACGGGCTCATGGCCGAACTGGGCGGACAACCGCTGTCCGGCATCGGATTCGGGCTCGGTGTGGACCGCACCATTCTGGCGCTACAGGCCGAGGGCAAGTCGGCGGGCGATCCGGCGCGGTGCGAGGTCTACGGCGTATCACTCGGCGATGCGGCCAAGCAGCGGTTGGTCGTGCTCGCGGCACAGTTGCGGGCGGCGGGCATTCGGGTCGATCTGGCCTACGGCGGTCGAAGCGTCAAGGGGTCGCTGAAGGCCGCGGATAAGTCCGGCGCCAAATTCACCCTGGTCCTCGGTGACCGTGATCTGGCCGAGAACACCATCGGCCTGAAGGATATGGCCACCGGTGAACAGCGTCAGATCCCACTGGACGAGACGGTGGCCGCCGTCGCGACGGCTTTGCGCTCGGGCGAGTAGTACGGTGCCGGGGTACACCCGCACCACGACGAATGGGCTGCCGTGCCTGTAGAACCCACGAATCCCGGTGCAGCCCAACCGGTTCCGTCGGTCGGACTCGATCTCGTCGCGCCCGAGACCTACGCACCCATGCTGCGGCGACTCGCCCTCGCCGCGGTAGGGGTGGGTATCGGTGCCGCATTGCTCGCGGCGCTGCTGGTGCCGTGGTCGATCGCGATCGCGATCGGTCTCGTCGTCGGTGCCCCCACCGTCGCCTACGCCATCGCGCTGCGCCGTCGGCGGATGTGGTTGGCCGGGACCACGATTCACGCGCGGCGGGTAATCGGGGAGCGTGAGGTCGATATCGCGGCCGCCAACGGCGTCGAGATCCTCGTCTTCCCGGCCCGTTTGAGCCGCATCGTCCTGCGGGTGACCGCAGGCGTCGAGTCGCAGGTCGTGCCGCTCGCGATGTACACCGATGCGGGCAGCGGTCGCGAACTCCACCTGCTCGGCCTCCGCGCACTGGCCGACGCACTGGCCGCCAGTGACCTCGCCGCGGCCGTAGCGGTATCGACCATGCTCGTCCACCAACTGCGCGCAGAGGCCCGAGATGCCGGCCTGGAGGAGCGGCCGCTGTACCGTGCTGTTCGCCTGGCTCGGGCGAAGGACTATGTGTCGCCGATCGTCCTGACCGATCATGAAGTCGCGCGACTGTGTTGATGCGCGAGTTGAGTTGTGCGACACGTGAATCGGCGCGCCATGCGAGGGTGTATGCGACGCGCGGTTGCGTCATGCGCTGAACAGCGCGCACTCCGTCGGATTTCGCGCCCGTTGCGGGTGCTTGTCGTTAGCTGGGGCGGTTGGATGGGTGTGGCGGGTTGATTGTCGTGTAGCTCACCACGGGGGTTCGGGGGTCGTGAGAGTCGTTAGGGTGGGGATCGAGTGTCCGTCTATTGCAAGGAGTTTCTCGTGAGCACCGCTGCTCGGACCGCGCCCGTGACCGTCGCCGTGACCGGAGGCGCGGGGCAGATCGCCTACGGCCTGCTGTTCCGGATCGCATCCGGTGCGCTGCTGGGATCCGAGACGCCGGTACGGCTGCGGTTGCTGGAGATTCCGGCTGCGGTGGCGTCGCTGGAGGGGGTCGCGATGGAACTCGAGGACGGTGCGTTTCCGCTGCTCGAGTCGATCGACATCAGTGACGATCCGTGGGTCGGGTTCGAGGGTGCGAATGTCGCACTGCTGGTCGGTGCCCGGCCGCGCACCGCGGGGATGGAGCGTTCGGACCTGCTGGCCGCCAACGGTCCGATCTTCACCGAACAGGGCCAGGCGATCAACGCCAGCGGCGCCGACGACGTCAAGGTGCTCGTGGTCGGAAATCCGGCCAATACCAACGCCTTCATCGCCATGAGCAATGCCCCGGACGTCCCGGCCGAGCGATTCACCGCGATGACCCGTCTCGACCACAACCGCGCCATCGCGCAGCTGGCCAAGAAGACCGGCGCGCCTGCCGCCGATATCGCCCGCGTCGCCATCTGGGGCAACCACTCCGCGACCCAGTATCCGGATATCACGCACGCCACCATCGCTGGCCGTTCCGCCGGCGAACTCGTCGACCAGGGCTGGGTGCGCGAGAAATTCATCCCCACCGTCCAACAGCGCGGCACCGCCATCATCCAGGCCCGCGGCGCCTCCTCGGCCGCCAGCGCCGCCAGCGCCGCCATCGACCACATCCACGACTGGTCGCTCGGCACCCACACCGGCGACTGGACCTCCATGGCAGTCCCCTCCGACGGCTCCTATGGCATTCCCGAAGGCCTCATCACCTCGTTCCCCGCCACCTGCGCGGACGGCGAATATTCGATCGTCCAGGGCCTGGAGCTCGATGAATTCTCCCGGGCACGCATCGATGCCAGCGTCGCGGAACTCGAACAGGAACGTGACGCCGTCATCGACCTCGGCTTCGCCAAGCACGCCTGACTCATGTCCGTAGCCGCAGTTCAGGCTGCGGCTGTGGCGGAGCGACTCGCGCCGAGGGCCAATTGACCCGCGGTGGCGAGATGAATCAGCGCGAGCACGCTGCCGCCGACCACCATGCCCGGAATTCCCTGCCTGACGCCGATGGCGACGTCGCCGAGCTGTACCGCGCCCGACACGGTCAGCAGTGGTAGGAGAGCCCGCTTGCGGCGGCTGGCCAGGCTGAAAAGTAGCGCGGCGCCCAATGGGACGGCACGGGCGGCGTAGGCCTGTGCATACAGGTCGACACCGGGCGAGTCCGCGCTGCCGGATATCGCCAGAGCCGGATCGACAAGTGCCGCGACACTGAATGCCACAGCGATGCCCGCGCCGACCGCATTGACAATCATCGCGGATCTGGTGAGTTTCTGGTCCCGCATAGTTCACTCCTTGAATCATTCATCTGATGAATGATTTAGGAACAGTATTATGCTGGCTATGAAGAACGTCAAGGTGGAAAAGCTGCCGGAGACCGTTGCCTTCCGGCTGGGACTGCTGGGTGCGTTCCTGACCGACCGCTTCAGCGCCGATGTGTCGAGCCTCGGGCTCAAACCGAAGCATGCCGGGATGCTGAATGTGTTGGCGGCCGATGGGCCGACATCGCAGATGGAGATGGCGCGGGTACTGCGCGTCGCGCCGAGTCTGGTTGTCGCGTTGGCCGACCACCTCGAGTCCCTCGGGGCCATCGAACGGTTACGGGACCCGGAGGATCGCCGCCGTCAGAACCTGAGCCTGACCCCTCACGGTCGCGCACTACTGCGCAAATGCCTCGACGCCGCGCAGGCGATCGACGCCGAGACCACCGCGGACCTCAGCGCCGCCGAGCGTGCCGACCTGCATCGCATCCTCGGCACGCTCGCCGATCGGCTCGGTCTGCCTAGCTGATGGTCCAGGTTTCCGAGCCGTTGAGCAGGGACTGTAGCGAATCCTCTTGTACCGGTTTGCGTTCCCGCGCCATGGCGGTTTGGGTGCGAACCGCATCGTCGTAGGTGGGCCGGGTGGCATCGCGGAAGATGCCGGTGACCACGTGGCCCAGGTCCTGGTCGGACAGGCGCGAGAGCGCGTAGGCGTACTCCGGATTGTCGGCGTAGGCGTCGTGCACGATGATCTCGGACTCTTCGACCTCGTCGGTGCGCACCACGGCGAGCCCGAAACCGGCACGCACCACAGCGAATTCGCCATCGGCGCCGAAACGGATCGGCTGGCCGTGGTGCAGCGGGATGAGGCGGGATTCGGCATCGCCCTTGCGCAGCACATCGAAGGAACCGTCGTTGAAGATCGGGCAGTCCTGCAGGATCTCCACGAACGAGGTCCCGCGGTGTTCGGCGGCGGCGCGCAGCACCTCGGTGAGGCCCGCCCGATCGGAATCCAGAGCGCGCGCGGCGAAGCTGGCTTCCGCGCCGAGCGCGACCGACAGCGTGTTGAACGGGTGGTCGACCGAGCCCATCGGCGTCGACTTGGTGATCTTGCCCTCTTCCGAGGTGGGGGAGTACTGCCCCTTGGTGAGTCCGTAGATCCGGTTGTTGAACAGCAGGATCGTCATATTCACATTGCGGCGCAGGGCATGGATCAGGTGGTTGCCGCCGATCGACAGTGCGTCACCGTCACCGGTCACCACCCACACCGACAGATCCGGCCGCGTCACCGCGAGCCCCGTCGCGATGGCGGGCGCGCGGCCGTGGATGGAGTGGATGCCGTAGGCCTCGAGGTAGTACGGGAACCGGCTCGAGCAGCCGATCCCGGAGACGAACATCAGGTTCTCCCTGCGCAATCCGAGTTCGGCGAGGAAGCCGCGCACGGTCGCCAGGATCACGTAGTCACCGCAGCCGGGGCACCAGCGCACCTCCTGATCGGAGGTGAAGTCCTTGACCTTCTGCGGCCCGTCCGCGGACGGCACTCCCGAGAGTCCGGTGAGGCCCAGATCGGTTCCGACGAGCGAGGTTTCGACGATTGTCATCAGTTACCCCCAGCCGAGTACGTGGCACGCGCCCGTGCCGCGAACGTCTTATCGTGTTCCATATCCTCGATCGACCCGTCCAGTGCCGCATCGATCACCCCGACGAGCTCCTGTGCGGAGAATGCCGTGCCCGCGATCTTTGTCCACGGTTGCACATCCACCAGATACTTCGCCCGCAGCAGCATGGCCAGCTGACCGCCGTTCATTTCCGGCGCGACCACCGTCCGATAGCTCCGCAGCACGTCATCGAGGTTGGCGGGCAAAGGATTCAGATATCGCAGATGCGCCTGTGCGACCGGGACGCCGCGACGGCGGGCGCGTCGACACGCCTCGCCGATCGGCCCGAAGGAACTGCCCCAGCCGATCAGCAGGAGTTCGGCCCGCCCGTCCGGATCGTCGACCTCGAGATCAGGGACGGTGATGCCATCGATCTTGGCCTGCCGCAGGCGAACCATCAGTTCGTGATTGCCGGGCTCATAGGAGATATTGCCGCTGCCGTCGGCCTTCTCCAGTCCGCCGATCCGATGCGCGCGACCAGCGGTGCCCGGCACCGCGAGCGGCCTGGCGAGAGTATCGGGATCACGGGAGTAGGGCTGGAACGGCGTGCCCTCCTCGGCGTCGGGTTCGAAGCGCGGATCGATCGGCTCCAGTTCGGTGACCCGCGGAATCGACCACGGCTCAGAGCCATTGGCGATCGAGCCGTCGGAAAGCAACAGCACCGGCGTGCGGTAGGTGAGGGCGATGCGGGCCGCCTCCACCGCGGTCGCGAAGCAGTCGGCGGGGGAGCGCGGCGCGAGTACGGCGACCGGCGATTCCCCGTTGCGGCCGTAGAGTGCCTGCAGCAGATCGGCCTGTTCGGTCTTGGTCGGCAGTCCGGTGGACGGTCCGCCGCGCTGCACATCGACGATCACCAACGGCAGTTCCGTCATCACCGCCAGCCCGATGGTTTCGCTCTTGAGCGCCAGCCCGGGGCCGGAGGTGCTGGTGACGCCGAGCGCGCCGCCGAGGGCCGCACCGAGGGCCGCACCGATGCCCGCGATCTCGTCCTCGGCCTGGAAGGTGGTCACGCCGAAGTTCTTGTGCTTACTGAGTTCGTGCAGGATGTCGGAGGCCGGTGTGATCGGATAGGTGCCGAGAAAGACCGGCAACCCGGATAATTGCCCCGCGGTGACGAGGCCGTAGGCGAGCGCGGTATTGCCGGTGATCTGGCGGTAGGTGCCCGGCGGCAGCTTGGCCGGGGCCACCTCGAAGGTGGTTGCGAAGCTTTCGGTGGTCTCGCCGTAGTTCCAGCCCGCGCGGAAGGCGAGCAGATTCGCCTCGGCGATATCCGGTTTCGCGGCGAATTTCTCGCGCAGGAAGCGTTCGGTGCCGCCGATCGGGCGTCCGTACATCCAGGACAGCAGGCCGAGCGCGAACATATTCTTCGCGCGCTGAGCGTCCTTCTTGCCGACACCGGTCGTCTCGGTCGCGCCGAGGGTGAGTGAGGTCATCGGCACGCGGTGGATCACGAAATCGCTCAGAGTGTCGTCGTCGAGCGGATCGGTGGCGTAGCCGACCTTGCCGAGATTGCGTTTGGTGAACTCGTCCGTGTTCACGATGAGGGTGGCACCGCGGGGCAGGTCCTCCAGATTGGACTTCAGCGCGGCCGGATTCATCGCGACCAGCACGTCGGGCTGGTCGCCCGCGGTGAGGATGTCGTAATCGGCGATCTGGATCTGGAAGGACGAGACGCCGGGCAGCGTGCCCTGTGGCGCCCGGATCTCGGCCGGGAAGTTGGGCTGGGTGGCGAGGTCGTTGCCGAATGCGGCCGCCTCATGCGTGAAGCGATCACCGGTGAGCTGCATTCCGTCGCCGGAGTCCCCAGCGAACCGAATTACGACCTTTTCCAATTTCGCTGTGCCGACATCACTTTGGTCGGAAACCATATGCCTGCTTCACTTCCTCGTCCGATGGGAGGTGCCATTGGCCAACCTACTCCGCCGTGTGCGGGAATTGCTTGTGAAATGCTTTACCCGAAGAGCGCCAGCTGCGTGTCGCTGGGCAGCGGTGCCGGGGGTTGTGTCTGCGGCTCCGGGGTGTGCTCGCGGGTGAGGCCGTGTTGCTGGAGCAGCGGCTGCACCCGTTCGCGTAGCCAGGAGGCATATTCCGGCGTCACATAGGCGCCGCGGCCATAGAGCTGGCGATAGCGGCGCACCAGCGCGGGATGGGCCTCGGCCAGCCAGCTGAGGAACCAGCCGCGGGTGGCGCCACGCAAATGCATCGGGAATGCGACCACCGATACCGCCCCGGCCTCGGCGATCGCGCCGAATAGTGCGTCCAGGTGGGCGCGGCTATCGGTGAGATATGGAATCACCGGCGCGACCATCACATCAACCTCGAACCCGGCATCGGCCAGCGCCCGCACCATCTCCAACCGCGCCTTGGGCGTTGGCGTACCGGATTCCAGGCTGCGGTGCAGATCCATATCCAGGATCGCGATGGACACGGCGATGCTCACCCGGACCTGGTGAGCCGCTGCCGTGAGCAGCGGGAGATCCCGGCGCAGCAGCGTGCCCTTGGTGAGAATGGAGAACGGTGTGCCGGAATCGGTAAGCGCGCGAATAATGCCGGGCATCAACCGATATCGGCCCTCGGCCCGTTGATATGGATCGGTATTGGTGCCCAGTGCGACGGGTTCGTGATGCCAGGACCGCCGGCCGAGTTCCTTGCGCAGCACCGCGGCGATATTGGTCTTCACCACGATCTGCGAATCGAAATCCCGGCCCGCGTCCAGGTCCAGATACTCGTGGGTGGGACGCGCGAAACAGTACCGGCAGGCGTGTGAGCAGCCGCGCATCGGATTGATCGTCCAATGGAACGGCAGATTCGACGCCTCCGGCATCTTGTTCAGCGCGCTCTTGCACAGCACCTCGTGGAACGTCATGCCCTCGAATTCGGGGGTTTGTACGGTGCGCACGAAACCCGCCCGGTCGAGACCGGGCAGGGCGCCGTCGTCGGCATCCAGGGTTTGGCTTTGCCACCGCACCCCATCAGTCGAACATGTGTTCTAAAGAGTGTCAAGCGATCTGTCGGGCGTCGGACGCGGTGAGCTGCTTCGGATCGGTGAAGAAAGTGACCAGGTCGCGCACGGTCTTCTCGATGGGCCTCGGCTGATAGCCGATTTCGCGCTCCGCCTTGCCGTGGTCGACGATCGGGGCGGAGACCAGCGCGCCGAGTGCGGCCTTCGACACGATGTCGGTCTTGAGCAGTTTGCCTATCGGTTCGAGCACCGGAATCAAGCCGTTGACGACCTTGGGGGAGATCGAGAACTTCGGTCCCTTCTTGCCGCCGCATTCCGCCGCGGTGCGACACAGGTCGAGCATCGAGATCATCGAGCCGCCGAGCAGGTAGTTCTCGCCGGTCCGGCCCCGCTCCCCGGCCAGGATCAGGCCCTTCGCGACATCGCGGACGTCGACCAGATCGAAGCCGCCGCCGATCATTGCAGGTACCCGGCCGCGTGCGGCGTCCTTGAGGGTGCGGTTGATCCTGGACAGCGGGGTGCTGTAGTCGAGCGGGCCGAACACGCCGGTGGGATTGCAGATCACCGCGTCCAGGCCCTGCTCGATCACCTTGCGCAGTTCGATTTCGCCCGCCCATTTGGAGCGGTCGTAGACGGGCAGGCCGGGATCGGTCGAGCGCACCGAGGTCTCGTCGATGCGGCCGCCGCAGGTGTACTGGTTGAAGGCGTGGATGGAGCTCGCGTGCACCATGCGGCGCACGCCCAGATCCAGGGCCGCCTCGGCGACGACGCGCACACCCTCGGTATTGACCTTCCATGCCAGGTCGTGCTGTTCGGCCAGGGTGATCACGGCGACGAGGTGGTAAACGATCTCCGCGCCGGCGAGCACGGTGCGCATGGATTCGGGGTCGAGCACATTGCCGGAGACCCAGGTGACGTTCGGGTCCGTCCGCTGCTCCGGAACGACGCGATCGATTGCTGTGACCTCGTGTCCTCGTTCGACCAGCAGGCTGAGCAGATTCGTGCCAAGGTAGCCGGCTGCGCCGGTCACTGCGACCTTCATGTGATCGAGAATATAGAACTTGTTCTAATTTGCAACCTGTTCCAGTTCCTTTCCGGTGGCCGCCTTGGGCTCGAAACTTGCCGGTGAGGTCCGCTATATTGGGCGCAACCGCAGCGGCGCCGGTACCGACTCGCAGCTGCGCAGGGGCCCGATCGCAGCCGAGCTGCCGGTGCGGGCAGGGAGTAGATGTTGATCGACGCTATGAACACTGAATGGCAGTTCACGACGTTTTGGGGGGTGCAACTCGATGGCTGATCTCTCGGTGGAGACCGATGCGGTCCGAGCATTCGCGGCGACCAATGCCGGGGTCGCCGGCGAGATCGCGGGAGCGGGCAATTTCGATGCCGTGCAGAATGTTGCGGCGCTCACGCCGGTATTCGGCCTGATCGGCGCCGATTATCTGCTGGCGTTCGCCGCCGCACAGGTGTTGCAGGCCAAGGACATCAATGAGCTGTCGGCCAAGTACGACAAGCTCTCGAAGTCCGCGTTCACCGCGGCCGGCGCGTTCGACACCACCGACTTCGGCAACGCGGGCGTACTGAACGCAATCGCCGACCAGGTCGGAGGCGGGGCATGAGACCGATGGATACCGGTGCGACCGGCGTGATCGCACCCGATCAGCAGAGCGTGGCGATCGAAGAGGCCGTGATCGCGACGCAGAACACCGCTGTCGACGCATTGCAGAACGCGTCGCAGGGGTTGAGCGATCTGTCGCTGCCGCAGTTGCCCGCGGATCTGCCGCCGATCGAGGCGCCCGAATTCGTGCTCGCACAAAAGATCACCGAGGAATCGCCGCAGCTGGGGGCCATGCCGGCGGGCATGCCGGGGCTCAACGGCAACTCGACCCCCGACGCGAGCGCAATTCTGTCCGGCGCGGTGCCGCCCGATGTGTCGCAGGCACTTACCGATGCGCAGACCGCGATCAGCCATGCGGCTGCGCCGGTGGTGCAGGCGGCGCAGAGCGCGGCGCAACAGGCACAGACTGCGGTCAGCAGTGCGCTCGGCGGGGCGGGTAGCCAGGGTGCCGCGGCGGCCGCGGCGGCAACGAATATTCCGTCCGATCCCGTCGCGGCACTGATGCAGGGGCTGTCGATTCCCGGAATTCCCGGAATCGACACGCTGTTCCAGCCGATCCTGGAGCTGCTCAACAGCTTCGGCACCGGCGTTATCGGAGCCTTCGACCCGACTGCGATTCTCAGTCAGTCATCCAAGATCATCGAGGCCGCGGTATCGGTCGGCAAGGGTGGCCTGCAGACCGTCGAGCAGCTGTGGCAGGGCCAGTCGTCCCGCGAGGCGCAGGCCGCCAGCAACACCGCGCAGACCCAGGGGCAGGACACCAGTCAGCGCGGTATCGATATCTCCGAACTCACCCAGCGGGCCGCCGCGGTGGTGCAGCAGGGCAATGCGCAGCTGTTGGGGATCGCGAGCGAATTCGCCACGCAGGCAACCGCACTCGTGCCGGTGGCGCTGACACCGCCAGGTCAGGCCGCGCTCATCGCGACCGCGACCGAACATTTGGGGTCCGCCGTCGCGGTCGCCAATGCCACCCGCGGTGACCTGGCCGGGAAGACGGCCGAGCTGACCGGTCTGGTGAACCAACTGCTCGGGACCAGCGGTCTGCCCGCGCCGCAGGAGGTCGCGCAGGCGGTCATGCAGAACATCGGTGAGCCGATCATGGAACAGGCGCAGTCGGTGGCACAGGATGCGTCGACCAATGCCGCCGGCCTGTTGGACGGTTCCAGCACCTCCGGTTCGCCGAGCACGTCCACCATGGCGGCATCGACCAACACCGGGCACACCACCTCGGGGATCTCGGGCATGAGCGGCATCGGAAGCCGTTCCGGCACGCCGAGTACATCGGGCTCGCCGTCGACGCAGAAGGTGACCGGCACGCCGGGCAGCACCGTCTCGCCCATCAGCCGGGTCTCGGGTTTGTCCGGCACATCCTTGGGCACGGGTACGTCGACCAGCGCGGCGAGCTCGGGGAGCTCCTTCATGGGCGGCAGCCCCGGCGCCACCGGCCAACGCGGCGGCAACGACGACGAGCACACGCGCAATGTGGACCCGTACCAGAGCCGCACCGGCAACGACGACCTCACCGGGCCACTCGGTGAGTCCACCCCGGACGTCATCGGCGCGACCCACCCGGACGAACTGGTCAGCTCGGACTACGAACAGGACCAGTTCTAGTCCGAAACGAATTCTCCAGTGCCCCCGCTCGATTTCGAGTGGGGGCGCTGGTGTTCTAGCTGTACATACGGCTGAACGGTATTGCGGTACCTCAGGCCTGGCGGATACCGAAGTGCGCAACGTTCCTCGTGGCCATCGCTACCGGGGTCGACAACCGGCTCAGTGGTCTCGGGTGAAGGCGTCGAGGAGTTTGCGGTAGAGGTCGGTGAAGCGTTTGCGGTTGGCTTGTTGGTCGGAGGTGAGGTTCTCGGTCGCATCGGGGGCGTACATAAGGACATGGACGTCTTGGTCGGGCGGCGTAGGCATGAGATCGATGATCTGGGTGCCCTGGTCGGTGGCGCTGGGCATGCCGAGGTCGAGTGCGGCGAGTGATTTGGTTTCCGCCAGTGCGGCATTCAGAACGTCGGTGGGAATGGTGCCGGTGAGCCGCTGCGGTGGGGTGTCGGCGGCTCGGGTGGCGGATGCGGCGTCGGGCTGTTCGACCGCGTGGCCGTCCGCGTAGATCTGCAGCAGCGGGCGCAGGTCGATCCGCTCGGACCAACCGCTCGGGATGGTGGTGAGTGTCAGCAGTGCCGGGGCGGGTGATTGTGGTGCGTCGGCAGCGGGTTCGGCCGAGGCGACACCCCAGCTACCCGCAAGCGCCACGACGAGAAACAGCAGTGCCGGCTTTGTTCTCCGCATGAAATCCCTATCTACGCTGTGCCACAGTCCAACTGGCCTCGATTATCGACCATCTGTCGGCGATCAGCGTAAGGCCGACGGGTTGTTCAGGTCGGCGGCGGAGTACGTGTCGCATGCTTGGACCTGACCGGTTTTGTAACCGGTGAGGAACCATTTCTGGCGTTGGTCCGAGGAACCGTGGGTCCAGGCCTCCGGGTTGACGCGCCCCTGGGCGGCACGCTGGATTCGGTCGTCGCCGACGGCGGACGCGGCGGAGAGAGCGTCACGGATATCGTTGTCGGACAGGGCTTTCAGGAAGGGTTGATC
The DNA here is from genome assembly GCF_044465765.1 of Nocardia sp. NPDC049526. Lineage (NCBI taxonomy): Bacteria > Bacillati > Actinomycetota > Actinomycetes > Mycobacteriales > Nocardiaceae > Nocardia > Nocardia sp. NPDC049526. The sequence continues at coordinate 738,851 of NZ_JBITMA010000002.1, read as the reverse complement.
GCTGCTGGGGGCGGGCTGCTTGTCGGCGAAGTGGGCCCAGATGCCCGCGTAGCAGTCGGCCTGGAGTTCGGTGCGCACCGCGCCGGATTCCGGTCCGTGCGGATCCCGCTGGGCCCGACCGATATCGCCGAGCAGATTCTGGATGTGGTGGCCGACCTCGTGCGCCACCACGTACTCCTGGGCGAGCGGGCCGCCGCTGGAACCGAAGCGGTCGACCAGTTCCTGGAAGAAGGCGGTGTCGAAGTACGCGGTCCGGTCGGCGGGGCAGTAGAACGGGCCGACCGCGCTGGTCGCATTGCCACAACCGGTCGAGACCGCGCCGGAGAACAGCACCAGTTTCGGCTTCGAATACTTCTTGCCGGTCTGCTGGGGCAGCTGTGCCGCCCACACCGCGTCGAGGCTCTGTGCGGTGAGCACCACCCGGCAGTCGACGTACCTATTGGCGTCCGCGCCGGTCTTGCAGTGCGCGGGCGTGCCCGCGGTGCCGGGCTGCGCAGTGCTGCTCTCGCTGCCGTTCAACTGTCCGAGCAGCGAACTGGGATCCCCACCGAGCAACAGGCCGATTACCAGCAGGATGAGACCACCGGCACCACCACCGAGGGCGAGCTTGCCACCCATCCCGGGTCCACCGCCGGATGAAGCCCGATCCGGGTCGATCTGGAGGCCTTCGTTGAAGGTCATCTGCTTCGCTTTCTGTGTTGGATTTGCGGCGCCTGCGGCGCCGCGTGTTCGCGGCCCCCTGCTGTCTCGCATCCGAGCGGCCGAGACTCGCGCCTGCGGCGCTGCGCTTCGGCCACTCGGATGCGAGACGGGCCACGAACGGCGCTCGTAGGACTCGCACCCTGGTGGGAACGTGTGCGGTACTGCCCGGTTCCGGCCCAAACCTGCGGACCGACGACCTGATGTCTACAGCTTCGCACGCGGGGCGGCGATATCGGTTTCCTCTCGGGATATGTGTCTCACTACGATGGCAACCGCACCGGATCGCCCTGCCGGTGTCACATTCGTCGAAAGGAATCCCGTGCTGCGCACCCACTTGGCTGGTTCGCTGCGAAGCGAGCACGCCGGTCAGACCGTCACCCTCACCGGCTGGGTGGCCCGGCGGCGTGACCACGGTGGCGTGATCTTCATCGATCTGCGCGATGCGTCGGGTGTGGCGCAGGCGGTGTTCCGCGAGGGCGAGCCCGCAGCGCAGGCGCACAAACTGCGCGCTGAATTCTGCGTGCGGGTCACCGGTGTGGTCGAGCAGCGGCCCGACGGCAACGAGAACCCGGAGCTGCCGACCGGTTCCATCGAGGTCAACGTCAGCGAACTCGAGGTGCTCAACGAGAGCGCGCCGCTGCCGTTCCAGCTCGACGAGCAGCCAGGTGACGAGGCCCGCCTCAAGTACCGCTACCTCGACCTGCGCCGCGAGGCACCGGGTAAGGCCATCCGGCTGCGGTCGAAGGTCAACGCGGCCGCTCGCGCGGTGCTGGCCCAGCATGAATTCGTCGAGGTCGAGACCCCGACGATGACCCGCTCGACGCCCGAGGGCGCCCGGGACTTCCTGGTGCCCGCGCGCTTGCAGCCGGGCAGCTTCTATGCGCTGCCGCAGAGCCCGCAGTTGTTCAAGCAGCTGCTGATGGTCGCCGGCGTCGAGCGGTACTACCAGATCGCGCGCTGCTACCGCGACGAGGACTTCCGTGCCGACCGCCAGCCCGAATTCACCCAGCTCGACCTCGAGATGAGCTTCGTGCGCCAGGAGGATGTGATCCTGGTCGCCGAGGAGATCCTCGAGGCGCTGTGGAAGCTGGTCGGCTACGAGATCCCGTTCCCGATTCCGCATATGACCTACGCGGAGGCCATGCGCCGCTTCGGTAGCGATAAGCCGGATCTGCGCTTCGGTGTCGAGATCACCGAATGCACCGAGTATTTCAAGGAGACCCCGTTCCGGGTGTTCCAGGCGGAGTACGTGGGCGCGGTCGTGATGCCCGGTGGCGCGAGTCAGCCGCGGCGTCAGCTCGACGCCTGGCAGGAGTGGGCCAAGCAGCGTGGCGCCAAGGGGCTGGCGTATGTGCTGGTGCAGGAGGACGGCACGCTCGGTGGTCCGGTCGCCAAGAACCTCAGCGAATCCGAGCGCGAGGGCCTGGCAAAGCATGTCGGCGCGGTACCGGGTGACTGTGTGTTCTTCGCCGCCGGTCCGGCCAAAGCGCAGCGCGCGCTACTCGGCGCGGCGCGTGGCGAGATCGCGCGCAAATGCGGTCTGATCGATGAGAACGCGTGGGCGTTCGTATGGATCGTGGATGCGCCGATGTTCGAACCCGCCGCCGAGGCGACCGCGAGTGGCGATGTGGCACTTGGTCATTCGGCGTGGACCGCGGTGCACCACGCGTTCACCTCGCCCAAGCCGGAGTCGCTGGACACCTTCGACACCGACCCGGGCTCGGCCCTGGCCTACGCCTATGACATCGTCTGCAACGGCAACGAGATCGGCGGCGGCAGCATCCGTATCCATCGTCGCGATGTGCAGGAGCGCGTCTTCAAGGTGATGGGCATCGGGCACGACGAGGCGCAGGAGAAGTTCGGCTTCCTGCTCGACGCGTTCTCCTACGGCGCCCCGCCGCACGGCGGCATCGCCTTCGGCTGGGACCGGATCACCGCGCTGCTGGCCGGCATGGATTCGATCCGCGAGGTCATCGCCTTCCCGAAGACGGGTGGCGGTGTGGATCCGCTGACCGATGCGCCCGCGCCGATCACCGCGCAGCAGCGCAAGGAAGCGGGACTGGACTTCAAGCCGGAGAAGAAGAAGGACGAGGGCGGCGACTCGGGTCGCGCTTCGGAATAGCGCGGGCTGCCGCTGGAACGGTACTTTCTGGTCAGTTTCATCGATGTTGACCACGAGGGGTTCCAGTGCTGCACATGCGCATGATCAGCCCGCCCGAACTCACCGACAAGGTGATGGCGGTGCTGAGTGCCGACTCGGGCGTCACGCATGTGACGCTGGCGCGCGGTGTCGCCGTCGAGCCCGTCGGTGATCTGATCCAGGCCGATGTCGCGCGTGAGGCCGCCAATGATGTGCTCGCCGATCTGACCACGCTCGGCATCAAACACACCGGCGGCATCACGCTCGGCCCGGTCGAGACGGTGATCTCCGATGCGGGTGAGCGGGCGATCGAGGAGGCTCCGGGCGATCCGACCGACGCGGTGGTGTGGGAGGAACTGCTCGCCCAGACCCATGAGGAGTCCTCGCTGACGCTGACCTTCGTCGCCTTCCTCACCATCGCCTGCCTGCTCGCGGCCGTCGGCGTGGCCACCGACTCACCGGTGACGATCGTCGGCGCGATGGTGGTCGGGCCGGAATTCGGGCCGCTGGCAGCCTTTTCGGTGGGGCTGTGGCGGCGGGATTTCCTGCTCGCCCGCAAGTCGGCGGTCGCGCTGCTGGTGGCATTTCCGGTGGCGATGGTCATCACGCTGTTGGCGACCTTGCTGTGGGAGCAGTTCGGCTGGATCACGCTGACCGGGGTGGAAGCCATCGAGAATGTCGACTTCATCTATGAGGTCGGGCCGTTCTCACTGGTGGTTGCGCTGCTGGCGGGTGCGGCGGGCATGCTGGCGGTGGTGACCGCGAAATCGGCGGCACTGGTCGGGGTGTTCATCTCGGTGACCACCGTGCCCGCGGCCGGATTTGCGGTGATAGCGGCAACTCTGGGGGAGTGGCATGTCGCGTTCATGTCGGCGGGGCAGCTCGCGGTGAACCTGGCAGGCATTGTCACGGCCGGGGTGCTCGTGCTGGCGCTGCGCCCGCGCGCGGGTAGCGAGGGGGGACCGATCGCCCGGTTCAAGCAGTGGTGGTGGCTGCGGTCACTGCCCTCGAAGTGACCGCCAATTCTGTTGCGGGGCCGATGCTCCGGTGCGCTGGGAGCAGATGCGCCCAGCGCACCCGAGGCTAGGACACGGACACGGTGCCGCCGGTGAGTGCCCGGTAGGCGTAGGTCACCGCGATTGTGCACACCGGTCCGGCGACCAGCAGGCCGAAGCCGCACAGCAGGGTGGCGACAAAGGTGATGACCAGCACGGCGAGGCCGAGTAGCAGCACCTGCCCGATATTGGCGATGACCAGCGTCGCGCTGGACTTGATCGCGTCGAACGGACCCTGTTCTTGATCGACGACGAAGTGCAGCGAGAACATGCACAGGAATCCGGCGATCAGACCGGGCACGAAGCACAGCGCCGCGCCGATCCAGGTGACTGCGAAGGCGAGCAGTGCTGTCAAGAGGACATTGCCCGCATTCACGAAATGGAAGTAGGACGCGAAAGTCGGTTTGTTGCCATCGGTTTCATAAAGAGCGCCGCGGATCATGGCGGCCTGCAGCAGCCAGATCGCGACCATGACCACGAGGAAGATCAGCAACAGACTGAACAGCGAATTCGGTTGCACGGCTTGGACGATGAGCACGAAGGCGAGATAGATGATCACCCCGACCGCGGTAACGGCCAGCCAGGGGCCGAAATTCGCGCGGAACTTCTCCCAGCCGTAGCTCAGGGCATTGCCGACGTCGAGGGTCGTCGGCGCGCCGGGGGCGGATTGGTAGCCGTAGGTCGGCACGCCGGGCTGAGCGCCCGGAGGCGGCATTGCGCCGGGGGGAGGCATCGTGCCGGCCGGTTCGAAGCCGGGTTGCGTTGCGCCGGGAGGTACGGCACCGGGCGGCATGGTGCCGGGCTTCGCCAGGCCGGGCGCGGCTGCGCCTGCCGGATCGAAGCTTGGTTGCACTCCGCCCGGCGGGACCGCTCCAGCAGGCATTGCGGCAGCTCCGGGAGGCATCGTGCCAGGGGGCATCGTTGCGGGATGCGCCGTGCCGGGACCGGTTCCCGGTGGACCGTAGCTCGGTTGTCCGGGCGCGCCGACCGGTGGCGGCGGCTCCACCGGTTCAGTACCGTACTGCGCCGCGCCGGGACCCTCGAACTGTGGGTAGCCCGCGGGTCCGGCCATCTCGTGCCTGCTGTGTCCGGTGCTCGATTCCGTCGGTTGCGGATTCGGGCTTTCGTGCTGACCCGGACGCGCGGCGAACTGTTCGCCGTCACCTTCGTCGGGCGCGCCGCCGCTCGGTTCGGGCGCGCCAGTTGGTTCGTTCGGCTTGGGCGACGGTGAGTCGGACATTGTCTGCAGACCTTTCGACGCAACTGGTTTGCGGTGTGGCGCACGGCAGTTGACGATGAGAAAACCGGACAGCCGCAATGGTGTCAAGCAACCAGCGCCCGTTCCGCAACCTTGACGCAGACACGCCGAACGACGCGGAAAGGTTGTGTAACCGCTCGCTAGAAGTGACCCGGTGCGAGTAGCTTGATTAGCGATGACCGCACTATTGGCCGAACGCGCCGCCGAAGTCGTGTCCGCAGCACAGCAGTTGCTCACAAAGCGAATGGGTGCTCCGGTAAAGCTGAGCGATCCGATGGAACTCAGCGGTAGTGGTAGGACGACGGTCCTACGCGTGCGTGTTTCAGAGAACGCCTTCTCCCTACCCCGGACGCTCATCGTCAAGCAGGTTCGCGGATCCGCGGCGGACCGCACGACGGGTGGTCTAGCGCCCGGCGTCGCCAGCATCGACTCCGCGTTTCTACGCGAGGCCGTGTCGTATCAGTTCACTACCGCGCTGAGCCGCGAACAGCGGCCCGGTGCATACCTGATCGCGCACAGCCTCCCGGACCGGCTGCTCGTCCTGAGTGATCTCGGGGAGAACGCCCGGATGACGCAGGTGCTGCAATCCGGTGTGGAACCGGCGACGCGCAACGCGCTCATGGCCTTCGCGCAGGCGCTGGGTCGGATGCATGCGGCAACCGTCGGGCGCGAAGCGGATTTCGTCGCGCTGCTGCGCCGGGTGGATGTGGTGCACCGGGTCGACGGCATCGCGCAACAGGCCGAGGCCGCCATCTCCGAGGTGCCCGGCATGCTGCAGCGCGAACTCGGTATCGAGGTGCCCGGTGAGATCGCCGAGCGGATCGTCCGAGGCAATCGCTTGTTCTCCGCGGGGCGCTTCCGCGCATTCAGCCCCTCGGACCTGTGCCCGGACAACGTGATCCTCAACGAAGAGGGCGCACGCTTCCTCGACTACGAATGGGGTGGCTACCGCGACGCCACCCTCGACATCGCCTACGCGCTGGTGTCCTTCCCCGGCTGCCTCTGTGACTTCGAACTGTCCCGCGAGCGCGCCAAGCAAATGGTCGAGGCGTGGCGCGCCGAGGTCGTCGGCGTCTGGCCCGCCCTGGCCGACGACGCCGTACTGGCCGAACGCATCCTGGAAGCCCGCCTCATCTGGGTCTGGCTCACCACCTACTGGTTCCTGCCCGCCGACCACACCCGCATCGCCGCCGCCCGCGAACACGGCCTCTCCGTTCCGCGCTCGGAGGCCCTGATCAATCGCTGGGCCGCCCTGGCGGAAGACGCACGCTGCACCGGCGACGACGCGGTCGGGGATTTCGCCGAGGATGTGTCGGCGATGCTCGAAGAGCGCTGGTCGGAGTAGGTTTCGGGTCCGCGTTGGCTTGGGACCCGGCGTAGTCGACGCGACTTCGTCGTCCGCGCACCTTTTGTGGCGAGGGCATCTCCGCCAGAGGGAGTGTGGGGTTATCAGTCCGGGTGAGAACAGGAGACCGCGCGCTCCTACTCGGCTGACTCAGGCCGTGAGGTCGGTTAGGCGGGATTCGAGGTGGGCTCGCTCTATGGTGTTTTCGGTTAGGAGTAGCGCGGATTCGTAGGCTCGGGCGGCTTCGGTAGTGCGGCCCAATTGGGTGAGGAAGGCCGCGCGGGAGGCTTCGAGGTAGCCGTAGGTGGCGAGGGACGGTTCGGCGGCGAGAGCGTCGAGTAGGGTGAGGGCTCGGCTCGGGTTGCCGGAAAGGCCCACTGCTACCGCGTGATTGAGGCGCGCCACGGGTGCGGGCCAGATCCGGAGCAGGAGTGCGTACAGGCCGGTGATCTCACGCCAGTCGGTTTCCGCCCAGGACGGTGCCTCGTCGTGGACGGCGGCGATGGCGGCTTGCAGGGTGTACCGATCCGTATGTGGCAGAGCGGTTTTCACCAAGGCGATGCCCTCGGCGATGGCCGCTCGATCCCAGCGGGAGCGATCTTGGTGCTCGAGAGTGCACAGTCTGCCTTCGGCATCCACTCGGGCGGCGCGTCGCGCATCGGTGAGCAGGATCAGGGCCAGGAGGCCGGTGACGGAAGGGTCGTCCGGGACGAGCGCCTGCATCATTCGCGCAAGTTGGAGCGCCCGACCGACCAGATCGGCACGCACCAGCGCGTCACCCGACGGCGCGGTGTGACCGGTGGTGAACAGCAGGTGGATGACCGCGCAGATGGCATCGAGCCGGTCGGGGAGTTCGCGCACCGATGGCACCCGATACGGGATGCGCGCCACCGCGATCTTCTTCTTGGCACGCGTGATTCGGGCCGCCATGGTCGATTCGCTGGTGAGGAAGGCACGGGCGACCTCGGCGGTGGTGACACCGCAGACCAGACGCAGGGTCAGCGCCACCCGGGCCTCGCGTGCCAGTGCCGGGTGGCAGCAGGTGCTGATCAGGCGCAACCGGTCATCGGGAATGGCCGATGCCGAATCCAGTTCCGCGAGTGCGAGCTCGGCGGTGTCGTCGGCCTGGTCGGTGACCAGCATGGGTAGTGCGCGCTGCATGGTCGCATCGCGACGCAGCAGGTCGAGGCCGCGGCGGCGGGCGACGGTGGTCAGCCAGGCGCCGGGCTTGGCGGGAACGCCGTGCGCGGCCCACTCGGTGAGTGCCCGCGCGTAGGCGTCCTGGACGCATTCTTCGGCGAGGTCGAAATCGCGGACCAGCCGCACCGTCGCGGCGAGCACGAAGGCCCACTCGCGACGGTGCGCCTGGTCGACGGCGGCAGCCGCATCGGTATCGATCGGCACAGGGCTATTCGAAAGTCATGATCGGGCGCACCTCGACGCCGCCGAATCGGGCGGGCACCTGCTTGGCCACTGCGATCGCGGCGTCGAGATCCGCGGCCTCGATCAGGTAGTAGCCGCCGAGCGCCTCCTTGGCCTCGGCGAACGGGGCATCGGTCACGGTGAAATCGCCGTCGTCCTTCTGCCGGATGGAGGTGGCGGTGGCGGTCGGCTGGAGTGCGTTGCCGCCCTGAACGGCGTCGCCCGCGATCTCCTGGAATGTCACGTGCGCCTGGTAGACCTCGCCCATGACCTGCTCCGATGCGGCCGCGTACGCGTTTTCGTCCTCGTAAATCAGCACCAGGTACTGGCTCATGATCTCGCTCCTTCGGGTTGCGCCGGCCCGCCGATCGGGCCGTCGTATTCGTTCCGACGATCGAGCTCGACGGAAATCGACAACCTTTCGCGAGAAAATTCTGCTCCTGGAATCGCGTGGAGTCTCGCAAGTCGTGCCGATGCAGACCTTCCGCGCGGTCAGGCGACCGGTCCCGGGCGTGGCTCGACGCGCCCACCGGAACGAACGGCGAACGAAGCACCGTGACGCACGCCGGAATTGGGATCGGCGACATCGGTGACGTAGAACCAGTCCATCTGCGCCTGCGCCGGGGTGACCTCCAGGACGCCGTAGCCGTGCGACTCCATCTCGACATACCGTAGATGCCGATTCGTCCCCTTGACGGACTCCTCGACCGGGACCGCGACCGTGCGCGGCGGCGCCTTCAGCAGCTCGCCCAGACTCGACGAGGTCACCGACGGGACCACGAATTCCGTGCCCACCGTCGGCCCACCCGGATAATTCGCCGGGTCGACGGGCAGGTCGGCGGCCCATGAGGAGTGGATATCACCGGTCAGGAAGACGACATCGCCGACCTGCTGGTCGGTGATCGACTGGAACAGTGTGCGACGGTCGGCGGTGTAGCCGTCCCACTGGTCGGCGTTGGCCGGAACGCCGGATCGCGGCACACCCATCATGGTCGTGATGGCCTCCGTGGTCGCCGGTTCCAGCGGCGGGAACACCAGCGGCGCGATCATCACCGAATTGCCGACGAGCTTCCACTGCACCGGCGCGGATGCCAAACCGGCAGTGAGCCAATCCATTTGGGCCTTGCCGGTGATGGTGCGCACCGGGTTGTCGACCGCGCGCCAGCCCGCGACCGGGTCGACCTCCTGATCGCGGTAGCTGCGCAGGTCGAGCATGGACAACTCGGCGAGGTTGCCGAAACGCAGCCGTCGATAGATCTGGACGTCGGCCCCCGAACTGCTCCCCCGGACCGGCATCCACTCGAGATATGCGCGGGCCGAGGCGGCGCGGCGCTGCTGCCAGTCGCCCTCGGTGGCCGGATCGTGGTTGTTCGCACCGCCGGACCAGGCATTGTCCGCGAATTCGTGATCATCCCAGGTGCAGATGAACGGCACTCGCGCGTGCAGCGCGAGCAGATCCGGATCGGTCTTGTACTGCGCGTGCCGGATGCGATAGTCGGCGAGGGTGACGATTTCATCGGCAGGCTCGTGCGGACGCACCGCACCGGTGCGTCCGCCGTATCTGCCGCGGCCGTATTCGTAGATGTAGTCGCCGAGGTGCACGATCGCGTCGAGGTCGGTGCGGTTGGCCAGATGCCGGTACGCACCGAAGTATCCGGCCTCCCAGTTCGAGCAGGACACCACGCCGAAGCGCAGGCGATCGACCGCCGCGGAGATGGCCGGGGCGGTTCGGGTGCGGCCGACGGGGGAGTGCACGCCGAATGCGGTGAAGCGGTAGAAGTACGCGCTGCCGGGCTGCAGATCGGTCACATCGATCTTGACTGTGTGATCGTAATCTGCTGTGGCCGTGGCCATTCCGGATGCGATCACGGATGCGAAGCGCTCATCGGCGGCCAGTTCCCAGTGCACCGCCGCGGTTTCGCCGATGCCGGAACCGGGCGTCGCGTCGTCGGAGACGGTGACGCGAGTCCAGATGATCACGCCGTTCGGCAGCGGATCACCCGAGGCGACGCCGTGACGGAATACCGGTCCCTCGGCGCGTGCGGGCGTGGCGACCGCGAATGCGGCGACAGTCGCCGCGGCACCACCCTTGAGCAGAGTGCGTCGAGCGAAAGGCTCGAAATCCGGAACGACGACGTTTTCAGCCACGGCTGCGATCACAGCCGATCCACGGTCCGCGAGGCAAATCGGTACACGACCCGGCGCTGTCGGTGCTCCTCGGTAACGTGCTCGGTGTGAGCGAAGGTCTATTCGACGTGCCCGGCGACGAGGTGCCGACCGGACACTCCATCGACAGTGTGGTGCGCCGCGATGCCGGTGCGCCGCTGGCGGTGCGGATGCGGCCCGCGACATTGGACGAGGTGGTCGGCCAACAGCATCTGCTCGGGCCCGGCTCGCCGCTACGGCGGTTGATCGAGGGGTCAGGCGCGGCGTCGGTGCTGCTGTACGGGCCGCCGGGAACCGGCAAGACGACGCTGGCGTCGCTGATTTCGCAGGCCACCGGTCGGCGCTTCGAGGCGCTGTCGGCCTTGTCGGCCGGGGTGAAGGAAGTGCGTGCGGTCATCGATGTGGCCCGCCGCCGTCTCACCGCGGGCGAGCAGACCGTGCTGTTCATCGACGAGGTGCACCGCTTCTCCAAGACCCAGCAGGACGCGTTGCTGGCCGCGGTGGAGAACCGGATCGTGCTGCTGGTCGGCGCTACGACCGAGAATCCGTCGTTCTCGGTGGTCTCGCCGTTGTTGTCGCGCTCGCTGGTACTGCAATTGCAGTCGCTCACCGCGGCTGATATCCGGCTGGTGCTCGACCGTGCGCTCGCGGACCCGCGTGGTTACGGCGGCGCGTACACGGTGACCGAGGCCGCGCTCGAGCACATCGTGCGGATCGCGGCTGGTGACGCGCGCCGGGCGCTCACCGCGCTGGAGGCATCGGCAGAATCCTCGTTGGACGGCACCGTCGATGTGGATCTGGTCGAGGCCAGCGTGGACAAGGCGGCCGTGCGCTACGACCGTGCCGGTGACCAGCACTACGACGTGGTGAGCGCCTTCATCAAGTCGATCCGCGGCTCGGATGTCGATGCGGCACTGCACTACCTGGCCCGCATGCTCAGCGCGGGCGAGGACCCCCGCTTCATCGCCCGCCGCCTGGTGATCTCGGCGAGCGAGGATATCGGCATGGCCGATCCGATGGCGCTGCAGACCGCCGTCGCGGCGGCGCACGTCGTGCAGCTGATCGGCATGCCCGAGGCTCAACTCACCCTGACCCACGCGACGATTCACCTGGCCACGGCCCCCAAATCCGGTGCCGTGCCCGCTGCCCTCGGCGCTGCCCTCGCCGACATTTCGGCAGGCAAGGCGGGTGCGGTCCCGGCACATCTACGCGACGGCCACTACGCGGGAGCCGCCGCCCTCGGCAACGCCCAGGGCTACAAATATCCGCACGACGACCCGGACGGCGTACTGGCCCAGCAGTATCCGCCCGACGAAATCGTCGGCCGCGACTACTACACCCCGACCGACCACGGCGTCGAACGCGATATCCAGCGCCGCGTCGAGAAGCTGCGCAGAATCGTCCGCGGAAGATAAACGCTCACTTCGCCGCAGACCGGTTCCGGGTCGGCCCCGTCAGCGCACGTGAACCACCCCGGTCGCTGAAAAAGGGGATGCGGGGCACCGGTAGGCTGGATATCTGTGCAGACCCACGAGATCCGACGGCGATTCCTGGACCATTTTGTCCGTGCCGGACACACCGAGGTGCCCAGTGCCTCGCTGATCCTGGCCGACCCGACCCTGTTGTTCGTCAACGCGGGCATGGTTCAGTTCAAGCCGTATTTCTTGGGCCAGGAGGCGCCGCCGTTCCCGCGTGCGACCAGTGTGCAGAAATGCGTCCGCACCGGCGATATCGAAGAGGTCGGCGTCACCACCCGGCACAACACCTTCTTCCAGATGGCGGGCAACTTCTCCTTCGGTGACTACTTCAAGGAGGGCGCCATCACCCTCGCCTGGGAGTTGATCAGCAAGTCGCAGGAGGACGGCGGCTACGGCTTCGATCCGGAGCGGATCTGGGTGACGGCCTACGAATCCGATCCGGAGGCCGCCGAGATCTGGCACCGCGTCGCGGGCATCCCGAAGGAGCGGATCCAGTTCCGCGACGGCAAGGACAACTACTGGGATATGGGTGTGCCCGGCCCGGGCGGCCCGTGTTCGGAGATCTACTACGACCGCGGCCCCGAATACGGTAGGGACGGCGGCCCGGTCGCCGACGAGGACCGCTATCTGGAGATCTGGAATCTGGTCTTCATGCAGGACATCCGCGGTGAGCAGAGCCCCAAGCTCGGCTACCCGCCGGTCGGATCGCTGCCCAAGAAGAATATCGATACCGGTATGGGCGTCGAGCGCATCGCGTTGCTGCTGCAGGGCGTCGACAACGTCTACGAGACCGACCTGCTGCGCCCGATCATCGATAAGGCCGAGGAGTTGACCGGCCGGTCCTACGGGGTCGAACACGAGGACGACCGCCGCTTCCGCGTCATCGCCGACCATGCCCGCACCTCGGCCATGCTGATCGCCGATGGCGTCAACCCGGGCAACGAGGGCCGTGGCTATGTGCTGCGCCGCCTGCTGCGCCGAATTGTGCGCTCGGCCCGGCTGCTCGGCGCGGACAAGCCGGTGATCGGCGAATTCATGGAGGTCGTCAGCGAGCTGATGTCGCCGTCGTATCCGGAACTGGCCACCGACTTCGCGCGGATCGAGAATGTCGCGGTGGGTGAGGAGACCGCGTTCCTCAAGACGCTCAATACCGGCTCCCGGCTGTTCGCGGATGCCGTCGATGAGGTTGCGGCCAAGGGCGGCAAGACGATTCCGGGTTCGGACGCCTTCAAACTGCACGATACCTACGGCTTCCCGATCGAGCTGACCCTGGAGATGGCAGCCGAGGCCGGACTGTCGGTCGACGAGGAGGGCTTCCGCTCGCTCATGGCCGAGCAGCGGAAGATGGCCAAGGAGGATGCGCAGGCGCGCAAGCACGGACATGTCGATCTGTCCATCTACAAGGAGTTGGTCGACCGCGGCGCAACGGAATTCACCGGCTTCGACGAGCTGACCTCCGAGGCGCACGTCCTCGCGCTGATCGTCGACGGTGTCCGGGTGCCGACCGCCACCATCGGCCAGGATGTCGAGGTGATCCTGGACCGCAGCCCGCTGTACGCGGAGTCCGGTGGGCAGATTGCCGATCGCGGCACCATTACGGCCCAAGCCCTCAAATTGCGCGTCAACGATGTGCAGAAGATCGCCAAGAAGCTGTGGGTGCACAAGACCACGGTCGAACAGGGCCAGATCACCGAGGGCGATATCGTACTCGCCCAAGCCGATCCGGCCTGGCGCCATGGCGCCACCCAAGGCCATTCCGGCACGCACATGGTGCATGCCGCGCTGCGGCAGGTGCTCGGCCCGAACGCCGTGCAGGCCGGTTCGCTGAACAAGCCCGGCTATCTGCGCTTCGACTTCAACTGGCAGGGCCAGCTTTCCGAACAGCAGAAGGCCGATATAGAGGCCGTCTCCAATGACGCGGTCGGCTCGGACTTCCCCGTGAACACCTTCGTCACCGATCTGCCCAAGGCCAAGCAGATGGGCGCGCTCGCGCTGTTCGGCGAGAACTACGGCGACGAGGTACGCGTGGTGGAGATCGGCGGACCGTTCTCGATGGAGCTGTGCGGTGGTACGCACGTACAGCATTCCTCGCAGATCGGCCCGATCACCGTGCTCGGCGAATCGGCGATCGGTTCCGGCAAGCGACGTGTGGAGGCCTTCGTCGGCCTGGACTCCTATAAGTATCTGGCGAAGGAGCGCGCGCTGCTGGCCGGTGTCGCGTCCTCGCTGAAGGTGCCTTCGGAGGAGGTTCCTGCGCGCGTCGAGCAGCTCGTGGAGCGGCTGAAGGTGGCCGAGAAGGAGCTCGAGCGCACCAAGATCGCCACTGTGCTCGCCTCGGCGGCCAAGTTCGTGGACGAGGCCGAGCGGGTCGGCAGCGTGCTGTTGGTGGCCGCGGCCGCGCCCGAAGGTGTCTCCGCCGGTGACCTGCGCACCCTCGCCACCGATATCCGTGGCCGGTTCGGCACCGAACCTGCGGTCGTCGTGCTGCTCGGCAATGCCGATGGCAAGGTGCCCTTCGTCGTGACGGTCAACAAGAGCGCGCAGGATCTCGGCTTCAAGGCCGGCGATCTGGTCGCCAGCTTCGGCCCGAGTATTTCCGGTCGCGGCGGCGGCAAGCCGGAGATGGCGCAGGGCGCCGGGTCGGACCCCTCGGGTATCGAAGTCGGTCTGGCCGCGGTCCGTGCCCGGGTAGCCGCTCCGACCGGGTGATGGGCGACTCGGAGAGTCATCGTCCCTCGCCCGACACCGATCCCGGCCGCGGCAGGCGGATCGGCATCGATGTCGGCAGTGTCCGAATCGGGGTTGCCTCCAGCGACCCGGACGGCATGCTCGCCACGCCCGTGGAAACGGTGGCGCGCGCGAAGCCGAGTAAGCGCGCGCCCGGACCGGCAAGCGACATTTTCAGAATTGCCGAAATTGTGCGGGAATACGAGGCCGTCGAGGTCATCGTTGGTCTGCCACGGACATTGCGCGGGGAAAAGGGGACCGCAGCCGATGCGGCGATGGCGTTCGCGGAGCGTTTGCGTGCAGTCATAGCACCCGTGCCTATCCGACTTTCCGACGAACGTTTGACTACGGTGTCAGCTGCACGCGCATTGCGGGACAGTGGAGTTCGCGCGCGTGGCCAGCGGCAGGTGATCGATCAGGCGGCCGCCGTAGCGATCCTGCAGGGATGGTTGGACGAACGGAGTGCGGTGTTGAAGTCGGCCGAAGCGGCGTCTGAGTCCGGAGACGGTGCATGACGGATCGATGGGCGCGAGCCGAGGAACGTTTCCGTCAGCGCGAGGCTGAGCGGCGTTACCGGCGAAACGACCAGGCATGGGAAGACTACGACGACGACACCACGGTCATTCCGCGCTACACCGACGAAGATCACGAGGAGGTGCTGGCGGCCGAGCGTTCGCGGCGGGCGGCCCCGCAGCGGGCCGAGCGTGGGGAACCGCGGCGTGGGCGTCCGCAGCGGGCCGAGGAAGCGGAGCCGCGGCGGTCTCGCGGTGACGGGCTGGGCGGCGGACGCTCAGGTGCCGCGTCGGCGCGGTCCGGGCGGGCCAGGTCCGAGCGCGGCGGTAGTCGGACAGACGAGGAGCGTGCGGAGTCCCGCTCGGAGCGTCGGCGCGGTGCGCCCTCGCGCGGCCGGCGGTCCCGGGCGGCCTCTCGCAAGGCCGCCGAGCGCAAGAAGCGCCGCCGGAATCTGTGGCTGATCGGTGCGCTATTCGTGGCGCTGTTCGCCGGCGCCGCGGTATTCGCGGGGATGAAAGTGGTCAAGATGTTCGGCGCGCCCGAGGATTTCGCGGGTCCGGTCGGACCGCTGGTGGTGGTGCAGGTCCATCCGGGCGATACGTCGAACCAGATCGCGGAGGAGATGCACAAGAAGGGCATCGTCGCGAGCAGTGAGGCCTTCTTTCAAGCGGCCGTGCGCAATTCGAATATGAATTCGGTGCAGCCCGGCTACTACGCGATCCCGAGTCACAGCCCGTCCACGCAGGCGGTGACGGCACTGCTCGGCAAGAGTTCGCGGGTCGGCAATCTGGTCGTCTCCGAGGGACGGCAGCTACACGACCAGCAGGACGTGAATACCGGCTCGCGCAAGGACGGCATCTACCGCAAGATCGCCGACGCCAGCTGCGTCGGCACCGGTACGAATCAGAAGTGCCTCACCTACGACCAACTCGATGCAGCCGGTGCGGGTGCGGATCTGACCGCCCTCGGCGTGCCGAGCTGGGCCGAGCAGCGGGTGCGTGACGTACCCGACCGCACCAGGCAGCTGGAAGGTCTTATCGCCGCGGGCACCTGGGATTTCGATCCCAGTGGTTCGCCGGAGCAGATTCTGAAGCAGCTGGTGAGTGCGAGCGCGCGCAGCTACGAGTCGACTGGCCTGCTGCAGTCCGGCGCCGAGACGAAGCTGAATCCGTACCAGACCCTGATCGCCGCCTCACTGGTGGAACGCGAAGCGCTGCCGCAGGATATGGGCAAGGTGGCGCGGGTGATCGTGAACCGGCTTGCGGACAACCAGCCACTGCAGTTCGACTCGACAGTGAACTACGCACTGGACCGCACCGAGGTCGCGACCACCGACACCGACCGTGCCAAGCGCACGCCGTGGAATACCTACGCCATGCCGGGACTGCCGGCCACCCCGATCTCCGCGCCATCGTTGAATGCGTTGCGCGCCGTGGAGAATCCCGAGCCGGGGACGTGGTTGTACTTCGTGACTGTCGACAAACAGGGGACCACCTTGTTCACCGAGAGCTACAGCGAACATCTGCGCAATATCGAAAAGGCCAGGCAGAGCGGAATTCTCGACAGTGGGCGGTGAGGCGATGACGGAACCCCGCAAGGCGGCCGTGCTCGGTAAGCCGATCGCGCATTCGCGGTCGCCGCAGCTGCATCTGGCGGCCTACCGTGCGCTCGGGCTCGATTGGACCTATGAGCGGATCGAATGTTCGGCCGAGGAGTTGCCCGGTCTGGTCGATGGGCTCGGGCCGGAATGGGTCGGGCTTTCGGTGACCATGCCGGGTAAAGAGGCCGCGCTGGCATATGCGAGCGAACGCACCGAACGGGCGGTGCTGGTGGGCTCGGCGAACACCTTGGTTCGGATCGGTTCGCAGGGATGGCGTGCCGACTGCACCGACGTCGACGGTGTGCTCGGCGCGTTGCGTGGTGGTGGTGTCGACGAGTTGGCCGAGGCCGTCGTACTCGGTGCGGGCGGAACCGCACGTCCGGCGCTGCTCGCGTTGTCCGAACTCGGTGCGAAGGCGGTGACCGTCGTCGCCCGCGATGCCGGAAGGGCGCGCAACGCAGTGGATCTCGCGCAGCAGCTCGGTATGACCACCGCCGTGATCGGCTTCGACAAAGACGCATTGCGCGCGGCGTGCGCGGATGCCGGTGCCGTGGTGAGCACGATCCCGGCCGAGGCGGCAGCGGTCGTCGCCGAGGCGGTGGCGGCAGCGCCGGTGGTGCTCGACGCGATCTACAAGCCGTGGCCGACGCCGCTGGCCGTTGCGGTCGCGCGGGCGGAGCACACCGTGGTGGGCGGGCTGGAGATGCTGCTGAACCAGGCCTACGGGCAGGTCGAACAGTTCACCGGCCGCCCGGCTCCGCACGCGGAAATGGCCGCGGCGATAAATCTGTAACCGGTTCTCATTTGGATCCGGCCGACTCGAGGCTATGGTGTTGACCATGAATGGTTGGGTGTTGCGGGCCATCGGGCTCGGTGCGCTGGTCGTTTTCCTGCGTGCCGCGTTGGGATTCGCGATGGTGTACTGGCCGACCCAGGGCGGTTGGATGCGACCGCTGTGCCTGGTGGTGCTGCTCGCCGCAGTCGTGTTCTGGGGTGTGCTGGATGGCCGCAAGGACCGTGAGGTCCATCCGGATCCGGAGCACGGCTCCGACCTCACCATCCTGTGGCTGAAGACCGCGGCTGCCGCGGGTCTGGGCAGCGGTGCGGTTTCGTGGCTGCTCGACTGGCTGCCCCGCTTCGATCTCGGCGATAACGGCCTGCTCTTCGAGTTGACCGCGGGCGCGTCCTTCATCGTCCTGCTGGTCTTCATTCCGGGCCTCATCGGCATCGGTATCGGCCGCATCATCGCCGACCGCCAGATCAACAAGTCTGCTAATCGGTCCGCACCCCAGGCACCGGGCGCCGCCGCGACTCCCGCGTAGCCGCTGGCGAATTCGATTGGAGGCGACCTTCATCGGCCGATACGGCCCGAGGGTCGCCTTCGTTTTCCAGATATGGGCCGCAGTCCGGTTCAGGTGCTCAGTTCGCCCGCGCAGCGGGCGGGCCGATGCCGTCGGCAAGTGCCTGCGGTCCAGATCGTGACGCAAAAGCGGCGCAACCGACCGAATCGGATGCGCCGCTTCGCTGTTCGCGACTACAGCAGGATCGCGCCGCTGCTGGCGCTGTCCTCGCGGGCGATGGCCGAGTAGGCGGCGGCCAGCAGGGTGGGGTCCGGGCCTTCGAGGCGGCCGGGCTTGGCGAGGCCGTCGAGGACCACGAAGCGCAGCACACCGGAGCGGGTCTTCTTATCGGTCTGCATGGCGTCGAGGAGTTGCGGGAGGGCGTCGGCGTCGTAGCTGGTCGGCAGGCCGACGCTGGCCAGGACGCTGCGATGGCGGTCGGCGGTGGCATCGTCGAGGCGACCGGCGAGGCGGCCGAGTTCGGCGGCGAAGACCAGACCCACCGAGACGGCCGCACCGTGCCGCCAGCGGTAGCGCTCGCGGCGCTCGATGGCGTGGCCGAGGGTGTGGCCGTAATTGAGGATCTCGCGCAGGCTGGCTTCCTTGAGATCGGCGGCAACGACATCGGCCTTCACCTGGATGGCGCGGCGGATCAATTCGGGCAGCACATCGCCGGTCGGGTCGAGTGCGGCCTCCGGATCGCGCTCCACCAGGTCCAGGATCACCGGGTCGGCGATGAAACCGGCCTTGATGATCTCGGCCATTCCCGCGACGATCTCGTTGCGCGGCACCGTCTCCAGGGTCGCCAGATCCACCAGCACCGCGGCCGGCTCATGGAAGCTGCCGACGAGATTCTTACCCGCCTCGGTATTGATTCCGGTCTTACCGCCGACGGCCGCGTCGACCATGGCCAGCAGCGTGGTCGGCACATGCACGATATGCACTCCGCGCATCCAGGTGGCGGCGACGAATCCGGCCAGATCGGTCGCCGCCCCGCCGCCGAGCGATACCACCACATCATTGCGGGTCAGGCCGATGCGGCCGAGCACCTCCCAGCAGAACCCGGCCACGGCCAGATCCTTACCCGCCTCGGCATCGGGAATTTCGACGCGGTGCGCGTCGATACCTGTGTCGGCCAAGGCCTTGCGCACCGCCTCGGCGGTTTCGGCCAGCGGCGGCTGATGGAAGATCGCGACGGTGCGCACGCCGGTGGTCGCGCCGGCGACCGACTCGACGAGCTCGCCGAGCAGGCCGCGGCCGATGATCACCGGATACGGATCGGCGGTGCGGACCTCGATGCGACTCGGCTCGGTCGGGCTGGTCGGCTGCTGCTCAGCTGGGCTGATGGGTCGCTCGCTTCGCTCACTCACGTGTACTCGGCTCCGATTCTGTGCGTGCTGATTGTTTGAGCGCTCGCGCGCGGGAGCGACGGGCCCGGGTGCGGCGGGACCGGCTTCCGGGTGTCGCTGGGTCACCGGATCCTTCGGAACCGGCACGGCCATTGGCGATTTTGCCGGTGGGCTTGGGGCGATCGACCGTTGTGGTATCGCTCGTGATCCGGCCGGCCGCGGCGACCTTGCCGGTGGGCTCGAGCCGCTCGGTCGCCGCGGATTCGGCGCCGTCCGCCTGTGCGGCGGCCCGGCGGCGCGCGGCCGCCCGGGCCCTGGCGGCGCGCCGGGCTCGGGATCTATTGCTGCCCTGCGGTTTCTGCGCTACGACGTCCGGCGTAGTTCCGCTCGAGTCGGGCTCCGCTTCTTGCGGCAGTACCGATTCCATGCCCAGCTTCGCCATGATCATCCGCACCACTCGCCCAGGACTGCGACCGTCGGTGCGCACCCGCACCGTGGCGACCTCCCGGTACAGCGGTCTGCGCTTGCGCATCAGCTCGCGATATTTCGCACCCGGATCCGCACCGTTGAGCAGCGGTCGCTGCGTACTCGCACCGGTGCGTCGAAGTCCTTCGGCCACACTGATTTCCAGATACACCACGGTGCGATTGCGCAGCAGCGCCCTGGTGTCCTCGGACAGCACGGCCCCACCGCCGAGCGAGACCACACCGCGTTCGGCGAGGATGGCGCGGCGCACCACCTGCTCCTCGATCCGGCGGAATTCCGGCTCGCCGTCCTCGGCGAAGATCTCCGGGATGGTGCGTCCGGTCTCGCGCTCGATTCCGGCATCGGTGTCGTAGAGCTCGACACCGAGTTCCCTGGCGAGCTTGCGGCCGATCGTCGACTTCCCCGCCCCCGGCGGTCCGACCAGCACCACGCGCGGTGCGCGCGGATCGGACTGCACGATCATTGCGGCACGTGTGGTCGGGTGCCGATGCGCTTGACGTAGCTGGTGATGTTGTCGACGGTCTCGACCAGCGAATCGCCGCCGAACTTCTCCAGCGCGGCCTGCGCGACGACCAGCGCGACCATGGTCTCCGCGACCACACCCGCGGCGGGCACAGCACAGACATCCGAGCGCTGGTGGATGGCGACGGCCTGCTCGCCAGTGGTCATATCGACCGTGGACAGCGCGCGTGGCACCGTCGAGATCGGCTTCATCGCGGCGCGCACGCGCAGCGCCTCGCCATTGGTCATACCGCCCTCGAGACCGCCGGCACGGTTGGTCGAGCGCAGCACGCCGTCCGGTCCCGGCTTCATCTCGTCATGTGCCTGGCTGCCGCGGCGGCGCGCGGTTTCGAAACCGTCGCCGACCTCGACGCCCTTGATCGCCTGAATTCCCATGAGCGCGCCTGCGAGCCGCGAATCCAGCCGATCCGCGCCACTGATGAACGAACCCAATCCAACCGGTAGCCCGTCCACGACCACCTCGACCACACCACCGAGGGTGTCGCCGTCCTTCTTGGCGGCCTCGATCTCGGCGATCATCGCGGCCTCGGCGTCCTTGTCGAACGCGCGCACCGGACTCTCGTCGATCGCGGCCAAGTCGGTGGCGGTCGGCACGATGCCGGTGGTGTTGGCGGCAGTGCCGATCGAGACGACATGCGAGATGACCTCGACGCCGAAGGCCTGGCGCAGGAAATTCCTGGCGACCGTGCCGGCCGCGACGCGCGCGGCGGTCTCACGGGCACTGGCCCGCTCCAAAACATTGCGGGCGTCGTCGAAGTTGTACTTGAGCATGCCCGAGTAGTCGGCATGGCCGGGGCGCGGCCGGGTCAGCGGTGCGTTGCGGGCCATATCGGCGAGTTCGCTCTCGTCCACCGGATCCGCGGACATGACCGTCGTCCACTTCGGCCACTCGGAGTTCGCGATCTCGATGGCCACCGGTCCGCCCATCGTGCGCCCGTGCCGCACTCCACCGATGACGGTGACCTTATCGGCCTCGAACTTCATCCGGGCGCCGCGCCCGTACCCGAGCCGACGGCGCGCCAACTGTGCGGAGATCTCGTCGGACGTCACCTCGACACCGGCCACCATCCCCTCGAGGATGGTGACAAGAGCGGGACCATGGGATTCTCCGGCAGTTATCCAGCGCAACACGCTGTCCATCTTCCCATGTCGACGGGGGTGCTCCGGCACGCGGCCCGCCGTGGTGACCGGCACGGCGGCGTCGCGGCATCGGCTAGCCATATGCCGCCGCCAGGCTCAGCACCGTCGCGACGCACATGGCCGGCCCATGGGGTAGCGCATGCGGCCCGGCCCGATCAGCACCGGACCGAATCCGCCAGTGGGCCAATACGGCGAGCCCGAATGTCGCAGTCAGAACGGGTGCGACGAGCGCCGCACGCACCCATACCTGTGCACCGCCGAGCGCGGCGACCGCGCCCAGCCCCACGGCCAGTTTCACATCACCCGCCCCGAGTGTGGCCGGTGCGATCAAGTGCACCAATAAATATGGCATCCCCAACAAGATCGAACCGGCCACCGCGGCTGTGAATTGTGTTGTGAACAGCGCATATCCGAAGATGATCATCGCGCCGGAGGCGGTGAGCGCATTGGGCAGTCGGCGCTGCCGGATATCGAAGACGGTAAGCGCCGAGCACCAGGCCAGCAACAGGGCAAAAGCGATGGGGGACATGGCTTCAGCCTCGTCCGCCCCTGGTCGCGGATGCAGCCCCGATTCCGGATTGGGGATAGCCGATCGATATGTGAATATCGATCGCCTCGCTCGAATACCGGTATACCGGTGTTTTTATTCGGGATCTACGGCGTGTCGGCGGTAGTTTTGAGATATGTCTGCTGATCACGCGTGCCCTGGGCCCGACTACGCGGCGCGCCGTAGCGCATTACGCAGTTTGCTGGTGGAAAACGAGGTCGACGCGCTGTTGGTCACCGATCTGGTGAACATCAGGTACCTGACCGGCTTCACCGGGTCCAATGCCGCACTGCTGGTGACCTCCTGGGATATCCGTAATTCCGAGGAGCGCACCGTGATCGGCACCGACGGGCGCTATCTGAGCCAGGTCGTGGAGCAGGTGCCCGACCTGCGCGCCGAAATCGCCAGGGCCACCGCCCGACGCATCGTGGAGCTCGCGGGGGAGTGGCAGCTCGGCCGGGTCGGTTACGAGAGCCATATCGTCACAGTTGACCAGCATCGCGGATTCATCGAGCGGAAGACCGGTTTGGAATTCGTCGCCACTCCGGGGCTGGTCGAACAGCTACGCATGGTCAAGGACGGTTACGAGATCGAACAGTTGCGTGCCGCCTGCGCCGCGGGTGACGCCGGGCTGGCGACGCTGCTGGAACGCGGCGGCCTGCGTCCCGGCCGTACCGAACGTCAGGTCGCCAGGGATCTGGAATGGGCGATGTTCGAACACGGGGCCGATGCGGTCGCCTTCGAAACCATCGTGGCGACGGGTGCGAACTCCGCCGTTCCGCATCACCGGCCCACCGGGGCGGTCCTGGCCACCGGCGATTTCGTCAAGATCGACTTCGGCGCCGTGGTCGGCGGCTACCACTCCGATATGACCCGCACCTTCGTACTCGGCACCGCCTCCGACTGGCATCGGGAGGTGTACGCGCTGGTCGAAGCGGCGCAGCGGGCCGGACGCGAGGCGCTGAAGCCCGGCGCGCCGGTCATCGATGTGGATGCGGCCGCGCGTGCGGTGATCGAGGCGGCCGGACACGGGAAGCTGTTCGTGCACGGTCTCGGACACGGTGTCGGTCTGCAGATCCACGAAGCGCCGGGAATCGCCAAAACCGGAACCGGTACACTTCTGTCTGGCGTGGCGGTGACCGTCGAACCAGGTGTGTACTTCCCCGGCCGCGGCGGCGTCCGGATCGAGGACACGCTCGTGGTGCGCGAGGGGGGCCCGGATCTGCTCACCAACACCAGCAAAGACCTGACCGTCGTCGAATGACGCCGGTCACCGAGACCGCATATCCAGAACTAGGAGATCCGAGAACAGTGGCGGACACCAGCGACTTCAAGAACGGCCTCGTGCTGAAGATCGACGGTCAGCTCCAGCAGATCATCGAATTCCAGCACGTCAAGCCGGGTAAGGGCCCTGCATTCGTGCGGACCAAGCTGAAGAACGTGCTGTCCGGCAAGGTCGTCGACAAGACCTTCAACGCGGGCGTCAAGGTGGAGACCGCCACCGTCGACCGTCGCGATATGACCTACCTGTACCACGACGGCTCGGATTACGTCTTCATGGACGGCGAGACCTTCGACCAGATCTCCATCTCCGAGGAGACCATCGGCCCCGGCGCCCGGTTCCTGCTGGAGAACATGGTCGTTCAGGTCGCCACCCACGAGGGCGCGCCGCTCTACGTCGAGCTGCCGGTCACCGTCGAGCTCGAGGTACAGCACACCGACATCGGCCTGCAGGGCGACCGCTCCACCGGCGGCACCAAGCCCGCCACTCTGGAGACCGGCGCCGAGGTGCAGGTTCCGCTCTTCATCAACACCGGCGACAAGCTGCGCATCGATTCGCGCGACGGCAGCTACCTCGGCCGCGTGAACGCCTGATCGCCCGCCCCGCGGTAGTAGCGACGGGCCCGGAGGCGGCAGCGCAGCGTAACCACGCAGGGACCCGCTGCTGCCGCCATTAGACACTGCGAACAGGGATAATGACTGCTGTGGCGGAACAGCCCATAGACAAGAAGTCCACGTTCAAGAAGCTCGGCGCGCGGCACAAGGCCCGCCGCCGGGCGGTCGATCTGCTCTTCGAGGCGGAGGCCCGCGATGTGGACGCGGCCGACCTGGTCAGCGAGCGGGCCGAACTGGCCACCCAGGATCAGGCGGTCGCCCCGGTGCATGCCTACACCCGCACCCTGGTCGAGGGCGTCGCCGACGATCTGGATCGAGTGGACGGCACCATCGAGTCCTACCTCAAGGACTGGGAGCTGTCCCGGCTGCCAGCCGTGGACCGGGCCATCCTGCGGATCGCGGTGTGGGAGCTGTTCCACGCCAACGATGTTCCGCCGGTCGTCGCGGTCGACGAGGCGGTGGAGTTGGCCAAGGAACTGTCCACCGACGATTCGCCCGGATTCGTCAACGGTGTGCTCGGCCAGGTAGTGCTGGTAGCCCCGCAGGTGCGCGCGGCCGCCGCGGCGACCAGGGCGCCGCGTCCGGAGTCGCAGGCGTGATCAACAAGTACCTGGTCATGGCGATGCGCAAGCCGTCGTTCGACCCGGCCGTGATCGAACCGCACAAGCAGTTCTTGAACGGATTGCTCGAGCGCGGGCAGTTGGTGGAGAGCGGTCGGTTCACCGACGGCACCGGCGGTGCGTACGTGATCAACGCCGAAAGTCTCGAAGCCGCAAGGGAAATCGCGTTCACCGACCCGGTGCACAGCACCGGTTCCTCGGAGCTCACCGTGTACGAGTGGGAGATCGCCGTCTCCGCCTGATTGCCGTCGGCCCAGCCGCATACCGAAATGGTATGCGGCTGTTGACGTTTCAGAGAGCATTCTGCTATCCGGCGTAATAGCCCCGTGCTCCCGCTGGTGGGTGTACGGGCCCAGCGGGAGCGAACCGTGAGCCGTCGACGCTGACCGGCTCGCGGAATCGGGTGTGCCCGGCTCGCCGGTGCGCACCGACGGATGGTGTGCACCGCATTCGGCGAACCTCGGCACGCTCGATCCTGCTTCCTCAACCGCACTCGAGGTCAAGATTCCGGCGTGTGGCTTGGGTCACTCACGGTGAGCACGATCTTCCCGCTGGTTCGGCCCTGCTCGATGAGGCGGTGTGCCTCCGCTGCCTGCTCCAGCGGCAGCACCGTTTCCACGTGTGGGCGCAGTTGGCCCTGCTCGACCAGGTCGGTCAGTGCTTCGAGGTCGGCACGGTCGGGTTCCACCAGATAGCCGCTGGCACGTACACCGAGTTCGGCCGCGCGCTCGGCCATTCCCGGTGTCCAAGCCGCCTGTGCGTTGACGAGAATGCCACCGGGACGCAAGGTTTCGAGCATGCGCAGCGCCGGTTCGCCGCCGTGCATCTGGATCACGATATCGATATCGCGGAGGGTCGCTGCGATATCGGTCGTTGTGTAGTCGATGGTCTCGTCGGCGCCGAGTGCGGTCAGGAAGTCGTGCTTGGCCGCGCTCGCGGTGCCGATCACATACGCCCCGAACGACTTTGCGATCTGCACGGCGAGGTGGCCCACGCCACCTGCCGCGGCCGATACCAGAACGCGCTGCCCGGGAGCGACTTTGCCGATATCGACGAGCATCTGCCAGGCCGTGAGCGCGGCCAGGGGCAGTGCCGCGGCCTCGGTGAAACTCGAACCCTTTGGTATGGACACGAATTGGTGCGACGGAGCGGTCACATATTCCGCGTAGGCACCCGCCGCGCGTGGAAACCACGGCATGCCGTACACGCGGTCGCCGGGCCGGAAGCGGGTCACCCCGTAGCCGACCTCCGCCACGATACCGGCGACGTCCCAGCCGTTGACGAAGGGCAGCGTCAATGCCCGTACGTACGCCCGCCCTTCTCGGCTGAAGTAGTCGATCGGATTGACCCCCGCCGCAACGACTTTCACCAGCACTTCGGTGTACAGCGGTGTCGGCCGGGCGATCTCGACGAGTCGCATGGTTTCCAGCCCGCCCCACTGTTCCTGCTGAATAGCGCGCATGCTCTGTCCTCTCATCTCGAGAATGTGGACGCTCGTCCGAGGTGTTCGAGCGGCCCTGCATCCACTGGCCCGCCGGTTGTCTGCCGATCAGGCATGGAGATTCGCCTATCTGGTTGCCGTCGAGGCTGCTGTTGCGGCGTGGATCGGCGGCGATTGCCAGCAAACTAAGTGGACGGTCGTACTATTACTTTCCACCTTGCTGTCTGTCAATACGGTCGACGAAGTGTTTGATCAAGCTGATCCAGTGTGAAACAATTCGGACGGTCGTCCGTAAACTGTGCTCGACCTCGGACGAAGGTAGGTACCGATGACCGTCGAAACAAAGATCGACAAGCGGCTACAGCGCGGTGAGCGATCTCGGCGCGTCATCCTCGACCGCGCCATGGATATCGCCTCGGTCGAAGGTCTGGAAAGCCTGTCCGTGCGGCGTTTGGCGACCGAACTCGACCTCAGCAAGAGTGGCGTTTTCGCGCACTTCGGCTCCAAGGAAGAACTCCAGCTCGCAACCGTCCGCGCGGCCGTCGAAGTCTTCATCGCACACGTGGTGAGACCCGCGCGACGTGCACCCGCTGGCATCCGCCGGGTCCGGGCACTCGGCGAGTCCTGGTTGGACTATGCCGCGAAGCCGTACTTCAGCGGCGGCTGCTTCTTCCTGTCCGCCGTCGCTGAGTTCGACGCCCGCCCCGGGCGCGTGCACGACGCCGTGGCCGCCTCGCGCCGAGACTGGTTGCGGCTCTACGAAACCACCATTGCCGAGGCCATCGGCCTCGGCGAGATCGTCCCCGATAACGAGCCCGCCGACCTTGCCTTCGAACTCGACGCCATCGCACGGACCGCGGCCCAGGATGCGCTGCTGTTCGGCGAATCGGCGCCCTACGATCGGGCCCGCCGTATCCTCGCCGCTCGACTGGACGCCGTCACACACCGACCCGCCTGCGGGACTTGACCGTTCGCTCGCTGAGTCGGCACAGGTGCACCTATCCTGGGTAGAAACCCTAGGGGAGGCCGAAAACCTATGGCACGGGTGCTGATCTGGCTGCGGAACAATATCGACGGTCTCGTCGCCCTGGTTCTCGCGGTCATCTTCGGTGTGATCTCGCTGATCGATATCGGCTTCTTCGATGCGGACCTGATCAATGCGGTCATCCTGCTGGTGCTCGGTTTGCTGGCCACCACGTTGCTGCGTGATCGGCATCTGTCCGCCAAGGCCATTCAGGATTCGAACTCGGTACAACTGCTGTACGGTCCGGAGATCGGGCATGCGCATACGCTCGCGCGCCGCGGTACCGAACAGTGGCTGTTCAAGGGAGGCACCGGAACCTATCTGCGGGCCGTCACACTGCGCGAATGCGTGGAGAACGCGCGCCGCGAACAGCGTCCGCTGCGGATCCAGGTGGAGGTGCTGGATCCGACCAATGAACTGCTGTGCAAGACCTACGCGCAGTTCCGCTCTTCGCTGGTGCCCGAGGCCGATCGCACCGGCGAATTGTGGACCACCGAGCGGACCCGCAAGGAGTCCTTCGCGACGGTGCTCGCGGCATGCTGGTACCGGCAGCGGTTCACCTTCCTGACCATCGATGTCGGACTCTCGATGGTGATGACGACCTTCCGCTGGGACCTCTCGTCGAGTTGCGTCATTGTCACGCAGGACAATCCGAATACTCCGGCCCTGATGTTCGAACGGGACAAGCCCTACTACCGGGACTTCAACCGGGAGCTCGTGGCCAGTTTCAAGCAGGCCAGACAGGTGCCGCTGAGCCGGAGCGAGGAACTGGCGCTCGCCGACGAGCCGTCGGTCGATCAGACTCGTGCGCTGTTCGATCTGCTCGGTCTCGCGCTACCGGCTTCCTATACCGATCGCGACGTCGCCGATATCGTGCGACGCGCACTGCAGCCGAGGAATCCGTACTGAATGAACGACTATGCCCGACTACGAACGCTGATCGGCTCCGATGCGGCGGGGCCCGCAGTGCGACGCTGGGCTCGTGATTTCATGACCGGAGTGCTCGACGGTCGAATCGACATCGCCGCGGTCCGGCATCCGTTGGGGTTCTTGTGTTTTCCCGCATCGCGCGACGGCGGACTCGGCGTCTGCGTGCACGTCTGGACCGATGGGCTGCGGTCGTGTCCGACGACTTCGGCGATGCACGCGCACAGCTGGGATCTGCTCAGCGTGGTCTTGTACGGCGAGGTCGGCAACGAGATACTCGAAGTGGAGAGTTCTGCGGACCGGGCAACCCATCGCATCTTCGAAATCCATAGTGGCGCCGACGGTGATGTGGTTCGTGCGACCGAGCGACTGGTCCGCTATCGCATCCGATCCAGTGAGCATTTCCGTGTAGGCGAGGTATACACCCTGCCACACGGGGTATTTCACCTCTCCGATGTCCGGGGCGAGGCGGCCACCGTGGTGCTCGGCGAGGTTCGTCGCGGCCAACCGGACCGATCCCTCGGCACCCTCGCCACCGCCGACCACTGGGTGCGCCGAACCGGTTGCACCCCGAGCGAAACCAGGCGCGCCGCGCAAACGGTGCTGGACCAGCTGTACTTACCCACTCCGCCGGCTCCGCCGGCTGCCATCCCTCTGCAGGAGTCCACCCTGCCGGAACAACTGGAGGACCGATGCGAGCAGGCGACGTAGCGAACCTGGTGCTGCCGCCGGATGGTCCGGCACCGGCCGATCCGGATCCGATCAGCGCCTTCGACCGGCTGGACACCGTCCTGACGACTGCTGCCGAGGTGGCCAGGGCAGCGGCGATCGAGGCGGGTCGGGCGATCCGGGAGGGTCTGGCCGGATCACTCACCGTCCGCATCAAG
Source organism: Nocardia sp. NPDC049526 (assembly GCF_044465765.1). Lineage (NCBI taxonomy): Bacteria > Bacillati > Actinomycetota > Actinomycetes > Mycobacteriales > Nocardiaceae > Nocardia > Nocardia sp. NPDC049526. Next base: position 710,266 of record NZ_JBITMA010000002.1, on the reverse strand, counting down.
GACGCCGGCGGTGATCTGGTCACCGACCTGGACCTGCGCGCGGAACATATCATCGTCGGCCATATCCGCCGCGCCTTCCCACACCATCGCATCCTCGCCGAGGAATCCGGGCTCCATGGCGTCGACGATTCCTGGTGCTGGGTCGTCGACCCGCTCGACGGCACCAATAACATCGCCATCGGCCTGCCCGTCTGCACAATCGGTATCGCCCTGTGCCACAACGGAGTTCCGATGCTCGGCATCGTCCACGAACCGTTGGCCGACCGCACCTGGTCCGCCGTGCGCGGATCCGGCGCCACAGGGCCGGACGGCCCGCTCTGGCGACCGCCGCACCGTTCCTCCGAATTCGCTCCGACCCTGGCCTGGCTGCAGGGCTATCCGGTGACTCGCACCGACACCACGGCACGCGGCCTGCGCCTGGCCCTGGAATCCGGTTCCCGTCGTTTGATCCAACTGTGGTCCCCGCTGCTGTGCTGGGTGATGCTGAGCCGCGGCGATATCGACGGATTCGTCGGTTACCGAGCCGGTTTGGTCGACCTGCCCGCAGGCACCCTGCTGGCCCGTGAATCCGGTATCCACGTCACCGATTTCGACGGCGCACCGCTCAACGACCATCTCGACCTCCCTGGCGGTGAAGTGAACTTCATTGCCGCCGGCGCCGAAATGCTGCCGGAGTTGGCATTGCTGGTGAAGGCCGCCGCCGAGGTGAGTGTGACGGGGCTGCCGGGCTGAGGGCGATCCCGACTAGCCCGTCGCCAGCAGCACAGCGACGGCACCGGTCGTAGCGACAACCGCGAGCCCCAGCCCGGTGAGCACGAACCGTGGCATCGGCACCCGAACACCGTGGGTGCGGCAGAACTCCAGGCACAGCAGCGTCGCCAGCGACGCCCATGGCGTCACGATCGGCCCGACGTTGGTGCCGATGAGCAAGGCCAGCAACTGATTTCGATTCTCCTCGGACACCACCGCCTCACCTGCGGTGTAGGCCGGAAGGTTATTGGCCACATTGGACAATCCGGCGCCGGCGCCCGCCGCACGGTACGCCCCGACCACTCCGGAGTCGTGCCCGATCAGCGCATGCATGACATCGGCGAGCCCGAACCGGCTCAATGTCGGCACCACCAGGAACAACCCGACCACAAAAACCAGCAACTGCCACGGGATCAGCGATAGTCGCAGCGACGAACGGTCGAAGATCGCGAAGGCGACCACCGCAATGGCGGCGGCCAGGGTGGCGGCGATGCCGATCCGATCACCCACGAACGGGATCGCAAGAATGAACAGCAGACACGCTCCTGCCGTCGTGTAGAGCAGCGTGCGCTCCCTGGCGTTCTCCGGACGAATCGGCTCCGGCGGTACGTACCGATCGGTTTCACGTCGACCGCGTCGCCAGTACCAGACCCAGAGGCACACCATGGTCGCCGTGATCGACACGAGCTGCGGCGCCCACATCCGTGCCGCGAAATCCGTGGCGCGCAGCGCAACCCGTTCGGCGGCAAGCAGATTGGTGAGATTCGAGACCGGAAGCAGCAGGCTCGCCGTATTGGCCAGCCAGAGCGTGGTCATCGCCAACGGCAGTGGCGGAATGCGAGCCGGTATCGCCAGCGCGAGCATGACCGGAGTCAGCAATACCGCCGTTGTATCGAGATTGAGCAGAATCGTTGTCGCCGACGCGAAAAGCACGCAGAGCAGGAACAACGCCGGATAGTAGCCGCGCCCGAGTATGGCCAGGCGGTGTGCGATCACATCGAACACCTTCGCCTGCCGCGTCAGCTCCGCGAGAATGATCACACTGCACAGGAACAGCAGCAGCGGCCCGATCCGGCGCATATTGTCGGCGGCCTCGGCGCGCGGCAGCAATCCGGTCGCCACGCACAGCAGTCCGGCCGCGAACAGTCCGAGCCGGACCCAATCCAGCGTGCTCAGCCCCCATCTCGACGGCGCGGACACCAGGGCACTCGACGGCGGGTTCTCCGCAGCGGAATCGACCTGTTGTTCGGGCACATGCCCCATCATGCAGCATATCGGCTGGGGCACTTCCGCATTCGGTACGTATCGTAATGATCTTCTGCCGTTTGGCGTGGCGACCCATCGGGGCATACTGATGCTGTGACTTCGGGCGGGCGGCGGGACTTCTTCATCAGCTATTCACCGGCCGACGAGCGATGGGCCACATGGTTGGCTTGGCAGTTGGAGACCGCGGGTTACAGCACCCTCATCCAGGCCTGGGATTTCGTGCCCGGCACCAACTTCATCGATTTCATGGATCGCGGTGTGCGTGATTCGGCGGTGGTGCTGGTGGTGCTGTCGGAGAACTATCTGGGTTCCTACTACGGAACCATGGAATGGCAGGCGGCCTACCGCACCGATCCGGGCAAGCTGATGCCGGTGCGCATCGCCGAATGCCTGCTCGAGGGTCTGCTCGCGACCATCACCTATCTCGACCTGGTGCGGGTGTCCACTGCCGAGGAGGCGCGCCGAATCCTTTTGGAGCGGGTCGGACATCTGGTCGCGGGGCGGGCGAAGCCGCCGTCGGAACCGGGCTTTCCGCACAACGGTCCAGACCGGTTCGCCGTCGAAACCATCACGGACACACCCGAATCCGTGCTGCCGCGGCGTACACCGGTTGCGGCCCCGGCGTTCCCGGGTGCCGCCGATCGTGAGGAGCCGCGTACCAGCGTCTCGGTGCTGCATGTCGCCGGTCCGCGTTTCGGTCGCGGGCTGCTCGCGCCGGATGAGCCGAGCACCGCGGCCGAATTGCAGGCACGCATCCACGCCAATGTGACCCATCTGGTGAATCAGGGTGTGGCCAAACCGGATTTGATCGTGGTATCCGGGGATATGACCGAATCCGGCCGTCCTCGCGAGGTCGACGAGGCGCTAACTTTCCTGAGCGGATTGCGCACACTGCTCGGCCTCGGTCCGGAGCGGCTGATCATGGTGCCCGGCAATCACGATGTCTCCAAACCAGCCTGCCACGCCTACTTCCTGAACTGCGAGGCCCGCGACCGAAAACCGCAGCCACCGTATTTCCCGAAGCTCGAGCAGTACGCGCGGATGTTCGGCGCGCTGTATCAGGGGCTGGATCACCTCGTCTTCGATATCGGACAGCCGTGGACACTGTTCCCGATTCCCGAATTGCGGGTGGTGGTCGCCGGATTGAACTCGACCATGGCCGCGACCCATCTGCCCGAGGACGATTACGGCCGAATCGGCGAACCGCAGGCGTCCTGGTTCGCCGAGCGGCTGCGCCCGTTCGAGGAGAACGGGTGGTTGCGCCTCGGTGTCGTCCGGCACGATCCGTTGCCCGGCGCCGGCACGCCCGCCCATGATCCGGACCTGCTGCGCGACGCGGATACGCTGTCCCGTTTGCTCGGCGGCCGGTTGAACCTGCTGCTGCACGGTCCGGGACCTGGTGGTCCGCATCTGGATCGGCTCGACGACACGCTGCCCGTCCTGCCCGCGGCCGCTCCGGGCCGCGACGAGATCATCCAGCTCACCGCCGCAGGACTGGCCCGGTTCTCCGGACGCGGTGAGTCCACCGCGCAACTCGAATTCGATTGGCTGAAGGTTGCCGCTGCGCTGCCGACGGCCAAACAGCCCGAACTCCTCGGACCGGACGAGCCCGAGCTCCCGGAACCGCCCGCGGAGACTCCGGCGGTCGATCCGCATGGGCGGCTGCTCGAGCGCGTCGCCGAGGTGTGCGAAACCCGTTATCCCGGGGCGAAGGTCCGGCGCGTCGAGGTGGAGCCGCCACATCTGCTGATCACCAGGGAAGACGACGAGGTCATCGCCCAGTGGCGGGTCGGCGTGCACGTCGGTGATCTGACCAGGCAGGTGGTGGAGGATTTCCTCGGCCACGATCCGGAATATGGTTCCGAACTCGTGTATCGCGGTGCGGCGCCGCCGCGTTCGCTGCGCGAGGAGGCGGCCAGCCACGGTCTGCGGGTGCGCAGTTTCACCGAATTCCAGGGCCTGCTCGATCTGGACGACTACCTCACGCACCAGGCCGCGCGATTGCGCACGGACCGCACCTATCCGCCGGATCTGTATGTTCCGCAGCGCTTCCGGATCCTCGAACACGGCGATCAGCAGATCCGCGACGATCTGGTCGGCGAACTCATGAAGGTGATCGCGGCCGACCACGGCCGATTCATCCTCATACTCGGTGATTTCGGACGCGGAAAAACCTTCGCGCTACGCGAGTTGGCCCGCCGCATCACCGAAACCATGCCCGCGCTGATTCCGATCCTGATCGACCTGCGGGCCCTGGACAAAACCCATTCGGTCGACGGTCTGGTCGCCGCACATCTGGCCAATCACGGCGAGGATCGGATCGATCTGAAGGCGCTGCACTACATGCTGCGCGAGGGTCGGGTGGTGTTGCTGTTCGACGGCTTCGACGAACTCGTCACCCGGATCAGCTACGACTTCGCCGCCGACCATCTCGAAACCCTGCTGCAGGCCGCCGTCGGCAAAGCCAAGATCATCGTGGCCAGCCGCACCCAGCACTTCGAATCCCGCGCCCAGGTGCTGACTGCACTCGGCGAACGCGTCGGTCTGCTGCAGGATCGGCGCATCGTGGGCATCGAGGATTTCGCGCCCGCGCAGATCCACGCCTTCCTGACCAACCGCTACGGCGGCGATATCCGCCGCGCGGACGCCAGAATGGGGTTGATCACCGGTATCGAGGATCTGCTCGGACTGGCACAGAATCCCAGGATGCTCGGGTTCATCGCCGATCTGGACGAGCGGCGGCTACGGGCCGCGGCAGGCGCGAAACAGGCGGTGGGTCCGGCCGGGCTGTACCGGGAAATCCTGGAGTCCTGGCTCACCTACGAGGCCGACCGCACCGCGGGCGTGGCCGGTGCGCTGCCCGGGCTGCGCCTGCACGAATTGTGGCTCGGTGTCACGGCATTCGCGCTGCGCGTCTGGGAAACCGGCGAGCCGTATCTTCGGCTGTCCGAATTGACCGAGGTGGCAGCGGGTTTGGCCGAACTGACCGGATCGAGCCGGATGTCGGTGCAGCAGTCGGCGCACGCCATCGGCTCCGGCAGTCTGCTGATACGCACCGCGGACAACCTGTTCGGCTTCATCCATTCGTCGGTAATGGAATGGCTGGTGGCCAACCACATTGCCGAGCAATTCGAGGTCGGCGCCCTCGCGCCCGCCCAGCTGACCCAATCGCCGCTATCCCAACTTTCGATCGACTTCCTCTGCGATCTCGCCGACAACCGGGCGTTGCGCATCTGGGCCGAGGGTGTGCTGGCCGACCAGGCGGCCGACGACGTGTCGCGCACCAATGCCATTCGGGTGGCGACGCGGCTGCGCACCGCACCGACCGCGGATCTGCGCGGTGCGAGTCTGGCGGGGGAGGATCTGTCGTATCGGGACCTGCGCGATGTCGATCTCACCGGGGCGGATCTCAGCGGTGCCCGGTTGGTCGGCACGAACCTCGACCGTGCCGTCCTGCACGGTGCGCGGTTGGTCGGCGCCCGACTCGACGAGGCCAGCCTGGTCGGCGCGGATCTGGGTGAGGCCGATCTCACCCGCGCCCGCCTGGTGCACACCGATCTGACCGGATCACGGGCCAGCGGCAGCCGCTGGTCCCGGGCGGCACTCATCGAGGTCACCGGCACCCCGACCGGCACCGATCTGTACGGCGCGGCATGGGTGCCCGGAGTAGCGGCGCAGACCGAATTCGCGCCTGCCGCAATCGGAGTCCGGCACGGTTTCCATGCCAGGCACGGCCGACTGCCGCAGCCGGTCGCCTACAACCCGGACGGCGGCACGCTGGCCATCGGCAGCGATGACGGCGGCGTACTCATCTGCGATGCCGAAACCGGGAGACCGCTGCGCACCTTGCAGACGCACCGAGCACGGACGTTCGCGGTGGCGTTCACCGATACGGTGCTGGTGACTGGATCCGGCGACGGCACCGTGGGCATCTGGGATGCCGCCACCGGTGAACTGCGCCGAATCCTGCTGGGGCACAAGAACTGGCCGTGGCCGGTGGTGCTGAGTCCCACCGGTGATCTGCTGGCCACCGGTGACGCCGACGGGGTGCTGCGGCTGTGGACATTGCCGAGCGGCGAGCTGCGGCACGAATGCAGCCCCGCGGGTGGTGGCGGGGAACTCATCTACAGCTTGGATATTCGCGGACCGCTGGTCGCGGCTTCCTATCGGGATGGCACCGTACGCCTGTGGGATATCGAAAGTGGCGGGATGAGCGGCGAATTCAGCGGGGCGTCCGGCTCGGTATTCCGAGTGGCGTTCAGTCCCACCGGTGAACTGCTCGCGGTCGGTGGTGTCGACGGCACGCTCGCGCTGTGGGATCCGTTGAGTTGTCGGAAGATTCGCGACCTACACGGTCATACCGGGCGGGTCTATACCGTGACGTTCCATCCGAGCTTGCCGATCGTGGCGAGCGGGGATACCGATGGCGGGCTGCGTCTGTGGGATGCGGAGACCGGTGCGGAACGGCAGTCGCTCACCGAACACACCGCGGCCATCTACTGGCTCGCCTTCGATCCGGCGGGTGAACTGCTCGCCTCGGGTGATAGCGCCGGACTGGTCTGTCTCCGCGACAGCGAGACCGGGGAGTTGCGACACCGGCTCACCGCGCATACCGGCTCGATCTGGCCGTTCGCCTTTCGCCCGGACGGTACCCAATTGGCCATTACCGACGACCAATTCACCACCCGGCTCTGGGATCCGGTAACCGGCACCTGCAAACACACGCTCACCGGCCACGGCCGCCAGGTTCGCACGGTCAGCTTCAACGCGGACGGCACCCTGCTCTCCGGCGTGGGTAACGACGGGGTGGTTCGACTGTGGGATCCGGTGACCGGACGGTTGGTTCGCCGACTGATCGGCAGCGAAGACCGCCTGCTCACCTTCGAATCGGCGATATTCAGCGAACTCGGCAGCCATCAGCTCGGCCTCGTCGTCAATGACGGTCGGCTCAGTCTGTTCAACCTCGACGCCGACCTGTACGAACGCCATATCAATATCGAATCCGCACCGATCTGGGCCGCCGCCTTCGACCCGACCGGCGACTATGTGGCCACCGCCAATGACGACGACACGGTGATCATCTGGGTGCGCACTACCGGTGCACTGCACGCCGTCTGCGCCGAACATCGCGGCCGGGTTCGCTCGATCGCATTCAGTGCCGACGGTGCGCTGATGGCCACCGGCTGCGACGATTCCGTGGTGCGGCTGTGGGACGTGCGCTCCGGACGGTTCCTGCGCGCACTGCGCGGACATCGCGACCGCGTGTATTCGGTGGCCTTCCACGAGGACCGCCTCGCCAGCGTGTCATGGGATACCACCGCCCGCATCTGGAATATCGAATCCGGCGATGCACTGCATACGTTGACCCGGCACACCGGCAGGCTCTGGACGGCCGCGGTCGACTCGCGCACCGGCACACTGGCGACCGGGGGCGATGATCTGGTTGTTCGGTTGTGGGACATGGCATCCGGACGTCATCTGCATACCCTCGAAGGGCATAAGCGCCGGGTCTGGTCGCTCAGCTTCGACCCGTCCGGCCAGTTGCTGGCCAGCGGCGGTGATGACGGCAACATCCTGCTGTGGTCGCGGCCTGAGGATGGCGTACCGTCGATTCGCGCGATCCTGCTCGGCCTGCCCGAAGGATGGGCGGCCCTCGCGCCCGATGGCCGATACAAATTCGAGGGCAATATCGCCGGTCAGTTCTGGCATGTCATCGGCATGTCGCGGTTCGAATCCGGCGAACTCGACCCCTACTTGCCGGAAGTGGGGCAGTTGGCAGCCGAAGCGCCCTTCTGAGTCGACCGGATGAGAGATTGATAGCCTTATTCTCGCAGCGTTGCGGTCGAGAAGGAGATCGGTCATGGCCGAGAATGAGAGCGCGCAGTCCGATCTGTCGGACTTGCTCGATGGTGGATGCACGAGGGAGCAGGCGTGGGAGCTGTTCGACAGCTTGCCCGCGGCCAGGGTCGCGGAGGTGACCGTCGGTCGCTGGCGGGGCGAGGAACTGGATACCGGGCATCCGATGGCCGGGGTGCTGGTCGCCTCGGGCTGGTACGGCAAGCAGTTCGATGATCCGGAGTCGGTGCATCCACTGTTGTTCGCCGACGAATCGGGAAATATCTTCGCAGTCGATCCGCGGCGGGTGCCGCTCGGTCTGGCAGGTAGGGTGCCGCTCGCGGGCGTGCAGACGGTGCGGAAGCTACTCCCCGTCCTCGCCCCGGCACTTCGAACTCGCAGGCCGACAGCACGTTTGCGCGATATCGAATACCGCGGTGCGGTGAGTGCCGCGATGGTTTACGACCATTTGCCGATCATCGACCACTTCCGTCGGGTGGATGTCGATACGCTGCTCGGGGTGATGGATATGCGTGCGATGACCGAGCCATACTTTTTCGTTCTGCGCCGCTGATCTGATCGCCGCCGCAACGGTCAAGGGTCTTGGCTCGGCTGAGCGGCCTACCATTGAAGTCGGCCAGGGAAACCGCTACATCCGCGCCCGCGGAATGTCCGTCCGGCGCGTGCGCACGGAGGGAGGTCGGGGCAATGGAACGTACGACGTGTCTGGTGGTTGGTGGTGGACCGGCGGGTATGGTGCTCGGGCTGCTGCTGGCCCGCGCCGGTATCGAGGTCACCGTCCTCGAGAAACACAAGGACTTCCTGCGCGACTTCCGCGGCGACACAGTACATCCAACGACCCTGGACCTGCTCGATGAACTGGGTCTCGGTGAGGAGTTCGCGAAACTGCCCGCGCGCAAGCTGCAGCAGATCCAGCTGCCGATCCGCGGGTCGGTGCAGACGGTGTTCACCCTGGAACATCTGCCGGGTACGCACAAATACATCGCGATGGTGCCGCAGTGGGATCTGCTGGACCTGTTGGCCGGGGCGGCCGATCGGGAGCCGAGCTTCCGGCTGCGCATGAATACCGAAGCGACAGCGGTGATTCGGGAGGACGGCCGGGTCGCCGGTGTCGCCTACCGGACCAGAGACGGCGAAACCGGCGAGATCCGCGCCGATCTGACCGTGGCCTGCGACGGCCGTAACTCGGTGCTGCGGGCCGAGGTCGGACTCGGCTCACGAAGTTGGCCGACACCGATGGATGTGTGGTGGTTCCGCTTGCCGCGCACCGATATCGACCCCGCCGGTTTGATCGGACTGCTCAGCGCCCACCGCGCCGCTGTCATGTTCGATCGCGGTGACTATTGGCAGGTCGCGACCCTCATCGCCAAGGGCGGCGATGCGGCGGCCCGGCGCGGTCCGGTCACCGAAATCGTGCGCAGTATGGCCGATTCGGCACCGTGGTTGCGTGATCGGGAGGATGCGCTGCGGGACTGGGACGAGGTGAAACTACTCGACGTGAAACTGGACCGCCTCACCAAGTGGTACACCGACGGTCTGCTCTGCATCGGCGACGCTGCCCACGCCATGTCACCCGCCGGCGGAGTCGGCATCAACCTCGCCATCCAGGACGCCGTCGCCACCGCGAGAATCCTTGCCCCACCCCTGACTTCGGGCACCCTGGCCACCCTTGACCTGGCCAGGGTGCAGCGTCGCCGCACCCTCCCGACCGTCGTCACCCAGGGCCTGCAACGCATCCTCCACGCCGCCGTATTCCGCCCCGCCCTGTCCGGCCGAATCGATATCGCCAACGCCGCAACGACTCCGTTGCCGCTACGCGTCCTGCGCCGGATCCCGATCTTGCGCACCGTCCCCCCATTCCTGATTGCCCGAGGGATACTCCCAGAACACGCCCCCGCTTTCGCCCGGCGCCCCTGACACAGCCGGTGGATGCACTCGGTGCAACGATGCAGTCCGCGCACCGAATGCTCCACGGGAAACATCAACGGCCACAGTTGATTTCATTCCGAAGTCACTCTCGGTGACGGCTGCGGCGCGACGGGTCGGATATGTCCGGTGCGTCAGGGACGCAGGACGATCTTGCCGATGGGGGAGCGCTGCTCGACGAGTTGGTGGGCTTTGGCGGCTTCGTCGAGGGGAAGTACGGAATCGATTTGGGGAGTGAGGGTTCCGGTGGTGGCGCGATCGAGGGCGGCGGCACCGGAGCGGGATACCTCGGCGAGCCAGGCCGGGCCCGCGCAGGCAGTGAGGGTGAGGCCGTGGGGGAGTAGATCTGTTGCAGATATCTGGGCGGGGGCTCCGGACAGCCAGCCGTAGCTGAGGATTCGGCCGCGTACCGGGGTCATGACTGCCAGCAGGTCCCGGGCGGTGCTGCCGCCGATGGAATCGAAGACGACGTCGAGCGTTGTGCCGTCGAGGGTTTCGTGCAGTCGAGCCGACCAGTCCGGCGCGTCGTGGTCGATGACCTCGTCCGCGCCCAATGCCAGTGCCCGTGCGGACTTTTCGGGGCCGCCAGCGGTTGCGATGACGCGCGCGGCGCCGAATTCCTTGGCGAGTTGGGTGAGTGCGCTGCCGACTCCTGTCGCGGCGGCTTCGATCAGGACGGTTTCGGTGCCGGTGAGCGCTGCGGTCGTGAGCAGAGGCAGTGCCACCGATCCGTCCATCAGCACAGCCGCCGTGTCCTCCGAGGAGAGTGCGTCCGGAATGGCGGTTGCGGAAAGTGCCGGTGCGCAGACGAATTCGGCGTAGGAACCGAAGCCTGCGGTGGCCACCGCGACCCGTCGGCCCAACAATGCCGGGTCGACCCCGTCCCCGATCTCGACGACCACTCCGGCGGCCTGGAAACCGAAGACCACTGGTGTTTCGACAGGCATCGGGAACTCACCTGAGCGCAGTTTGGTCTCCGGGAACAGCACCGGAATCGCCTCGGCGCGGATCACCAGTTCGCCGGGACCCGGATGCGGTACGGCGACATCCTGGGCGACCAGGACCTCGGGTCCGCCGACGCCCGTCATTACGATTGCCTTCATCAATACCTCCATAACTTGACTGTCGGTCCAGATGTCTCGAACGATATGGACCGCCGGTCAAGTTGTCAACTAAGGTGGTGGAATGACCGACGAACGTCCGAGAGAACGGGCGGATGCGGCGCGTAACCGGCAGGCGATCCTGGCCGCGACCGCCGCGCTGCTCGCCGAAGACGGGGCCGACGCACTCACCATGGATCGGGTCGCGGCGGCCGCCGGGGTCGGCAAGGGCACGATCTTCCACCGCTTCGGCAATCGCGCCGGATTACTGCACGAGATGATCGCCGAGAGCACCTTCGCCTTGATGGATGCCGTCCGGAGCGGACCGCCGCCGCTGGGGCCAGGGGCTCCGGCCGGAGAGCGACTGCTGGCCTTCTTCGACGCCTTCCTCCGAATGATGACCGACAACATCGAGGTGACGGTCGCCTACCTGCAGGGCCCACCGCATCCACGTGCCGCCGAAATCCACGAATTCTGGGATGCGCACATCACCGGGCTGTTGCGACAGGCCCGCCCGGACCTGGATGCCGAGGTGGTCGGCAGGCTGCTGTTCGGCGCAATGGGCGGCGAACAGGTGCCGCGACTGGCTCGTGCGGGGGAGACCGAACGGCTGCTCGCAGCGGTTCGTGAACTCGTCGAATCGGTGCTGCGCGGGACCTAGTCCCTGGCGAGAATGGCGTCGAAACGTTCGTCGGCGCTGTCGAGCTGGTGCAGGATATGCCGTTTGACGTGCTCGGCGAGCGGGGTATCCGGGCGGGTGACGAGGTCGCGGTAGATATCGGTGAGCGGGCGGTACTTGGTGGCGAGTCTGCGCATCGCCGGTCCGTCGGCGTAGAGGATGCCGACGCCGTTGTCGGTGAAGTCGGAGAGTTTGACGATGCGGGCCCACGGCGCCCGCTCGAGATTGGCCGCCACATGTTCGCGGTATTGCGCGTGCTGATCTATGTCCGGATCCGGTTCCGGATTGGTGACGGCGGCGACGAGTTCGGCGACCCGGGCACCGAACCGGGCCGAGAGTTCGGCGAGGGCGGCATCGGTCGGCGACCCGGGACGCGCGCCGGCCAGTTCGACCGGGTGATCCTCGACCGAATCGTGCAGCAGCCCGGCCGCGACGACATCCGGGTCCCGCACCTCGTAGTGGCTGACGATCCGAATCGCAACGCGCAGTAGGTGACTCAGATACGGTTCGCGGCCGTAACGATCCTCGCGGTGCAGTTCGGTAGCCAGGTCCAATGCCTCGGTGAGCCGTTCGGTATCGGATAGTTCGGCAATTTCCAGCAGTAGTCTTTCGCGCAGTCCGCTCTCGCCGTAGACCTCGCTGATCGTATGCAGCGGCATCACGGCCAGAACCCCCGCCCCAGGATTGCTCATATGGCCAATCTATCGGGGGAGGCCGCGCACCGCTGTGCTCTGGACCACTGTTCAACCGCGCGAAAATAATCCGTTGCCCCGTGGTGGCGGCCGTGGTCTCCTGGAATGCACGCGAGGCAGAACTGGAGGTGAACGTGGCCGCGCAGAACAAACGGCCGCGCCCCGGTTCGGCCACCGACAAAATGGCGAAATTGCATCGACGCACCATGGTGCTCGACGGTCGGGTGTATACGGTGCTGAGTCTGCGCCCCGGCAGCGATTTCCGCTTCGCCACCAATCATTTCCACGAGACCTGGCATGTGCTCTCCGACTGGCGTGGTGCGCGGATACTGGCTCGACTGCTGTGGGGCCTGGCCTATCAGCGGCGGCCGGGCACGCTCGTGGTCATCGATCCGGCGCATCTGGATCCCAATCCGTTCGATGCCGCGCCGTCGGATCCGATTGTGCTGGTCCCCGCCGACCTGACCGTCTTCACCCGCGCCGCCGCCGTCGCTTTGCGCAGGCAACTGCCGTTCCGCGAACGTTCGCAGGGCACGGTGCGCTGGCAGACATTCGGTCTGGATGCCGCGGTGGCCCAGCTGCAGGAGTGGCGTGCGAAAGGGCCGGGGGAGCGCGACTGGAATTTCGCCGATATACCGACCGGGTGGGAACGGATCGACCGCATCGGCGGCATGGTCACGATTTTCGGTGCACGCGATCAGCTGCGATCCTGGGCAACCTCGCTCGCGACCCTCGGGACCTACGCCTACTACGGCATGGATTACGAATACCTGGACGAGGACCGCAATGGTGAAGTGCAGATTTTCCGGCAATACCGCCGGAAGGTGAATATCGCACGTCAGGCCCGCGCGGACGTGCTCGTCCGATTCGACGGATGTGCCTCGAAGGAGGAGGTCCAGCGGGCCATCTGGTCGCACGGCGCGACCGTTCGTCGCCGTCGTTTCCCGACGCGCGAGGAACGGCTCGCCACGCCCTGACCTGACGGGCTACTTCGCCTGCGGGACCAGTGTGTTCTGCCGCGCCGCGGTCCACCACCGACCGTTTTCTTTGACCAGGACGTACAGCGCGATCATCGCGTGATCGATATCGATCAGCTCGCCCTCGGCCGTCGTCGCCCGGGCGAGCTTGTGCGCGATCGCGATATCGGGCCGCAGGAATACGATGTCGGCGACCTCGTAGCGGACGGACTGATCCTTCAGAAATCCCGCCAGCCCCTGCCGGTTCGCCTCCAGCAGCGCGTCTTTCCCGACCATGAGCGCACCGACCGCATTGACCACCGCCGCATTGGCGGTGAAGTCGGCGGTCATGAGTTCGGCGTCGTTGGTGTTGTACGCGGTTTCGACATTCGCGATGATCTTCTCGATCGCCGCAATGTCCTGGGTGTGATCGACCGTGGTGTCTGCGACCACGGGCTGGATTGTCGTTGCGCTCATGGAGATCAGCTTCTTATCTCAACCTTGGTTGAGGTCAACAAGCCGCCGCACCGCTGCGTAGTCAGCGCACGCCGCGCGGTCGAAATTGAATGCTGATTCGCGGTCCGGTCGGTCTGCGCGTCTTCGGCACGGCGTGTTCCCAGGTGCGCTGGCATGAGCCGCCCATGACCAGCAAATCGCCATGTCCCACCTGAAATCGAAGACTCGCGCCGCCACCGCGCGGGCGCAACAGCAGCGCTCGCGGCGCACCGATCGAAACGATGGCGACCATGGTGTCGTCGGTTGCGCCGCGCCCGAAGGTATCGCCGTGCCAGGCCACGCTGTCGCGTCCGTCGCGGTAGTAGCACAACCCGGCCGTACGGAACGGTTCACCGAGTTCCTCGCGGTAGTGCGCGGTCAGTGCCTCCCGCGCCTCGTCCAACGCGGGATCCGGTAACTCCGCGTCCTCCTCGTAGAAATACAGCAGCCGCGGCACATCCACCACCCGGTCGTACATCGGCCGCCGCTCCGCCTGCCACGGCACCCCATCCGCCAACCGTTCGAACAACACATCCGCTCCCGACAACCACCCGGGCAAAGCATCCACCCAGGCCCCATGACTCAACACCGTCCGGCGCACACCATCGAGCCCGCCCACCTCGATGTCTCCGAACCCGTCGAGCAATGATCCTTGCAGCGGTGTCGACATGCCGTCGAATCTACGCGCTATCGAACATATGTGCTAGCGAGAAATGGTCATTCAATTCTTGGTGAGAATGTCTCGCGCGATATCGACGGCCGCGGCGTAGCACTCGTCGTCGGTGAGTGGAAGATCGCCCATCATGGCGGTGCTCCAGCTGATGGCGAGCAGGGCTTCGCGCGCACGGAAGACCGCGAGCGGCGGCTGGTCCGGTCCGGCCATCAGGCCGGCGAGCACGCGGAACTGGTAGCGCATGCTCGAGCCGAAGTCGAGCTGACGGAAGGTCGGCTGGTTCTCGTGCCAGAAGCGGACCATGCTGCGGCCGATGCCGTGCAGCAGCGCGCCATAGCGGGTGAGGATTTCGTTGGCTCGTTCTGTGCCGGGTGGGGCGCTCTCGGCCCAGGTCACGATGTCGTCGATGCCGCGGCGCAGGTCGTCGGAGAGGCTCGCGACGATGTCTTCCTTGGTGCGGAAGTGGTAGTACAGCGCGGCCTTGGTGACGCCGAGGCGGTCGGCGATCTCGCGCAGGGAGGTCTTCTCGTAGCCGCGTTCGGAGAACAATTCCATTGCGACAGTACGAATCCGCTCGCGCGTATCGCTGCGACGTCCGTCCATTGCGTCCTTCTCTTTTTGCTTGACGACCGGCTAGTGGAAGCCTAGCGTCTTCGCTGTGCCCGAATTACTAGCCGGGCGACAAGTTATCTATTGGGGAGGCAGCAATGACCGAAACGCATCCGAAGGCGCCGACGGCCGGTGTCGCATTGACCGCGATCGGTGTCGCGGTGATCCGGGCGAAGGAATCCGTGCGCACGGACCGCCTGTACGACGACCCGTTCGCGCAGCTGTTCGTCGATGCCGCACGCCGCGCCTACGGCGAGATCGACGGCGGAACCGAGCGCTGGGCGCGGTTGGAAGAGGTGGCGGACATGTTCTTCGAGGGCCGCACGGTCGGCGTCCGGCTCGTCGACGACCGTGTCGCCGCGGCGGTCGAACAAGGGATACGCCAGATCGTGCTGATCGGTGCGGGCTTGGACACCAGGGCATTCCGCATGGCTCTACCCGCCGACGTTCGAGTATTCGAGATCGATCTGCCGGAGCTCTTCGCATTCAAGGAACCGGTCCTCGCCGCGGCACATGCGCAACCTGGCTGCGGCCGCGCGGTGCTCGCCATCGATCTGCGCGAAGACTGGGCAAAGCTGCTCGGGGAGCACGGATTTCGGCCGGACCTGCCCACGCACTGGGTAGACGAGGGCGTGCTGGGCTACCTGACCCACGAACACGCATTGCATGTGGTCACCACACTGACCGAATTATCCGCTCCGGGAAGCCGTTTCGGCGTCAGCCGATTCGCCGTCGACGAAAATGCCCGGCAGTATGCCGAACTCGAACGCCTGGTCCGTGGTGACGACGGCGCGGATCGCCCGCGCACCGGCCTCGGTGCCGACGCCAGAACGTGGCTGGACGAACACGGCTGGCATACCGAATTTCGGAGCTGGGACGATATGGTCGCCGCCCTGGGCCGGCCCGTCGCTTCGAACGATCCGGACATCGGAGTCGTCATCGCGGTCCGCGAAGCGTGAGCCTCCCGGAATGCCCGGAGTGTCCGAACCGCGCGTGGCCCCGCTCACAGCGGGATATGCCTGGTTAAAGCGGTGCAAACGGCGCTGCTAGGCTGCATGCCGTAAAGACATCCTTTAACGGACCGTCCGGTGAGGCGGGGAAGGAGGTCGGCATGGCCGTGCCCGAGGAACGGGCCGCCAAGTCCGGCGCTGCCGAAACGTCGCAGCGACACACCCCGGAGTGGGTGAGCGCGGGACGCGAGTTGCTGTCTCCCTCCGACGTCGGCCGGACCATCGCGCGCATCGCGCATCAGATCATCGAAAAGACCGCCGTCGATGCGGGCGAGCCGGATGCACCGCGTGTTGTGCTGATCGGCATTCCCACCCGCGGCACCACGCTGGCCGCGCGGCTCACCGACAAGATCGAGGAGTTCTCCGGCGTCCGCCCGGCACTCGGCTCGCTCGACATCACCCTCTATCGCGACGATCTACGCAGCCGCCCGCACCGCCCGCTCGAGCGCACCTCGGTGCCCGAGGGCGGCATCGAGGACGCCCTCGTGGTCCTGGTCGACGACGTGCTCTTCTCCGGCCGCACCGTGCGCTCCGCCCTCGACGGTCTGCGCGATCTGGGCCGCCCCCGCGCCGTCCAACTCGCGGTGCTCATCGACCGCGGCCATCGCGAACTCCCGATCCGCGCGGATTTCGTCGGCAAGAACGTGCCGACCTCCCGCAGCGAGGACATCTCTGTATTGCTCACCGAACACGACGGCCGCGACGGCGTCTATTTGCATCAGGAGGAAGCGCAGTGAACCGGCTCGCCGGAGCGAGTGTCAACGAGGTGCGGTCGTGAGCGAGCGCAGCGAGCGAACCATCAACACAGCTGCCGGAGGTCGAACGACCGAGCCGAGCGCCGGCGAGGTGGAGTCGTGAGACATCTCTTGACGGTGACCGACCTCGATCGTGCCACGGCCACCGAACTGCTCGACGAGGCCGAACGCTTCGAACAGGCGCTGCTCGGCCGTGAGGTGAAGAAGCTGCCGACGCTGCGTGGCCGCACCGTGATGACCGTCTTCTACGAGAACTCGACTCGCACCAGGGTCTCGTTCGAGGTCGCGGGCAAGTGGATGAGCGCCGATGTGATCAACGTCAGCGCGAGCAGCTCCTCGGTCGCCAAGGGCGAATCACTGCGCGACACCGCGCTGACTCTGCACGCGGCGGGCGCCGATGCGCTCATCGTCCGGCACCCGGCCTCCGGTGCGGCGCATCAGATCGCGCGCTGGATGGATGGCTGGGCGGTCGCCGAGGGTCGGCAGGGCCCGGCCATCATCAACGCCGGTGACGGTACCCACCAGCATCCGACGCAGGCGCTGCTGGACGCACTGACCTTGCGTCAGCGCCTCGGCGATATCGAGGGCAAGCGGATCGTCATCGTCGGCGATATCCTGCACAGCCGGGTCGCGCGCTCGAATGTCTTCCTGCTCGATACTCTCGGCGCCGAGGTGGTGCTGGTCGCGCCGCGCACGCTGCTGCCGGTCGGCGCGGACCTGTGGCCCGCCCGGATCTCGCCTTCGCTGGACGCCGAATTGCCCGGCGCCGATGCGGTGCTGATGCTGCGGGTGCAGCAGGAGCGGATGAACGGCGGCTTCTTCCCGTCGGCGCGCGAATATTCGGTCAACTACGGACTTTCCGAGCGCAGGCTCGCACTGCTGGACGAGAACGCGGTCGTCCTGCATCCGGGGCCGATGCTGCGCGGCATGGAAATCGCCTCGCCCGTGGCGGATTCCCCGCAGGCGGCGATCCTGCAACAGGTGACGAACGGAGTGCATATGCGGATGGCCGTGCTGTTCCGGCTGCTGGTCGGTACCCAGGAGGCTGCCGCATGAGCGGTCAGCGCCCGGAGGAGGCAGCTCGCGTAACCGCGGAGGGCGCGCGCTCAGGCGAAAATCAACCCGGCATGAGCCTGCTGCTCGAGGGTGTTCGGCCGTACGGCGAGGGCGAGCCGGTCGACGTACTCGTGCGCGACGGCGTAATCGCCGCCATCGGAACCGATCTCGGCATCATCGACGCCGAGGTAATCGACGCGCAGGGCCAGATCCTGCTGCCCGGCTTCGTCGATCTGCACACCCATCTGCGCGAACCCGGCCGCGAGGACACCGAAACCATCGAAACCGGTTCCGCCGCAGCGGCACTCGGCGGTTACACCGCGGTCTTCGCCATGGCCAATACCAACCCGGTCGCCGACTCGGTGGTCGTCACCGATCACGTGTGGCGGCGCGGTCAGGAGGTCGGCCTGGTCGACGTATACCCGGTGGGTGCGGTCACGGTCGGGCTGGCGGGTAAGCAACTCGCCGAAATGGGCACCATGGCCGCCGGTGTCGGCGCGGTGCGCATGTTCTCCGACGACGGCCAGTGCGTCTACGACCCGCTGCTCATGCGCCGCGCACTGGAGTACTCGAACTCCCTCGGCGTCTTGATCGCCCAGCATGCCGAAGAGCCGCGCCTGACCAAAGGCGCTATCGCGCACGAAGGCCCGACCGCGGCCCGCCTTGGCCTGGCCGGTTGGCCGCGCGCCGCGGAAGAGTCGATCGTGGCCCGCGACGCACTGCTGGCCCGCGACGCAGATGCCCGCGTGCACATCTGCCACGCCTCCACCGCCGGTACCGTCGATCTGGTGAAATGGGCCAAGGCCCAAGGTATTTCGATCACCGCCGAGGTCACCCCACACCATCTGCTGCTCGACGACTCGCGCCTGGAGACCTACGACGCGGTCAATAAGGTGAACCCGCCGCTGCGCGAGGTCTCCGACACCATCGCGCTGCGCCAGGCACTCGCCGAGGGCATCCTCGACTGCGTCGCCACCGATCACGCCCCACACGCCGAACAGGACAAGTGCTGCGAATTCGCCGCCGCCCGCCCCGGCATGCTCGGACTGGAGACCGCGCTGTCGATCATCGTGCAGACCATGGTCGAACCCGGCCTGCTGGATTGGCGCGGTGTCGCCCGCGTGATGAGCGAGCGTCCGGCCGAAATCGTCGGACTCGACGGCCACGGCCGCCCGATCGAGGTCGGCGAACCGGCCAACCTGACGCTGGTCGATCCGGATGCGAGCTGGACGGTGCGGGCCGCCGAACTCGCCAGCATTTCGAACAACACGCCGTTCGAGGACATGACGTTCCCGGCTCGGGTGACAACGACGTTGCTCCGCGGCCGGGTAACCGCCCGTGAGGGCAAGGCGGTGGGAGGTCCGTAAATGAGAGTGCTGTTGGTGGTCGGGCTGATCGCACTGTTCGTTCTGTGCGTCTGGCTGATGTATCGGGGTTGGCAGAACCGAGCCGCGCGTCAGGAGGCGCGCATCGGCGAACTACCGCATGTGCCGGGTGATCTCGGCGCTCAGGTGCTCGAGCCGACCACCGGACTGTATCTCGGCAGCACCATCGCGCCGAGCTGGCAGGACCGGATCGTGGTGGGCGACCTGGGTTTCCGGGCCACAGCGGAACTCACGCGGTTCGAACGGGGGATTCTGCTCGAGCGCGACGGTGCGACGGTGATCTGGATTCCGCAAGAATCCATTACGGCCGTGCGGACCGAACGCGGACATGCAGGCAAGGTGATGACGGAAGATGGTGTGCTGGTAATTCGCTGGAAGCTGCCGACCGGAACCGAGATAGATACCGGTTTCCGAGGTGACGACAAGACGGTGTACCCGGCGTGGGCCAGGGCGATGACGGGAGACGACGAGGGATGACACAAGAAGCTGCTGCACTGGTGCTGGAGGACGGCCGGGTTTTCCGCGGCACGGCCTTCGGCGCCGTGGGCGAAACACTCGGTGAGGCGGTGTTCTGCACCGCGATGACCGGGTACCAGGAGACCCTCACCGACCCCAGCTACCACCGCCAGATCGTGGTGGCCACGGCCCCGCAGATCGGCAATACCGGCTGGAACGACGAGGACGACGAATCCGGCAAGATCTGGGTCGCCGGATACGCGGTCCGCGATGCCTCGCGCGTCGCGTCGAACTGGCGCTCGACCGGCACTCTGCAGGACCAACTGGACCGCCAGCAGATCGTCGGCATCGCGGGTATCGACACCCGCGCGTTGGTGCGCCACCTGCGCACCCGCGGTTCGATGAAAGCGGGCATCTTCTCCGGCTCGGCGCTCGCCGAGGCAGACGAACTGCTGGCTCGGGTCAACGGACAGCCGTCGATGCTGGGCGCGGATCTGGCCGAGGAGGTCAGCACCGACGCGCTGTACACGATCGAACCGAACGGCGACCCGCGCTTCACCGTCGTCGCGGTCGACCTCGGCATCAAGACCAATACCCCGCGCATGTTCGCCCAGCGCGGCATGCGGGTGCATGTGGTGCCGTCGACCGTCTCGCTGGATCAGATCCTGGAGCTGAAGCCGGACGGTGTCTTCCTGTCCAATGGTCCGGGCGACCCGGCCACCCAGGACGGCGCGGTCGCCATCACCCAGGGCGTGCTGGAAAAGGGGCTGCCGCTGTTCGGCATCTGCTTCGGCAATCAGATCCTCGGCCGCGCCTTCGGCCGCAAGACCTACAAGATGAAGTTCGGCCACCGCGGCATCAATATCCCGGTCGTCGAACACGAAACCGGCCGGATCTCGATCACCGCGCAGAACCACGGCTTCGCGCTGGAGGGTGAACAGGGCGAACAGTTCGACACCCCGTTCGGCAAAGCCGAGGTCAGCCACGTGTGCGCCAATGACGGCACGGTCGAGGGTGTGCGCCTGGTCGATGGCCGCGCATTCTCGGTGCAGTACCACCCGGAGGCCGCCGCCGGACCCCATGACGCCGCCTATCTCTTCGACCGTTTCGCCGGTCTCATGGAAGGAGCCTGATGCCTCGCCGCGAGGATCTGAAGCACATCCTGGTGATCGGCTCCGGCCCGATCGTCATCGGCCAGGCCTGCGAATTCGACTACTCCGGCACCCAGGCGTGCCGGGTGCTGCGGGCCGAAGGCCTGCGGGTATCGCTGGTGAACTCCAACCCGGCGACAATCATGACCGATCCGGAATTCGCCGATTCCACCTATGTGGAGCCGATTACCCCCGAATTCGTCGAGAAGGTCATCGAAAAGGAACGCCCCGACGCCATTCTGGCCACCCTCGGCGGACAGACCGCGCTGAATACCGCGGTCGCTCTGCACGAGCGCGGTGTGCTGCAGAAATACAACGTCGAGCTGATCGGCGCCGATTTCGAGGCCATCCAGCGCGGTGAGGACCGGCAGAAGTTCAAGGACATCGTCGCCAAGGTCGGCGGCGAGAGCGCTCGCTCGCGGGTCTGCCACACCATGGACGAGGTACGCGAAACCGTTGCGGAACTGGGCTTTCCGGTGGTTGTGCGACCGTCGTTCACCATGGGCGGGCTCGGCTCGGGCATGGCCTATAACGACAAGGACCTGGATCGGATCGCGGGCGGGGGTCTGGCCGCCTCGCCGACGGCCAATGTGCTCATCGAGGAATCCATCCTGGGTTGGAAGGAATACGAACTCGAGCTGATGCGCGACGGCCGCGACAATGTCGTGGTCGTCTGCTCGATCGAGAATGTGGACCCGATGGGTGTGCACACCGGTGATTCGGTCACCGTCGCCCCCGCCATGACCCTCACCGACCGCGAATACCAGCGGCTGCGCGACCTGGGCATCGACATTCTGCGCGAGGTCGGCGTGGATACCGGTGGCTGCAATATCCAGTTCGCGGTGAACCCGCGCGACGGCCGCCTGATCGTCATCGAGATGAACCCGCGCGTCTCGCGCTCATCCGCATTGGCTTCCAAGGCGACGGGTTTCCCGATCGCCAAGATCGCGGCCAAGTTGGCCATCGGCTACACCCTGGACGAGATCGTCAACGACATCACCAAGGAAACCCCGGCCTGTTTCGAGCCGACCCTGGACTATGTTGTCGTCAAGGCGCCGCGCTTCGCCTTCGAGAAGTTCCCCGGCGCCGACGCCACGCTGACCACCACCATGAAGTCGGTCGGCGAGGCGATGTCGCTGGGCCGCAACTTCGCCGAGGCGCTCGGCAAGGTGCTGCGCTCCCTGGAAACCAAGGCCGCGGGCTTCTGGACCCAGGACGATGGCAATTGGACCGATACCGAGGCCGTCCTCGAAGATCTGCGCACCCCGACCGAGGGGCGCATCTACCAGGTCGAACGGGCGCTGCGCCTGGGCGCGAGCATCGAGGACGTCGCCGCGGCCTCCGGTATCGACCCGTGGTTCGTCGCCGAGGTGGCCGGACTGGTCGAGCTGCGCCGGGAGGTCATCGACGCGCCAGTACTCGACGAGCCGCTGCTGCGCCGCGCCAAGCACTATGGCCTCTCCGATCGCCAGATCGCCGCGCTGCGACCGGAATTGGCTGGTGAGACCGGCGTGCGCGCACTGCGCCATCGGCTTGGTATCCGTCCGGTCTTCAAGACCGTCGACACCTGCGCCGCGGAGTTCGAGGCCAAAACCCCATATCACTACTCGACCTACGAGCTCGATCCCGCAGCCGAGTCGGAGGTCTCGTCGCAGCGTGAACGCGACAAGGTGATCATCCTTGGTTCCGGCCCGAACCGGATCGGCCAGGGCATCGAGTTCGATTACTCGTGTGTCCATGCGGCGCAGACGCTTTCGCAGGCCGGATACGAGACCGTCATGGTCAACTGCAACCCGGAGACCGTCTCCACCGACTACGACACCGCCGACCGGCTCTACTTCGAGCCGCTGACCTTCGAGGATGTGCTCGAGGTCTACCACGCCGAAACCGAATCGGGCACCGTCGCCGGTGTGATCGTGCAGCTCGGCGGGCAGACCCCGCTTGGGCTGGCGCAGCGCCTCACCGATGCCGGTGTGCCGGTGGTCGGCACCAGTGCCGCCGCCATCGACCTGGCCGAGGATCGCGGTGAATTCGGTGACGTGCTGGTCGCCGCGGGCCTGCCCGCACCGAAGTACGGCACCGCGACCACCTTCGCGCAGGCCAAGAAGATCGCAGCGGGCATCGGCTACCCGGTGCTGGTGCGCCCGTCCTACGTGCTCGGCGGACGCGGTATGGAGATCGTCTACGACGAGGCCTCGCTGGAGGGCTACATCTCCCGGGCCACCGAACTCAGCCCGGAACATCCGGTGCTGGTCGACCGGTTCCTGGAAGACGCCATCGAGATCGACGTCGACGCGCTCTGCGACGGTGACGAGGTCTACCTCGGCGGTGTGATGGAGCACATCGAAGAGGCGGGCATCCACTCGGGCGACTCCGCCTGCGCACTGCCGCCGATCACCTTGGGCCGCAGCGATATCGAGGCGGTGCGCCGCTCCACCATCGCGCTGGCCAAGGGCATCGGCGTCAAGGGCCTGCTCAACGTGCAGTACGCGCTCAAGGACGATGTGCTCTACGTGCTCGAGGCGAATCCGCGAGCGAGCCGCACGGTTCCGTTCGTGTCCAAGGCCACCGCGGTGCCGCTGGCCAAGGCAGCCGCACGGATCACCATGGGCGCCACCATCGCCGAACTGCGCAAGGAAGGCATGCTGCCCGCCGAGGGCGACGGCGGCCATGTGCCGCTCGACGCACCGGTCGCGGTGAAGGAAGCGGTATTGCCGTTCCACCGGTTCCGCAAGGCCGACGGCAGCGGTGTGGATTCGCTGCTCTCGCCGGAGATGAAGTCCACCGGTGAGGTCATGGGCATCGACGCCGACTTCGGCACCGCCTTCGCCAAGAGCCAGGCCGCGGCCTACGGTTCGCTGCCGACCGAGGGCACCGTCTTCGTCTCGATCGCGAACCGGGACAAGCGCGCCATGGTGTTCCCGGTCAAGCGCCTCAACGACCTCGGGTTCCGCATCCTGGCCACCGAGGGCACCGCGGAAATGCTGCGCCGCAACGGAATTCCGTGCGAACAGGTGCGCAAGCATTCCGAGCAGGGGCCGGCCGACCAGCCGACCATCGTGGAGCAGATCCGCGACGGCGAGGTCGACATGGTGTTCAACACCCCCTACGGCAACTCGGGGCCGCGCGTGGACGGTTACGAGATCCGCACGGCGGCGGTCGGTGTGAACATCCCGTGCATCACCACGGTGCAGGGCGCGGCCGCGGCCGTGCAGGGCATCGAGGCGAGCATCAACGGTGGCATCGGGGTGCGCTCGCTGCAGGAACTGCATTCGGTGCTGCGTGGCTGACCGAGGAGACGGTGCGATGAAGACGTTCGGTGCCCGACTGCAGCACGCCATGCGCCATTTCGGCCCGTTGTGCGTCGGCATCGATCCGCATCCCGGTCTGCTCGAAGCGTGGAGTCTCACCGACGATGTCGACGGTGTCGAGGCATTCGCCGAGATCTGTGTCGAAGCCTTCGACGGCCAGGTCGCGCTGATCAAACCGCAGGTCGCTTTCTTCGAGGCCTACGGTTCCGGCGGAATCGCGGTGCTGGAGCGCACCATCGAGGTGCTGCGCGCCTCGGGCACCCTGGTGCTCGCCGACGCCAAGCGCGGCGATATCGGCTCCACCATGGACGCCTACGCCCGCGCCTGGCTCGCCGACGGACCGCTCGGCTCGGATGCGCTGACGGTTTCGCCGTATCTCGGATTCGGTTCGCTCGCACCGGCTTTGACGCTCGCGGAGGCGAACGGGCGCGGTGTCTTCGTACTCGCTGCCACCTCGAATCCCGAAGGCGCACAGGTGCAGCGGGCATCGGCGGCGGACGGTCGCACGATCGCGCAGACCATGGTCGATGCGGTGGCGAAGTGCAATGCGGGCCAGGAATTCGGCTCGGTCGGCATTGTGCTCGGGGCCACGCTCACCGAGACGCTGGATCTCGCGGGCCTCAACGGCCCGATCCTGATGCCGGGCATCGGCGCACAGGGTGGCGGTCCGGAAACTGTGCGTGAGCTGGTACCGGAGCAGTTGTTGCACGCCGCGGTGCCGAATGTTTCGCGCGAGGTGCTCGGCGCCGGTCCGTCTGTCTCGGCACTGCGTGCCAAGGTGAGTGCACTGCAGGAGGAGTTCGCCTTCCTGCGGCGATGACGTGGTGACGATTGCGATGGACCGACGCTTCGGCGTCGGTCCATTTCTCGTTTCGGGAAGGGGAGTGCTCGTTGAACGGGGATGACATGTCATATCGAACAGCTGTGCGGCCCGCTGCGCCGATTTCCCTGCCATCTGGCACATCGGTGGCCGAGGCGGCGTCCTGATCGATCACGGAGCCAACTGGACCGGCACAGAGTGCCGTTCGCTCTTGCCGCGCTGAGGTCTGGGCGTATGGCGGGGTTGTGGCGGTACCAAGAGTCCGACATCGGTTCGGCAGGTGCGAAAGCCTGAAATCGGCCATTTCCCGCCCCGACACGCGCAAGAACAACGCGACACGCGGAAAAATCCTAGAAAATTCCAGGTCGGACACGTGACCGGTTGCTGGTCCGATGCGGGTTGGCGCCGCAACCACTCCGCTAACCCACTTTCGGCCTGAAAAAGCCCTGCTAGCGGGGTATTTCGAGATTTTGGCGGTAGGATCACCGCAGCGATCGACGCGCAGTGCGCATCCCGCCGGGCCCACCCTTACGACATCGGCGAATCATGCGCTGACCTGGGGGGTGGGTTCGCAATCGGGCAACGTCGTGGGTACGGTCGCTGAGACTGCTGGGTTACCGGCAGGAGTTGATGCAATGAACGATGAGACGGAGGAACCGTGGCCCTTCCCCAGCTGACTGACGAGCAGCGCGCCGCTGCTTTGGAGAAGGCGGCTGCCGCTCGCCGTGCTCGGGCGGAGCTCAAGGAGCGCCTGAAGCGTGGCGGCACCGACCTGAAGCAGGTCCTCACCGATGCCGAAACCGACGAGATCCTCGGCAAGATGAAGGTGTCGGCGCTGCTGGAGGCCCTGCCCAAGGTGGGCAAGGTCAAGGCGGCGGAGATCATGAGCGAGCTGGAGATCGCCCCCACCCGGCGTTTGCGCGGACTGGGTGATCGGCAGCGCAAGGCGCTGCTCGCCCGATTCGACTTCGCCTGACCACCAAGGTGGTCGAACACACGCGGAAGGGTCGACTGGTAGTACTGGTCGGCCCCTCGGCCGTGGGCAAGTCGACCGTGGTCCGCTGCGTCCGCGAGCGACTGCCCCAACTGGTCTTCAGCGTGTCGGCGACAACCCGGGCCCCCCGGCCCGGGGAGGTCGACGGCCGCGACTACCGGTTCGTGTCCCGGGAGGAGTTCGACGCCATGATCGTGGCGGGCGAACTCCTCGAATGGGCAGATATCCACGGGGGGCTACAGCGCTCGGGTACTCCGGCGAAACCGGTGCGTGATGCACTCGCCGCCGGCCTGCCGGTGCTCGTCGAGGTGGACCTCGAGGGCGCGCGGTCGGTGCGCAAGGCCATGTCGGAGGCGCTGCTGGTATTTCTCGCCCCGCCCAGCTGGGAGGAACTGGTTTCCCGGCTGACCGCGCGGGGTACCGAATCACCCGAGGTGATCGCCCGCAGGTTGGAGACCGCCAGGACGGAATTGGCGGCCTGTGACGAGTTCGACATCGTCATAGTGAACGACGAGGTGACCAGCGCCTGTGAGCAGTTGGTATCGTTGTTCGTTAGCACAAATTCGAGTTCGTGACCCGCACTCTCGGAAAACCACCCAGCCCGAAGAACCGATCCCCGCAGGAGCCTTCTCAGTGAGCAGTACGGACATCAAGCCCGCGCCCGCATACGACACTCCGGTCGGCCTCACCAACCCGCCGATCGACGAGCTGCTCGAGCGCACGTCGTCCAAGTACGCGCTGGTGATCTACGCGGCCAAGCGGGCCCGTCAGATCAACGACTACTACAACCAGCTCGGCGACGGCATCCTCGAATACGTAGGCCCGCTGGTCGAGCCCGGTCTGCAGGAGAAGCCGCTGTCGGTCGCGATGCGGGAGATCCACTCCGACCTGCTCGAGCACTCCGAAGGCGAGTAACAACCACATCTAGGCCGGAGGCGTAGTGACCACACGGATCGTCGTCGGCGTCGGCGGAGGGATCGCCGCCTATAAGGCCTGTTCGATCGTGCGCCGGTTCACCGAGACCGGGCACCAGGTACGGGTGATCCCCACCGAGTCGGCGCTGCAGTTCGTCGGTAAGGCAACCTTCGAGGCGCTGTCCGGGAACCCGGTGCACACCGATGTGTTCACCGATGTCCCCGAGGTGCCGCATGTGCGGCTGGGTCAAGAGGCGGACCTTGTGGTCATCGCCCCGGCTACCGCCGATCTGATGGCGCGTGCCGCACAGGGCCGCGCCGACGATCTACTCACCGCCACCTTGCTGACGGCCCGATGTCCGGTGTTGTTCGCGCCCGCGATGCATACCGAGATGTGGGAGCATCCGGCCACCATCGCCAATGTCGCGACGCTGCGCGCGCACGGTGCGATCGTCATGGAACCCGCGTCGGGCCGGTTGACCGGTACCGATACGGGGCCCGGCCGGTTGCCCGAGCCCGAGGAGATCTTCGGGTTGGCGACGCTGCTGCTGGAACGCGCCGACGCCATCCCGCGTGATCTGGCGGGCCGCCGCGTGGTGATCACCGCGGGCGGCACCAGGGAACCGCTGGATCCGGTGCGTTTCCTCGGCAATCGCAGCTCCGGCAAGCAAGGCTACGCATTGGCCAGGGTCGCCGCGCAACGCGGCGCCCACGTCACGTTGATCGCGGGCAATACGATCGAGATGGCCGCACCCGCCGCCGTCGA
Organism: Nocardia sp. NPDC049526; assembly: GCF_044465765.1. Taxonomy (NCBI): domain Bacteria; kingdom Bacillati; phylum Actinomycetota; class Actinomycetes; order Mycobacteriales; family Nocardiaceae; genus Nocardia; species Nocardia sp. NPDC049526. Next base: position 682,646 of record NZ_JBITMA010000002.1, on the reverse strand, counting down.
CCTCGTGCACATAACCACCGCCGAACAGCTCAAGACCGCCGTCGAGAAGCATGCGCTCGGTGTGGACGCGGTGATCATGGCCGCGGCCGTCGCCGACTTCCGGCCGACCACCGTGGCCGCGGCCAAGATCAAGAAGGGCGCACACGAGCCCGACGTGATCCCGCTGACCAAGACCGACGATATTCTCGCCGGACTCGTTCAGTCCCGCCGCGATGGTCAGCTACCCGGAACCGCGATCGTCGGGTTCGCCGCCGAGACCGGTGACGAGCATGGCGATGTGCTCACGCACGCGCGGGCCAAACTGGCGCGTAAGGGCTGTGATCTGCTGGTCGTCAACGCGGTCGGCGAGGGCAAGGCCTTCGAGGTCGACACCAACGACGGCTGGCTGCTCGGTGCCGACGGCACCGAACAGGCGCTCGACCATGGATCGAAGGCATTGCTCGCGAGCCGGGTGCTGGACGCGCTCGGTCCGCTGCTGCGCTGAGACCCGTTGCGGCGCTTGGTTTGTGCTGTGCATCGAGGATGTCCGGTGGATACACCGCCACGTGATGGTTAGGCTATTGTCGACCGCAACCCGGACTGGTCGATGTGTTGGAGGCTGGAGCCCCGGCCCGACATATCGACGTATTTCAATAGTCTGAGACAGTTGCCTGTCGTCAACCACGTCGCGTCGGTGGTTTGGAATAGTCTGAATGAAGGGTTGTGCGGTGGCCGCATCGCGTTACCGTCGCAATCCGATACGAGTAACCCGTTGAGGGAGAGGGAAGAACTGTGCCCACGTCTGGCAGCCGCCTTTTCACCAGTGAGTCCGTGACCGAAGGTCATCCGGACAAGATCTGTGACGCCATCAGCGATTCCATCCTCGACGCCCTGCTCGCGGCGGATCCACGCAGCCGGGTCGCGGTGGAAACTCTCGTGACCACCGGCCAGGTGCACGTCGCGGGTGAGGTCACCACGTCGGCCTATGCGGATATTCCGAAAATCGTCCGCGAAAAGGTTCTGGAAATCGGATACGACTCGTCCGCAAAGGGTTTCGACGGAAATTCCTGCGGTGTGAATATCGCGATCGGCGCGCAGTCGCCGGATATCGCACAGGGCGTCGACACCTCGCACGAGGCGCGTACCGCCGGATCGGACGACGAGATCGAGCGGCAGGGCGCCGGCGACCAGGGCCTGATGTTCGGCTACGCCAACACCGACACCCCTGAGCTGATGCCGCTGCCGATCGCGCTCGCGCACCGGCTCTCGCGTCGGCTGACCGAGGTTCGCAAGTCCGGTGTGCTGCCGTACCTGCGTCCCGACGGTAAGACCCAGGTCACCATCGAATACGACGGCGACCGTCCGGTCCGCCTGGATACGGTCGTGATCTCCACCCAGCACGCCGCCGATATCGACTTGGACAACTTGCTGGCACCCGATATCCGCGAGAAGGTCGTCGACGTGGTGCTCGCCGATCTTGACCTGCCCGCGCCGCTGGATGTCTCCGATATTCGCCTGCTGGTGAACCCGACCGGCAAGTTCGTCCTCGGCGGCCCGATGGGCGATGCGGGCCTGACCGGCCGCAAGATCATCGTCGACACCTACGGCGGCATGGCTCGTCACGGTGGTGGCGCGTTCTCGGGTAAGGATCCGTCGAAGGTGGACCGCTCGGCCGCCTACGCCATGCGCTGGGTTGCCAAGAATGTCGTTGCGGCCGGACTCGCCGACCGGGTCGAGGTCCAGGTCGCCTACGCCATCGGCAAGGCCGCACCGGTTGGTCTGTTCGTCGAGACCTTCGGCACCGAGAGGGTCGATCCGTCGCGCATCGCCACGGCCATCACCGAGGTCTTCGATCTGCGCCCAGGCGCGATCATCCGCGACCTCGACCTACTGCGCCCGATCTACGCGCCGACCGCCGCGTACGGCCACTTCGGCCGCACCGACGTCGACCTGCCCTGGGAGCACACCGACCGCGCCGACAAATTGCGTGCGGCCACAGGACTGTAGGAGTAGCCGATATGGATACGCTGACCTGTCTTGGGAGGCTCTGCCTGATGTGCGCCGACAAGTTGCGTGCGGCCACAGGACTGTAGGAGTAGCCGATATGGATACGCTGACCTGTCTTGGGAGGCTCTGCCTGATGTGCGCCGACAAGTTGCGTGCGGCCACAGGACTGTAGGAGTAGCCGATATGGATACGCTGACCTGTCTTGGGAGGCCCTGTCTGATGTGCGCGGACAAGTTGCGCGCAGCCGTCGGCCGGTAGGTATATCGGGGCCCGCGTGCACGAACCCACAGCGGACCTCACCGCCGTGGCTTCCGTAGGTGTCGGAGCCACGGCAACGCACGATTCGACAGCAGCGGGACACCCGATCGCCCGGGTGCTCCCGCTGCTGTCGCCTGCCCACCTGGACCGCGATTTCGACTATCTGGTCCCCACTGAGCTTGACGAAATCGCCCAACCCGGAGTCCGAGTCCGCGTCCGGTTCGCGGGGCGGCTCGTCGACGGGTATCTGCTGGCCCGCCTGTCGCACAGCGACCACACCGGGAAAATGGTCAAACTCGAACGCGTGGTCTCCGCCGAACGCGTCCTGACCCCGGAAATCCTGAACCTGGCCACCGCCGTAGCTGCCCGCTACGCAGGGACCCGCTCGGACGTCCTGCGCCTCGCGATTCCACCGCGCCATGCTCGAACCGAGAACGGTGGCACGAAGAAGTCGGCCGAACCCGAAGAGCCGCAGCAAGATTCGACCGACGTTGGCTCCGCCGGCTCTGCGAGTCGACCGACGCAGGCGGCGACACCTTCGCGCGGGCAACCTGGCGCGTCCGGCACGCTGGGTGTGCCGCCCGATAGCGATCTCACTGATGATTCCGCGGTGGAGCCGGCTGTAGCCGCATCGTCGCCTGGTTTACCGTCGCCAGATCCCGCGCAGGTGACGTCGACGGGGCAGGACGGTGCCAATTCTGTCGCTGCCGCCGACGGACTGGGCGACGCGGACCCCGAGGGTGCTGATGCGCCGGTGGGTGAGCGCGTTGTCGTTGCTGCCGAATCGGCGAATGTTGCTGCGGTACTGGCTGATTCGGGCGGCACCGGATTGCCGGACGGTGTGGAACTGCGGCCGTGGGAGCGGTACATCCATGGGGCGGCGTTCGTGTCGGCGCTGGGGCACGGGAAAGGGGTGCGGGCGGGGTGGCAGGCGGTGCCGGGGGAGGATTGGCCGCGGCGGTTGGCGGAGTTGGCGGCGGTTGTCGTCGGGCGCGGGCGCAGTGCGATTCTGATGGTCCCGGATCAACGGGATCTGGATCGGGTGTTGGCGGAATGTGTTCGCCTGGTGGGGGATTCGGCGGTCGGGTTGGCTGCGGGGTTGGGGCCGGCCGCGCGGTATCGGCGGTGGTTGGCGGCATTGCGGGGGACCGCGCGGGTGATTGTCGGGACACGCAGTGCGGTGTTCGTGCCCACGGTCGATCTCGGGCTGATCGCGATCTGGGATGACGGGGACGACACCTATGCCGAGCCTCGAGCGCCGTATCCGCATGCGCGCGAGGTCGCGATGCTGCGGGCACATGAGACCGGTGCGGCATTCGTGGCGGCCGGATTCGCGCGGACGGCCGAGATCCAGGCGGTGGTCGATTCGGGGTGGGCGCACGATCTGGTCGCCGACCGTGCTGTGGTGCGCAAATTTTCCCCGCGGATCAGCGCACCGGGTGACTCCGATATCGCGATGGAGCGTGATCCGGTCGCGCGCGCGGTCCGCATTCCCGCCGTTGGTTACGCTGCCGCGCGATCTGCGCTCGAGGAAGGTGCCGCGGTGCTGGTGCAGGTGCCGCGGCGCGGATACATTCCGGCGCTGGCCTGCGCGAAATGCCGTACGCCCGCACGATGTCGGCACTGCAATGGCCCACTTTCCTTGCCGGACGGGCGAGCTGGGCATCGCGGCGAGACCGCGCACAGTCCAGCATGTCGCTGGTGCGGTATCACCGAGGCCGCATTCCGCTGTCCGGCTTGTGCTTCCAGAGCGCTACGTGCGGTGGTGATCGGTGCGCTCCGGACCGCCGAGGAACTCGGTCGGGCCTTTCCGGGCGTACCGATTCGCGGATCCAGCGGCGGCGCGGTGCTCGACACGGTGGAACCGGGACCGCAGGTGATCGTCGCGACTGTCGGCGCCGAACCGGTGCTGCCCGGCGGCTACGGCGTCGCACTGCTGCTCGACGGTTGGGCGTTGCTGAGCCGCGCGGACCTGCGCGCCGCCGAGGACACCCTGCGTCGCTGGATGTCGGCGGCCACCCTGGTGCGCAATCACGGCCAGGTCATCGTGATGGCCGAACCTTCGCTACCTACCGTCCAGGCGCTACTGCGCTGGGATCCGGTCGGCCACGCCCGGGCCGAGGTGGCCGGCCGCGCCGAGGTCGGTTTCCCACCCGCCGTCCGCATGGCCGCCATCGACGGCACCTCCGACTCCATCGCCGAATTGCTCTCCGCCGCAAAGCTTCCCGACAATGTCGACCTCCTCGGCCCAGTACCCCTCCCACCCGGCGCCCGCAAACCCTTCGATAGCGGCGATACTCCCGCCGAAGTCGAACGCATGCTCCTGCGCGTACACCGCACATCCGGGGCCGCCCTCGCCCGCGCCCTCACGGCCGCCCAGGCCGTTCGCAGCACCCACCGCTCCGACGCCCCTCTCCGCGTCCAAATCGACCCGGTCGACATCGGCTGAGCCTGCAACGAGAGCTTGGCGCTCACGGTCGCCGACGACCACGTCCACCCGCCCGGAGAACGGGCGCGAACAGTTGACCCAGCCACCTGGCAGGCCGCCCATGACTAGCTTCTGGTCCGCGAGAAGGTCCACACCCGCGCGGGCGACTTCCTCGCCGCGGCCCGCCGCCGGCTGCCGCTGGTGGAGTTCGACGGGACGGTCGGGTTCGTCGGACCCGATGGCCCGGTCCCGTTCCTGGACCTGTTCCAGGCCGCGACGAACTCGTGGTGGACAAGCGCATGTGGAATGACGGCGCGCCACACCGGGGACAGCGGCGAGGATTATGACCGTGCCCCACGCCATTGAAGTCGGCGAGTTTGGGTTGCCCGTCGACGGATGATCGAACTGCGCCGCCAGCCGGTCCCCGACCGCTTGTGAGGGCTGTACCACGACGGCCTGGCATCTGAAGGATGCTGTCTACCTGAACGCCCGCGGCGTCTCGTTCGCCATCCTGACCACGGGCCGTTGGGACGAGGGGCCGCCTACGTCGAGTTCATGGGCTAGCCCCCTGGCGCTGGGAACGTCACCTGGGGTCCGACCAGCCGCCCGGTACCGCAGTGGACTCGCCCCGGGGCTGCCCCCCGCGCAGACACTCGGCTGCCATGACCACCACCACTGACACGCAGTTGTCGGCGGCATCGATACAGGGTGCGCCGGTACTGATCATGCCCAGCTCCTGGCCAGGGTGGTGATCGTCTCGCGGCGGCACTTCTACCTCGACGACAAACTGCTCGCCCTCAGCGTCGATGGCGAGATCGCAAGGGCGAGCAGTTGCTGGTGACGGTCAGCCGAAGATGGCGCGATTGCGTTGCGCCCATTCGGGATACGAGGTCGCCGGTCGCCCGAGCACCCGTTCGACATCGGTGCTGACCTGCAGTTCGGCAGGCGTCGGCGTGCCGAGGATATCGAGCGTGCCATCCGCCACATCCTCCGGCATGAATCGCAACATGCTGGAACGCGCCTGCTCACGGGTCAATTGGACGAATTGCAGCGAAATTCCCAACGCCTCTTCGACGGCTCGGGCCTGCTGGCGCGGACTGATCGCGGCGGGACCGGTCAGTTCATAGGTGCGTCCGGAATGGCCGTCCGTGCGCAATACGGTTGCCGCGACCTCGGCGATATCGCCGGGATCGATGGCGGGCAGTGCGATATCGGCGAAGGGGGCGGCAATCACCTGCTCGGCCCGGATCGACTCGATCCACGCGTAGGTGTTGGAGAAGAATCCGGTGGGCCGCAGAATCGTCCAGTCCAACTCCGATCGCTGCAGCGCGGACTCGAACGCGTGCAGTCGCGCATGTGAGGCAAGTCCGGGCCGGGTTCCCGTCGCTTGCGACGACAGCAGCACCACCTTCTTGACCCCACCCGCCGCGGCGACCTCGATGAACCGCGCCGGATCGGGTCCGGTCACCAGCTGTGGTCCGGTCAGCAGCAGGAAGAGCGCATCCGCGTTTTCGACTGCGGGGGAGAGGCTTTCGGGATCGGCAAGATCGGCCCGCCGATGCCGCACCCCATCGGGCACGGCGATGTCCTGGTTCCCGCGGGATACGGCGGTCACCTGCTCACCGGCGGCGGCGAGGTGCCGCACGAGGGTGCGTCCGATATTGCCGGTCGCTCCGGTCACTACGATCACATTCACTCCTGAGTTAGTTGGCTGACTTAAATGAATGTAGCCGATGGATCCGATGCTTGTCTATAGTTAGTTGTATGACTAACTCAGTCGAAGGTCGGCGTGCGACGCCCAAGGCGGGCAAGCGTGAGCGCCTCGCCGCCGCGGCCGCCCAGGTGTTCCACGAGCAGGGTGTCGAGAAGACGACCATCGCCGATATCGCGCGGGTCGCCGATGTTCCGCTCGGCAATGTGTACTACTACTTCAAGACCAAGGATCAGCTGGTCGAGGCGGCACTCGGCGCGCATGCGCAGACGCTGCAGGGGTTGATCACCGTGCTCGAGCAGTACGACGAGCCGCAAGACCGGCTGAAGGCGCTGGTCCACGGCTGGGTGGACCAGCGTGACCGTGCCGTGCAATTCGGTTGCCCCACGGGAACTTTGGCCTCGGAGCTGGGTAAACGTGGCGACGGCCTGGAGTTGGCATCGGCGGCGAGTATTCGCACGCTGCTCGACTGGATCGAACAGCAGTTCACGGCAATGGGTCGCCTGGATGCGGGGGAGCTCGCGGTTGCGCTGTTCGCCGCCTATCAGGGGATCTCGTTGCTGACCAATACCTTCCGCGATCCGGAACTCATGGTAACCGAAGGGCGTCGGCTGCAGCGTTGGATCGATTCGCTTGCGTCGGAATAGTTTTCGTCGTCATCCGCGGAGTGCGGGGTAATCCATGACCGGGACCGGAACGCCGCCGACAATATTCTCGCCACGGGACGTGCGGAGAGGCTGAACGCCTGTGGAGGCGGGGTAAGGCCGGGACATGTTCTGGCACTTCCCGAATGAAGAGGAACTCAGCGCTTCGACTTGCCGCGCGCCATCCGGTGGTGACTTGCTCCACGAGGGCAATTCGCTCATGTGACAAGTCCGTCAGCGGGCCGCGCATCGACCGGTGTGTGGCCCGGTCCTCGTTTCAGAGCGCCCGGTCGGTTCGTGTCGCCCATCACGCTTGCATGCGATGCATTGCCGATATATCGTCGATAGCGTGAGATATACACGAGAGCCCGAGGAGGCTGACATGGAGAACATCGAATACGGAGAATTCAGAGGTCGTGGCCGCTGGCGGAAGCCTGGTCACGACGAGGACGACGCCGGTCGTCGCCAGCATCGCCGCGGTGGGCGGCACGGTTTCGGACCCGAGTTCGGACCGGGCTTCGGTCCTGGTTTCGGGCCCGGCTTCGGGCCGGGATTCGGACGTGGGCGCGGCCGCGGCGGTCGGGGCAGGCGCGGTGACGTGCGTGCCGCGGTGTTGTTGCTGCTCACCGAGCGTCCGATGCACGGCTACGAGCTGATCCAGCAGATCAGGGAACGCAGCGACGATGTCTGGCGCCCGAGCCCGGGATCCATCTACCCGGCGCTCGCCCAGCTCGAGGACGAGGGTCTGGTGCTCATCGAGAAGGTCGCCGGTCGCAAGACCGCGAAGCTCACCGAAGCGGGCGAGACCTACGTCGCCGAGCATCGGGACGAACTCGGCGATCCCTGGGCCGATGTCAAGGAGGACGTCGGCACTCAGGCGATGGATCTGCGCGCGCTGATCGGACAGCTGATGGGTGCGGCCGCTCAGGTCGCGGCGGCCGGTACTCCGCAGCAGGCGGCTCGGGCCGCGGAGGTGCTCACCGAGGCGCGTAAGTCGCTATACCGCATTCTCGCCGAGGACGACGCCCCCGAAAAGTAATGGCAGTGTGAAACGTCGCCTGAGCGTGCGCTTTTCGAGCGGATCGGGTACATCATTGTGATATGGAACAGCCGATCGGTCAGTGGGGTTGGGGAGTATCACAGTTCAGGCGAGTGGTGTCTGCCGGTGTCTTGGCCGGAGCCGTATTCTTCGGCTCCGGCGCGGCACCCATAGCGGGTGCCGAACCCGCTGATTCTGCGCCAGTGAGTGCGCAGATCGCCGGATACCGCCCGCCGGATGTACCCACCCAGATCGGTCCGTCCCAATCGGATCATCTGGCCGCGGCGGTGTATCAGAAGGCGCACAAGAACGTGGCCCCCGCTGGTACCAACAACTTCGACTGCAAGCCGACCGCCGAGCATCCTCGCCCGGTCGTCCTCGCACACGGCACGGATTCCTCGGCGTACTCCGACTGGGCGGCCATCGGCCCGCAGATCTCGGCGCTCGGCTTCTGTGTCTTCGCACTCAACTATGGCGGTGCACCCGGCAAAGACACCTGGGGCACCGAGGACATGTGGGTGAGCGCCTATCAATTCGGCGCATTCGTCGACCAGGTACTGGCAGCCACCAATGCCACCCAGGTCGATATCGTCGGATTTTCGCAGGGCGCCAACGTCACTCGCTACTACGTGAACAAGCTCGGTGGCGCGCCGAAGGTCGGTCGGTGGGTCGGCCTCGCATCGCCGAGCTACGGCGGGGTGATGTACGGACTGGTGCCGGTGGCGCAGTCGATTCCGGGTGTGCTGCAGGCCTTCGCGCAGGTCACCTCACTCGCGGCGGTGCAGCAGGTGCAGGGCTCGCCGCTGATGGTCGAACTCAATGCGGGCGGTGACACTGTGCCCGGCCCGCACTATGTGACCATCGGCAGCCGAGTCGACGAGATGATCCAGCCGTTCAGCAATATCGCACTGCACGGCCCGAACGTGGAGAACATCGCACTGCAGGACGAATGCGCGATCGACCAGACCGGTCACTTCCACATGGTCTACGACCCATTCGTGCAGGAACTGTTGCTACGGACGCTGGACCCGGTCCACGCACCGGCTCCGACGTGTCGAGAGGTGCCGCTCGGCACCGGCATTCCCGAGGTCATCATCGCCGGACATTCCTGACGGCCGCAGTTCAAGCCCGGCTCAGCTGTCGATGCCGGACTTACGCCGTATGGGAGGATGCGTAAGTGGCGGCCGAAGTCGAGTCTCGAATCCCATTGAGCCGGATGCGAGTACTTTCCACCGCGATCGGCGTCGCTGACAAGAGTGGTATCGAAGCGCTGACGATGCGTCGGTTGGCGGAACTGCTCGGGGTCGAGGCGATGTCGCTATACCACCACGTGGCCAACAAGGAAGACGTGCTGGACGGCGTCGTCGACGTCATCGCGGGGGAGATCAATCAGGTCGTTGCCGACATCGATGTTCCCGCTGCCGGGGCCGCGTGGAAGCAGGCCGTGCGGCAGCGGATTCTGTCCGCGCGCGAGGTGCTGCTCCGACATCCATGGGCGCCCGGTGTATTCCAGACGCGGACCAATACCAGCCAAGCCGTGCTGCGCTACTACGACGGCTTGCTCGGGCTGATGCGCGAAGGCGGCTTCTCCTACGACCAGACTCACCACGCGATGCATGTGCTCGGTAGTCGTGCATTGGGGTTCACCCAGGAGTTGTTCGATCCCGGCGACGGACCGATGGATGCCGAAGCCATGGCCGCACTCGACGGAATGGCCGAGGCGTTCCCGAATCTGGTCGGGATGCTGCGGGAGGTCGCCCACGACGATCCGGACTCGACGCTGGGTTGGTGTGATGACCAGTTCGAATTCGAATTCGCGCTCGATCTGATTCTCGACGGTCTCGACCGTCTGCGTGAGACTGCTTGATCTGCAACGACTTCGGTCGGCATGGCTCGCGGCAGCCATTGACGAGCCTTACAACGTAAGGGTACCTTACGTTGTAAGGCTTATGAGCGCGGGCGGCGTCTCGGTGCCGAGATCTGAGGAGAACATGATGAAGGCCTATGTCCTTCGCACATTCGGACCACCGGAGCAGCTGACTCTCACCGATATCGACCGGCCGGTACCGGCCGACGACGAGGTGTTGGTTCGGGTGCGTGCCACCTCGGTGCAGCCCTATGACTGGCACTTCCTGCGTGGCGAGCCGTATATCGCGCGGCTGATGGGTGGCGGCGTCGGATTGCGCAAGCCGTCCATCGCCATCCTTGGCGCCGATGTTGCGGGGGTGGTCGAAACTGTCGGCAAGGCGGTGACCGGATTCCAGCCCGGCGCCGAGGTATTCGCGATGCTCAAAGGGGGCGGCTTCGCCGAGTACGTATGCATCCGAGAAAGTGAATTGGCGCCGAAGCCGAAGAACCTGTCGTTCGAGCAGGCGGCCGCGGTACCGCTGGCGGCCAATACCGCGCTGGTAGCCCTGCGGGACGAAGGACGGATCCAAGCCGGGCGGCGGGTATTGATCAATGGTGCGTCGGGAGGTGTCGGCACGTTCGCCGTGCAGCTCGCGCATGCGTTCGGCGCGGTGGTCACCGGTATCTGTGGCACGCGGAACACGGAGCTGATCCACTCGCTCGGTGCGGATGCGGTAATCGACTACACCGCAGCGGATTTCACGCGCAACGGGCAGCGTTACGACCTGTTGGTGGATATCGCGGGAAGCCGCTCGATGTCGGCGTGTCGCCGCGCGCTGACTCCCAAGGGCACCTATGTCGCGGTCGGCGGGCCGGCTGGCCGTTGGGTGCAACCCGCCGGACGGATGTTCGCGGCGTTGGCGCTCGCGCCGTTCATCTCGCAGCGAGTTGCGCTGGCGGATGTGACCCGATGCACTCGGAACAGGGAAAACCTCATGGCGCTGACCGAGCTCATCGAGGACGGAAAGATCAGTCCGGTCATCGACCGGACCTATCCGTTCACCGAAATACCTGCCGCCGTGCGCTACCAGGAGGAAGGCCACGCCACGGGAAAGGTGGTCGTGGTCAACGACTAGCAGATCAACCGCGCCTGCCGTGCAGGTAGTCGCTGACCACGGCGGCGCCGAGTCCGTCGAGGTCCGGGGCAACGACGCGACCGCCACTGCGGCGGGCCACCAAATCGACGAATGCGGCCAGACTCGGGTCGTCGCCGAGCATGAAGACGGTGACCGATGCGCCGAGTTTGGCCAGGGCGTCGACCTGGGCCATTGTCACGGCCAGGGTGCGCGGTGCGGTCGGCCAATTGAAGTACGCCGCACCGTTCGGTTCCAGGTGCGCAGTCGGCTCGCCATCGGTCACGACGAGCACGACGGGCACCGCGTCCGGATGTCTGCGCAGATGGCGCGCGGCCAGGAGCAGTGCGTGGTGCAGGTTGGTGCCCTGTTCCCAAACGCCTTCCAGCGCAGTCAGTTCGCCGATATCGACGGTGGTGGCGTGCCGACCGAAGGTGATCAGGCTCAGTGCGTCGGAGCGGAAGCGGGTGCTGATCAGCTGATGTACCGCGAGGGCGGTGCGCTTCATCGGCAGCCACCTGCCCTCCTGCACCATCGACCACGAGGTGTCGACGCAGAGTGCAACGGCGGCTCGGGAGCGCTGTTCGGTTTCCATGATCTCGACATCGGACACGTCGAGCGTGACGCCGCGACGGCCGACCGACATCGACCGCAGCACCGCATTGCGCACGGTCCTCGGTACGTCCCACGGTTCGGTATCGCCGAACCGCCATGCCCGGGTGGCGCCGGTCGGCTCGCCCGCCGCACCGGCCAACCGGGTATCCCGCTCGCCGCGTCGGGACCGCAACTGCCCAATGACATCGCGCAGCGCGGTCTCACCGAGACGTCGTAAAGCCTTGGGCGTCAACCGAAGTGAGCCGTCCGGTGCTCGTTCGAAAACGCCCTGTCTGCGCAGTTCGCGTTCCAGTTCGGCCAACCGGGCGGCATCCACGCTCGCGTCGTCGCCGAGTTGGCGGGCCAGGGCGTCCAGATCGATATCCTCGAGGCTGGCGCCCGGATAGGACTGGCTGAGCTGTTCGGCGAGCGCGTCGAGTTCGGCGAGATCCTGCAGGGCTCGAGTGCCCGCACCGAGGCCCAACGGATCGTTGCCGCGAAACCGCTGGGCGGAGTCCCAGTCCTCGCCCGGCCGCAGCGCCCGCAGCGCGGCGTCGAGGGCGGCAACCTGCTGGGCAATGCGCGGATCGCCGAATGCCTGCCCGATCAACTCGGCCAGTTCGGCTTGCTGCTCGGCGGACATCGAGTTCAACATGCGTTGTGCGGCGGCGGACCTGGCGGCGAGCGCGTCGATCAGCTCATCGATATCGCGCGGATTCTCCGGAAAGAATTCGCCGTGCTCGGCCATGAATTCGGCGAACTGCTGTTCGGTGTCCGCGCCCCGGGCATGCGCCGCGAGTAGGTCGTTCAGATCGGACAGCATCTGTCCGACGCGCTCGACATCCTCGGGAGTGGTGTTCTCCAGGGCCTGTTTCATGCCCTGGAACCGGGATTCGAGCAGTTCCTGACCGAGCAGGTCGCGGATCTTCTGGTAGTTCTCCTCACCGGTCTCGGATCGCCACTGGTATTCGGCCAGCTCGTTGACGGCGGCCGCGGTGCTCGGCGGCAATGCGTCCAGCTGTGCCTCGGCGAACCTGGCATCGTCGGAGGGATCCGGAAACAGTTCGCGGCGTTCGACTTTCAGGGCCTGCTCGAGCAGTTCGCGGACCTGTTGCAGGGTGCCGTCCAGCCGGTGTCGTCTACTGATCTCGGCGCGGCGCTGCCACACCTGCCGAGTGAGCTCATCGAGCCCCCGCATTTCGCGCATACCGCGGCGCAGCAACTCCTCCAGTGCGGTGCGCGGGGAGCTGCCCTCCATCACGTCGCGCCCGATCTGGTCCAGCGCCTCGCGCAGATCGAGCGGAGGCGCCAGTGGATCGGGTCCGTCGTGATAGGGCCCGTAGGCGTAACGGTCGGGGGCGGTCATGAGCCGTACACCGCGACGCCGTCGTCGGAATCCTTGGCGATCTGGCGAGCCAGGTAGAGGGCTTCCAGCGCGAATTCGACCGCCGATGCGATCCGGGCCGGCGGTTCGTCGGCGCCGACGCCGAGCCGCAGCGCGACCTCGTGCAGGACAGGTAGTTCCGGCAAGGCGGAAAGGACGTCCTTGCCCGGGACGCGTTCGCCGGTGGTGACCAGATGGCCGTCGCCGACCGCCTCCGCCAACGGCCGCAGATTCAGCCCACCGAGCAGCGCACTCCCGGCCTCGGCGAACGAACGCCGCATCAGGTGCGTGAGATGTTCCTGCTCACGACCTTCCTCCCCGGACTCGAATTCCAGCTTGCCGCGCAATACCGCGGGCACGGATTCGAGGTCGACGGGTCGCGCGACCGCGGGACGCTCGCCGGTGAGCGCGGATCTGCGCAGTGCGGCAGCTGCCACCGTCTCGGCGGCGGCCACCGCGAATCGCGCGGATACGCCGGAGCGCTGGTCGATCGCGGACGATTCGCGCAGGTGCCGCACGAACCGGGCCAGCACCTCGATCAGCGGGTCGCCGACCTCGGCCACCAGGTCGGCCTCCTGCCGGACCAGCGCCACCTCGGCCGACACGCTCAGCGGGTAGTGGGTGCGGATCTCCGCGCCGAACCGGTCCTTCAGCGGGGTGATGATCCGGCCGCGGTTGGTGTAGTCCTCGGGGTTGGCGGTGGCGACGAGCAGCACATCCAGGGGTAGTCGGAGGGTGTAACCGCGGACCTGGATATCGCGCTCCTCCATCACATTCAGCAGCGCGACCTGGATGCGTTCGGCGAGATCGGGCAGTTCGTTGATGGCGACGATGCCGCGGTGGGCGCGCGGTACGAGCCCGAAGTGGATGGTTTCGGGATCGCCGAGGCTGCGGCCCTCGGCCACCTTGACCGGATCGACATCACCGATCAGGTCACCGACCGAGGTGTCCGGAGTTGCGAGCTTCTCCGCATAGCGCTCGGAGCGGTGCCGCCAGCTGACCGGCAGGTCCTCACCCAACTCCTCGGCCAATCGGCGACCGGCCGGGCTGATCGGCGCGAGCGGATGCTCGCCCAGTTCGGTACCCGCGATGACGGGTGTCCACTCGTCGAGCAGGCCGATCACGGTGCGCAGCAGTCGGGTCTTGCCCTGGCCGCGCTCACCGAGCAGTACGACATCGTGGCCGGCCAGCAATGCACGTTCCAGCTGCGGCAGGACGGTCCGATCGAAGCCGACGATGCCCGGCCACGGATCGTCGCCGGAACCCAACCGGGACAACAGGTTCTCGCGAATCTCGGACTTCACGCTGCGCGGCAGATGGCCGCCCGCGCGCAACTCGCCGACGGTGGTCGGCAGGTGCTCAGGAACAATCACCCCATCGACGCTACGTCGGTTCGGCGACGCGGTCGATGTTCAGCGCACTCGGAAACAAGCCGGAAATAAGCTTGACAAGCACAGGCGGCCGGGCGGAGGGGTGAACACCCCGCCCGGACCGCACTGGAGTTCTACCAGCTTTTTCCCGTTCGGTCGGGGAGATCGGTGTGAACGGTGTCGCTCTCTAGAATGAGTCGACCGTGTTCATCGTTTTGGGGAGCCGCCACCGTGACCATTCAGCCCGTTCGCCTCTTCGGCGATCCCATCTTGCGATCACGTGCGGCGGAGGTCACCGAATTCGATCGTGAGCTGCGGCAGTTGGTCACCGACCTGACCGAAACCATGCACGACGACGGCGGGGTCGGGATGGCGGCGCCGCAGATCGGCGTCGGTCTGCGGGTTTTCGTCTACGACACCGAGGACGCCAGGGGACATCTGATCAATCCGACCTACGAGGTAGTGGGTGCGGAGGAACAGGTCGGGCCCGAGGGCTGCCTGTCCATTCCCGGGCTGCGCTATGACACACGCCGCGCGCTGCGGGTGCGGGTCGCCGGTGTCGATGTGAACGGTAAACCGGTGGAATTCGCGGCCGAGGGTCTGCTGGCCCGCTGCGTACAGCACGAGACCGATCATTTGGACGGTGTGCTGTTCATCGATCGGCTCGATCCCGCGCAGCGCAAGGAGGCAATGCGCACCATTCGCGAATCCGATTGGTTCAGCGCGGGTATCACCGTGCGCAGTTCGCGTGCGCTCGGCTCGACCGAGGCCGGACCGTTCGGACGGGGTCGCTGATGCGCATTGTCTTCGCGGGCACACCGGAACCGGCGGTCCCGTCGCTGCAGCGTTTCATCGATTCGGAGCGGCACGAGGTGCTCGCCGTGCTGACTCGCCCCGATGCCATCGCGGGGCGCGGACGCAAGGTGCAGCGGTCGCCGGTCGGGCGGCTCGCCGATGAGCACGGCATTCCCGTGCTGACGCCGCGGCGCCCGGCCGAGCCCGAATTCATCGAGCAGCTCACCGAACTGGCGCCGGACTGCTGTCCGGTCGTGGCCTACGGTGCGCTGCTGCCGCAGCAGGTGCTCGATATTCCGCGCTTCGGCTGGATCAATCTGCACTTCTCGCTGCTGCCCGCATGGCGCGGTGCGGCTCCGGTGCAGGCGGCGATCGACGCGGGCGACGAGATCACCGGCGCGTCCACGTTCCAGATCGAGGCGGGCCTGGACACCGGCCCGGTCTTCGGTGTGGTGACAGAAAAGATCGCGGTGACCGATACCGCGGGCTCGTTGCTCGACCGGCTCGCGAATACCGGGGCGGTGCTGCTCGAGAAAACGCTCGACGGCGTGGAAGACGGGACGCTGCAAGCCGTTCCGCAAGCGCATGACGGTGTTTCCTACGCACCCAAGGTGCCGGTCGAGGCCGGGCACATCCGCTGGGATCAGCCCGCGCTGGCGATCAACCGCCGCATTCGCTCGGTTACCCCCGCACCCGGTGCCTGGACCGAGGTGAACGGCACCCGCTTGAAGGTCGGTCCCGTCGAGATGGTCGAGGAAGTCCTGCCGGAACGGACGATCGAGGTCCGCAAGTCCGGCGTCTTCGTCGGCACCGCAACCACCGCGGTCCGCCTCGATCAGGTTCAGCCGCAAGGCAAACGCATGATGTCGGCCCTCGACTGGGCCCGCGGTGCGCGCCTGCAGGCCGGCGCGGTGGTCGAGTGACCACGCCGAATCGCAAGTCCGCCGTCGACGCTGGTTGGCTCGCCCGCGCGACGTCAGCGAAAAGTGGTGCACAACAGAAGAATTCGCAGTCCAAACGGCGCGACGACGAAGCCCGACCGTGGCGCACCGACCAGATCCGCGGCGCTGCGCCGCGGACCCAATCAGAGCGGCGGAATATGACCGATCAGCGCAAGCCCGCATCATCGGGGGACAGTTCGTCGCAGCGCAAAGGTTCGGGCTCGGCGCAGGGCAAAGGCTCGGTGCGCGGTGGATGGCAGGGCGGTGGAGCCGGCGGGCAGGACGATCCGGCACGGCGTGGCGATGCCGCGAGGCGGTCTTCGGCACGGGATGACAGCCCCCGGGACGCAAGACGGCCTGGCGATGACCGACGCGGGGGCACGTCATCTTCCGCGGACCGGCGTGGCCGTTCACACGAAAGCGATGCGGCGTCCGGCAGGCAGCGGCGGGCCGAACGCCCGGCGAAGTCCAGTTCGGCCGGATCGAGCGAGGGGCGACAGGCTGCGGGCGGTGATGAGCGGCGTTCGAATCGTGCGCGGGGTTCGGCTGCAGCGGCAGGCCGAGCCAGTGGCGCTTCGGGCAGGCGTGTCGATGCAACGAAAGGTCGCGGGCGGCAAAAGGATTCGGCCGCGCACGGCGATCCGGTGCGGCTGGTGGCGCGGGATGTATTGCGGGCGGTGCGGGAGCGGGAGGCTTACGCGAATCTGGTGCTGCCAGGGCTGCTGCGCGACCGGCGGATTTCGGGGCGGGATGCGGCGTTGGCGACTGAACTGACCTACGGGGCCTGCCGTTCGCTCGGGCTGCTGGATGCGGTGATCGCGGCGGGTGCTGGGCGGCCGGTCGACGAGATCGATGGGCCGCTGCTGGATGTGCTGCGGCTCGGGGTGTATCAGTTGCTGCGCACCCGGATCGGGGCGCATGCGGCGGTGGATACCTCGGTGGCATTGGCGCGCACGGAATTCGGTGCGGGCAAAGCGGGTTTCGTGAATGCCGTGCTGCGGCGGGCGGGGGAGAAGTCGGTCGACGAGTGGGTGGATGAACTCGCGCCGCGAGATCCGGTGGGCCGGTTGGCATTCGAATTCGCGCATCCGGTGTGGATCGCGCAGGCATTCGCGGATGCGCTCGGCGCGCGGGCCGGGGAGCTGCGGGACGTGCTGGCAGCCGACGATGCTCGTCCGATTGTGCATCTGGTGGCTCGTCCCGGCGATATCACCGCCGAGGAACTGGCCCTGGTGACGGGCGGCGAAGAGGGCAAGTGGTCGCCGTACGCGGTCTACCTCGACGGCGGCGGCGATCCCGGCAAGCTGGAGCCGGTCCGCGAGGGTATGGCGGCAGTACAGGACGAGGGCAGTCAACTCGTCGCACTCGCGCTGACCCGCGCCGAACTGGATGGTCCGGACAACGGCCGTTGGCTCGACCTGTGCGCAGGACCCGGCGGCAAGGCGGCCCTGCTCGGCGCGATCGCCGCAATCGACGGCCATCGGGTGGACGCGGTCGAACCGGCAGAACACCGCGCCGAGCTGGTCCGCAAGACCGTCCACGACCTACCCGTCGACGTGCACGTCGCCGACGGCCGCGATAGCGGGCTCACTCCTGGCTTCGACCGCATCCTCGTAGACGCCCCGTGCACCGGCCTCGGCGCACTGCGTCGCCGCCCGGAGGCCCGCTGGCGGCGCACCCCCGCCGACGTCGCCGAACTGGTCGTCCTGCAACGCGAACTCCTCGCCGCCGCATGGGATCTCCTGCGCCCCGGCGGCGTCGTCCTCTACTCGACCTGCTCCCCACACCTCCTGGAGACCGTCGCCGTTGTCGCCGACGCCGTCCGCCGCACCGGCGCCATCCAACTCGACACCCGCGACCTCCTCCCCGGCGTCACCGATATCGGCGATGGCCCCGGCGCCCAACTCTGGCCCCACCGCCACGGCACCGACGCAATGTTCCTCGCCGCCCTGCGTAAACCTCTCGAGTAACTTCTGACCCCAGGTGGCAGATCGCCGAGGCGACATTCGTCCAAGACTCGGGCAGGTCGGCGGCGCAGACTGATCGCATGGCGATGACATGGGAGCAGGTGGTGGCGCTGGCGACCGAACTGCCGGAGGTGGCGGAATCGACGTGGTGGCGCAGTCCCGCTCTTAAGGTGAGTGGTAAGGGGTTCGCGCGGTTGCGGTCGGAGGTCGAGGGGGGACTCGTGCTGCTGTGCGAGATGGCGGAGAAGGAGGCCATGCTCACCTCCGGTGACCCGGCCTTCTACACCACCCCGCACTATGACGGATATCCCTACATCCTCATCGACCTCGACCGGATCGAGCCCGATCAACTCCGCGAGCTGCTCGACGCCGCCTGGTGGTTGTCGGCGCCCGCGAAACTCCGCAAACAGCAGGCACGCTGACTCTGCTCAGTCGCGGGCCGACTGTTCGCGCAGGCGGGCAAGGGTTTTCGCGAGAATGCGCGAGACGTGCATCTGCGAGATACCCATGCGCTGGGCGATCTGGGTCTGCGTCATCGATTCGAAGAACCGCATGGTGAGGATGCGGCGTTCGCGTTCCGGGAGTCCGGCGAGCAGCGGACGGATCGCGACATACTCCTCGACCCGGTCGAATTGGGATTCCTCCTCGCCGAGGGTGTCCAGCAGCGATGCCTCGGTATCGCGCCCGAGTGAGGCGGCATCGATGGAGCTCGGCTGGTAGGCGTTGCCCGCGATGACGGCCTGGGTCACCTCGTCGGGATCCACATCGAGTTCGGCCGCAATCTCTTTCGCGGTCGGGGAGCGACCGAGGGATTGCGAGAGCGCGTCGATGGCCGCGCCGATGCGCAGATGGGTCTCCTTCACCCGTCTCGGTACCCGCATGGCCCAGGTGTTGTCGCGGAAATAGCGACGCACCTCACCCATGATCGTCGGCACCGCGAAGGACAAGAAGTTCGAGCCGCGCGAAATATCGAAACGGTCCACAGCGTGCACCAAACCGACCCGCGCCACCTGCGTGAGATCGTCGAACGGCTCACCGCGCCCACTGAATTTGCGGGCGATGTGATCCGCGAGCGGAATGCACCGGCTGATCAGCTCGGCACGCAGTGCGGTATGCCGCGCGGTACCCGGTTTGCTGGCGGCGAGCTGCTCGAACAGCGCGCCGACATCGTCGTACCCCGCGCCGGAGGCCTGGAGGGTTTCGACTTCCTCAGCGGCTTCTTCGGTCAGCACGGGTTCGGCGTCGTCGTCCTGCTGGGCGTCGGACACGGTGTTCTCGTCCGCCACTACGCTTTCCCCCGGACCCGACGGAACTCCACCGTCGTCGGATATCCGGATGCGGCCGAGTCGAATGGGTCCTGTGTCGCTTGTACTTCATCGGTGAGGGTACGCAGTACATGCCAGCCGAAGCTGCGCTGATCCGGCAGCCCCTCCGTCCCGGCGAGGCCGGTGACCTTGACGAGCAATTCGGAGTCACCCACGGTGAACCGGCAGTGCAGGCTGGTCGCCGGTGCTGCGACCGCGATCAGCGTCGAGCACACCTCGTCCACGGCCAGCCGGATGTCGGCCACCTCGTCGAGGGTGAAATCGCTGAGCAGCACCAGTGTTTCGGCGAGCCCGCGCACGATCGGCAGCTGCGTCACCGACGCAGCCACCCGAATCTCCACCGGGGTGCTGTAGAGCCCCTGTTCCGCCGAAATGTTGATCACCCTATGCAGGCTACCCACTCCCGGCCGGAGCAACCCTAGGTACCGGTAAGCTCCCGCGATGTGTCCTCTTCGACGTTTACGCGCCCGACCACGCCGATGATCGCCCCGTCCATCCTCTCCGCCGACTTCGCACGCCTCGCGGATGAGGCAAAAGCAGTGCATGGCGCCGATTGGTTGCATGTCGATGTGATGGACGCACACTTCGTGCCGAATCTCACTCTCGGACTCCCGGTGGTCGAAAGTCTGTTGAAGGCCACCGACATTCCGCTCGACTGCCATCTGATGATCGAGGATCCGGCCCGCTGGGCTCCGCCCTACGCGGAGGCGGGTGCGTACAACGTCACCTTCCATGCCGAGGCGACCGACGATCCGATCGCCGTCGCGCGCGATATTCGCGCGGCCGGCGCCAAGGCCGGTCTTTCGGTGAAGCCGAATACGCCGATCGAGCCGTATCTGGAAATCCTGCGCGAGTTCGACACACTACTGGTGATGAGCGTGGAGCCGGGCTTCGGCGGACAGTCGTTCATCACGCATGTGCTGGAAAAGGCGCGCATCGTACGTCGACTGGTGGACGCGGGCGAACTGCGTTTGATCGTGGAAATCGACGGCGGCATCAATGCCGACACGATCGAGGCCGCCGCGGAGGCGGGCATCGATTGTTTCGTCGCCGGATCCGCGGTCTACAACACCGCCGATCCGGCTGCGACCGTGGAAAAGCTGCGGCAGCAGGCCGCGGCGCTGCGCAGCTCCTAGGTCGCGAATCTGCTAGCGGGCGGGCACTTTCCGGCTGCCGATGGCGCGCGTCGCCTCGATCACCGCGCTGAGCGGTGGCAGGGTCGTCGCGTTCTCCGGCGGCTGGATCCAAGTGCGATAGCCGGTGCGCTCGTCATCCGGTGAGGGCAGCACGACCTGGCTTCCGGTGCAGGCGACGGTCGCGTAGAGGCGGAACAGCTCCGCGGAGACGGCCGCGCTGAGGGTATCGGGCCGGGCGGGGCCGGTGATGAAGGTCCAGCGCCTGGCTCGCGGATGGTGCACCACCGGTGCCGGGATCTGCGCCTGGGTGAGCTGCTGCTGCACCCCTTCGCCCAGCTCAGCGGGCATCGTTATAGCGCCGTAATGGGTGCCGATATGGAGCAGGATGCGGCGGGACGTCGGGTCGATCGATGCCGGCATATGGAATTCGCGCCGGTACTGCACACAGCGAACTTCCAGCGTCGAATCGACAAGAGTGGTCACGCAACACCCCCATTAGTGTCGAACCTGATTTGACCCACTGCTGTATCCAGCTTCCTCGAGTGGTGGATTTCCCTGGGTCGAACTCGCCGGACCGCGTCCGGCCGGGTCGAACCGTTCCGCACCGAACTGCTCCGGATTGAAGTTGAACGATAGGAATCAGCTGCATAACAATCTTGCGACCATTTTCGGACCCGCGCAAGGTTTTGGTGTAAGTGTGTCTCGGCTGGGTATTTCTCCCTGTTCGACTCTATGCGCGATGGATGAAATCCATTCGTGTGGTCACGAAAGTAGGAATGAATAAATGTCGTCGGCGGGGGAGCGGCGACTTTTTCGCACGGCCATGCATTATTTCGCTTCGAAAAATAATTGGCGCTGGTTCGGCGCGGCCTGAGGTGCCCTGCGGTCTGCTTCCCCAGGGACTTGCCGAGCCACGGTATCGACCGGCCGCTGGTTGGAACCGCGGTGTCGTCTACGACCCGGCGTCGTTAGGCTGAGGAGGGATCGGCGTACCGACGGGAATAGTCGCCGAATCCCGGTTGTTCGGCAACCGTAGAAACGACGCGACAGGGAGTCAAGGCATGTTCACAGGCATCGTCGAGGAACTCGGCGAGATCGTCGCCACCGAAGAGCTGGCCGATGCCGCTCGGCTGACGATCCGGGGCAAGCTGGTCACTTCCGATGCCGGACACGGTGATTCGATCGCCGTCAACGGCGTCTGCCTCACCGTTGTCGATGTGATCGACGGCGATTCGTTCACCGTGGACGTGATGCAGGAGACGCTGAACCGCTCCAGCATCGGCGGACTCGATACGGGTTCGCGGGTGAATCTCGAGCGCGCGGCCGCGCTGAACAGCAGGCTCGGCGGCCACCTTGTGCAGGGCCATGTCGACGGCACCGGCACCGTGCTGGCGCGCACGCCCTCGGAGAACTGGGAGGTCGTGCGGATCTCGCTGCCCGACGCGATCGCCCGCTATGTAGTGGAGAAGGGTTCGATCACCGTCGACGGCATCTCGCTGACCGTCTCGGGCCTCGGCGTCGCCGACGCGCCCGCCGCCGACGGCAATCGCGACTGGTTCGAGGTCTCGCTTATCCCGACCACCCTGTCCATGACGAACCTCGGTGCGGCCGTCGCCGGTACCAAGGTGAACCTGGAAGTCGATGTCATCGCCAAGTACGTCGAACGCCTCCAGCAGCGCGGCTCTGTCTAATTGCCGCGCCTGCGGCGCGGCGTGTTCGCGGCCCCCGGGTGTCTCGCGTCCGAGCGGTCGAGACTCGCGACTGCGTCGCATGCGCTTCGACCGCTCGGACGCGAGACGGGCCGCGAACGTCGCTCGTAAGACTCGCGCCGTGATGGCTGGTCGGGCGGCTCAGCGTCGGCTTATGGCCAGTCGACTACTGTATGTGAGGCACCTATTTCGAGATGGAGCACAACAGACGTGACCAGGTTCGACACCATCGAGCGCGCAGTCGCCGATATCGCTGCCGGTAAGGCGGTTGTCGTCGTCGACGACGAGGACCGTGAGAACGAGGGCGACCTCATCTTCGCGGCAGAAAAGGCGACCCCCGAGCTGGTCGCCTTCATGATTCGCTACACCTCGGGTTATATCTGTGTGCCGCTCACGGGTGAGGATTGCGATCGGCTCGGCCTGCCGCCGATGTACGCGCAGAACCAGGACAAGCACGGCACCGCCTACACCGTTTCGGTCGATGCCAGGGAGGGCATCACCACCGGTATCTCCGGCGCCGACCGTGCCACCACCATGCGACTACTCGCCGATCCGAACGCCAAGGCCGATGATCTGACCCGGCCCGGTCATGTGGTTCCGTTGCGCGCCAAGGAGGGCGGCGTGCTGCGTCGTCCCGGGCACACCGAGGCTGCGGTCGATCTGGCGCGGATGGCCGGATTGCAGCCGGCCGGTGTCATCTGCGAGATCGTCAGCCAGAAGGACGAGGGCCATATGGCCCGCACCGAGGAACTGCGCGTATTCGCCGACGAGCACAACTTGGCGCTGATCTCCATCGCGGAAATGATCGCCTGGCGGCGCAAGCACGAGAAGCAGGTCATTCGGGTCGCCGAGGCCAGGATCCCCACGGCGCACGGCGAATTCAAGGCCGTCGGCTATCAGAGCATTTACGACGATGTCGAACATGTCGCGCTGGTGCGCGGCGATATCGATGACGGCGACGATGTGCTGGTGCGGGTGCATTCCGAATGCCTCACCGGTGATGTCTTCGGTTCGCTGCGCTGCGATTGCGGTCCGCAGCTGGACGCCGCACTGGAGATGGTGGCTCAGGAGGGTCGCGGTGTGGTGCTCTACATGCGCGGACATGAGGGTCGCGGCATCGGGCTGATGCACAAGCTGCAGGCCTATCAGCTGCAGGATTCGGGCCACGATACCGTCGACGCGAATCTGGAGCTCGGTCTGCCCGCCGACGCACGCGACTACGGCACTGGCGCACAGATCCTGGTGGATCTCGGGATTCGGTCGATGCGCCTGCTCACCAACAATCCGGCCAAGCGCGTCGGACTGGACGGCTACGGGCTGAAGATCACCGACCGGGTGCCGATGCCGTTGCGCGCCAACGCCGAGAACCTGCGGTACCTGCGTACCAAGCGGGACCGGATGGGTCACGACCTGATCGGGCTGGACGAACTCGATCTCGGCGAGACCGCCCAGTGATTTCTCACCTCGACGCAGCCTGGAAAGGACACCAGTGAGCGAGCGCAGCGAGCGAACCATGTCACAGCGTGCATCGCGCATGCCGGAGCCGAGCGTCAGCGAGGCGCAGGCATGAGTGGCACTGGCGTACCCAGCTTCGAGCTGTCGGATGCCAAGGATCTGAAGCTCGGCATCGTCGCCTCGCGCTGGCACACCCAGATCTGCGACACATTGGTCGCGAATGCGGAGCAGGTGGCCAAGGACGCGGGCGTCGAGCACATCACCGTGGTCCGGTGCGCGGGTGCGATGGAACTTCCGGTGGTCGCTCAGGAATTGGCCCGCTCACATGACGCGGTGGTCGCGCTCGGTGTGGTGATCCGCGGTGGCACACCACATTTCGAATACGTCTGTGATGCGGTGACCGCCGGTCTTACGCGGGTGTCGCTCGATGCGGGTACGCCCGTGGCCAACGGTGTGCTGACCACCAATAACGAGGCGGAGGCGCTGGACAGGGCCGGATTGCCGGGCTCCGCCGAGAACAAGGGCGAACAGGCCGCCGCGGCAGCGCTCGATGCCGCGCTGACGCTGCGCGCTCTGCGGCCGTAGACCATGCCGGTCGTTCGTATCTGGCGTAGAGGCCCGGCCGCGGCTGCCGAATCGGGCTCCGGCGAATGGGAACTAGAGGTGCGTCCGCATCGGGCGGTGCGGACCGCATGGACCGTGGCGGTGCTGCTCGTTGCCGGTTTCACCGCGGGCGGCATCCTGTTGCGCCACGGTTCGACCGGTGTGAATTTCCGCCTCGCGGACCAGTTCGCGATGATCGGCATCGGCGTGCTCGGTGCGGCAGCGGTACTTCTGCTGACCCGGCCGCGCGTCCGTGTCGGCAAGCGCGGCATCTCGGTGCGGAACATCCTGGGTGACACCGAATTCCCCTGGGAATACATCCGCGGCGTCTCCTTCCCGGACCGAAAGTCCTGGGCCCGGCTCGAACTCGTCGACGATGACTACGTCCCCCTCATGGCAATCCGCTCCAACGATAAGCAACGCGCCGTCGAGGCCCTGGACAAACTGCGCGCACTCGGCGCGAAATACACCTCCGCCGAGGAGTAGTCGGCAGCCGGATGTCAGCGTGTCGGCGAGGCATGCACTGACGATCCGCTCATGACCTACTTCTGGCCGACTGTGGGTCGCCGCCGAAAAGCGTTACCGCCGTTTTGGGATTCGGGCAGGGCGACTTGGCGCTCGACGACGGCCGCTGCTCTATCCGATGCTGCAAACCGGATAGAGCAGCCGCAGGTCAGCGAGTGTCGCCGAGGACGGCGCCTTCGCGTCTGGGATCCGCGCCGCCGATCCAGCCTTCGGTACCGTCGCGTTGCAGTGCGCTCAGACCGCTGGATTGGGGGGCGACCGAGACCTGGTGGCCGAGTTCGCGCAGGCGTAGGACCAGTGGGTCGTGATCGCCGTTGTCGGTGGCGTTGATGGCGGGATGTTCGCCGCCTACGCCGGTGGCCGGACTGTTTCCAGCGCCGAAGGCGACCGCGGAGACCGCCTGCTGCGGGTCCAGGCCCCAATCCAGCACGCCGACCAGGGCTTTCACGACGAACTGGATGATCACCGAACCGCCGGGGGAGCCGGCGACCTGGGTCAGATCGCCGCGGGAGCCATCGGCATTGTGGTCGAAGACCAGGGTCGGGCTCATCGAGCTGCGGGGCCGCTTACCCGGCTGCACGCGATTGGCGACGGGGGCGCCGTCGGTGCCGAGCGGATCGGCAGAGAAGTCGGTGAGCTGGTTGTTCAGCACGAATCCGTCGACGAGATGGAATGATCCGAAGGCCGATTCGACCGTGGTGGTCATCGAGGCGGCATTGCCGTACTTATCGACGACCGAGATATGGCTGGTGCCGTGCTCGGGCGGCTGCGGGCCGACACCGAGTGGCACCGGGCCGAAGTCACCGGGCTGCGCGGTGCCCATGCTGTGGCCGGGATCGATGAGACCGGCGCGCTGCTTCAGATAGTCCTTGTTCAGCAGGGTCTGCGGTGAATTACCCGGCAGCGGAATGAAATCCGTGTCGGCGACGTACTTGTTCCGGTCGGCGTAGGCGAGCCGCTCGGCCTCCGAAATCAGATGCACCGCTTCGGCCTTCGGCTTGCCGCCGTTTCGGTCGATATTGTCCGGCTTCAGCGCGGACAGGTCGAAGTTCTCCAGAATGCCGAGGGTGGCCGCGACGGTGATGCCGCCCGAGGACGGGCTCGGCATACCGCAGATCTCGTGCGTGCGGTAGTTCGTGCAGAGCGCGGTCCGCTTTTTGGCCTGATATCCGGAGAGGTCGTTGGCGGTGACGAGGCTCGGGGTGCGCCCGCCCGCGGTGGATCCGGCCGCATCGACGATGTCGTGGGCGATAGCGCCGGTGTAGAAGGCATTCGCGCCGTCGGTGGCAATGGCGTTCAAGGTCTTCGACATTGCTGGGTTGGTCAGTACGGTGTCGGCCCGTTTCGGGGTGCCGTCCGGATTGAGGAAGTACGCCTTCGCGGACTCGTCCACCGCGAGATCCTTGGCGGATTCGGCGATCTGACCGGCCAGGCGCGGACTGATCGGAAAGCCGCGATCGGCCAGACCGATGGCCGGGTCGAACAGGTCCCGCCAAGCGGTCTTGCCGTGGTCGCGATGCGCCAGTTCCAGCATGCGCAAGACGCCGGGCACGCCGATCGAGCGTCCGCTCGCACGGGCGCTCGGCTTCGGCTCGGTCCGATCGGTATCGCTGACCCAGCGCAGATAATTCTCGGTCGCCGCCGAGGGGGCGGTCTCCCGACCGTCGTACGCCTCGACGCTCTTGCCGGCCGCGTCGTAATAGAGCATGAACGAGCCGCCACCGATGCCGGAGGCCTGCGGCTCCACCAATCCGAGCACCATCTGTGCCGCGATGAGCGCATCCGCGGCCGTGCCGCCGTTGCTCAGCACCTCGCAGGCGGCCTTGGTGGAGACCGGGTTGGCCGTCGACACCGCGTAGGTCTTGGTGCGCACCGCCGTCATATCGGACCGGTAGCCGGTCGCGATCTCGGGATTGGTGCTCAGATCCTTGGTCGCGCCTGGAGCCGCGCCCGCTGAGGTCGCGACCACCGGGGTCCCGTTCGGCGTCGCACTACACGCCGCGTTCGCCGGTGTGTCGTCGGATGAACATCCGCTGACAACGCCGACGATGAGCGTGAGCGCCGCCGCGGCGCTGACCCAGATTCTTCGCGTGCCACTCATGGACGGCACTGTATCGCCGATCGCCGAGCGTCGCGGCAAATCCGGCGCTGTGGGCTCCCAGCACTGGTGAGTTCAGCGAAAACGGTTAGCGGGCAATTGCATTGAGCGCCCATTCTGTGCGGGATTCTCAGCGGAATTGGCGCTGAAGCCAATCCGCTCGCCCTTAAGGGCAACCGTCACCATCGGTAGGCTGGCCCAGTGGCGATCGAGGCAGTTCTTTTCGACTTCTCCGGCACTCTGTTCCGGCTGGAACCCGATGAAACCTGGGCCGATATGGTCGGGGCCGATGGCGAACCCCTGGACCGGTCGCAGCAGGACGCGATCCTGGATCGGATGACGAGGCCGGTCGGTGACGGTGCGGTCTTCGACGCCGAGGGCCGGCGCGCATGGGAGCGGCGGGATCTGGATCCGGCAATGCACCGCACGGCCTACTACGAGGTGCTGCGACAAGCCGGGGTGCCGACACCGGCGCTGGTCGCGCGACTCTACGACTGGATGCTCGACCCGCTCGCGTGGACGCCGTATCCGGACACCGGTGCCGTGCTGAAAACCCTGGCGGCACAGGGTATCCCGGTCGTTGTGGTGAGCAATATCGCCTTCGATATTCGTCCTGCGTTCGCCGCCAACGGTTGGGATCGGCTCGTCGCCGCGCACATGCTGTCGTTCGAAGTCGGTGTGGTGAAGCCGGATCCACGGATCTTCCTGGCCGCGGTGGAACAGCTCGGCGTGCGTCCCGAATCGGCGCTCATGGTCGGCGACAGTGCCGAGGCCGATGGCGGCGCGGTCGCGGCGGGCTGCGGTTTCGCGCTGGTCGATCCGTTGCCGACGGTGGAGCGTGCCGAAGGTCTGCTCGAGGTATTGCGGCGGCACGAACTGGCCTAGTGTCCAGTATGTGACCTGCGACACACTCTGCTGTTCCTGAACGTCGACGCCCGCGAACTGAATTAGCTTGCTGTGACGCCCACCACATCGCGGTGCGCAAGCTCGACGGGGAGTGGCCATGGATGATGCCGAGGCATATTTGGAATCGTCGGTCGTGCGAACGACGCGGCCGGTCGACCTGCCCGAATCGGTCCGCGAGGCCAGAGAGGCCGCATTGGGGCTTGCGGGCTTCGGCCTCACATATCCGGTCGTCATGGGCCTGATCGCCGGGGACGAGGCGGCCAGATCCGCGGCTCTGCAATTCGGCTGCAGTTGGGTACTCGGCCTCGCGGTACTGGTCCTCGGACGTGGGCCGCGGGTGCGCCGCGCCGCGATCGTCTCGGTCATGCTGCAGTCCGTCGCGGTACTGCGGATTCACGTCGAGGCTGTGCCGGACTTGGCCCGGCTGGTCGTCGTCCTCTTCACGCTGGGTGCATCGGCGACGATCCTCTACCAGTTGTCGCGACCGGAAGCCAAGGCATGGTTCCACATTCGGGTTGCCGACGCCGTGTGGTAACAGCTCGGATCAGGCGGGTTGTACGGATGGCGCGGCTGTCGCGAGATCGGACTGTGCTGATCGCGCGTAGCGCTGAGCGAGCACGGTGCAGGTCAATAGCTGGATCTGGTGGAAGACCATGAGCGGCAACACGATCAAGCCGACCTGATGTCCCGCGAACAGGACCGAGGCCATGGGGAGACCGGTGGCCAAACTCTTCTTCGAACCGCAGAATACGGTGACGATCTGATCGGGGCGGGCGAAGCCGAGGAGGCGACTGCCGAAGGTGGTAATCGTCAGGACTACGGAGAGAATGCCCGCGCAAACCGCGACGATTGCCAGTAGCGCCTGCGGCGAAATCCCGCTCCAGATGTGTTCCACCATGCCCGCACTGAAGGCGGCATAGACGACGAGATAGACCGAGCCACGATCGACGGACTTGGTCACCGTGGCATGCCGCAGCAGCCAGGTCATCCGGGGGCGCAAGAGTTGGCCCGCCAGGAACGGCACCAGCAACTGAACGACGATCGCGAGTATCGCCGTGGGGGAGACGGTGGCGTTGCCGGTGGTGTCCATCAGCAGCATGACCAGTAACGGGGTCGCGAAGACGCCTATCAGATTCGAAAGCGACGCACTGACCACCGCGCCCGCCACATTCCCGCGGGCAATCGAGGTGAAGGCGATCGATGACTGCACGGTCGACGGGACCAGACACAAGAACAGCACGCCGGTGTAAAGATCGTCGGTCAGCACCGACGGCACCAGCACATGCAACGCCAGCCCGATCAGCGGGAAGATCAGATAGGTCACCGCCGGCACCGTCGAATGCAACCGCCAGTGCCGCAACCCGGCGAGCGCCTCACGAGGCTCGAGCCGGGCGCCGTAGAGCAGGAACAGCACACCGATCGCGATCTTGGTTATCCAGTCGAGCGCATCGGCCGCGGCGCCCCGCGCGGGCAACAGCGCGGCCACCGCAACGCTGGCCAGGATGCCGAGCATGAACGCATCGATCCGGAGTTTGGCGAGGAACTTCACCCGTCGACCGTACGACTCGGCCAATTGAACGCGAAAGGCGTTCAGAACGATATCTGTAAACGCAAACAGTGATAATTGTGGGTGTGTTCGAACCCGAACTGCTGCGCACCTTCCTTGCCGTCGAGCGCGCGGGCGGATTCACCGCCGCCGGCCGCATCCTCGGCCTGCGTCAGTCCACCATCAGCGGCCACATCGCCCGATTGGAGAAGGCTGTAGGGCGCGAATTGTTCCGCCGCGATACGCGCAATCTCGCGCTGACCGCCGACGGTGCGGCCATGGTCGGCTTCGCCCGCACCATCCTCGACGCGCAAGGCCAGGCCGAGCGCTACTTCTCCGACTCCACCCTCACCGGCCTGATCCGGCTCGGCGCCTCCGATGATGTGATGGCCCGCGAACTCCCCGACGTACTCCTGGAATTCCAGCGCACCCATCCGAGAGTCGACCTGGAACTCACCGTCGGCTTGAGCGAAAACCTCAAAACCCGCATGGAGACCGGTGAACTCGACCTGGTCGTCGGCAAACGCCTGCCCGGTGAACGGCACGGCGAACTGCTCTGGCGCGACCGCCTGGTGTGGGCGGGACGTTCGGCCACAACGGAATTCGACGATCCGGTCCCGCTGGTGACCTATCCGCCACCGAGCCTCACCCGCCGCATCGCACTGCAGGCTCTCGAACGCGACGCCCACACCTGGCGCGTGACCTGTACCAGCGACAGCCAGCTCGGCTTGCGTGCTGCGGTCCTCGCCGGTCTCGGCGTCGTCGTGCATGCCGAAACCCTGATCCCGGACGGTCTGCGTGTGCTCGCCCACCCGCGGCTTCCGGTGCTCGGCGACCTCGAATTCGTGTTGATGCGGCGGCGTACGACCCTGTCCGCGCCGGAGCAGGCGCTGTGCGACGCGATCGTCGCCAGTGCCCGCCGCTTCGGCTGAGCCGCGCCCGTGCGGATGTGTCGGAGCCGGTCGATAGGCTTGGATTCGTGGCAGATCCCGCGACCTACCGGCCGAAGCCGGGCACGATTCCCGTTGAACCCGGTGTCTACAAATTCCGGGACGCGCACGGGCGTGTGATCTATGTCGGCAAGGCGAAGAGCCTGCGCAGCAGGTTGAATTCGTACTTCGCCGATGTGGCGTCGCTGCACCCGCGGACCAAGCAGATGGTCACGACGGCGGCCGGCGTCGAATGGACCGTGGTCTCCACCGAAGTGGAAGCCCTTCAGCTGGAGTACAACTGGATCAAGGAGTTCGATCCGCGATTCAACGTGCGGTATCGGGACGACAAGTCGTATCCGGTGCTGGCGGTCACCTTGAACGAGGAGTACCCGCGGCTGTTCGTCTATCGCGGCGCGCGAAAGAAGGGGGTGCGGTACTTCGGGCCGTACGCGCACGCTTGGGCCATTCGGGAAACCCTGGATCTGCTGCTGCGGGTCTTCCCCGCGCGCACCTGCTCCAACGGAGTCTTCAAGCGGCACAACCAGATCGGTCGGCCTTGTCTGCTCGGCTATATCGACAAATGCTCGGCTCCGTGTATCGGCCGCGTCGATGCCGACGAGCATCGCCGGATCGTCGAGGACTTCTGCGACTTCCTGGCCGGACGCACCGATCGCATGGTTCGCGACTTGGAGCGCCGGATGCACGACGCCGCCGGGGACCTGGACTTCGAAACCGCCGCCCGGCTGCGTGACGACGTCCAAGCGCTGCGGCGAGCACTGGAGAAGCAGGCCGTCGTCCTCGGCACCGGTACCGACGCCGATGTGGTCGCCTTCGCCATCGATGAGCTCGAGGTGGCGGTGCAGATTTTCCACGTCCGTGACGGCCGGGTGCGCGGTCAGCGCGGCTGGGTGGTCGACAAATCCGGCGACGCCATCGACGGCCAGGAGGCCGGTGGCGAGGTCGCCGCACTGGTCGAGCAGTTCCTCACCCAGTTCTACGGCGAGCAGGCCGCACAGGCCGAACAGGGCGGGGACGAACGGGGCGAGGCCGAACAACCGGCCACCGCGGTGCCGCGCGAGGTGCTGGTGCCGGAACTGCCCGCCGATGCCGAACAGGTGGAGGAGTGGCTGAGCAAACTGCGCGGCTCGGCGGTGCGGCTGCGGGTGCCGCAGCGCGGTGACAAGAAGGCGCTCGCCGAAACCGTGCAACGCAATGCGATGGAGGCGCTGGCCCAGCACAAACTCAAGCGCGCGGGCGATCTGACCTCGAGATCCGCTGCGCTGCAAGACATTCAAGATGCCCTCGATCTGGACAGCGCGCCGCTACGAATCGAGTGTGTGGATATCAGCCACGTGCAGGGCACCGATGTGGTGGCTTCGCTGGTGGTGTTCGAGGACGGCCTGCCGCGCAAGTCCGAGTATCGCCACTACACGATCAAGGAGGCCGCGGGCGAGGGCCGCTCCGACGATGTCGGCAGCATAGCGGAGGTGACCAGACGGCGGTTCTATCGTCTGCGCCGCGAACGGGACGAGTTGGTGGCCGAGGAGCTGACATCCGGTCAGGAGAACGGACACGCCGACGACGACCTCGAACTGACTTCACGCCCCGGCATCGACCCACGTACCGGCCGCCCGCGCAAATTCGCCTATCCGCCCAATCTCTATGTGGTCGACGGCGGCGCACCCCAGGTCGCGGCCGCCGCGGAGGTCCTCGACGAACTCGGCATCACCGATGTCGCGGTGATCGGCCTGGCCAAACGGCTGGAGGAGGTGTGGGTACCGGGGGAGAGCGATCCGGTGATCATGCCGCGCAATAGTGAGTCGCTGTATCTGCTGCAACGGGTGCGCGACGAGGCGCACCGCTTCGCCATCACCTTCCACCGCAGCAAACGCTCCCGTCGGATGACCGCGTCCGCACTGGACTCGGTGCGCGGCCTCGGCGAGTCCCGCCGGACCGCGCTCGTCACGCATTTCGGGTCGGTTGCCAAACTGAAGGAGGCCACCGTCGAGCAGATCACGGAGGTGCCCGGCATCGGTGTGGCGACCGCGAAGGCCGTTTTGGCCGCTTTGCGGGAGGAATAAGACACCTACGTTGTGTGTCTGCGCCCGATACCGGAACCGGTGCGGGATGATCGACACGCACCCTGACATAGATCCGGTAGGACATGACACGCGTCGAATCGAACAACAGTGCGGGCAGCCCGCGGTCGACCGCTGGGCGGACCGGCCCCGCGGGCACCCTCGGCGCACCTGTCGAACGCGGCGACGGCAACCCGGCGCAGCCGAAGGTCGAGGTGGTCATCGTCACCGGCCTATCCGGCGCGGGGCGCGGTACCGCTGCCCGTGTACTCGAGGATCTGGGCTGGTATGTCACCGATAACCTCCCGCCCGAGCTGATCGGGCGGATGGTCGAACTCGGCGCCTCCGCCGAACCGCCGATCCGCAGGCTCGCGCTGGTCATGGATGTGCGCAGCCGCTTCTTCACCGGCGATCTCTCGGCCGTCACCGATCAGCTGCGGTCGGCGGGCGTGCCGACCAGGATCCTGTTCCTCGAGGCGTCCGATGACGTGCTGATCCGGCGCTTCGGCTTCGCGCGCCGACGCCACCCGCTGCAGAGCGAAAGCGCCGACGGTACGCTTTCGGCGGGCATCGCAGCCGAACGGATCCGCCTCTCCGCCGTGAAAACGGCGGCCGACCTGGTGATCGACACGACCGAACTCTCGATCCACCAGCTGCACCGCAAGCTGGAGGAGGCCTACGGCGGCGGCGCGCCCACCGCACTGCAGCTGACGGTGCAGTCGTTCGGATTCAAGTACGGGGTTCCACTCGATGCGGACATGGTGTTGGATGTGCGTTTTCTACCCAATCCGCATTGGATACCGGAACTTCGGGAACATTCGGGACAGGAGACCGTGGTCAGCGAGTATGTATTGTCGCGTCCCGGCGCGGCCGATTACTTGAGCACCTGCCACCACCTGGTCGACCTGACGACGAATGGTTACCGCCAAGAGGGGAAGCGATACATGACGGTGGCAGTGGGCTGCACCGGAGGTAAACACCGCAGCGTGGCGATAGCCGAGGCGCTCGGCGAACTGATCGGCTCGGAGACGGAGAAATCCGGCCCGGCCGATGTCGTGCGGGTCGTGCATCGGGATCTGGGGCGCGAATGACGGGGTGGGAATCGGATCCCGCCATAGTTGCGCTCGGTGGCGGGCACGGGCTGTATGCGACGCTCACCGCGGTGCGGCGGCTGACCAGAAAGATCAGCGCGGTGGTGACCGTGGCCGACGACGGCGGATCATCGGGCAGACTGCGCGCCGAACTCGGTGTGCCACCGCCCGGCGATCTGCGCATGGCCCTGGCGGCGCTGGCCGCGGACGGCGACGATGTGTGGACGCGCACCGTGCAGCATCGCTTCGGCGGCACCGGCGCGCTGGCCGGACATTCGGTCGGCAATCTGATCCTCGCGGGCCTGACCGAGGTACTCGGCGATCCGGTCGCCGCGCTCGACGAGGTCGCCAAGATGTTGCGAATCACCGGACGGGTGCTGCCGATGTCGCCGATCGCCCTCGATATCGAGGCGGATGTTTCTGGGCTCGAGGCGGATCCGCGGGTGAGCCGCTGCATCCGCGGCCAAGTCGCCATCGCGACGACACCGGGCAAGGTGCGGCGGGTGCGGCTGATTCCGTCCGATCCGCCCGCCAGTCCCGAGGCAACCTCGGCCATCGAACACGCCGATGTCGTTGTGCTCGGCCCGGGTTCCTGGTTTACCAGCGTGATTCCGCATGTGCTGGTGCCCGAATTGCGTGATGCGCTGGTCTATACCAGAGCACGCAAGGTCCTGGTGCTGAATCTGGCCGCAGAGCCTGGAGAAACGGCGGGTTTCTCCGCGGAACGCCATCTACATGTATTGTCCCAGCACGCACCGGAATTCGTGGTCGACGAGGTACTGGTCGATTCCGGGTCGGTGCCGGAGGGTCGCGAAAGAGAACATGTGGCCAGGGCTGCCGAACAATTGCGGGCGCGAGTAACCTTCTCCGATGTCGCCGAAGCGGGAACCGACCGGCATCACCCCGGAAAGCTTGCCGCCGCACTGGATCAGCTGATCCGGCAACCTCGGCCACATATGGCAGGGCTTCGAGTCGAGGGACGGCACATGGGTCAGGATGTGCGTTCCGGGTTGGGTGGAAAGGAGCGCGTCTCGTGGCGATGACAGCCGAAGTGAAGGACGAGCTGAGCAGGCTCACGGTCTCGCAGGTGAGTTCTCGCAAGGCGGAATTGTCTGCGCTGCTGCGGTTTGCGGGCGGCCTGCACATCGTCGGCGGGCGGGTGATCGTCGAGGCCGAGGTGGATATGGGTTCCATCGCGCGCCGGCTACGGCGCGAGATCTTCGAGCTGTACGGCTACGGCTCCGATGTGCACGTGCTCGGCGCGGGCGGTCTGCGCAAGACCTCGCGCTATGTGGTGCGGGTGTCCAAGGAAGGCGAGGCGCTGGCCAGACAGACCGGCCTGCTCGATGTGCGCGGCCGTCCGGTGCGCGGTCTGCCCGCACAGGTGGTCGGCGGCAGCATCGGCGATGCCGAAGCCGCTTGGCGCGGAGCGTTTCTCGCGCACGGCTCGCTCACCGAACCGGGCCGCTCCTCGGCGCTCGAAGTCAGCTGCCCCGGTCCGGAGGCCGCGCTGGCACTCGTCGGTGCGGCGCGCCGGCTCGGCATCACCGCAAAGGCGCGTGAGGTTCGCGGCACCGATCGGGTCGTGGTGCGCGACGGCGAGGCCATCGGCGCACTGTTGACCCGGATGGGCGCGCAGGACACCCGGATCGTCTGGGAGGAGCGCAGGCTGCGCCGCGAGGTGCGGGCCACCGCGAACCGCTTGGCCAATTTCGACGACGCCAACCTGCGCCGATCGGCCCGCGCCGCGGTCGCCGCCGCCGCGAGAGTCGAACGTGCACTGGAGATTCTGGGCGACGAGGTGCCCGACCATTTGGCCGCGGCGGGCAAGCTGCGCGTGCAGCACCGCCAGGCGTCACTGGAGGAACTCGGCCAGCTCGCCGATCCGCCGATGACGAAAGACGCTGTGGCAGGCCGAATTCGGCGGCTGCTGTCGATGGCGGACCGCCGAGCCAAGGAATTGGGGGTACCCGATACCGAATCGGCCGTCACCGCCGAACTGCTCGACGAAGCGTGAGCGAATCGCCGTCCCATGGGGCGGCGATTCGTTTTCCGGGCTTGTCTACCCGGCTAACGGTCCGGAGTCCGGTGTGGTGGCGTGCCGGGACCCGCTCGGGCCGCATGTGGCAAGGGGTGAGTACCGGATTCCATGGTGAGCCGAAACAAGGGCGAGGACGTCGCAATTGTGCGCCGAAACCACACGCACGGGCGTCTGCGCAGGTCCCCCGCCGTCCCGAATGCCAGGTGCGTGTCGGAGAGGTGACGGCCGGGCACTACTGTGGTCATGGCATCGGAATGAATCCGCTTGAAAGCTGAGGAGCGATAACGTGACTGTCCGGGTTGGCATCAACGGCTTCGGCCGTATCGGACGTAACTTCTTCCGGGCGGTGGAGGCGCAGAAGGCGCTCGGCACCACCGACATCGAGATCGTCGCGGTCAACGACCTCACCGATAACGCGACCCTCGCTACGCTGCTGAAGTACGACTCGATCCTCGGCCGCCTGCCGCAGGACGTGTCGCTGGACGGCGACGACACCATCGTCGTCGGCGAGCAGCGGATCAAGGCGCTGGCCATCAAGGAGGGCCCGGCCGCGCTGCCGTGGGGTGACCTGGGTGTCGACGTGGTCGTCGAGTCCACCGGCATCTTCACCGACGCGACCAAGGCCAAGGGCCACATCGCCGCCGGCGCCAAGAAGGTCATCATCTCCGCGCCGGCCAAGGGCGAGGACCTGACCATCGTGATGGGCGTCAACGACGACAAGTACGACGGCAGCCAGAACATCATCTCCAACGCGTCCTGCACGACCAACTGCCTCGGTCCGCTGGCGAAGGTCCTCAACGACGAATTCGGCATCGTCAAGGGGCTGATGACCACCATCCACGCCTACACCCAGGACCAGAACCTGCAGGACGGCCCGCACAAGGATCTGCGCCGCGCCCGCGCCGCCGCGCTGAACATCGTGCCGACCAGCACCGGCGCCGCCAAGGCCATCGGTCTGGTGCTGCCCGAACTGAACGGCAAGCTGGACGGCTACTCGCTGCGGGTCCCGATCCCCACCGGTTCGATCACCGACCTGACCGCGGATCTGGCCAAGAAGGCCACGGTCGAGGAGATCAACGCCGCGTTCAAGGCCGCCGCCGAGGGTCCGCTCAAGGGCATCCTGAAGTACAGCGTGGACCCGATCGTGTCCAGCGACATCGTCACCGACCCGCACTCGTCGATCTTCGACGCGCCGCTGACCAAGGTCATCGACGACCAGGTGAAGGTGTACTCCTGGTACGACAACGAGTGGGGCTACTCCAACCGCCTGGCCGACCTCATCGGCCTCGTCGGCAAGTCGCTCTGACGCGCATGGCAGTCAAGACACTCCAGGACCTGCTGAACGAGGGTGTCGAGGGTCGGGGCGTACTCGTGCGCTCCGACCTGAACGTTCCCCTCGACGAGAACGGCGAGATCACCGACCCGGGGCGCATCATCGCCTCGGTACCGACGCTGAAGGCACTGGTCGAGGCCGGTGCGAAGGTGGTCGTCACGGCGCATCTCGGCCGTCCGAAGGGTGAGCCGGATCCGAAATTCTCCCTTGCCCCGGTCGCGGTGAAGTTGGCCGAGCTGCTCGGCCGCAATGTCCAGCTGGCCGGTGACGTCGTCGGCTACGACGCGTTGTCGCGCTCGGAGGGCCTCACCGACGGCGATGTTCTGCTGCTGGAGAACGTGCGCTTCGATCCGCGTGAGACCAGCAAGGACGATGGCGAGCGGGCCAAGTTGGCCGCGGCCCTGGTCGAGTTGGTCGGCGATGATGGCGCGTTCGTCTCCGACGGCTTCGGTGTGGTGCACCGCAAGCAGGCTTCGGTCTACGACGTGGCCAAGCTGTTGCCGCACTACGCGGGCACACTGGTCGCCGCCGAGGTCGAGGTGCTGGCCAAGCTGACTGAGAACTCGGAGCGCCCGTACGCGGTCGTGCTCGGCGGTTCCAAGGTCTCCGACAAGCTGGCCGTCATCGAGGCACTCGCCCCCAAGGTCGACACCCTGGTGATCGGCGGCGGCATGTGCTTCACCTTCCTTGCCGCACAGGGGCTCTCGGTCGGCGGCTCGCTGCTGCAGGAGGAGATGATCGAGACCTGTAAGGGCCTGCTGGAGCGCTACGCGGATGTCATCCACCTGCCGCGCGATATCGTCGTCGCGGATAAGTTCGCGGCCGACGCGGATTCGAAGGTGGTGCCCGCCCACGAGATTCCGGACGGCTGGCTCGGACTCGATGTCGGTCCCGAGTCGGTGGACCGGTTCGCAGCACTGCTCACCGAGGCGAAGACGGTGTTCTGGAACGGCCCGATGGGCGTATTCGAGTTCGAGAACTTCGCCGCGGGTACCCGGGGTGTCGCCGAGGCGATCGTAACCGCGACCGGCAAGGGTGCCTTCACTGTTGTCGGCGGTGGCGATTCGGCCGCGGCCGTGCGTGCGCTCGGCCTGCCCGAGGACGGTTTCTCGCACATCTCCACCGGTGGCGGCGCATCCCTGGAATACCTCGAGGGCAAGGAACTGCCCGGTATCGCGGTACTGGAGGACTGAACCATGGCACGCAAACCGCTCATCGCGGGCAACTGGAAGATGAACCTCAACCACCTCGAGGCCATCGCCCTGGTGCAGAAGATCGCCTTCGCGCTGCCGGAGAAGTACTTCGCCAAGGTCGACGTCGCGGTGATTCCGCCGTTCACCGATATCCGCAGCGTGCAGACCCTCGTCGAGGGTGACAAGCTGCTGCTCACCTATGGTGCGCAGGATGTTTCGACGCACGACGAGGGCGCGTACACCGGCGAGATCAGCGCCGCCATGCTGTCCAAGCTGGGCTGCACCTTCGCGGTCGTGGGCCATTCGGAGCGGCGGCAGTACCACTCCGAGGACGACGCCACCGTGCTGGCCAAGACCAAGCAGGCGCTGAAGTACGGGATCACCCCGATCGTGTGCATCGGCGAGGGGCTCAATGTCCGCGAGGCGAAGACCCACGTCGAGTACAACCTCGAGCAGTTGCGTGGGTCGCTCAAAGGTCTGACGGCCGAAGAGATTTCGAAGATCGTCATCGCCTACGAGCCGGTCTGGGCCATCGGCACCGGGAAGGTCGCCACCCCCGCCGATGCGCAGGAAGTCTGCGGTGCGATTCGCGCGGAGCTCGTCGAACTGTCCTCGCCCGAGGTCGCGGCGGGTGTGCGGGTGCTCTACGGCGGTTCGGTGAATGCCAAGAACGTCGGCGAGTTGGTCGCGCAGACCGATATCGACGGCGCGCTTGTCGGCGGTGCGTCGCTCAAGGGCGACGAATTCGCCACGCTGTCCGCGATTGCCGCTGGTGGTCCGCTGCCCTGACGGGTGGAGTGTTCGAATCAGCCCGGTAGCACGCCCGATCGCGTGATGCCGGGCTGATTCGCGTCGGGCTTCCCGCTCGGGGCGAGGAATACCGGTGCTGGGGGTGCGATGCTGTTCGGGTCTCTGATCCGTAGGCCGACAAGGACTTTCACGTGAGATCAACGAAGGCGCGCGCACTGGTGGTGGTTGTGCTCATGGCGTTCACCGCGTTCGGGGCCGGATGCTCCGACGATTCCCCCTCGCCGGTGGAAACCATATCGAGTTCCGCGGCGGCTCCCACCAACCAGGATGCCGGGCACCAGAAGTTGAATCAGCTGGTGGGCGAATGGAATGGCGTGAAGTCGACATTCATCGAGGGTGGTACCGCGGACAATCCGATCAAGAGCGATATCACCTCGCGCTGGCACTGGATCGGCAAGACGGGCAATAACTTCATGCAGGAGGAGGCCGAGGGCACCTTCGGTGGCAAGCCGTATTACCGGCTCGGCACGCTCGGCTATTCGCCGACCGACGACCGCTACGAATGGTCGACGGTGGACAGCGTGACGCCGATGATGATGATCTACAAGGGCGCCAAGGCCAGCGGCAGCGCCGCCGACATCGAGGTGGCGGGGGAGTTCACCGATCCGGGTGTGCTCGGTCCGCAATTCGTCGGCAAGACGATTCCGATGCGGACGGTGATCAAGCCGGAGTCGGCCGATCGGGTGACCATGGAGCTCTACTTCGCCCCGCCCGGGGAGACGGAGCGGATTGCGGACCGGGTGATCCTGACCCGGAAGTAGTCGGGATCAGAGGTGATTCACGATGAAACCGCTGGCGGTGAGTGCCAGCTCGAGTGGTTCGTCGTGCGGGTCCATCGAGATCTCGGCGGTCCGCACGTCCGGATAATGCACATGTAACCGGTACAGGGTGCCGCGCAGGAGGTGGGCGAGTTCGGCGGGCTGCTTGGTGGCGTGCACGATGTACAGCTTGGCTGTGGTATCGGAGATGCCGACCGAGCATTCGGCCAGGAGTGCGCCGTCGGGGTCGATAAAGCCCAAAGTGAAGGTGGTGTGCAGGAATTCGTCGCGTGCGGCGAGTAGCGCGGCGACGGTATCCATATCCAGGCCGCCGTGTTCGGTGCGGCGGATGCGGCCCGCGGCGGTGTAGAGCTCGGCGTAGCGGACGAGGGTTACCGGTGACGGCGGCGCGGGCAGCTTCTCGATGTGGGCGGACGGAAGATCCGGCCACAGGCCGATCTCGGTATGCCAGGTGCGTTTGCGGTCCGGGTGGCGGAGATCCGGTGTGCGGGAGGCGTTTTGGTTCACGGCAATGCCGCGCGCAGGGTCAGGCCGAAGCCGTTGGTATTGCGCAGGATCAGCGTGTCCGCGTCGATGGTCGCCGTTGTCTTGCCGTCGAGGGCCTTCAGCACTGCCTGCTCGACCTCCATGATCTCCGGCGCGCACGCCATCTTCGTGGTGCCGATCTGGAACATCACGTCCGGGCCGTTGACGGTAGGCGATGCGGTGGCGTGACCGGTCATGCGATTGCATCCGGCGCTTCCGGCGACCCCACCGTCCGCCGCGATGGTGAGCGTCGGCTTCACATCGTCCAGCGTCTGGGAACGGACCTGCGCATCGGGCGTCATCAGGGCGGAGACGATCCATGTCGTGCCGCTGAGCGGCCTGTCGGGTTGGGCGACCTTCTTGTCCAGCAACGTGACCGTTGTTTCCTTTGCGGTCAGCGTCAGTGTCGAATCGTCGACCCGCCATTTGGGCAGCGACGTCAGCACTTTGTCCTGCCAGCTATCGGCCTGGCTCCGTTCATCCGGACAGGCCATCAGGGTGCTCGAGAGCGTGCCGATATGCAGGATCCCATCGGTCAGATCCACTGTGCCATCGGCCGTATTGCAGCCGGAGTTCGCCGAGATCTTGCCATCGGTGAAGGTGAGCGTCATCGGTCCGCCGCCCGGAATCTGCTGCCCCTCGACCCCGGTCGAGACAAATGTGCGCCCCATCGGCGACCCCGCCGGTTTGTTCTCCTTCTCATCGTCCCCCGAACACCCGGCCAACAGACCGGCCGCCATAGCCAGCAGAACCCCGACGCGCACCGTTGTAGCCGCCATGTAGCCGATGGTACGGCCGTCACGGCTGGAAACAGCGCAACTCAGCTGGCCGTTGCGGCGGCTACGACCGTTGAAACAGGTAGTGGGTTACTCGTGTCGGTGTGTGGGGGGCGGACACAGACTGATTCCGGAGCACGGATCGATGCTCGGCGATCCGCGTTTCGGAGAGGTAGCCAATGAGAAGCGATCCGCGAGCGTTCCTTGTCGCGGCGGCCGCGGCAGTTGTGCTCGGCGCGGTGGCGGTACCGATGGCGGTGTCGGCGCCCACAACAACTACACCTACGCCGACCACATCTTCGACAACCGCGGGACAGGCGGGGCCCTGCACTACGGCTCGTTCGGCGGTGGGGGAGACTTGTCCGCGTCCCGATCCCACTTTCGATGTTGCGCCAACCCGCGCGGAACGCGGCACAGAGATCGCAGTGAACGGCAGTTACTGGCCGTGTAACTTGGTCCGGCTTACCCCGAGCTGGTCAGGTTCGCCGCAGAACGCGTCGGTCTCCCAGGGGGCGTTCGCCACTTCCATCGCGGTGTCCAATCAGGCCGCAACCGGCCCGCAGACGATCAGCGCCGCTTGTGGCGAGGCATCTGCAGTCCGGCAGATCACGATCGACCCTCGCTCCGGCACGACCACCACCATGACCACGACCACGACCACCAAGCCGATCACTACGACCACCACACAAGCAGCTGTCGCGGAAACATCCGACGCGACGACCGCAGGGCCAGCGGTGGATTCGCAGCGGGGCAACCACTTCCGTGCACTGTTGGGAATCGGCTTGTTCTTCCTCGCCGTCGGTGTCGCGACGCTCGCACTGCGCCAGCGGCGTAAGGCAGCCGATCGGTCGCGCGCGTACCACCGTGATCCGCGCCCGCCGTTGGTACGCGTGCAGGTGGCCGGGGACCTGCGGCCGTCGATTCATACTCGGGAATTCATGCGTCCCACTGTTCCGGCTGTTCGGGTTCGGCTGAGTGACGG
The DNA here is from genome assembly GCF_044465765.1 of Nocardia sp. NPDC049526. Lineage (NCBI taxonomy): Bacteria > Bacillati > Actinomycetota > Actinomycetes > Mycobacteriales > Nocardiaceae > Nocardia > Nocardia sp. NPDC049526. The sequence continues at coordinate 640,705 of NZ_JBITMA010000002.1, read as the reverse complement.
TGAGCCGCAGCTGCACATCAGGGAGGTTTCGCGATGACGAGGCCGATATCGATAACGGCTCGGGCAGTGTTGTTCGGACAGGTGGCGCGTGAGGTCGTCGAGGGGCAGTTGGCCGAGCGCCTGGGCGCGAGCGGTGTCGAGCAACTGGCTTTGCGCAGAACACCGGTCGCTACCGAGGTCCTGCGGTCGGCGGCGCTGCGTGAGGTGGCCAGGGCGGTGGACGGGTTGCTCGAGGTTGATCTCGGCGGGGTCGCGGTCGCGGGTTGGCGTCGCTACCAGCGGCTGCACAGTGCGGCGATGCGAACCCGCGCGGGCGGAGTCGAGCAGGTCGAGTTGTTCGAACACGAGGTCACTCGGAGCTGCTGTCCGCGCCTCGAGGTAACCGTCGACGGCAGCCAGGTGGGCGAGTTCGAGCTCGAACTCTGTGTCGCTGTGCTGGTTCGGCCACTCGTTGCAACCGTTCGCGACGGCATGCTCGCGGCGTTGGGCCCTGGTAACTGCACTGTGACGGTCTCGATCGGCGCACCGGAAGTCGGGCCGATCATCGAGCGTGAACATCCGATCCCGCTGGCGACCATGGTCGATCTGCGGCGGCCGATCCCGCTCGTCGAGTACCAGCAGCCCCGGCCTGCCACCGTGCCGCCCCGAACCGCACCGAGGTCGTAGTCACCAGATCTGCACCAATGGCGAACGGCACGTAGTTCGACCCATAGCTATGCTCGGGCCAGTGACCACTGCCGATGCGACGACACCTTTATCCACCTGGGCGCCGTTACGGTCGCGAATCTATCGGGCGCTCTGGATCGCACAGTTGGTCTCGAATCTGGGTACCTGGATGCAAACGGTTGGGGCGCAGTGGATTCTGGTCGATGCGCCCAATGCTGCGACGTTGGTGGCATTCGTGCAGACGGCGACGACATTGCCGGTGATGTTGTTGTCGATTCCGTCGGGGGTGTTGGCGGATCTGTTGGATCGGCGCAGGTTGTTGATCGGGGCGCAGTCGGCGATGGCGGTGTTGGCAGCGGTGCTGGCGGTGTCGACGGCGACCGGGCACACCACTCCGGGCGTGCTGTTGACGTTACTGTTCCTGCTCGGGTGCGGGCAGGCCTTGACGGCGCCGTCTTGGCAGGCGATTCAGCCGGAACTCGTTGCGCGCGAACAGATCCCGTCCGCCGCGGCGCTGGGCAGCATGAATATCAATATCGGGCGCGCAGTCGGGCCGGCCATCGCGGGCGTACTGGTCTCGGTGTCCGGGCCGACGCTGGTGTTCGCGCTGAACGCGGTGTCGTTCGTCGGCATAGTGACGGTGTTGCTCAGCTGGCGAAGACCGGCGAAGGAACGGAAGCTGCCAAGTGAACGCCCGCTGGCGGCGCTGCAGGCGGGCACCCGGTTCATTCGCGCCGCGCCCGCGATCCGGCGAGTGCTGTTGCGCTCGATTCTGTTCATCGCTCCGGCGAGCGCGGTGTGGGCGCTGCTTCCGGTCATCGCCCGCGACGAACTCGGCTTGTCCTCATCGGGCTACGGTCTGCTGCTCGGCGCGCTCGGGCTCGGCGCGGTGACGGGTGCGGTCGGCTTGGGGCGGGTCCGTGCCCTGCTGACACCCACGCAGCGCTTGACCGCGGCCGCTGTCCTGTTCGGCATCGCCTCGGCGGGCGCGGCGGTGCTGCACAGCGTGCCGGTAGTGCTGGTGCTGCTGGTCGGGGCCGGATTCGCCTGGCTGCTCGCGATGTCGACGATGAACTCGACCATGCAACTGCTGCTGCCCGCATGGGTGCGGGCGCGCGGGTTGTCGGTGTACATGCTGGTGTTCATGGGCGGCCAGGCACTCGGTTCGCTGGTGTGGGGTCTGGTCGCGGGTGCGGTGGGGCCGGTGACCGCACTACTGGCGGCCGCGGTGCTGTTGGCCGGCTCCGCGCTGAGTTCGGTCTGGCTGCCGATCCGCCACAATGCGGAGGAATTGGATCTGAGCCCGAGCGCCTTCTGGCCGGAGCCGCAGCTCGTGGTCGAACCGGATCCCGAGGACGGGCCGGTGCTGGTGTTGCGCACCTACGATGTCCCGCCGGAGAAGGTCGAGGAATTCCTGGCCGCGATGGTGTTCGTCGGACGGTCGATGCAGCGCACCGGCGCGATGGAATGGCGGCTGTACCGCGACGTCGGGGTAGTCGATCGCTATGTCGAGGCCTTCGTGGTGCGCTCCTGGTCGGAGCATATGCACCAGCATCAGGTGCGGCTGACCGCTCAGGACCAACTGCGCGAACGCGCTGTCGCGGAGTTCATGATCGGTCAGGACACCACCACGCACCTGGTCGCGGTAGACACACCGTAGGTCGCGTCGAGCCGGGGTGATTATGCGGGCACCGACCCGCACCCATAGACTGTCCGGCATGCGGATGTTCCTGGATATCCTCCTGATCGTCACCAGCGTGCTGCTGGTGCTGCTGGTGCTGCTGCACCGCGCCAAGGGTGGAGGTCTGTCCAGCTTGTTTGGTGGCGGCGTGCAGTCCAGCCTGTCGGGTTCGACCGTCGTCGAGAAGAACCTCGACCGCATCACCATCTTCACCGGCATGATCTGGCTCATCGCCATCCTCGGCATCGGCCTGGAGATCAAGTTCGCCTGAGTTGTCTGGCGACGATGACGGCTGCCGCTGTCGCCGCCGCCAGCACGAGGGTCGCGATTACGAAAGCCATCGCATAGCCGTCGCCGATTACCGGTGCGACGACTATGGGACCCAGCATCTGCCCCGCGCCATAGACCGCGGTGAGTGTGGCCGCGGCTCGGTGGTCGGTCAATTCGATGCCGATCTGGATCGCGAGCATGCAGATGCCCATGAACGTCCCGCCGAACAGCGCCGCCGCGGCTATCGCCGACCACATTGCCGTCGACCAGGCGAGCAGGGCCGACGAGGCGCACTGCGCGAGTAGCGCGAGGACCAGAGTGGTCGTCGGCGTCCAACGATGTGCGGCAATGCTCCAGAGCGCCGCCGGTACGGCAGCCGCGCCGACGATCACCCACATCGCCGAGCCCACGGTCGCGTTGTGCGCGCCGACGGCGGCAACCAAGAAGGTGCCGATCACGATATAGCCGACGCCTTCGAGCGAGTAGGAGATGAGCAGCGCGCGCCAAGCCGTACTCGTACGGTTCGCGCGGACCGCCTCGGTGCTTCGCCGGCCGTGAATATCCAATCGGAAGGCGGGCAGCAGCAGCAAGGCGGTCAGTCCGGCGGCACCGAGCCATAGGCCCTGCCAGGACAAGACCGGCTGCGCGGCCAGCGCGAGCAATCCGGTGAGCGCGATACCGAAACCGACCCCGCCGAAGGCGATGCCCGCAGCGTGCGTGCGGCCACCGAGTCGAGCGATCGCGCCCGCGCAGCCGACGAAGATCACCGCACTTGCCACGCCCGCGATCAATCGCAGCAGTGCGGGGAGCACGGTCGGGCCCGGCAATACGACCAATGCTTCGCTGACCACCAGGACCCCGACCGAAATGCGAAAGATAGTGCGGCTGTTCATCTCCGGACGACGCGCGAGCAGCACCGCGCCCACCAGATAGCCCGCGTAGTTGGCGGCGGCGATGAGCGCGCCATCGTGTGCGTCGATGCGGTGCGCGTCCACCATCGCGGGCAGCAGCGGTGTGTAGGCGAAGCGCCCGACACCGACGGCGCCGGCGAGGCCCGCACCTGCGGCGAGTGTGGGTGCCAGGGTGCGGCGCGGGGTGTCGAGGAGAGCTGATGCGGTCACAAGATCTGACGGTATGGCCCGTCGACAAGCCTGTGAAATGCTTTCTGTGCACGATGTATACGCTCGACGCATGGATATCGAGCTGCGGCACCTGCGGGCATACGTCGCGCTCTGCGAGGAAGCGAACTACACCCGCGCCGCCGCCCGGCTGCACCTCAGCCAACCCGCGCTGACCCGAACCATCCAGCAGTTGGAGCGCTTGGTCGAATGCCGGTTGATCGAGCGCACGTCCCGGCGCTTCGAGCTGACCGACGAGGGAGCCGAGCTGCTCGAACACAGTAGGCGCATCATCGGCGATATCGAGACCGTCCAGGCGGATCTGCGCATGCGCGCCACGATCGAGGTCGGATTCTCTTGGCTGCTGCCCGATGCCTGGTTCGCCGCGATCCGCACCCGCTACGAGGCGCTCGGCGGCCGGATTTCGCTACGCCGCGTGGAGGATCCGATGGCGGCACTCGACGACCGCTCGATCGAGATCGCCATCCACCGCAACGATATCTGGCTGCCGCACCATCTCGAATCCCGGGAGATAGGTTCGGAGCAGCGGGTGCTGGCGGTTTCGGTGCATTCGCCGCTGGCAACCGCGGTCGAGCTGCGCTGGGCCGATCTCGCACACTTTCCGCTGGTGGCCAATACCGTTTCCGGCACCACCAATGCCGAATCATGGGATGCGCCCGATCCGAACCGCACCGTAATCACCTGCACGAATTTCGACGAATGGATCGAACTCGTCGCGGCCGAACGCGGTATCGGGATCGTTCCGGTGCTGGCGCGCTCTCGTGCACCGCATCCGGGCGTGGTCTATGTCGATATCGTGGATGCGCCGCGCTCGCATATCTATCTGACCTGGCGGGTCAAGCCGACGCCGTTGCGATCGGTGCAGCGCTTCCTGAGCCTGGTCTGAATCTCAGTCGTTGCGCGGGATACGGCCGTCGACGTCGGTGAAACCGTACTCTTCGGCGAGATCCGCTATGCGCCAAGCCGATCCGGAGCGTTGGCTGCGTTCCGGATCGGCGGCAAGTGCGACGACGGCACGGCCCGGAAAGCGGGGGGATTCGGCGTTGTCGAGGTCGTAGGTGCCCTCACCGGGCAGCGTGACGACGCGGCGGCCGTCCTTGTCGCGTGGAACCATTTGTAGTAGTTCGGTGTCGACGATTCCGGGCCACAGCGAGACCACCGTGACGCCCGACTCGGCGAGATCGTCGGCCATATCCGAGGTGAGCCGGTCCAGCGCGGCCTTGGCGACGCCGTATACCGCGTTGTGCATATAGCGCTCGGCGCCGGGGGAGGAGATATTGGCGATCAGGCCCGCCGATTCGATCAGCAGGGGAGCCGCGAAAACGCTTGCGACGTAATGTGATCGGAGGCCGACGTCGAATGTCTCGTCCCAGGCCTGCGGCGGCACCTCCCAGAACGGTTTGCCCAGCCAACGCGCCGCTGCGGGGGCGTTGTAGACGTTGTTCACCAGCACATCGAGTCGTCCGTGCTCGTTGCGGATCCGCTCGAATAGTCGCTCGACCGCATCGTCGTCGCGGTGATCGCAGACGACCGGAACCCCGACGCCGCCGAGCAGGTCGATCTCGGCCGCGGTCGCGTGCACGGTTCCCGGCAGGCGTCCCGGTGTGGCCGAGCGCCCGGTGACGAAGACGGTGGCACCCGCCGCGCCCAACTCCAGCGCGATGCCCTTGCCGATGCCGCGGCTCGCGCCGGTTACCACCGCGACCCGGCCGCCTAGAACCTGAGGTATTCCGTTCACGATCCCGGGACATTACCGTGAAATAAGAACACGTTCTAGCTAATGGAGGCCGTAGTGGAATTGATCCATCGGTTTGTTACGAGCAACGGCATTCGCATGCATGTCGCCGAACAGGGCGAGGGGCATCCGGTGATCTTCTGCCACGGCTTTCCGCATACCTGGTTCATGTGGCATCGCCAGCTCGCGGCCGTCGCCGGGGCGGGTTACCGGGCCGTTGCGCCGGATTTGCGCGGATATGGGCGCACGGATGTGCCTACCGATATCGAGGACTACACCAACCGCGCTGTCATCGGCGATCTGCTCGGCCTGCTGGACGAGATGGGTGCCGAGCAGGCAGTCTTCGTCGGTCTGGATTTCGGGGCCGCGCTGGTGTGGGAGCTGGCGTTGCGCGTGCCGGAACGGGTGAGCGGTGTCATCGTGCTCAATAATCCGTTCGCCCCGCGGCCGCCGCGCGCGCCATCGCAGCTGTGGGCCAAGGCCGCACAGCGTCACTTCCTGCATCTGGACTATTTCCAGAAGCCGGGGGTAGCCGATGCCGAACTGGGCGGTCGCACAAGGGAATTCCTCGCTCGCGTCTATTTCTCGCTCAGCGCCGACTACCACTATCTCGACACCTGGCACTTCCCGGCCGAGGGCACCGGCTACCTGGATGTTCTCCCCGAAGCCCCGCTGCTGCCGTGGCGGTGGCTCTCCATCGCCGAATTCGACACCCTGGCACAGGATTTCGAGCGCACCGGCTTCACCGGCGGTCTCAACTGGTACCGCGTGCTCGATCGGAACTGGGAACTCACCGCCGAATTCGCCGGCGCCGAGATCTCCGTTCCGACGTATTTCCTCTACGGCGACCGAGATCCGGATATGGAGGGCTTCAGCGGGCGCGACCCGCTCGCAACTCTTCGTGCGAACGTTCCCGATCTGCGCGGCGTCACCAAGATCGCGGACGCGGGTCACCTCGTGCAGTTGGAACGCACCGACGAGGTCAACGCTCTGATCACGAGCCACCTCCGCGATCTGGTCCCGAATCCGGCCCTCACGCAATAGCCGGGTCAGCGGTATTCGTTGGTCAATTCTGGGTAGTCGGCCCAGCTGGGCAAGGGGCGTCGGTCCAGGTAGGCGGTGAACCGATCCAGCAGGTACTGCCAGCGCGGGCCGACCGAGCAGGCGTCGGCGGGGCAGATGTGGCGGCGGATCAGTTCGAGATTGGTGACGACGCCCACCTGGGTCATATGCATTTCGAGGATGCCGCCATCGATATGGATCACCAGATCATGCGGTGCGCGGCAGTCTTCGACGCGGATTGCGATGGGGCCGGGAACCGGACCGTCGAACGGTTCGATGGTCAGGTTGCCATTGCCCCCGGTGACCTTGCCGAACCAGCGATCCAATTGCCGGCGTTCGGCGCAGGCGGACCATACGTCGAGTACGGGCATGCGGAACGACCGCAGAAAGTGCAGTAGCACCCGGCCGTCCTCGATCGCCCGATCGTGTTCGGGTCGTACCTCGCCGAGCATGGACATCGTGGTCATAGCCGTGCCCTTTCGCCGCTGGTCACCGTATGTCCACTGTATTTCCCCGGTGGCGCGACCGAATCGGATTCGCCGGAAGTCGGCTACCGCGTGTCGGATCGGTCGGCGCCACCGGGATAGATCTCAGGCCGCGATGAATCGCACGCAATCGAATTCGTTGTTCAGCACACCCTGTCGAAAGGCATCGAACTCATCTTCGTCGAAGAGTAGTTCCACGCCATCGATCGGCTGGGGAACGGCGGCGCGGAAAACGTATCCGCCGTCGCGGCGCGATATCGCCAGATGCCGATCCTCGACGCAACCCGCCCGCACTCCGGCCTGGAAAGCGTCGAACTGCTCGTCGGTGAAGACGAGAATTTCCTTGTCGGGCAACGACATTCCGGGCGTATAGCGCTCGTCGGCGAGCTTGTCGTCCCAGACCGCAGTCCATCCGTTCTTACGTGCGATGCGCACGCAATTCTGGTTGGGCGAGCTGAAGGTCGCCTTACGGAATTCGGCGACAGTGAAGGTGGGCTGCGTCATTGCATGTCCTTTCAACGGTAAAGCAGGAGTCGCACGGGGTTGGCAGACCCGTTGCTCGTCCTTCAAGGCTTATAGCCAACGGCGGCGAAATTACACGGTCGCGCCGTATCTGCCCGGTCGACCGGTTGGTCCGGGCGCCAGTCCGGTGCGTAGGCGATACCGGGTTCGACCAGGTCCAGGCCGTCGTAGAGCGCGGTGAACTGGGCGCGGGTGCGCAAGGACACCGGATCGGAGGTCTCGTCATAAAGTGCGGCGGCCGCGGCCATTTGCTGTTTGATCTCCGGACCGGCGTCGTCCAGGGACACGTGGGTCATCGCGGCATAGCTGCCCGAGGGGAGCCGGTCGCGCAGACGCGCCATCAGCTCGTGCGGATGGTCGGCATCGCGTACGAACGGCCAGACGCTGACGATCAAAAGGCCGAGCGGCTGCTCGAAGTCGATCAGTCGACGGGTCTCCGGATGGTCCAGAATCAGGTCGGGATAACGCAGATCGGCCTCGATGATGGCGGTGTTGTCGAGGGCATCGCCGTGCAGCAGGAGGTCGTGGGCGCGATTGACCGCTTCCAGATCGTTGTCGACATAGACCACGCGCGAATCCGGCGCGGATTCCCGCGCGACCTCGTGCGTATTGCCGACGGTGGGGAGTCCGGAACCGATATCGAGGAATTGCCGGACGCCCTGCTCCACCATGAATCGTGTTGCGCGGCGCAGGAATCCGCGGTTGTGATGCGCCCACACATCGAGGAATGGAAGTATCTCGAACAGTCGCTCACCGAAGATCTTGTCGACCTCGAAGACGGCTTCCCCGGACAGGTAGTAGTGGTACATGCGAGCGGCGGATGGTCGGCTCGCATCAATTTCACGGGGCTCGAAGTCGGCGGACATCCGGATGCTCCTGATTCGTCAAGTACTGGTGAATGTCTTGCGGCGGAACGATCGTGCGACGTGCTCCATGAATTTCCGGGAGTCCGCGGCGCCGAGAGCTGCGGCACTGAGCCGGGACCATACGGTTTCGCGGGCGGCCACCGCGGGTTTGTCATCGATGTAGCGGATATCGCCCTGGCTCTCCACGATCGCCATCTCGAGGTCGCCCGCGGCACCCGGCGACGGCACCCGCACCAGGGTGTACCGGTCCTCCATCCCCGCCCCGCGAGTGGTGACGGTGAATGGCAGGACCTGGATCAGGATGTTCGGCCGTCTGGACAGATTCGACAGATGTTCGAGTTGTTCGAGCATCACCTCGCGGCCGCCGTATTCGCGGCGTAGACAGGATTCGGACAGGATCGCGCGGAACTCCGGCGGGTCCGCTTCGGTCAGGACCTGTTGCCGCGCCAGCCGCGCCTGCACCGACTCCTCGACGGTGACGCGATCAGCCGCGACCGGAGTGACCGGTTGGTGCAGTGCGCGAATGTAGGACTCGCACTGGACGAGTCCAGGCATGATCTCCGCCTCTGCGGTGCGCAACAGACTGGCATGCGCCTCCAGATCGACGAGCAGTCGCAGGTCCTCGACGTAGGCGCGGCGATGGCCGGTGGTCCAGAAGCCGCGCTTGTGGTTGTCGCGGCGCAGTTCCTTGAGCGTTTCGACATAACCGGGATCGGTAAAACCCAGTGTGGTCGTGAGGAGTTCGAGGTCGCCGACGCTGATGGCGCCGACTCCGTTGATCAGCTGGTTGATTCGGCTCTGGGTCGACTCGATGATTTTGCCGGCCTCGGTCTGGCTGACCCCCGCGGTGCGGACCATATGCTCGATCTCGCGGCCGAGCAACAATTTTCGCGCGGTCCGTAATCGAGTTCCCATGGCTCCCCAGCGTATCGGTCTGACGCTACTCATCCGATTCACTTCCTGGAGCGTGATAATCACGCTAGCATTACCACACCAAAGATATCACGGCACGCCGAGGCAGTGGCTGTCATCGAGGACCGTCCCCTGCGTCGCGGTTTGAGGGGGCGTCGGATGGCGACAGCCACGAACGATCGTCGGATGGTGCGAAATGCCCAGTAGCGCAGAGACAACCGCGCAGCGCTGTCGGCACTACCAACGCGATCTGGGACTGCCCGCGGTGATCATGCCCGAGACCGAGACACGGATCATCGTGCAGACCGGACCGGTCAGTGCGGTAATGATGCCCTCGAGGCTGGCAACGGAAGTCGTCGCGGAGCAGCAAGGGCCGTTGGGGCCGGTGATAGAGCATCCGGCGTCGCGGCGGTGGACCTTTCTGACCGGACCGTCCGGACCGTGTCCGGAGAGTCTGACGCCCGCATTGCTGCGCTGGAATATCGGCGTCGCGTCGAAATGCATTGTGCTGCCGTCTCCCGCTGACGAGCGGCGCGGATTTCGCCGCTGGATCCACGAGCCGCACAACAGGTTTCGGCCGTCGATGCGAGAAATCCTGGAAGCGGTGCTGAGGTTGCGGCGATAACGGTTCCAGCGGGCGCGCGGTACTCGCCGATACGAGGGGTCGGCGAGTGACGCGCGGTCCGCAACGTTAGCGGGTGACGAGTTCGGTGGCGGCGGATTCGATTCGGGATTCGTCGAGGAGGACGGTAGCGGCGGCCGGGCCCAGGGGAATGAAGGAGTCTTCGCTGGTTACGCGGGTTATAGGGCCGTCGAAACCGGCGTCGATCAAGGCGGTGCAGAGGGATTCGGAGACACCGCCGCTGTGGCGGGTTTCGTCGGCGATGAGGACTCGGCCGGTGGCGCGGGCGTGGTGAAGTAGGTCGTCGAGGGGCAGGGGGGACAGCCAGCGGAGATCGAGAACGCGAGCTCGGATGCCACGAGATGAGAGGCGTTGGGCCACACGCAGACTCATGGGGACGCCGTTGGCGAAGGTGACGATGGTGAGGTCGCTGCCGTCGCCGTAGCTGCGGGCGCGGCCGATGGCGATATGGTCGGTGTCGGAAGGTATTGCGAGCCAGGCATTATCGCCAGGTCGGTGCAGGTCGCGGGTGTGGTAGAGGGCGATGGGTTCGAGATAGAGGCACACGCGGCCGTCCACGCGAGCGGCGGAGACGCAGGTGCGCAGCATGGCGGCGGCATCATCGGCGCGAGCCGGGGAGGCGATGACCAAGCCCGGGATATCGCGCAGTGCCGCAATGGAATTGTCGTTGTGGAAGTGGCCGCCGAACCCCTTCTGATAGCCGTAACCGGCGATGCGGACGACCATCGGATTCCGGTATTGCCCCTGGGAGAAGTACGACAGTGTGGCGGCTTCTCCGCGCAACTGGTCCGCGGCGTTGTGCACGTAGGCGAGATACTGGATCTCCGGAATCGGCACGAATCCGGACAGCCCGGCGCCCAGAGCCGTGCCCAGCACGCTCTGTTCGTCGAGCAGCGTATCGAAGACACGGCGCACTCCGAACTGCTTCTGCAGCCCCTTGGTGACGCCGTACACGCCGCCCTTGCGGCCGACATCCTCGCCGAATACCAGGATGTCGTTGTCCCGGTCGAGCAGCGCTGCGAGCGTCTGATTGATCGCCTGCGCCAATGTCGCCGAGTCACCTTGGGTAACCGTGTGTCCTCGACGCAAGACATCGGCCTGAACCAGGTCCGGATGCCGAGAGACCAACGGTGCCATCACGGCAGTGGCGGAAGTCAATTTCGGTTCGCGGCAAACCAATTCGGCCATGGCAACGACTCGTCCGCCGATTTCGTCATAGCGTGCGATGACTTCGGTCGGGGTGGCGACACCGGAAGTGACCAGGAGACGGCCGGTTGCAAGCACCGGGTCGCGGCGCAGGTCGGCCGCGATATCGGTGGGGTCGCGGTAGGCGGATTCGACATCGGATCCGGCGTGTCCCATAAGTCGTACGGTGCTCAGGTGGAGGAAGGCAGGCTTGCGGTGTTCGCGCACCCAGTCGACCGCCTGGGTCGCGGCTGTCGCGGCGTCGAGGAGATCGCAGCCGTCCGCATCGAAATACCGCAGCCCTAGGCGGATGCCGTAGGACTGTTCGATCCAGCCGGGCGGCGTCGGGACGCTGATGCCGATGCCATTGTCCTCGCATACGAACAGCAGCGGCAGCGGAACCCCTTGGCGCCCAGTGTGAATCGCGGCATTGATGGCACCGGCGGCGGTGGAGTGATTCGCCGACGCATCGCCGAAGCTGCAGAGCACCACTGAATCCGAGGGCCATTCGCAGGCGACGCCGAGTCGTGCCGCGCGCTCGATCGCGAAGGCGAGCCCGACGGCGCGCGGCAGATGTGACGCGATGGTGGAGGTCTGCGGGATCACCGCGGCCGGTTTGCTGCCGAAAACCTTGTGCCGGCCGCCGGATATCGGTTCGGCGGCAGCCGCGACCACGCCGAGCAGCATATCCCGGATCGGGTCGAGACCGGGCACCTGCCTGGCCCGGTGCACGAAGAATGCTCCGGAGCGATAGTGCAGCAGCGCCGGATCGGTGGGGCGCAGAGCCGCCGCCACCGCCGCATTGCCCTCGTGCCCGGAAGACCCGATGCTGTAATAGCCGCGCTTGGCACTGCCCAACCGGCGCGCCGCGAGATCGAGATGCCTACTGGTCGCCTGAGATTCGAACAGGTCCAGGCACTGGGCTCCGGTGAGCCCGACACCCTCGAGCGGCTGTTCGACAGGACGGCTGGGCCGCGGCTCCAATGCCGATAGCTCGGCACGGAACCGCTCCTCGAGGTCGACTCGCTGTTCGGTCACGCTGTGATCATCTCCGACGAGCGCTGCTCCGGGGACCTGATTTCGGCGCTATTTCCGAAAGTATTCGGATCACCTCGGTAGTTGTGAGAAAATTATCCGAGCACCCGGTGTCGAATCGCCGATTTTTCGGCCGCAGTCAGAATGATGCACGGCATCAGCCTGAGTGCTCGGTCTCCTCGATCGTCCGCCGCAGCAGATCGCGAGCGGCATCGAGGTCAACGGCCCGACGATCCAACTCCGCCAGCCGATCCCGCAGCGCGGGCAACACGCCAGGACAGGCCCGCAACGCACCGTCGTCGACAGCGCACGGCAGCAACTGCCCGATCACCCGGGTCGAGAGTCCCGCCGCGAGCAATGCGCGAATCTGCCCGACACGCTGCTCGGCATCCGCGTCGTATTCGCGATACCCATTGTGGCGGCGTTCGGCCGACAGCAGCCCGACCCGTTCGTAATACCGCAGCAGCCGTTCGCTGGTGCGGGTACGGCTGGCCAGCTCACCGATCAGCATGATTTGACCTTCCCATGGTGTCAGGGATCAACACTCGAGACCGCAACTCGCTTCCGTCAGGAGAAACGTTGATCATCGACGCACACAGCCACGTCCACCACACACTCGCCGACCACATCGCGCTGCTCGACGAGGCAGGCGTGGACAAGGCCATCCTGTTCATGACCCGACCGCATCCCGAACGAGCCGGAAACCTCACCGAACTACGCGAAGAGATGGACCTGCTGACGCAGGCGCTCGCCGGCGGCGCCCTCGGCCGCGCGACGGCCCGGCGCGAGCTCGATGCCGCAATCGCCGCCTACCCGGACCGCTTCATCGGATTCGCCTCGGTGCCGCTCGACACGCCCGATGCCGATTCGATCGTCGAACGCGATGTAGTCGGGCGCGGACTGCGCGGCATCGGTGAGTTGACTCCGCCGCCCGATCAAGCGGCCCTGATCGAGCCGGTACTCCGCGCCGCCACCGACCACGATGGACTTCCTGTCGTTGTCCACGGAGCCGCGCCGACGACCGCCGCCGACCTGCGCACCCTGACCGACCTCGCGCGACGCTACCCACGAGTGCCGCTCGTGGTCTCCCAACTCGGCGGCGCGCACTGGATGGACGCGATCGAACTCGTCCGCGACACCCCGAACATGTTCCTCGAACTGTCCACTGCCAGTATCGTTTTCGCGGTCCGCCTGGCCATGGCCGAAATTCCCGAGCGCACCCTCTTCGGCTCGGATGCCCCCTATGGCGACCCGGTCATCGCACGCATCACCGTCGAACGCGCCACCCGCTCACCACACGTGCGTGAACTGGTCCTCGGCGCAACCGCGCAGCAGCTGTTGAGTTAGCTCGCGGCACCCGGCAATGCCGCGGCCGCGTCCCGGTCCAACAGCCAAGTAGTCGATTCCGACCCGACGGCGCCCGCCGAGGGAATCTCCACCGGATCCGCACCCGCAACCGCCGCGGCAACGGCTTCGGCCTTGGCGGCACCACCGACGACCAGTACAACATGGCGACTGTGCCGCACCGCGGGCAGCGTCAGCGTGACCCGCACCGGCGGCGGCTTCGGCGAATCCGGTACCGCGACAACCAGTTCGTGCTGTTCGCGCACCGCATCGGTATGTGGGAACAGCGAATTCACATGCCCCTCGCCACCCATACCGAGCAGATGCAGATCGAAGGCCCCGTGCTCGGCCAGGTGCGCGTGCACCGCCGCCGCATACTCGGCGGCGGCTTCGACCGGATCCGGATACTCACCATCGGAGGTGGCAACCGGATGCACCCGCGACGGATCAACCGGCACATGATCCAGCAGCGCCCGCCGCGCCTGCAGATCATTGCGCTCCGAATCGCCCGCGGGCACGAATCGTTCGTCGCCCCAGAACACATCGAGCTGCGACCAGTCGATATCGCCGGGTGTCTTGCGGACCAATTCCAACAGTCCGATCCCGGTCCCACCGCCGGTCAACACCACCGATGCGGAGCCATGTGCCGCCTGCGCCGCCACCACGACTGCGACGAATCGCGCGGCCGCGGCGGCGATCAAGGCATCGGTGTCGTCGTGTACTTCGACGGTGTTCGCGGGAAAGTTCGCGCGCTCACTCATAGGTCACCTTCTCGATTCCGGCGAGCGCCTCGGCATAGATCTCGTCGGCATCCAGCCGTCGCAGCTCCTCGGCGAGGCAGTCGCGAGTTTCGCGGCGCGCCAAGGCGATTCGCTGATCCGGGTCGCCGGTGCGGGTCAGCGTCGCGGTGCGCCCGGTCTGCGGCCGCTCGATCGCGATCGACACGGTCGGGCGATGCACCTCCACGCGCAACGCACCCGAGCGGCGACGCACCGGACAGTCGAGCCGGGCGGCCAACCAGCCCGCGAGCATATCCAGCGCGGGTTCTTCGCGCAGTCCGGAGATGATCACCGAATCCACCGGCTCGAACGGCGGTTCGTCCATGGCAGCCGCCAACAGCGCCCGCCAGTAGGTGATGCGACTCCACGCCAGATCGGTATCGCCGGAGGCGTAGGAGCCGAGCCGCTTCTTGATCGTCGCCTGCGGATCGGCGGCGAAGGTGGCGTCGGTGATGCGGCGAGTCGCCAAGCGTCCCACCGAATCCTTGGAAGGGAACTCTGGGGCACCACGCGGCCACCACGCCACCACCGGGGTGTCCGGCAGCAGGAACGGGATGACGACGCTGCTCTCGTGGTTGATCAGATCCCCTTGCAGCCGCAGCACTATCACCTCGGCCGCTCCGGCATCACCGCCGACGCGGATCTGGGCATCCAACCGGGTCTCGGCCTCGCGATCCCCGCGCGCCAAAACCACCACGCGACAGGGATGTTCGCGGCTGGCGTCATTGGCGGCGTCGATGGCGTCTTCGGCCTCGGAACTGTCCAACGTGCACACGACCAGGGTCAGCACCCGGCCCATGGTGATCACGCCATTGCTCTCCCGAAGGCGCACCAGGCGTTTGGTGACCTCGGCGGTGGTGGTCTGCGGCATATCGACGATCATGGCCGCCGCCATTCGCGCCCGGTGCGGGCCAGCATCTCATCGGCCGAGGTCGGACCCCAGGTCCCTGCCTCGTACTGTTCGGGTTTACCGTCGGCGGCCCAGTGCTCGAGCACCGGATCGAGGATGCGCCAGGACAATTCGACCTCCGCGTTCACCGGGAACAGGGACGGCACCCCGAGCAGCACATCGAGGATCAGGCGTTCGTATGCCTCGGGGGAGGATTCGGTGAACGCCTCGCCGTAGCTGAAATCCATATTGACGTCGCGCACTTCCATGCTCGACCCCGGCACCTTCGAACCGAATCGGGTGGTGATGCCCTCATCGGGCTGCACCCGGATGACCAGTGCGTTCTGCCCGAGATCCTCGGTCATGGTCTGGTCGAACGGCAGGTGCGGGGCCCGCTTGAACACCACCGCGATCTCGGTCACCCTGCGGCCCAGGCGTTTTCCGGTGCGCAGGTAGAACGGCACACCCGCCCAGCGCCGGGTGTCGATCTCGAGGGTGATCGCCGCGTAGGTCTCGGTGCGCGATTGCGGGTCGAAACCCTCCTCGTCGAGCAGTCCGACCACATGCTCGCCGCCCTGCCAGCCCTCCGCGTACTGGCCGCGTGCGGTGGTCTCATCAAGGGGCTCGACGAGTTTGGTCGCCGAGAGCACCTTGATCTTCTCCGCCTGCAGCTGCTTGGGTTCGAAGCTGATCGGCTCCTCCATGGCGGTCAGCGCAAGCAACTGCAGCAGGTGGTTCTGGATGACATCGCGGGCGGCGCCGATACCGTCGTAATAGCCTGCGCGACCGCCCAATCCGATGTCTTCGGCCATGGTGATCTGCACATGGTCGACGTAATTGGCATTCCAGATCGGTTCGTAGAGCTGGTTGGCGAAGCGCAGTGCCAGGATGTTCTGCACCGTCTCCTTGCCGAGATAGTGATCGATGCGGAAGACCGTTTCCTCCGGGAACACCCGGTTGACCAGTGCGTTGAGTTCCACCGCGCTGTCCAGATCGTGGCCGAACGGCTTCTCGATCACCACCCGGCGCCACGGTTTGCGGCCCTCGCCATCGGTTTTCGTCGGCTGGGCCAGTTTGTGCTCGGAGAGTTGATCGAGCACCACCGGGAACATATTCGGCGGAATCGACAGGTAGAAGGCGTGGTTGCCGCCGGTGCCGCGGTCCTTGTCCAGCTTCGCCAGGACGTCGGCGAGTTTGGCGAAGGCGGAATCGTCGTCGAAGGACCCCTGCACGAATCGGATGCCCTCGGCCAGGTGGTCCCAGACCTCCTGCCGGAAGGGTGTGCGTGCGTGCGCTTTCACCGCGTCGAGCACGACATTGGCGAAGTCCTCGTCCGCGTAGTCCCGGCGGGCGAAGCCGACCAGTGCGAAGCCCGGGGGCAGTAGCCCCCGGTTCGACAGATCGTAGATGGCCGGCATCAGTTTCTTCCGGGACAGATCGCCGGTGACGCCGAAGATCACCATGCTGCACGGTCCCGCGATGCGGGGGACCCGCTTATCCCGCTCGTCGCGGAGCGGGTTCTTCCAGGTATTCGTCTGAGTGCCGGCCATCGGGTCAGTTATCCCCGGACTTGGCCAGTTCGCCTGCCGTGGCGGAAAGCAGCTCCTCCCACGACTTCTCGAACTTCTCCACACCCTCGCGCTCGAGCACCTCGAAGACGTCGTCGAGGTCGATGCCGACCGCGGTGAGCTTGTCGAAGACCTCCTGCGCGGCCGCGGCGGTACCGCTGATGGCGTCGCCACGGATCTCGCCGTGATCGGCGACCGCCTCGAGAGTCTTCTCTGGCAGCGTGTTCACCGTATTCGGCGCGACCAGTTCGGTGACATACAGCGTGTCCGAGTACTCCGGGTTCTTCACACCCGTCGAAGCCCACAGCGGCCGTTGCCGATTCGCACCGCTGGCGGCCAGATGCGCGTAGGTCGAGGTGTGCGCTCCACCGTCGAAGACATCCTGGTATTCGGCGTAGGCCAGGCGCGCGTTGGCGACACCCGCCTGTCCGCGCAGTGCCAGCGCCTCCGGCGTACCAATCGTCTCGAGTCGCTTATCGATCTCGGTATCCACGCGGGAGACGAAGAACGAAGCGACCGAATGGATCTTGGCCAGGTCGTGGCTGGTGGCCTTGGCTCCGCGCAGACCGTCGAGGTAGGCGCCCATCACCTGGCGGTAGCGCTTGACCGAGAAGATCAGGGTCACGTTGACGCTGATGCCCTCCGCGATCACCCGGGTGATCGCGGGCAGGCCCGCCTCGGTGGCCGGAATCTTGATGAACAGGTTGGGCCGATCCACCGTCTTCCACAGGTCGATTGCCTGCGCGACCGTCTGCTCGGCGTCGAAGGCCAGGCGCGGGTCGACCTCGATGGAGACCCGGCCGTCGACACCGTTACTGGCCTCGTAGACCCCGGCCAGCACGTCGCAGGCCGCACGCACGTCGTCGGTGGTGATGGTCCGGATCGCGGAATCCACATCCGCGCCCTGGGCGGCAAGCTCTTTCACCTGACCGTCGTAGGCGTGGCCCTGGCTCAGGGCGCCCTGGAAGATGGTCGGATTGGTGGTGACGCCGACGACGCTGCGGGTTTCGATGAGCTCGGCCAGGTTCCCGGACTGGATCCGGTCCCGCGACAGATCATCGAGCCACACCGAGACGCCCGCGGCGGAGAGGGCGGCGAGGTTTTCGTTCTGTGCCATGAGCTCTTATCCCTTCACGTTTTCCAGGGTGCGCTGCGCGGCAGCGACTACGGCTTCCGCGGTGATACCGAACTCGCGGAACAGGGTCTTGAAATCGGCCGAGGCACCGAAGTGCTCGATCGAAACGATCTCGCCCGCGTCACCGGTGAACCGGTACCACGGCATCGCGATACCGGCCTCGACGGCCACGCGAGCGGTGACCGCGGGCGGCAGCACCTCGTCCCGATATGCCTTGTCCTGCGCGTCGAACCACTCCACACACGGCATCGAGACCACGCGGGTGCCGATGCCCTGTGCCTCCAGCGTAGTGCGGGCGGCGACTGCGAGTTGGAGCTCGGATCCGGTCGCGATCAGGATTACCTGCGGGGTGCCGGTCGACGCCTCGGCCAGCACGTAGCCGCCCTTCTTGACGCCCTCGTAGCTGGTGCCTTCGACGATCGGCAGATCCTGGCGGGTCAGCGCGAGTGCGGACGGCCCGTCCTGGTGGGCCGGTTCGGAGACCGAGAAGTGCGAGGTGTGCTCGCTGCTGTCGCGCTCGAGGATGGTGCGCCAGGCATAGGTGGTCTCGTTGGCGTCGCCGGGGCGGACCACGTTCAGACCCGGAATCGCGCGCAGCGCGGCCAGATGTTCGATCGGCTGATGCGTCGGGCCGTCTTCGCCGAGCCCGATGGAGTCGTGTGTCCACACGTAGATCGCGGGGACCCGCATCAGGGCGGCCAGGCGCACGGCCGGGCGCATGTAGTCGGAGAAGACCAGGAAGGTGCCGCCGTACGGACGGGTGGGTCCGTGCAGGGCGATGCCGTTCAGGATCGCGCCCATGGCGTGCTCGCGCACACCGAAGTGCAGGGTGCGGCCGTACGGGTTGGCCTTCCACATGCCGGTCGAGATCGACTCCGGACCGAAGCTCGGCGCGTCGGGCATGGTGGTGTTGTTGGATTCGGCGAGGTCGGCCGAACCGCCCCACAGCTCCGGCAGCACCGGCGCCAGCGCGGCGAGCACCTTGCCGGACGCCTTGCGGGTGGCCATTCCCTTCGGATCCGCCTCGTAGGTCGGCAGATTCGCGGCCCAGCCGGCGGGCAGCTCACGCTTGGCGAGCCGATCGAACAGCGCCTTGTTCTGCGGGTTCGCGGCGGCCCACGCGTCGAACTGCTGCTGCCAGGCCGCATGCGCCTGCCGGCCGCGCTCGACGACCTTGCGGGTGTACGCGATGACCTCGTCGTCGACCTGGAAGTTCTTTTCCGGGTCGAAGCCGAGGATCTTCTTGGTGGCGGCCACTTCGTCGGCGCCGAGTGCGGCACCGTGCGCGGCGCCGGTGTTCATCTTGTTCGGGGCGGGGAAGCCGATGATGGTACGCAGCACGATGATCGACGGCTTACCGGTCTCCGCCTTGGCCGCGGCCAGCGCCGCCTCGATGGCGACGACGTCCTCGCCGCCCTCGACCACCTGCACGTGCCAGCCGTAGGCCGCGTAGCGCTCGGCGACATCCTCGGTGAAGGCGATGGTGGTGTCGTCCTCGATGGAGATCTTGTTGTCGTCGTAGATCACGACCAGGTTGCCCAACTGCTGGGTGCCCGCGAGCGAGGAGGCCTCGGAGGTGACGCCCTCCTCCATATCGCCGTCGGAGGCGATGGCGTAGATGAAGTGGTCGAACGGGCTGGTGCCCGGTGCGGCGTCCGGATCGAACAGACCGCGCTCGCGCCGTGCCGCCATCGCCATACCGACCGCGGAGGCCAGACCCTGACCCAGCGGGCCGGTGGTGATCTCGACGCCGTCGGTGTGGCGGAATTCGGGGTGGCCCGGGGTGAGCGAGCCCCATTTGCGCAGGTGCTCGAGATCGTTCAGCTCCAGACCGTATCCGGCCAGGTAGAGCTGGATGTACTGGGTGATGCTGGAGTGACCGCAGGACAGTACGAAGCGGTCCCGGCCGACCCAGCTCGGATCGATCGGGTCCAGGCGCATGGTGCGCTGGTAGAGCGTGTAGGCCAGCGGTGCGAGGCTCATCGCGGTGCCGGGGTGCCCGTTCCCGGCGTTCTGCACCGAATCGGCGGCTAGAACCCGAACTGTGTCGACGGCCTTGGTGTCCAGATCCGTCCAGTCGTCCGGGTGATGCGGCTGAGTGAGGGCGCGGATGTCGTCTGTGACTGACACGACCGAGGTTCTCCTGACATTGTTTCGTCGACGGTGGCGGAGGGGTGCGCGCACGGCAGCTGTGGAATGCGAACCGGGTTTACCCCAACCACCCTAGATGTGCCCGATGACCGGCATGTGAGGAACCCGGCTTAGTTCGGGTGTCGAATCGCTCCGATAGCGTGCCGGAGCGAGGGGCTATGGAAAGAAGGCTGTGCGGCTGGGTCTACCATCGTGTGTAGTAGTTGCCGCCTCGCACCAGCTCGAGCAGGGGAGCGCGGTGGTGGTTTTATGCCGGATGCGATGCACAGCGTGCGAGGAGAGACAGTGCGGATTGGGCAACAGCCGGGTGGCAATGGTGCACACGGCTCCTCCGCGACGGCGCTGGCCGACCGGTTGACCGGCGACGGCCTGCTGTCCCGACTACTGCGGCGACCCCTCGCCTATATCGCTTTGACCAAGCCGCGCGTCATCGAGTTGCTGCTGGTCGCGACCATTCCGACGATGTTGCTGGCCGATCGCGGCCATGTCGACATCCGGCTGATCCTGGTCACGCTGTTCGGCGGTTGGATGGGCGCCGCGAGCGCCAATACGCTCAACTGTGTCGCCGACGCCGATATCGACAAGGTGATGAAGCGGACCGCGAAGCGGCCGCTGGCCAGGGAGGCCGTGCCGACCTCGCACGCCTTCGTCTTCGGTGTCACGCTCGGCATCGGCTCCTTCGCCTGGCTGTGGTGGCAGGCGAATTTGCTCAGCGGCCTGCTGGTTGTCGCGACGATCCTGTTCTACGTCTTCGTGTACACCCTCGGTCTCAAACGCCGGACCTCGCAGAATGTGGTGTGGGGCGGCGCGGCCGGCTGTATGCCCGCGCTGGTCGGCTGGTCGGCGGCGACCGGAAATATCGGCTGGCCCGCGATCGCGCTGTTCGGTGTCATCTTCTTCTGGACGCCGCCGCACACCTGGGCGTTGGCCATGCGCTACAAGGAGGACTACCGCGCGGCCGGCGTTCCGATGCTGCCGGTCGTGGCCACCGAGCAGGCCGTCACCAAGCAGATCGTCATCTATACCTGGCTCACCGTGCTCACCACCCTCGCGCTGGTACCCGCGACCGGTGTGGTCTACGCGGCCGTCGCGCTGGTGGCCGGAGCGTGGTTCCTGCTCATGGCGCACCAGCTGTACTCCGGTGTGCGGCGCGGTGAATCGGTGAAGCCGCTGCGACTGTTCCTGCAGTCCAACAACTATCTGGCCGTGGTGTTCTGTGGTCTCGCGGTGGATTCGGTGCTCGGGTGGGACACGATCGGCAGCTTCTTCGGCTGAATCAGCCGATATATCCGTCGGGCCGGACTCGTACGGTGGTGCCGTCGACCGCGTCATAGGCGGTGAAGGCGTGACCGTCGACATCCACGACGTACTGTCCGGTCGCCTTGTCGCCGGGGCGGATCACCGAGTACACCTCGACGCCGGCTTCGGGCGGTACGTCGATTTCGCCGAATGACAGCAGCGTCGCATGCGGTCCGCGGAACAGGTCGAACAGTCGAATCGGCCGCCCCTCGGCATCCTTGACCGGTGCGTCGGGTGCGCGATCACCGGCGGCGAGCACGCCGTGGTCGGCGGGATCGCGGTAGCTGATATCCAATTGACGCGTCTCCTCGCCGCGCTGCATGGCGTCCTCGGCACCGTCGACCAGCTTGTCCAGCAGTTCGGTACTGATACCGAGCACCCGCGCGGCCACCGTACGGCGTTCGGACTCATAACTGTCCAGCGGTGATTCGTCGCCTGCGACGGCGGCGGCGAGCTTCCAGCCGAGGTTGTGGGCATCCTGGATACCGGTGTTCATGCCCTGTCCGCTGGTGGGCGGATGCACGTGCGCGGCATCGCCCGCGAGGAATACCCGACCCTCCCGGAATCGTTGCGCCAGACGGATATTCGGCCGCCACACCGTCGCCCAGGTGAGATCGGTCAGGACGATGTCCAGATTTCCGGCATAGCGGTCGACGAACTCCTGCAGCACCTCGAGGGTGGGTTCGGCGTCGGTGTCCAATGGCGCGCCGAACTGGAACTGGCTGCCACCGGGCAACGGGGACAACATGATTCCCTCCATCGGCCGACCGGCCGCGGCGAACCAGTAGCCGTAGTCGTGATCGAGCGCATCGGCACCGACATCGCCCAGCAGCATCCGGATCGAATCGTCGGTGGTGCCTTCGAACGGAATGCCGAGCGTCTTACGGACGGTGCTTTTCCCGCCGTCCGCGCCGACCAGATAGGCGACACGCAACCTCTCGACAACATCGTCGTGCGCCAATTCGACGCTGACGCCCGTCTCGTCCTGTTCGAAAGTGACCAGCGCCGTGGCGAGTTCGACCCGCACGCCGAACTCCGCGAGCCGATCGCGCAGGATCGCCTCGGTCCACGACTGCCCGAGCACCCAGAGGTTGGGGTGGGGGACTGAGGGCGTCGGCTCGACCGGTTCGGCCATCCGATGTTCGCCCGCGAATTCACCGCCGAAGTAGGCGCGGATCACCGGTGACGGTGATCCCGCCCGGCGGACTGCATCCAGCACGCCGAGGTCGTCGAAAACCTCGAGCGTGCGCGGCTGGATACCGTCGCCGCGCGATCCGGCGAAGAATTCGGTGGCCCGGTCGATGATGCGCACCGGGATATTGCGACGGGCCAGGTCGATGGCGAGGGTGAGGCCGGTGGGTCCGGCGCCCGCGATGAGTACTTGTGTTCGGTCGTGCACGATATCTCCGTACCGAATTGTGCTGGTTGGTTACTGTCGTGGATCAAGCCGGGACGACGACTACCCGGGCGGCGCCGAATTGCGCGGCGGCCCAAGCGTCTTCGATCTTCGAGAGCGGGAACTCCTGCACCGCGGTGTGCAACCGGCCATCGGCGATCAACTGCATGTACTCGGGGATCGCGGCCAGGATCGACTGCATCGACGCGGATCCGGCCCCGCTACCGGAGAGCGTGATGCGGCGGCTGCGCAACAGCGCTGCCGGAACGGCCGCGTCGGCACCTGCCATGGCGCCGATCTGGATGTATGCGATATCCGCGACGTCCTCGGTCAGGCCCTGGCGTCCGAGCGCCGCGAAGGCGGCCTCGGCCGGTGCGCCCCATACATAGTCGAGCACCAGGCTCGGCGCCACGGTGCCGACCGCCTCGGCCAGTGCCGACTCGGTGGCATCCTTGTCGTCCGGCAGCGTGACCGTGGTCGCGCCGTATCCCGCCGCCTGCTCGAGTGCCGACGGATTGCGTCCGGCGGCGATCACCCGGTCCGCGCCGAGCACGAAGGCGTTCTGCACGGCCAGCAGACCCGCGGCCCCGGTCGCGCCGAGAATCAGCACGGTGCCGAGCTTCCGGTTGGGCAGTGCGTCGCGGCGCTCGCGCAGGACCAGCCACGAGGACAACCCGGGGTTGAGGCCGCCCGCGATCCGCGCGGGATCGGCGCCGGACGGGAGCGGAATCCGCATCCGCGCGGGCACCGCCATGCGTTCGGCCAGCGTGCCGTATGGAGCCTGCAGAAAACCGGTGTAGACGAGCGCGCCGTCGGCGGTGCGCGCCACCCCGTCGATACCCGGGATCAGGGGGTAGGCGTCGGTGCTGCCGTAGTGCGTACCGGCCGCCAGCGATCGAACGATCGGATGTATGCCCGCCGCCACCAGCTCGACCAGCTCTCGGCCATCGGTCACCTCCGGCTCGTCGAAGTCGGCATACACAGGACTCTCGCCGGCGCTGCGCAGGACTGCTGCTTTCATGATCCTCACCAATCTGAATTGAAATTCACTGAATCTGAATTCATCATGGAGGTTGATAGGTTTTCGTGTCAAGGAGGTGGTGCGAGTGACGTCGAGTCGCCGGGAGAAGTCCGCAGAGACCGAACAGGCACTGAAGGATGCGGCGCGGCGGGTGTTCGCCGAACGCGGCTACTTGAACACGAAGATCACCGACATCACTGCGGCCGCTGGGCGCGCGGCCGGGTCGTTCTACAACCACTTCGCGAGCAAGGAGGAGCTACTCCAGGCACTGCTGAACGATCTGGCGAACGCCGGGGACGAGCGCGCGGAGCAGCCCGAACACAAATCCGATTTCAGTGATCCGGAGGCGGTGCGGTATCACGTCGCCGGGTATTGGTCCTTCTCGCGGGA
Organism: Nocardia sp. NPDC049526; assembly: GCF_044465765.1. NCBI lineage: Bacteria > Bacillati > Actinomycetota > Actinomycetes > Mycobacteriales > Nocardiaceae > Nocardia > Nocardia sp. NPDC049526. The sequence goes on along the minus strand of NZ_JBITMA010000002.1, from coordinate 616,532 downwards.
ACATGGGGCGGTAATGCGCGCGATCGCTCAGGCGGCGATCGTCAGCGAGGATTTCGCTCGGGTGCTGGGACAATTCGGGGTCGAACAGCGCGCGGATATCGCCGATCATCTGGATGGCCTGGCCGATAAGGGATTACGGCTGCCGAGCAGCGTCGATGCCAGTCTGGCGATGATGTTCCAGGTCACCCAGGGGATGTTGGCCGCGGTCGAGGACGGTTCCGTCACGCTGACGGATGAACAGGCGATCGAGGGTTTGACACGGTTCATTTACCGTGGTCTGACCGGACTGGACTGCTGATCCGGCGAATCTGGTTGCCGTGCAGCGGAATCGGCTCGGCAGCGTCCGAGAGTGCGATCAGGTTGCCGGGCGGCGGAACCGATCCGGCTGCGGCCGGAAGTGCGGATCGGGGTGCCGGGCGGCGCAACCGACTCGGCTGCCGTCGAAAGTGTGGATCGGGGTGCCGGGCGGCGCAAGGGACTCGGCTGCGCACGGCAGTGCGGATCCGGGGTGCCGGGCAATGGATTCAAGGCGCCAACGGCCGCGCCCGGCGCGGCCGTTGGCGTCGGGTTATGGCAGCAGGACGATCGAGCCGGTGGTCTTGCGGCCCTCGAGATCGCGGTGCGCCTGCTCGGCTTCGGCCAGCGGGTATGTGGCGCCGATCCGCACATGCAGCGTGCCGTCGGCGATCGCGGTGAGGATATCGGTTGCGCGCCAGAGTAATTCGGCTCGGTCGCGGGTGTAGTGCACCAGCGTGGGGCGGGTTACGAACAGCGACCCTGCCGGGTTGAGGCGCTGCAGGTCGAAGGGCGGTACCGGGCCGCTGGCCGCGCCGAAGAGGGCCAGCATGCCGCGCACCCGCAGAGATGCGAGGCCGGCCTCGAAGGTGGCCGCGCCGACACCGTCGTATACGGCGGCGACGCCGACGCCTTCGGTGAGTGCGCGAACTCGAGCAGCAAGATCATCGCTGTATCGCAGCACCTCGCTCGCGCCCGCCTCGCGTGACAGTTTCTCCTTCGCGTCCGAGGAGACGGTGGTGATCACCCGCACCCCGCGCGCGACGGCGAGCTGAGTGAGCATAAGACCGACGCCGCCCGCGCCCGCGTGCACCAGCACGGTCTCGCCGGGTTCGGGCTTGTAGATCGATTCGATCAGGTAGTGCGCGGTCATACCCTGCAACAGTGCGGAGGCGGCGACCGGTGCGTCGACACCGTCGGGCACCTTGACCGCGACCGCAGCCGGTACCGCGACCCGCTGGGCATAGCTGCCGGGCGCGGCCGCCCAGGCGACCCGGTCGCCGACTGCGAATTCGGTCACATTCGCGCCGACCTCGGCTACCACGCCGGTGCCCTCGGCGCCGGGAATATAGGGGACCGCCTGTGGGTAGCGGCCGGTACGGATATAGGTATCGATGAAGTTGATGCCGATCGCCTCGGTGTCGACGAGCAGCTGATCCGCACCGATCTGCGGATCCGGCACCTCGACGTAGTTCAGGACTTCGGGACCACCGTGCTCGGAAACCTGAATAGCGCGCATGAGATCCGTTCTACACCCACGGGGCTGGACTCGAACGTACCGGTCAGTAAACTAGCCGCCATGAGTGTTGAAGCCGCCGCCCCAGTGCAGTTGTCGGGTTCCCTGGTGGATTCGGTCAAGGGATTCGTCGCCGAGCACGGCGGCTCCGCCACCGCCGTACTGCAGCCGATCGGCCGTGCGGGCGTTCGCGTCACCCTGGTCGGTTCCGACGGTGTCCTCGGTGACCGCGTGGTCGACGATCTGGTGATCGCCAAGGAATTGGTCGAGACCATCAATGGCCTGACCGAGGCCGATGAATGGGACCGCGAGCTGATCTCCGTGGTCACCCCGCGCAAGGGACACTGGGCCAAGATGGCCGGTTGGGTCGCCCGGCAGACCCGGTTTCCCAAGGCGCGCAACGAGAACTGAGCCGTTCAGGCTCCCGTGGTCGCGTTGTCCAATTCACCAGTCCGGTGTGGGACGGCCCGCAGGACCAGCCGCACGACCGGGCCCGCGAAGATGCCCGCGAGCCGGGTAAAGGGCCAGATGCCGAGGACCAGCAGCAGGATCAATCCCCGCGCCTGGTAGATGAGCGGTGCATGCTGCATGGCCTCGGGGTACGGATCGATGGTGACCAGCGAGCGGAACCACGCGAAAAGCGTTTCGCCGGTTCGATATTCGCGTGCCACCGTGGTCGGGTCGTATTCGATGATCACCCCGGACAGCAGCGCGGCCGTCAGAGCCGGGAACGTAATGCGGTCCAGCGGGGTGATCACCGGACGCGACGGACCCGCTATCAGATCCGGTAGAAACAGCAATACCGCCCCGATCGTGGCAGCGGCGACGCCGCCGATCTGCACGATCGTGATGACCACGTGCAGCGCACCGGAGGGGCGGGCGTGCGGTTCGGCGGTGATCACATTGATCAGGCGGGTGAGGACTATGAGACACACCCCGGACCGAAATGCCGTCGATCCGAACCGCTGGCTGCGGTCCATCTCCGGATAACGGGTATAGCTGCGGAAACCGTCGCGCCGGTAGCGCCACCCGTGACCGAGCACAAACGACACGAACGCGCCATAGGGCAGCGCGATCCACAACAGCGATGTCACGCGAGTTCGCTTTCCGCTTACCGATGATCGGACGTATCACCGTCGCAGAGACGCCGAATGCCGAACAAGGGACCAACGGCCCTTACCGAAGGGTACTTCGGGCGTCGGCGGCGAATCGTTCGCGGATCGCCGCCGACTCGCGGTCTACTTCGGGAGTTCGACCTCGCCGTTCTGGTGCCCGTTCGTACTGAGATTCATTGCGGGCAGCAGAGATTCGCGTGCGATCGAGGTGAGCGCACCCGCCTGCTGAATGATCTCGGCCAATGCCGAGGTGACACCCTGCGCGCCGTTCAACACCGTGAACTGATCGACGTGCTCGAACGGTGCTGCCGCCGCGGCGACGATCTGCGGGAGCTTCTCGGCGATCTGCTGTGCGATGACGGCCTCCTGGTTCTGGCTCATCGCCTCGGCGCGCTGCTGGATACCTGCGGCCTCGGCGGCCATATGCGCGCGTACGGCGTCGGCCTCGGCCAGACCCCTGGCCTTGATGGCGTCGGCCTCGGCCTGACCGGTGAGCCGGGTGGCCTCGGCCTCGGCGGCGGCCCGCAGTTTGATCGCCTCGGCTTCGGCGAGTGCTTGCATTTTCGTCTGTGCCGCAGCGGCTTCCGCGCGCAAGCGGGTCTCCTGGGCATCGGCCTCGGCCTGGCTGATCCGCGCGTCACGGCCCGCGGTGGCCAGCGTGGTCTGGCGATAGGCCTCGGCATCCGCCGGCTTGCGGATCTCGACCTGCAGCTGCTGTTCTTTCTGTTGTGCTTCGAGTTGTGCGACGCGCGTTGCCATTTCGACGACCGCCTGGCGGGCCTTGGCATCGGCGAGCGGGCCCTGCTGTGCGGCTTCCTGACTCGCGCTGTCCACCTCGGCCTGATAACCGGCCTTCTTGATCTGGGTGTCACGCATCGCGAGTGCGATTTTGGCCTGCGCTGCCTGTTCCTGTTCGATGGCCTCGCGCTCGGCATTGGCGCGGGCGATGCGGGCCTGCTGCTCGACCGCTGCCTGATGCGGAATCGCCAGGTTCGCAATGTAATTCGAGCCGCTGGCAATGGACTGAATCTGGAAGCTATCGATCACCAGGCCGAAGGACTCCATCTCCTGTGAGCACCGGTCGCGGACCTGCTCGGAGAATTTATCCTGGTCGCTGATCATATCCTCCACGGTCATCGAACCCGCGATCGCGCGCAGATGGCCGACGAAGACATTCTGCACCTTGGTTTCCAGCTCCTCGGCCGGGCGGTCCAGGAACCGACGGGCCGCATTCGCGATGGACCGGTAGTCGTCACCGACCTTGTAGACCACCACACCGGCCAGCTGCAGACTGATCTTCTGCTGACTCACACAGGGGACGGTTATCTGACTTTCGTGCGCCTCCAATGAGATTCGGCGCACCTTGGTCAGCCCGGGTGCCACCAGACTGCCGCGTCCGGTGACGATCCGGAAGCCCATGCTCTCGCCGAAGGACTGTCCTTCGCCTGCGCGGAATCCGGAGATGATCAGTGCCTCATCGGGTTCGGCGACCCGCCAGGACAGCCGGAACAGTACGGCGGCCAGGAACAGCACAACAACGGCGATGCCGACGACGACCAGTATCAGGACGTCCATGATGAACCTTCATTTCAAGGGAGTGACTTCGACCGTGCGCCCACCCAGGCTCCCGACCACGAGCACTTGGGTATGCCTCGGAATGGTTGTCGCCCCGTCGGCAGGGCGCGCGAGAAATCGCTCGGTGCCCGCCCGCACCTCGATCAGAACTTCGCCGAGATGGTCCGGCTTGATCGTCGCGGTGACACGGGCGATCTTGCCGATCACGTCTGTCGCCACCGACACCTCCCTGCCGCGGTTCGACCATTCCACGCTAGACCTCGCCGCCACCGAGAGCCGTTGGCGCAAGCGATCTTTACGTTTCCCTTATGCCCTCTGGTCTCGCACCCTGTCTCGCGTCAGCCCAGGGCTTTGACGATCTCTGCGGCCAGCGGTGCCGACGATGCGGGATTCTGGCCGGTGTAGAGATTGCGATCGATCTCGATATGCGGTGCCCATGGCTCGCCCTCGCGGAAATCGACGCCGAGCTCCACGAGCCGATCCTGCAGCAGCCACTTGGCCTTATCGGCGAATCCGGCTTGTGCCTCTTCGGCATTGGTGAATCCGGTGACCTGGTAGCCGACGAACGGGGAATCGCCGTCGATGGCGGTCGCGAGCAGCGCGGCGGGCGCGTGGCAGACGACGCCGAGCGGTTTGCCCGAGGCCAGCGCGGCATTGAGCAGGGCGCCGGAGTCGGCGTTCACCGACAGATCTTCCATCGGGCCGTGTCCGCCTGGGTAGTACACGGCGTCGTAGTCGGCCAGGTCGACATCGTCGAGCCGGATCGGGCTGCGCAGTTCTGCCGCATCGGCCAGGGTGTCGGCGATCTCTGTGGCACCGTCCGCGCCGCCGTTGACCTCGGGTGCGAGACTGCCCTGGTCGACCGTCGGTACGACGCCGCCGGGAGTGGCCACCACAATCTCGTGACCCGCCGCCTTGATGGCCTTGTACGGAGCCACGACCTCTTCGGCCCAGTACCCGGTCGGATGTTTCGTGCCGTCGGCGAGCGTCCAGTAGTCGACGCCGGTCATGACGAAAAGAACCTTCGACATCGTGTGCCTCCTGATCGGGGATTAGGGTTGACGCGCTGACGCATGCGGCGTGTCAGTTCGTCGCGATGTCGACGTTAGGCACCCGTTCATCGAAGCACCAATAGGATCGCCAATAAGAGACATCGTAATATTGATGGGTCTCCGGTTCCCGGTGCGGGCGGCGTCCGGATCGTAGAGTAGGGGACGATGAACGCGGATAAGGCGAGCGAGCTGGCGGCTCGGCGGGTCGGCGCCGCGCATGCCGACGCGCAGCACCGCCTCGCGCTCGCCGAGAGCTTCTATCCGCCGCAACTGCGCGCCTACCGTCGGGCCGAAATCGCTTTTCTGCAATGGGAACTCGCTCGCGGTGTGCTGCACGCCGATACCGGCAGCCCGTGGTGGCGGGCCATCAACGACCGCTTACTGCACGACAAACTGGAGGCCGCGCTGCTGCATCACGCCGATGCCCGCGACGCGTCGACACCCGGTGCCCGGCTGTGGCTCGAATTCCTCATCGCCCCTTCGCCCGCGGCGTGGTACCGGGCGCACAATCGCAGCATCGTCGCCGGTTATCTGGAACATCAGGAGCTGGCCGCCGCGGAACTGCCCGCCGAGCGGTTGATGATCAATGTGACGCTCATGCGAGTGCTGTTCACCCACGTCCTGGTGGCGCGGCCGACGCTGGCGCTCGGCCGGTTCGGGGCCCTCGGCGGCTGGTCGGCCGATCCGCGCCGCAGTTCGGTTCGCCTGTTCCTCGACCTGCGGAACGTTTTTCCCGAGGTGTATCCGCTGTCGAATATGTCTGTCGACGCGGTGCTCGCGCTCGAGGGACGCGTGGCACGGGCGCTCGATTACGGTCTGATCGTGCCGAAGTTGGAGCAGATATATGCGTTCGCCGCGGAGCAATTGGATGAGCCGACGATCGTCGGGCTCGTCGAGAACGGCGATCCGTGCTACGCGGGGCTGCGCATCGAACGCGGGCAACTGGCATCGGATGCTTTGATCCGAACACTCGCGCGTGTCACCCGGCCGCGATTCATGTAGCCGCCGTTGATCCGTGAGCGACTCAATAATCCCCGTGCACAAGGTTTTTCGGTAACTCACCAGCCGCGAATCGGGCGATCTCCGCTGCGACAACGGCGTAGGCGCGTTCGAGACTGCCTCGGCTACTTCCCGCGACATGAGGTGTCAGCAACAGGCCGGGCGCTGTCCAGAGCGGATGCTCAGGCGGCAGTGGCTCCGGGTCGGTGACATCCAGAGCTGCGCGCAATCGCCCCGAAGCCAGTTCGGCCAGTAGCGCTTCGGTCCGCACGATCGGTCCGCGCGCGACATTCACCAGTACCGCGCCGTCGGCCATCGCGGCCAGGAATTCGGCATCGACCATGCCGATGGTTTGATCGGTCACCGGAACCATCAGTACGACGGCATCGAATTCGCTCAGCAGCCGCGGTAATTCGTCGACACCGTGCACACCGTCGCGGGCGGTCGTCCCGACCAGCGTCAAGGTCGCATCGAAAGCTTCTACCCTGCGGCGCAATTCGATGCCGAGGTCACCCGCGCCGATGCCGAGGATCCGCTTACCCGCCAACGTATCGGTCCGATGCTGATACCAGCGCTGCTCGCGCCGCAAATCGGTGAACTCCGTCAGCTCGCGATAAATCGTGAGCAGCGCCGCGACCACCCACTCCGCGGAACTGCCACCATGAGCACCTCGCGCATTCGACAGCAGCACCCCATCCGGCAGCCGACCGATCCACCGTTCGGCCCCGGCCGTCAGCATCTGCACCAACCGCAACTTCGGCAATCCGGCCATATCGATCGAATCGGGCCGAGCCAGAAACGCCGGAACCAGCACCTCCGCCAACTCCGCTCCCGCGGGCAGCGGTTCGCCGGGCGAATACCGCACCGGGCGAACCCCATCGAGCCGGGCCAATACCCCGACTCCATAATCATCTGGCACGAGGACAGTGACCGGCATGCCTGCCAGGTTAGCCGCGTCCGCCGCCGAATTGCATCCGATCATCGGACCATTCACCATTGCCGTTGCGCTACCAGCGCGGGCCTGCTGTGCGGGTTACCGCTGGTCTCCCAATAGACCTGGTTGCCGTCGCCGACGTCGAGGAGGCCGCGCGCATACGGCTCGATATCCGGGAACGGTTGTGGCGCTTCGGTACTCGATGCTGATGGGCGCATCGGAACAGTGTGCGCTATGCCAACTGTTCGGCGGAGTTGGAGACCGACGCCGTGACGCGTTCGCGGGTGCGCAGGGAAGCCCAAAGGGCGGCGGTGGCGGCGGTGCAGGCTGCGGCGCCGCCGACGTGGGTGGCGACCAGCGCGGCGGGCACGTCGGTGAAGTACTGCACGACGCCGACCAGGGACTGGGCGCAGACCAGGCCGAGCAGGACGAACAGTCGGGTGCGGACGGCGGGGGTGATGCCGACGGCGAAGAGCCCGAAGGCCAACCCGATGAGCAGTGCGAGATAGCCGACGAGCAGCTGCGAGTGCAGATGCACCAGGGTGACGATCTCGACCTGCAGGCGTTCGACCGGTCGCTCGATGCTCTTATCGCCCGCATGCGGTCCGGCGCCGGTGACCAGCGTCCCCGCGATGAGGACCCCGGCGAGCGCGACCCCGCTCAGCCCGGTGAGCCAGCGCAGTGGCGCGGGCGCCTGGATCACTTCGATGCCGTCGTCGGGTTCGCTGACCTTCGCGAACATGACCACCGCGACCCACACCATCAGCATCGACGCCAGCAGATGCACCGACACTGTCCACCACAGCAGACCGCTGCGCACGGTGATACCGCCGATGATCGCCTGGAGCACCGTGCCGCCCGGCATCATCCACGCGTACACCAGCACTTCACGACGGCGTCGGGCCCGGGTGACGGCGAGCACGATGAGCGCCGCGCACAGTGTCACCGCGAAGGTCAGCATGCGGTTGCTGAACTCGACGGTCTGGTGCAGCACCGGAACCTCGGCCACACCGGTCGGGGTGAAGCTGCCCGGGAAGCACTGCGGCCAGGTCGGGCACCCGAGTCCGGATGCCGTGACACGCACGATCGCACCGGTGACGGCGATACCCGCCTGGGAGACGATGACCGCGATGGCGATCAGGCGCTGCACCCGCAACGAGGGCAGCGGGAGCAGATCGACGAGTCGCAGGAATGCGCGATACAGCACCCGACGATCGTAGCCGGGCCACTTCGGCCACCCGCACCCGGTCTACTACATTCCGTCGTTGCTGTCCGCTCGAGATCGGGCGGACGCCAGGGCGACTTCGATCGAGAGAACCCCGCCGCGATCTCGAGCGGACTAGTCGAAGCGGAAGAAGCGGGTGGCGAGGAAGCCGGAGATGCCGCCCCAGGCGGCGAGGACGGCGATGCCGAACCAGTCGATGCTGGTGCGCATGGCGTCTTCGAGCGTGACGGCCAGCGCGCCGGACGGCACCAACCGCACGAGCACATTCACCGCCGAAGGCAGATCGTCGGATGCGAACACGATGCTCGAGATGCCGAGCATGACGAACCAGAGGATATTCGCCAGCGCCAGCACGATCTCCGCCTTGAGCGTGCCGCCGAGCAGCAGACCCATTGCCGCGAAAGTGGCTGTGCCGAGCGCGATCACCAGCGCGCCGAGCCCGAGCCCGGCGAGTTCCGGTCGCCACCCGAGCGCGAATCCGATGGCTCCCAACAGAATTGCCTGCATCACCACCACGATCAGTACCGCGGCGCTCTTGCCGGCCACAATGCCCCAGCGGGGGAGTGGGGTAGCGCCGAGGCGCTTGAGCGCACCGTAGCGCCGGTCGAATCCGACGGCGATGGCCTGTCCGGTGAAGGCGGTCGACATCACCGCGACCATCATGACCGCGGGCACGATCTTGTCGACCCGGTCCTCGCCGAGGTCCCCGAACGGCAACAGGCTGAGCCCGACCAGCAGCGTGATCGGAATGAACATGGTGAGCAGCAGCTGTTCGCCGTTGCGCAGCAACAGGATCAGCTCGAGCCGGGTCTGCGCGGTCATCATGGCGAGGCGGCTGCTCGGGCGCGGATCGGGGGCGAAAGTGCCCGGCGCGAAGCGGTTTCCGACGAGATCTGGCTGATTCATCCGCGTAGGTCCCGTCCGGTGAGTTCCAGGAAGACGTCCTCGAGGCGACGCTGATCGATCCGGATATCGGTGGCCAGCACATTCTGCTGCGCACACCACGCGGTCACCGTCGCCAGCACCTGCGGATCGATCTCACCCTCGACCAGATACTGCCCCGGCATCGTCTCGCGCGGCGAGAAGCCTTCCGGCAGAGCGGTTTTCAACAGGCCTAGATCGAGTTTCGGCGGGGCGGTGAAGCGCAGCTGGCCGGCCGCGCCGTGTGCGGTCACCTCCGCGGGCGTGCCGGAGGCGACGATCTGCCCGTGATCGATGATGACCAGTTGGTCGGCCAGTTGCTCGGCCTCGTCCATCATGTGCGTGGTGAGCAGCACCGTCACCCCGTCACGGCGCAGCGCGTCGATCAGCTCCCACACGATGTGCCGGGCCTGTGCGTCCAGGCCCGCGGTCGGTTCGTCGAGGAAAACGATCTCAGGCTTCCCGATCAGCGCGCAGGCCAGGGCGAGCCGCTGCTGCTGGCCGCCGGACAGCCGTCGGTAGGGTGTACGCCGGTTGTCCTGCAGGCCAAGGGTTTTCAGCAACCACTCGGGATCGAGCGGGTCAGCCGAGTAGGCGGCGACCAAGTCGAGCATCTCGCCCGCGCGCGCACCCGGGTACGCGCCCCCGCCCTGCAGCATGACGCCGATGCGCGGCCGCAGCCGGTCGGAGTCGGCGATCGGATCGAGTCCGAGGACCTGGACCGAACCGGCATCCGGGGTTTTGAACCCCTCGCACATTTCGACCGTCGTGGTCTTGCCCGCGCCGTTCGGGCCGAGCAGGGCCAGCACCTGTGCCCGTTCGACCGCGAAGCTGATCCCGGCGACGGCGGTGGTCTCGCCGTAACGTTTGACGACGCCGTCGATACAGACGGCGGGTTCCGAGGCTGCGGTCACCATCGCGCCTCGGTGCTCGGCTCCGTCGCGTCCAAGGGTGCTGTGCCCATTGTTCGCTCGCTTCGCTCCCTCACGGTGTCACACCGTAAGCCGTCGACGGATGTGACCCGGACGACACCCCTGCCTCGTCAACTCTGCGGTCCGGAAGGACCGGCCGCGGTGGGCGCGGTGTCGGCGCCGAGGTGGTGTAGCCGCCACGGCAGCGACTTGCGGGTGGCGAGGATCATCAGCGTGCAGGTGAGGATGGTGATGCAGGCCGCATAGATAAGGACGAAAGGCTGGATTTCGCTTCCGGACGGCATCAGCATGACGCTGATCGCAGCCGAGGCGATCGTGGCCGGGACCCGGAAGGCGGGTCGGCTGGCCCACGCCGCCAGCGGAACGATGCCCCAGAGCAGATACCAAGGCTGCACTACCGGGAACAGCAGAACGACCGCGCCGAAGGCGACGCCGAGCGCACCGACCGGATGCAGCCGTCCGCGCCAGGTGGCCACCATCAGCCGCACCACGATCAGCGAGGCCGCGACCGCCGCGATCGGTCGGGTGATGCTCAACAGGGCGGTGGTGTGGTCGCCCAATCCCAGTAGGACGCCGCCGAATCCGGTGACGACCCCGAGTGCGGTGGGTAGCGACATCCAGCTGCGCACCGAGTTGGCCATGGTCAGGGTGTCTATCCAGCCGAAACCGAGACCGCTGCCCAGGCATACCGCGAGCATGACGGTACCGGTGACGCAACCGAGGAATAGCGCGGATCTGAGCACCGCACGCCAATCGCCGCCCCATTTTCGGCTCAATGCCATCCACACGAATGCCAGGGCCAGCATCGATGGAATCTTGACCATGGCGGACAGCGCTATCAGCGTGGTGCCCGATAAGAGCAGTACGAGTGCGTGTCCGCGCATCGGTCCGACGTTGCTCAGGGCCGCCAGACAGTATTCCAACCCGACCAGCATCAGGCCGAGCATCATGGCCTCGTTGTGCACACCGGATACCAGGTGGAATATCACCAGTGGGTTCACGGCGCCGAGCCACAATGCGGCCACCGGCGATACTCGACAGCGCTGTGCCAGTCGCGGCAGCGCCCAAACGATGCAGGCCACGCCGAGCAACGCCATCATTCGGTGCAGCAGCACTCCGGCGAGCATATTGTCGCCGACGATTTCGGCGATGCCTTTGCCCAGCCAAATCGAGAGGGGCCCGTACGGCGCGGGCGAATTCTGCCAGATGTTGGGGACGCTGCGTGTCAGAATATGGTCCTGGCCGAGCCCCTGTACCGGGCCGACGTCGTAGGGATCGAGTCCGCTCGCCGCGATCTCACCCTGGGCCAGATAGGAATAGACGTCCTGACTGAACATCGGCGGTGCGACCGACAGCGGGATGATCCACAGCAGCAGCGTGCGGTCCAGTTGTGATCGGCTGATGCGGCGAATGCGGTTGGACTGCAACCCGAGTGCGAATCGGCCGAGCAGCAGCCAGGCCAGCATGACGATGACCGTGCCGACCATGGTCGTCGCGAGCCCTGAATTGTGCACGCGCGCGGGCAGCCCGAGAATCGCCTTGCCGTAGGTCGGGTTCTGCAGCGTGGGCTGGGCGCCGAGACCGAGCGCGCCGATGGCCATCATGACCGCACCCGTTGCGCCCAAGAGGCGGACGCGACGCAGTTGTGCGGTCTCCTGCGGGTTGAGTTCGGCGGCCTCGGGTTCGTTGATGTGCAGGGTGTCGCCGACGGTGTGGTCGGGCGGGACATCCAGACCGATGATCCGACGCCCCAGCGCAACGGCGGTGCTGATGGGCGCGGTCCGACGCAGGCGAATCAGGGTGGTCGACCGGCTGCGCTCGACACCTGGTTCGCCGTGTTCGCCTGACATCACGCGGTCAGCGTAGCCGATACCACCGGCGTATCCGGTGCCCGCGGAACCGACCGCGGGGCACGTTCGCGCTACGTTCGGACCCGAGCGCAAGCGTGGCCGCGGAAGTTCGAATCGGCCCGGCTGTCAGGTGCCGATGAAGCTGGTCACGGTGCGCTGACGGATTTTCGTCACCGAAGTGTGGCCTAAATCGCATTCGAAATTTCGCCGGGTGCTCGGACCTGTCGATGCACGAGATCCGCAGGTGGTGAACATATTGCATCCGCATGCCGCTGGAAAAGCGCTTCCGTGCAGGTCATCGCCCCGTTCAACTCAGGGCACCCTTATTAGATTCCGGGAACTAATTCCGTCACACTGGTGTTGTGAAAACCGTGGGTTTGCCGCACGACGAGGATCGAGGGGCCGGTCGCCGTACCGGTGCCGGGTCCGTTGCTGCGCCCGCGCCCCTGGTCACGGGCGGTGAAGGACATACTCGCGCCGCCGTGGTTCAGCTGCTGCTCGAAGAGGGCCCGATCACCGCGACCGCAATCGGCACCAAGCTCGGCCTGACGCCGGCCGGCGTCCGTCGGCACCTGGACGCACTGATCGAATCCGGTCAGGCGCGGGCCAGCCGCTCGGCGCCGTGGCAGCAGAAGGGTCGCGGCCGCCCCGCCAAGCAATATCAGCTGACAGCCGTCGGCCGGGGACGGCTCGGCCACGCCTACGACGATCTGGCCGGCGCGGCCATTCGCCAGCTCGGTGAGGTCGGCGGCGAGCAGGCCATTGCCGATTTCGCGCGCAAGCGGGCACGGACCATCGTCGCGGGCATCGAACCGGTCGCCGAACACACCCCCGAGACCACCACCGCCAAGGCGGACGAGATCGCCGAGGCCTTCACCGACGCCGGATTCGCCGCGTCCACCCGCAAGGTCGGCGCGGGCGTGCAGATCTGCCAGCACCACTGCCCGGTGGCCCACGTCGCCGAGGAATTCCCGCAGTTGTGCGAGGCCGAACTCGAGGCTTTCCGGGACCTGCTCGGAACCCATGTGCAGCGACTTGCGACGATCGCCAACGGCGACTGCGCGTGCACTACCCATGTGCCGCTGTTCGTTCTCCCTATTACCGATAGCGCTTCCCATAAAACCGCTGCACAGCCCGCAGCGGTACGTACGAACGACTCCGGAAGGAGTGCCGAATGACGACGACCACCGACCAGGTGCAACCGCTCACTCAGGAAGAAACCATTGCTTCCCTGGGCAAATACGGTTACGGCTGGGCCGATTCGGATGTGGCCGGTGCCAGTGCGCAACGAGGCCTGTCCGAGGCTGTCGTCCGCGACATCTCGGCCAAGAAGAACGAGACCGATTGGATGCTCGAGCATCGGCTCAAGGCATTGCGCATCTTCGATCGCAAGCCGATGCCGAGTTGGGGCTCCAACCTCGACGGTATCGATTTCGACAACATCAAGTACTTCGTGCGCTCCAGCGAGAAGCAGGCAGAGAGCTGGGAAGACCTGCCCGAGGACATCAAGAACACCTACGACAAGCTCGGCATCCCGGAGGCGGAGAAGCAGCGCCTGGTCGCCGGTGTCGCCGCGCAGTACGAGTCGGAGGTCGTCTACCACTCGATCCGCGAGGACCTCGAGAAGCAGGGGGTCATCTTCCTGGACACCGACACCGGTCTGCGCGAGCATCCGGAGATCTTCGAGCAGTACTTCGGCTCGGTGATCCCGGCCGGTGACAACAAGTTCTCCGCGCTGAATACCGCCGTGTGGTCGGGTGGTTCGTTCATCTACGTGCCGCCGGGCGTGCACGTCGACATCCCGCTGCAGGCCTACTTCCGGATCAATACCGAGAACATGGGCCAGTTCGAGCGGACCCTGATCATCGTCGACGAGGGCGCCTACGTGCACTACGTCGAGGGCTGCACCGCGCCGATCTACAAGTCCGATTCGCTGCACTCCGCGGTGGTCGAGATCGTCGTGAAGAAGGGCGGCCGCTGCCGCTACACCACAATCCAGAACTGGTCGAACAACGTCTACAACCTGGTCACCAAGCGGGCCAAGGCCGAGGCGGGCGCGACCATGGAATGGGTCGACGGCAACATCGGCTCCAAGGTCACCATGAAGTACCCGGCGGTCTGGATGACCGGTGAGTACGCCCGTGGTGAGGTCCTGTCGGTGGCCTTCGCCGGTCCCGGCCAGCACCAGGACACCGGCGCGAAGATGCTGCACCTGGCGCCGCATACCTCGTCCACCATCATCAGCAAGTCGGTGGCGCGTGGTGGCGGCCGGGCCTCCTACCGCGGTCTGGTTCAGGTCAACAAGGGCGCGCACGGTTCCAAGTCGACCGTGAAATGTGATGCGCTGCTGGTCGATACGGTCAGCCGTTCCGACACCTACCCGTACGTCGACATCCGCGAGGACGACGTGACCATGGGCCACGAGGCCACCGTCTCGAAGGTGTCCGAGGACCAGCTGTTCTACCTGATGAGCCGCGGCCTCACCGAGGACGAGGCGATGGCGATGGTGGTGCGCGGCTTCGTCGAGCCGATCGCCAAGGAACTCCCGATGGAATACGCATTGGAACTGAACCGGCTCATCGAGCTGCAGATGGAAGGGGCCGTTGGCTGATGGCGACTGGCGTAATTGGAGCGGTCGAGGGCGAGAACCCCACGGCCAAGCCGATTCAGAACCCGGGCGCAGGGGCCGCGACCAACAAAGGGGAGGTCTTCACCTCCTACGACGTGAACGCCTTCGAGGTGCCTTCGGGCAAGGACGAGGCGTGGCGGTTCACCCCGCTGCGTCGACTGCGCGGTCTGCACGACGGCACCGCGGTCCGCGACGGCAAGGCCACGGTCGAGGTCTCCTCGGTCGCCGGTGTGCACGTGGAGACGGTGGCGCGCACCGACTCTCGTCTCGGCGCGGCCGGTGTGCCGTCGGATCGTGTTGCCGCCCAGGCATACTCGGGCTTCGAGTCGGCGACGGTCGTGTCGGTCGGCGCGGAGACCGAGGTCGCCGAGGCCGTGGTCATCACGGTCACCGGTCCCGGCGAGGGTAAGACCGCCTTCGGGCACCTGCAGATTCGCCTCGGCAATTTCGCCATCGCCACCGTGGTCATCGACCAGCGTGGCAGCGGAACCTACGCCGAGAACGTCGAATTCGTGCTCGGTGACAGTGCGAAGCTGACCGTCGTCGCGGTCCAGGACTGGGCCGACGACGCCGTGAACACCACCGCGCACTACGCCGAGCTCGGTCGCGACGCGACGCTGCGGCACATCGCGGTGACACTGGGCGGCGATCTGGTGCGCCTCACCGCGAACGTGCGCTACGACGGTCCCGGCGGCGACGCCGAGCTGCTCGGCCTCTACTTCGCCGATGCCGGTCAGCACTTCGAGCAGCGCCTGCTCATCGACCACGCGGTGCCGCACTGCAAGTCGAATGTGCTGTACAAGGGTGCGCTGCAGGGTGATCCGCATTCGCCCAAGGGCGATGCCCGCACGGTGTGGGTCGGTGACGTGCTCATCCGCGCCGCGGCCGAGGGCACCGACACCTTCGAGGTGAACCGCAACCTGGTGCTCACCGACGGCGCGCGCGCCGATTCGGTGCCGAATCTGGAGATCGAGACCGGCGAGATCGTTGGCGCCGGACACGCATCCGCGACCGGTCGTTTCGACGACGAGCAGCTGTTCTACCTGCGCGCTCGCGGTATCCCGGAGGATGCGGCCCGCCGCCTGGTGGTGCGCGGCTTCTTCCACGAGATCATCCAGAAGATCGCGGTCCCCGAGATCCGGGAGCGGCTGGAGGCGGCCATCGAGGCCGAGCTCGCCGCGATCGGCGTCTGATACCCGAACCATCTACCCCCACAAAGGAACTCGAATTCGATGACCACCCTGGAAATCAAGGACCTGCACGTCGAGGTCGCCAACCCGGACGAGTCCGGCGAGCCCATCAAGATCCTCAAGGGCGTGAACCTCACCATCTCCTCCGGTGAGACCCACGCCATCATGGGCCCGAACGGCTCCGGCAAGTCGACCCTGTCGTACGCGATCGCCGGACACCCGAAGTACACGGTGACCTCCGGCTCGATCACCCTCGACGGCGAGGACGTCCTCGCGATGTCCGTCGACGAGCGGGCGCGGGCTGGTCTGTTCCTGGCCATGCAGTACCCGGTCGAGGTCCCCGGTGTCTCGATGTCGAACTTTCTGCGCACCGCCGCCACCGCGGTCCGCGGCGAGGCCCCCAAGCTGCGCACCTGGGTCAAGGAGGTGAAGGAGTCGATGAACGAGCTGGAAATCGACGCCGCCTTCGCCGATCGCAGCGTGAACGAGGGCTTCTCCGGCGGTGAGAAGAAGCGCCACGAGATCCTGCAGCTGGGTCTGCTCAAGCCGAAGATCGCCATCCTGGACGAGACCGACTCCGGCCTGGATGTCGACGCGCTGCGCATCGTCTCCGAGGGCGTCAACCGCTACAAGGAGCGCGAGAACGGCGGCGTGCTGCTGATCACGCACTACACCCGCATCCTGCGCTACATCCAGCCCGAATTCGTGCATGTGTTCGTCGGCGGCCGCATCGTCGCCGAGGGCGGCGCCGAGCTGGCCGAGGAACTCGACGCCAATGGCTACGTCCGCTTCACTCAGGGCTCACCCACCCCGTCGGCTGCGCCGACTGCCGTCCCCCAGTCCGCTACCGCTGGAGCCTGATATGACCGCCACGGTCCGCACCCTGGACGTCGCCCGGATCCGGGCCGACTTCCCGATCCTGAGCCGCACGGTTCGGGACGGGAAACCGTTGGTGTACCTGGACTCCGGCGCGACCTCGCAGCGTCCGCTCGCGGTACTCGACGCGGAACGGAAGTTCCTGACCGAGAGCAATTCGGCGGTGCACCGCGGTGCGCACCAGCTGGCCGAGGAGGCGACCGACGCGTACGAGGGCGCCCGCGCCGATATCGGCCGGTTCGTCGGCGTGGACGCGGATGAGATCGTGTTCACCAAGAACGCGACCGAATCGCTGAACTTGGTGACCTACTCGTTCGCCGACAGCCGGTTCCCGTACCACGTGGGCCCCGGCGACGAGATCGTCATCACCGAGCTGGAACACCACGCGAATCTCGTGCCGTGGCAGGAGCTCGCGCGCCGCACCGGCGCGACGCTGAAGTGGTACGGCATCACCGATGACGGCCGCATCGATCTCGATTCACTCGAATTGTCGCCCGCCACCAAGGTTGTCGCGTTCACCCACCAGTCGAATGTGACCGGTGCGGTCACCGATGTCGCCGAATTGGTCCGTCGGGCAAAGGAAGTCGGCGCACTGACGGTGCTCGATGCCTGCCAGTCGGTGCCGCATATGCCGGTGAACTTCCGTGAACTCGGCGTCGACTTCGCCGCGTTCTCGGGGCACAAGATGCTCGGACCGTCCGGTGTCGGCGTGCTCTACGGGCGGCGCGCGCTGCTCGCGGAGACCCCGCCGTTCATCACCGGCGGTTCGATGATCGAGACCGTCACCATGGAGGGCACCACCTACGCGCCGCCGCCGCAGCGTTTCGAGGCCGGTGTGCCGATGACCTCGCAGGTGGTCGGATTGGGCGCGGCCGTGCGGTATCTCGAAGCGATCGGCATGGACGCCGTTGCGGCACATGAGCATGCGCTCACCGGCGCGGCGCTGGACGGACTCGCCGCGATCGCGGGCGTGCGGATCGTCGGCCCGACCGAGAACATCGACCGCGGCGGCGCGGTGTCGTTCGTGGTCGACGGCATCCACGCCCATGACGTCGGGCAGATTCTGGACGACGAGGGCGTCGCAGTGCGAGTGGGCCACCACTGCGCGTGGCCGCTGATGCGCCGCCTCGGCGTGCAAGCGACGGCCCGTGCGTCGTTCGCGGTTTACAACACCCTCGATGAGGTAGACCAGTTGGTAGCCGCCGTGCGGAAGGCCCAGAGCTTCTTCGGAGTTGCATAAGACATGCGCATGGAGCAGATGTACCAGGAAGTGATCCTGGATCACTACAAGCACCCGCATCACCGCGGGCTGCGGGAGCCGTTCGGTGCCGAGGTGCACCACGTCAACCCGACCTGCGGTGACGAGGTGACCCTGCGCGTCCAGCTCGACGGCAACGGTGATGTCGCCGATGTGTCCTACGACGGTCAGGGCTGTTCGATCAGTCAGGCCGCCACCTCGATCCTCACCGATCAGGTGATCGGATTGCCGGTGCAGCAGGCGCTGAAGGTCGTCGACTCGTACAACGAGATGATCTCCAGCCGCGGCACCGTCGAGGGTGACGAGGACATGATCGGCGACGGCATCGCGCTCAGCGGAGTGTCGAAGTATCCGGCCCGAGTCAAATGCGCCCTGCTGGGTTGGCTGGCGTTCAAGGATGCGGTGATTCGGATAACCTCGGCCGAAGAGGCGAAGCGGACTATGGGCAGCGACATCTCCACGAATGGAAAACAACCGTCATGAGTGAGACACCAGTCACCGAAACGACCGAGCAGGTCGAACTTTCGGCCGAGGACATCAAGCAGCTCGAGGACATCGAGGAGGCGATGCGCGATGTCGTCGACCCCGAACTCGGCATCAATGTCGTCGACCTCGGCCTGGTCTACGGCATGAGCGTCGACCAGGAGAATATCGCCACCCTCGATATGACCCTCACCTCGGCGGCCTGCCCGCTGACCGATGTCATCGAGGACCAATCCCGCAACGCACTGGTCCGCTCCGGCTTGGTCGAAGACCTCAAGATCAACTGGGTCTGGATGCCCCCGTGGGGCCCCGACAAGATCACCGAAGACGGCCGCGAACAACTCCGTGCCCTCGGCTTCACCGTCTAGCACTACGAATCCGGCCGCGCCCGAACCCATTCGAAGCGACCCCGACCATACGGTCGGGGTCGCTTCGGTTCCGGCCGCCGTCACAATTCCCGGCCGGGCCTGGTCATAGCGGTGGCGGGCAGATGTCCGTCGCCGCCGCATCGCGGTGGATGACCTGCGGAAGAGGGAACATGTCGCAACGCTTGCGGTCGGAGCGGGTACGCACCGGGCTCTACTGGTTTCTCGGATTCGAGTTCTTCGTCGGCTTCGCAACCAAGTTCTGGCCCGGGTCTACGTTTTTCGGGCCCGCCTATTCGGACAAGTTCGCGGAGTGGGGATTTCATCCGAACATGCGGTTCGTGGTCGGTGGGCTGGAGTTGATCGCCGCTGTGCTGCTCGTGCTTCCGCGCCGGGAGAGCAGATTCTTGGGCGCGGCCATGCTGGTGCTGGTGCTGACCGGGGCGGTGACCACACATCTGATCGATGACGCGCCGTTCTGGCAGGGCACCTCGGCGCCGATTCATCTGGTGATCATGATAGTTGTCGCGCTGGCGAATTGGCCGGCGGACTGGCGAGATGTGGTGCCGCCGTGGGGTTCGTCGGCATCGGCGGCAAGAGGAGCTGTGGCGCTGGGGGATCGCTGACCGCCGGGTTGTCCAGCTCTGGTGATACAAAGATTTGGACAATTCGGATCGGAACGGTCAGGATTTCGATCCGAAGCTATTTTCGGAACTGGGGAGCGCAACACATGTCACTATCGTCCAAGGCTGCCATGGGTCTGGCTGCCGCGTCCGCGGGTGCGTTCGTCGCCGCCGGTGCCGGCACCGCACAGGCGGACGATGGCCTCTACGGCTCGTTGGCGATTTCGGTCTCGTCGCGCGGCGACGCGACCCTCGGATGGGCGTACAACTACTCGAACTGGGCGGATTCGGACCGCGCCGCGGTGCAGCAGTGCGGACTGCCCACCTGCCATGTCATCGTGCAATTCGCCAATGCGTGCGCGGCCGTGGCCCGCAATGGCGATGATCATCTGGGCTGGGCCTGGGCGCCGACACGGGCCGAGGCCGAGCAGCAGGCGATCGCCAACGCGGGGCCGACCGCACCGCCGCCGCTGCTGAACTTCGGCAGTTCGGTGCCGCGCGAACCGCGCATCGTCGATTCGCAGTGCACCGCGAACGCGAGCTGAACGGAAAACCGAGTGCGCTCTCGACGCGATCGGCGTCGAGAGCGCACCTGGATGTGGCCGCGCCGAGAGATCAGCGGCGCAGCACCTTTCGGGCAATGATGTTGCCCAGGAACTGAATCCCCTGCACGCCGACGATGATGATCAATGTCGCGACCAGGGTGACCTGCCAGTCGAAGCGCTGATATCCGTAGACCAGCGCGAAGTCACCGAGCCCACCGCCGCCGACCGTGCCCGCCATGGCGGACATATCGACGATGGCGATCACCACGAAGGTGTAGCCGAGCACCAAGGGCCCCAACGCTTCCGGGATCAGCAGTGTCAGAATGATCCGCAGCGGCCCGGCGCCGACCGCCCTGGCCGCCTCGATGACGCCCGGATCCACCGTGACCAGATTCTGTTCCACGATGCGGGCGATACCGAAGGATGCCGCCACGATCATGACGAAGGCAGCGGCCTCGGTGCCGATGGTTGTTCCGACCACTTCCAGGGTGACTGGACCGAGTGCCGCGAGCAGAATGATGAACGGAATCGGCCGGACCACATTCACCAACACATTGAGCAGCACATTGATCGGCGCGTTCGCCAGCAGCCCGCCCTTGCGGGTGGTGTAGAGGGCGGTACCGAGGAACAATCCGATCAATCCGCCGACCACGAAGGTGAGCAGCACCAGATAGATGGTCGTGCCGATGGCCTCGGTCAGTACCGGCCGGAGTTTGTCCCAATCCGTATGCACGGCTACCCCTTGCAGTCGACGCGGCGATCGAATACCTCGACCACCTTGTCCACATCGTCATCGGAACCGCGCAATGCCAGCGTCACGCTGCCGAACGTCTTGTCCTGCAACGTACTCACCCCGCCGTACACCACCTCGAACTCGACACCCGCATGCGCGGCCGCGGCCAGCGCCGTACCGATCCCACGCTTGTCGTCGATATCCACGGTGACCAACCGTCCACCGTGCAGCTCACCGAGTCGCCGCAGTTCTTCGGCGTCGGGCCGATTGTGGAGCACGGTCTCGACGAACGACTGTGTCGGCGCCGCCTGCGGGGTAGCGAAAACCTCGAAGGTGCTGGCCAATTCGACGATCTTGCCTTCGGCGAGCACAGCGACCCGATCGGCCACCGTGCGGATCACATCCATCTCGTGCGTGATCACCACAATGGTGACGCCGAGTTCGCGATTGATCTTCTTCAGCAGCCGCAGCACCTCACCGGTGGTCTCCGGATCCAGCGCCGAGGTCGATTCATCGGCGAGCAGCAGCGCCGGCGAGGTCGCCAGTGCCCGCGCGATACCGACCCGCTGCTTCTGACCGCCCGAGAGCTGATCCGGATAGCTGCGGGCCTTGTCGGCGAGCCCGACGAACTCCAGCAACTCCTTCACCCGTGCCTTGCGTTCGGCGCGCTTCCAGCCCGCGACCTTGAGCGGATATTCGATATTGCCCGCGGCCGTGCGCGATCGGAACAGGTTGAACTGCTGGAACACCATGCCGATATCCCGGCGGATGCGGCGCACCTCGGCCTCCCGCACACCCGTGACGGGCGTGCCTGCGACCTCGATGGTGCCGGTGGTCGGCTTCTCCAATGCGTTGATCAGCCGGACCAGCGTGCTCTTACCCGCGCCGGAATAGCCGATCACACCGAAGATCTCGCCCTGTTCGATGCGCAGGTCGATATCGTCGAGCGCGACCTGCGCATCCGCGCCCTTGCCGAAGACCTTCGTGACCGACCGGAATTCGACAGCAGGTACCGCTTGCTCGCTCACTTGCCGTCTTTGACGGTCTGCTGCACCCTGGCCAGGATCTGCTCCAACTCGGGACCGCTGCGCTTTACTTCGACCGCGGTGTTCTTGGTGACCTCGGCGTGCGCCTGCTGCACCTCCGGATCGTGCCAGAGCTGGGCTACCTTCTGGTAGAGCTCGTTGTTCTTGTCCTCGGCCCTGGACACCACGACATTGATGTAAGGCTCGGCCGCCGGATTCTTCGGATCGTCCTTGTAGAGCGCCGAATTCGGGTCGATGCCGGAACGATCGAGGAAGGTGTTGTTGATGATCGATCCGTCGACCGAGGCCAGCGAGAGCGCGGTCTGCGCCGCGTCGACCGGGGTGACCTTGACCTTGGACGCGCCCTTATCGATATCGGCGGGGGTCGGTGCCTTGCTGTCGCCGGAGAGTTTCAGCAAACCAGCAGCTTGCAGGACGAACAGTGCACGTGCCTGATTGGTCGGATCGTTCGGGATCGCGATCTCGGCGCCCTGCGGCAGATCCGTGAGCGACTTGTGCTTCTTGGAGTAGAGCCCGAGCGGCACGATGTAGGTCGAGGCGATCGGCGTCAGGGTGTCGCTATTGGCGACGTTGTAGGCGCCGAGGAACTGCAGATGCTGGAACAGATTCAGATCGATCTGCTTTTGCGACAGTGCGAGGTTCGGCTGCTTGTAATCGGAGAAGTTGGTGATCCGCAGGGTGATGCCCTGAGCCTTGGCCTTCTCCTCGAAGACGTCCCAGGCGTGGTCCTTGTCGGTGGTGCCGATGCGCACTACGTTGTCGGCGGAAGCCTTGTTGTCGCCGCACGCCGTCAGGGTGAGGGCCGCGGTGGCTACCAGGACCGGGATCGCCAGTACCCGATGGAATTTCACTCGTGCTCCCGAATGCTTGTCGCAATATGAACCCGGTAATCCAACCGATGCGCCCGGGGGGCGGACAACGGTTTGGATTGTGCTGAGCGAAACTCTGGCAACTAATTGGACGAGCGTCTAGGTTGCCTGCAATGCGATTGCTGCGCCGTGTTCTGGTGATTCCTCTGCTTCTTGCCCTGGCCGCCGGTGGGGTCGCGTGTGGTCGGGAGCACCATGACGATGTCGTGCGCATCGGCGTGAACGACATCTCGCTGCCGCATTGGGATGTCTACCAGAAGAAGGCCGCCGAACAGGGCATCGCCGTCGAATTCGTCAACTTCACCGACTACAACCAGCCGAATCCCGCACTGGCACAACGCCGGATCGATCTCAACAAGTTCCAGCACGTGCGGTACCTGGCCAACTACAACGTCCGCAACAACAACACCCTGGTGCCGATCGGCGCGACCGAGATCTACCCGCTCACGCTGTATTCGCGCAAGCACAAGTCGGTGGCAGAGATCCCGAAGGGCGGCCAGATCACCCTGAGCAACAACCCGGCCAACCAGGTCCGCCCGCTGCTCGGCTTGGCCGCCGCCGGACTGATCGTGCTGAAGGGCGGTGCGAGTTGGGATTCGAAGATCGAGGATGTGGACACCGACGCATCGCGGGTGACGCTGAAGACCATCGATCCGACCTTGACCGCGCAATCTCTGGAGAGTGTCGACGCCGCGTTCGTCGACGACACCTTCGCTCGTCCCGCGGGTCTCACCAAGAACGAGACCATCTTCACCGACGACCCGGAACGCCCGGAACTGAAGCAGTACATCAATATTTTCGCGGCTCGCGCCGAAGACAAGGACAACCCGAAACTGCTTGCGCTGGTGCAGCTCTACCACGATCCCGAGGTCGAGGCAGCCATCCGTGCGGAGGCCGGATTCCAGGGCATCTTCAAGACGAATGATGCGGCGGATCTGCAAGCCACACTGGCCGAGTTGGAGACCGAATTCCGCAAGTGAGTGGCGTGCTCACTCCGGAGTGCGTTTGTTGCTTGCCGCGGCGAGGGCTCGTGCCGCTTCGCGAGTGGCATTGGTATTGGGTTGCAGGGCACGAGAACCGGCGAGTTTTGTGCGCAGGTGCTCGGCGACGG
This sequence comes from Nocardia sp. NPDC049526, assembly GCF_044465765.1. Taxonomy (NCBI): domain Bacteria; kingdom Bacillati; phylum Actinomycetota; class Actinomycetes; order Mycobacteriales; family Nocardiaceae; genus Nocardia; species Nocardia sp. NPDC049526. Next base: position 592,670 of record NZ_JBITMA010000002.1, on the reverse strand, counting down.
TGATCGGGGCGTATTTACTGCCCGCACCGAGGCAAGAGGGGAGCGTTTCGATGACGGCATCCGGATTGCCGTCGTGGAAAAAGGCCGCGCTGCGGCGTCTTTGGATGGTGCCATCGGTGATCGGCGGCATGACCCGGTGCAGGGTGGAGAGCCAGCGTTCGTTGGTCCAGCGCGCCATCACGTCGCCGAGGTTGACCAGCAGGGCGTCGTCGGCGGGTTGTACATCGTGCCAACGGCTATCGGCACCGACGACCTGGAGACCGGGGACCTGGTCCGCCCACAAGACGGTGACGATGCCGTAGTCGGTGTGTTCGCCCATACCGGTGAGTTCGTCTTCGAGATCCACGGTGCCCGGCGGCAGCGCGTAGTTGTTCATCCGCAGGACGTCGAGGGAATGGTCGGTGAACCTGGTGAAGTAGCCCGGTGGCAGTTCGAGGGCGTCGGCGAAGATGGTGGTGAGGGCTCGCGCGACGCGCGCGGCGTGTGCGAAATAAGTCTCCACGGATGTGCGGAAGCCGGGAACCTCCGTCGGCCACAGGTTTTCGGCGTAGTCGCTCGCGGACAACTCGACCGCCGGATAGGCGGTCGCGGGGATGCCCACATTGAATGCCTCGAAGTAATCGTTCATGCGCGCGGTGTACGAGCCGCCGAGGCTCAGGCTGAGACTCTCGCTCTTGGGCGGTGAATAGCCGCGATTGATTTCGGGCGGGGTGCGATAGACCTGTTTGGTCGCCGATTCGAGGTCGAAGAAGCTGTCGAGTGCGGTCGCGAAGTCGTCGACCACCGGTTGTGGGATTGCGTGGCCGGTGATCTGCATGAAGCCGACGGTGCTCGCGGCGGCGTCGATTGCGCGGGCAACGGCCCGGCGTTCGGCCGGGGCGCCATCTCCGACGTAGGACGAGATATCGATGACCGGCACATGGAATTCCACGGCAGTGTCCTTCCCTCGACAACATCTAGATGATAGGCGACAGCAATCAGAATTTGCTGGTCTGGCCAGCGGGCCGCACTCGGCCGGGAGCTGCATATGCGGCCGAACAGTCCACTCGAGGTCATCGAATCCGCATCGAGCCCAGTGCGCACAACGGCGAGTGGTTCGCAGTGTGAGCAGCCGCTATGTCATCTCCGGGCGATCGAGGTGGAGGTGGTCGGTGCGGGGCGATTCCGGCTCGGCGCACGGACTTCATCACCTTCCCGGCGACCATGCGGGACCGCTGGCATCTGGTCGACGACGAGCCCGGCTGCTGGTCATCGCCCATCCGTCCTGATTCCGCTGGTGCGATTCGCCAGCGCGGGCGGCCCGCAGCGGCGATGATTTCCGGGTGGACGACATCACGTACCGGGACACCCGGCTCGCACTGCACGCAGCGGGGGAGTTGTTGATCGCCGGCCCACAATATCGGCGTTTCGGGACCATCCGGCTACGGGTGGTGCACGGTGGTTTCGGCGGTGCGCAGTGGCCGGTGTCGGTGGTCGGTACCGATCTGGTGTGGCCGGAGGGCCGGGTCGCGCTCGCGGGCACCTTCGACAAGGTCGCCGCTGCCGCGGGCTTCGAACCCGAGGCACCGGCGAACGTCTACGCCGATACCACCGGAGTCGACCCTGGCGACCAGCTCGCTGTCGATCCCGAGGCGGCGGCGCTCATCGCGGACTGGTTCGCGCTCGGGGATTCGACGCTGCGCTGCACAGCACCCGATGTCATCCCGGTGCTGTGGCCGGAGCATTTCGATCTGTCCAGCGCCCTCAATGAGGTCAATTACGGTGTGTCACCGGGTGATTCGGCGCATCCGGGACCGTACGCCTATGTCGGCCCATGGACGCCGCGCACCGGCGAATTCTGGAATGCCTCGTTCGGCGCGCTGCGCTCGCGCGAGGAGGTGAACAACGCCGCCGCCCTGCTCGACTTCTTCGAAGAAGGCAAAGCGCGGGCCGCCGAGTCCTGACGATCACCTGGCAAATGAGTGCAGGTAGGCGCTGGTGGTCTGATCGGCAGGAAAGTAGGACTCGATGGCGATCTCATCGAGCGTCACATCGAAGGCCGCGCCGAACCGCATGATCGTATTGAACAGCGACAGCTGCGTCCCGCGGTGGTCGAGATGGATGGGCAGCGCGACCTCGGACGGATCTACCTGCGGGAAAACGCCTTCCGATGCGAAGGCGCTCAATTCCGCGTGCAGCGCGGCCAATTCGGGATCCCCGGACAGCGCCGCCTGCCGTGCGAGGCGAGGCAGCAGGAACCCGCGCACCTGCTCGATATTCCGCACGCGGGGCGCGAATCCCTTGGGATGCAGGCCGATTCGCATCATATTGACAGGTGGCTCCAGCAGCTCCGCGGCCACCCCCTCGAAGAACACCTCCGCCGCCGTGTTGGCGAACAGCAGATTCCACTGTCGATCGATGGCCAGCGCCGGAAACGGTTCGTGGGCATCCAATACGCGCCGGACCGCGGCGCGCGCCTGCGCAAGATCCGGATCGTCGAGTGTGCGATGCCGGTACGTCGGCGCGTATCCGGCCGCGACCAGCAGCCGATTGCGTTCGCGCAACGGGATCCCCAGATGTTCGGCGAACCGCTCGACCATCGCCGGGCTGGGAATGGTGCGCCCGGTCTCCACGAAACTCACATGCCGCGTGGAGATGCCCGACTGCACGGACAATTCGAGCTGGCTGAGTCTGCGCCGCAGCCGCCACTCGCGCAGCAGCGCTCCGACGGGGCGTTCGCTATCCACCCGGCCAGTATCACCACACCACGCGAGCAGCCGCCATTACATGCCTGGTAATCGACAGGCTTACCGTGCGATTGCGACGGTTACCGCCATGACGAACAACCTGGCAACCCGCAATCGGGATCTCTTACTGCAGGGCCTCGCCCAGTTCAGCGCGGGCAATATCGAGATACTGCGAGACCTGTTGCACGAGAACTTCATCGAGCACAGTCCGGGCAATCCGTCCGGCCGCGACGCCTTCATCGAGTTCATCGCGAACGCGCCGGTGGCCGCCGCCCGACTGGAGATCAAACGGGTCATCACCGACGATGAATATGCCGTCGTGCACTACCACATGATCGCGCCCGACGATGCCCGCGGCGTGGCGGTGGTGGATATCTGGCGGCTGGTCGACGGTGTGATCACCGAGCACTGGGATGTCGTACAACCGGTGCCCGACGCCGACCAGCTCCCGCACGGCATGTTCTGATCCGGGCTAGCGGGCGCCCCGCCCCTCACCGGCCAGTCGGCCGCGGCGGATCAGCGCCCGCTTCGTGCCCGGCGGCACCGCGGGCAGGGCGTCGTCCGTGGAATCCAGTTCGGGCTCATTCGGATTCGGGCGGACGAACAGTGTCACCGATGCCGCAGGGAGGAACCCATTGCGCGTCATCAGCGTCGCCGATGCGGTATTGCGCTCCTCGACATCGGTGACGATGCGCCGCGCGCCGCGGGCGAACAGCGCATCCGAACAGATATCGACGAGGCGGCGGGCGATGCCGAGGCCCTGCATATCCGGCGCGACGGCGATCCATTCCAGGTAGGCCCAGTCGTCGCGGTGCTCGAACTCCATCGAGCCGAGCACGAACCCGACCACCCGATCGGAGTCGAGGGCGACCCAGCACGCGTTATCCGGGCTGTCCAGATGTTCGGCCACCGAGGTGAGCGACCACGAGGTATACGGCTTGGTCGTGGTGTCGAATACCTCGTAGCCCAGATCGAGCACCTGGCGCAGATGGCCGAGGCCCATCGGGACGATCGCTATAGCGGGGTCCATGCGGCAAGTTTGCCAGGAGTATGCGGGCAGTCGGTTATGCGCCCTTGCGGGCCGCTGCTTTCTTCGCGGTCTTCTTGGCGGGCTTGGCGGCGGTCTTCTTGGCCGCTGCCTTGGTGGCCTTCTTCGCCGGTTCCGCCTTGGCCTTGGGCTTGGCGGCTGTCTTGCCGGAACTCTCGGCGGTCCGCCGCCCGCTGGCCTCCAGACTGCGTTGCAGTGCGGCCACCAGGTCGACGACCTCGGCGTCCATCGCGGCGGGAGCCTCCTCGGGCTGACTGACCACCTTCCCGGTGCCGCTGGCGATGGCCTCGTCGAGGACCTTCTGCAGCTCGATCTGGTATTCGTCGGTGTATTGCTCGGGATCGAAATCGTCGGACATGGTCTCGACCAGCGTCTCGGCCATCTTGATCTCCTGCGGCTTCGGCTCGGCGACACCGTCCAGGGATTCGAAATCGACGGCCCGGACCTCATCGGGCCACAGCAGCGTCTGCAGCACCAGTACGCCGTCGCGTACCCGCAGAGCAGAGAGCCTGGTCTTCTGCCGGAGCGTGAAATGTACGAGCGCGGTCCGATCGATGCGCTCCAGTGTGGTCGCCAGCAGCACGTAGGCCTTGGGGGTGTTCGAGTCGGGCTCGAGGTAGTAGCTTTTCTCGAACAGGATCGGGTCGATCTGGTCGTTGGGTACGAACTGCAGCACGGGAATCTCGTGCTTCTCGGCGGCGGGCAGCTTCGAGAAGTCCTCATCGGTCAGGATGACCTTGTCACCCTCTGGGGACTCATAGGCCTTATCGATATCGGCGTATTGCACGGACTTGCCGCAGACCGTGCAGACGCGGTCGTACTTGATCCGGCCACCATCCTTGGCATGCACCTGGTGGAACCGAATGTCGTGGTCCTCGGTAGCCGTGTACACCTTGACAGGGACGTTTACCAGCCCGAACGCAATCGAGCCCTTCCAGATAGCTCGTGCCATCACTCCATCATGGACGAACCGATTCGAATAGGCGAGCGAATCGGAATCCCGAGTGTCGCGGTCGCGACGCGCCGACGCAGCGGTGCGGGCAGGCCGGCGAAGAGGGTGCGCATGGCGGCGACGGTGCCACCGAGATCGGTGCGGCCCGATAGATAGGCCCGTTGCAGTTGCGGTGGCAGGGTGAAGAAGGCATCGAAGAAGACGGGAAGGTCGGCGGGCGGCAGCGCGAGCAGCGCGCGCAGGCCCGCCGACCGCAACGCGTGTACCGCTCGCGCCTTGGCGGGCCATGCCGACGCATCGCGGGCGACTGTGTCGGCGGCGGCGAGCGAGGCGGTGACGCTGTAACCCGTTGCGGGATGGGTGAATGCGCCTGCTGCGCCGAATCGTCGCTGTCCGGGGCGGCCGCCCTGCACTGGGAAACGCACCCGCTCGACGGGTTCGGTGCCGGTGAGTTCGATTCCGCGCGAACGCAACCGGTGATGCAGTCGTTCGCGCAGCACCGCGGTGTCGAGGGCAGGGCACCCGGCGAGGCAGGTCTCCTCCAACAGTATCGTCTCCCTGCTCAGTGGCACCGCGTACAGAAACGACCGTGGCGCATCGGGTTCCGCGCCGTTGTCCACGCGCCAGTCCATGAACAGGGGTTCGATGTCGGCGTCGCGTTGCACGACCACGCCGTACGCGGTTTGCTCGGCGAGCTGGGGGGAGCGGGCAATTCCTCGTGCGTCGATAATACGTTTTGCGCCGAATATTGTTTCCGAAGCCAAAGTCACGGTGTTGCGCCGAATTTCGACAACCCGATCGGTAACTATTTGTGCGCCGTCGAGATTCAGCGAATCCCGCAACCGTGCGGAGTCGAAGACGACATAGGTTCGGTCGAGTCGATGCGACCTCGTACCCCAGGCCGTCGGATGCTCCACGGCGGTAGCGACAACCGACGGATCCAGCCATCCCGGCAGCTCGTCGTACCACCCCGCATATGTCGCCGACCAGCGACGATCCGGCACCGGATCGATTGCGGTGACCGACATTCCGTGCGCGAGACAGCGGTGCGCGAGCGCGCGACCGGCGGGTCCGAGTCCGCAGACGATGACGTCCGCGGTCATCGCATTTCCCATGCGGAACGCGGATGTCGGTGTGGCACAGCGAGTTCGGTGGTGTGCAGGGCGGACCCCTTCGTTGTCGGCGTGGTCGTCAGTCTTGCGGAGCTTACTGTCGGGCGGTCGAGTCACCGTTGCGCTGTGATAGTTCACGGATATCGACGGTGACATTCTTCATAATGCGATCATGTCAGATCTCGCTTTTCCAGCAACGATGTGACTCGCCAGTAGCACTGTGCTGTCATCTGGCTGGTCACATTGTCCGGTGCGCCGTATGCTCGGCGTTGTCGGACGGATTGCCCAGGGTCGGGCAATCCGGATCCGATTGCCGAAATCAATGTTGATTTCGGAATCTTCTGTTCTCGCGATCGCGTGGAACGGAATTCCCGCATCATCTGCCCGCAGCCATTGTCGTGCCAGCCGGGGAGTTCGTGCTGCCCGTCTCTGTCGAAAGGACCGCTACGGTGAATTCTTCCCGATTACGCGCCCTTGGAGCCGCCCTTCCGGCCGGCGAATACACCACTTCGGAAGTACTGAGTCGGATGACGAGCGGCGGCGAGTTCGACGTCGAGCGAATTACCGGCATCGGTCATCGCTATATGGTCGACCGCACCAGCGAGGACACCCTGACCCTGGGCGCGCGGGCCGCGCAGGACGCGCTGGCGAAGTCCGGATTGGACGCCGCCGACCTGGACATCATCATTTGCGGTGGCACCACCGTGCACGACGGATTCCATATGGTCTTCGAACCGTCGGCAGCACAGGAGATCGCCCGGCGCATCGGCGCGGTCAATGCCTCCGGTTATGACGTGGCGAATGCCTGCGGCGGCACCATGACCGGAATCTATCTGCTGGACAATCTGATTCGCGCCGGTGCGGTGCGCAATGGCATGGTCGTCACGCCCGAGGTGATCTCACCGGTGACCGAGGGCGCACTCGCCGAGGCCATCGATGTGCGCGATCCGCAGTTCGCCGCACTCACTCTCGCGGATGCCGCGGTCGCGATCGTTCTGGACCCCGCGGTGGACGAGGAAGACGTGCTGCACTACGTCGATCTGACGACCTGCGCCGAGTACTCGCCATTGTGTATTGCCAAACCGAGCGATGCCAGCGAGAACATGATCATGTTGACCGACAATCTCACCATGCAAGCCGCGCCGCGCCGGGAAACATGGGCGAAATTCCACAGCGATATCCTCGCAAAGCGCGGCACCACATTCGCCGACGAGAAGTTCGACTTCATCGTGTTCCACCAGCTCGGCGTCGGATTCACCGAGAAGCTCGCCGAATCCGGCAGCAAGATTCACGGCACCGCGATGCCGCCGCGGCTGGCGACCGTCGAAAAGTATGGCAACACCGGGGCAAGTACGCATTTCCTGGTGCTGCACGACTACATTTCCCGAGGCGAGATCCCGAAGGGGGCCAAAATCTGTTTCGTGCCGACGGCCTCCGGAATGGTCTTCGGTGTCCTTTCGGCAACTATCAGCGCATTGGTGGGATGAAATGACATTCATTATTCGGCGGTCCGCCGTCAGCGCCGACCCCACCCTGGGTTCCATCGACCACGCCGTGCGGGCGGCCGGGGAGTGCCTCTCCGGCGCGGGCGTCGAGCCGAACGATATCGACGTGCTGATCAATGTCGGCGTCTACCGCGACAGCAATATCGTCGAACCGTCCAATGCGGCGCTGATCCAGAAGGAATTGGGGATGCACCTGGACTACCAGGCCGGCTCCTCGCGGGCGGGTTTCTCGCTCGATCTGCGCAATGGGGCCTGCGGCGTGCTCAACGCATTGCAGGCCGCGGGTGCGCTGCTGGAGAACGGCACGGTCGAGCGGGTGCTGATCGTCGGCAGCGACGCCCACCCCGGCGGCGTCGGACACGTGCCGGCCGACTTCCGCTATGCCGCGGTCGGTGCCGCGTTGCTGGTGACCAAGGGGATCGATGAGGGCACCGGCTTCGACCGCGTGCATATTCCGGCGCCGCTGCCACGCGCGGTCGGCACCCATCCCGGTGTCGCCGGGTACCTCGATCTGAAGGAGATGGGTAACCACGGGCAGCGCTCGATCACCGTCGATGTCGCCGACGACTACGCCGAATTGGTCAGCGGCGCAGCGTTTGCCGCGGTCCGGCCGTACCTGGCCGAACGCCCGGAGGGGCAGCGCGTACTGGTCACCAATAATCCGGTACCCGACTTCGCGGCCACCCTGGCGAGCGAATTCGGTTTAGCCCGAGCCCATCAGGCCGCGACCGGCGACCTGGACGCGGGCAGCTCGGGCTTGATCATCGGTTACCACCAGTTGCTCGAGGCCGGTGAACTGTCGGCCGGTGACGAATTGCTCCTGGTCGCCGCGGGATCCGGTCCGATCGCCGGCTGCGTGAGCTACACCGTTCCCGCCGGCGGTGCTGGGTGAGCCGGGAGCCCGCAGATCTGAGCGCGCTTTTGGCGCATCAGATCCGGCAGCGCGCCGACCTGCCAGCGATCAGCTATCCGACGGTCGCGCATCCCGAACGTGCCGAGCGCGCAACGGATCTCGACTTCGCGGTGCTGACCTTCGCCGAACTCGGCGCGCGGGTCGAGGCCTATGCCGCGGCCTTCGAACGGATCGGAATCAGCAAGGGCGTCAAGACCATTGTCATGGTCAAACCCGATCCCGATCTTTTCGCGGTGATCTTCGCGCTGTTCCGGGTCGGTGCGGTGCCGGTGGTGGTGGATCCGGGCATGGGCGTGCGTCGTATGCTGCACTGCTTCCGCAGTGTCGGTGCGGAGGCGTTCATCGGAATTCCGCTTGCGCATCTGGTTCGGCTGGCGGCGCGGCGCACCTTCGTTTCGGTGCGGGTGCATGTGACGGCCGGACGCTCGTTCTGGGGTGGGCACACCTTACTCGCCATGCGGCAGACGCCCGGTGCGGCTGCACCCGAAATCACCCATGGACCAGACGATCTGCTGATGATCGCCTTCACCACCGGCAGTACCGGACCGGCCAAGGGCGTCGAGTTCACCAGGGCCGGATTCGCCGCTTCACTGCGGGTGATCGAGCAGTTGCATGGTCGCCCAACGGGTTTCGTCTCGCTCACCTCGGTGCCGCTGTTCGGCATCTTCGATCTGCTCCAGGGTGCGCATGTGGTGCTCGGGCCGGTCGATCCAGTGCGGGTGTCGAAGGCCGATCCGGCCTTGCTTACCGATGTGGTCCAGAGTTTCCAGGCCACAGATGTCACCGCATCGCCCGCGCTGCTCGGTCCGCTCGGCGAATATCTGAGAAGAACCGGGATCACGCTGCCGAGTCTGGTTCGTGTCATCTCCATGGGGGCACCCGCGAATCTCGATGCGCTGGAAGGGGTTAGGGCCGCTCTCGGTGAGTCCGCACGGGTCTTCACCACCTACGGTGCGACCGAGGCCTTGCCGCTGACCACCCTCGAATGGTCCGAACTCGACGAAACCCGCAAGCAGACCGCCGAGGGCGCGGGCACCTGCGTCGGCCGCCCGATCGCGGAATCCGACAGCGATACCAGGGTACGGATCATCGCCGTCTCCGATGACGAAATCCCCACCTGGCGCGACGACCTTGTGCTGTCACCAGGCCAGATCGGCGAAATCGTCGCCACCGGTGCGCAAGTCAGCACCGCCTATCACCGCAACCCGGCCGCCGATGCCCGCAACAAGATCGACGAGACCCGCCCGGACGGCACCGTGCGCCGTTGGCATCGCGTCGGCGATCTGGCCTGGCAGGACGAGTCCGGTCGGCTGTGGTTCTGTGGCCGCTCGGCGCAGCGGGTCCGCACCGCGGCCGGCGACCTGTTCACCGTGCAGTGCGAGCAGGTCTTCAACACCCACCCGGATGTGCACCGCACCGCGCTCGTCGGCGTCGGCGAGCCGGGTGCTCAGATCCCGGTGCTGTGCTTCGAATTGCGGTCCGGGGTGACGGAATCCGAGATCCCTCGGGTGCAGCGGGAGCTGTGGTCCATCGCGCGCGAGCGCGAATTCACCAGGTCCATCAAGGTATTTCGCGCCCATCCCGGGTTCCCGGTCGACATCAGGCACAACGCCAAGATCGGGCGCGAGGAATTGGCCGTATGGGCCGGAAAGGATGTGACGCCATGAAGGCTTTGGTCACCGGGGCGACCGGATTCCTCGGCAGCCATCTCGTCGACGCCGCGGTGGCGGCCGGTGATGAGGTACGTGCCATCGTCCGGCCGTCGAGCGATCTCGGCTACCTGTCGACGGTGCCCGAACTCGAAACGGTGGCAGGCGATCTCGGCGACTACGAATCGCTGATCACCGCCTGTAAGGGTGTCGATGTGGTGTATCACAGCGCCGGGCTGGTCGCCGAGGTCGGCAGCCGGGCGCAGTTCTGGGAGGCCAATGTCGAGGGCACCCGGCGGCTGATGAAGGCCGCGCAGGCGGCCGGTATCGGCCGGTTCGTCTTCGTCAGCAGTCCCTCGGTGGCGACCTCCTATGACACCGACCGCTTCGGTATCGACGAGTCCGAGCCATACGTGACCGCCCCGAAGAGTCTGTACGTGGAGACCAAGGCCGCCGCCGAACAGCTCGTCCTGGCCACCAACACCCCGGATTTCGTGACCTGCGCGCTGCGACCGCGGATGATCTGGGGACCGCGGTCCTCGGGCTGGATGACGCTGCTGCTGCGAAAGTTGAAGTCCGGCAAGCTGCCCGACCTCTCCGGCGGCAAGAACGTCATGGTGTCGATCACCTACTGCGAACATGCCGCGCAGGCTTGTCTGCAGGCAGCGCGCTCGGATCAGGTCGCGGGCAATGCCTACTTCCTCGCCGATCCCGAGGACATCGACCTCTGGAAGTTCGTCAAGGATCTCGCCGTCGCCTTGGACCTCACGCCACCGACCCGGACCATTCCCAAACCGGTATTCGACGCCGTCATAGCGGTTTTCGACACCATATGGCGAGTGCCGGCGATCAAGGAGCGCTACGCGCCGCCGCTGTCCAGCTGGACCACTGCGGCGCTGACCGTCTCCAGCACCTATGACACCAGTGCCGCCACCCGGGATTTCGGATACGCGCCGACTGTCTCGGTGGCCGACGGACTGGCGGCCTACGTCGACTGGGTCGGACAGATCGGCGGCGTCGACGCCGTCATCGCTCGCGGATGACAACCGACCCCCTCCATCGAGTGCGCGAAAGTCGATCCACGCCTAGGAGACTCCCATGATGACCACCCGGCTCGTCGGCCGCCCGACCGGCACGAATGCGGTGCCGACCGCACCAGGGGCCCTACCCCTCATCGGCCATTCACACCGCCTCGCGCGCAGGCCGTACCGCTTTCTGCAGACGCTGTCGGACCTCGGCCCCGTGGTGCGGGTGAAGATTCCGGGCTACGACACCTACGTCGTCACCGAACCGGACCTGATCCGCGAGGCCTTCGTCGGCCTGTCCGATCAGGGTTCGATGATCGATCGCGCGGAGGCGCTGCTCGGCACCGGCGTGACCGTGCTGTCGGGTCCGCAGCACAAGCGGGAACGCCGAATGATCGCCCCGGCTTTCGCTCGCGGCCGCATCGCGCAGTACGCCACCGTGATGACGCGTCTGGGCGCGGAACAGGCCGATGCCTGGCGCGACGGTCAAATGGTGGTCGTCGATACCGAGATGCACGATCTGGCGCTGCGCACTGTGGCGGGGGCGCTGTTCAGCGGCGACCTCGGCGCGGAGACCGGCGCGGAAATCCACGAGATGCTCACGCCGGTCATGACGTTGCTCGCGCGCCGAGTCACCCGCCCGGCCTGGATCGACAAGTTGCCATTGCCCAGCAACCGCCGCTTCGAAGGCCTTGTCGCCGGTATGAAGTCGGCGACCAGCAAGATCATCGCCGCCTACCGTGCGGACCTGGCCGCCGACCCGGACCTGGATCACGGCGACTTGCTGGACACCCTGATCAAGGCCCGCGACGAGGACGGTGTAGCGCTCACCGATGCCCAGGTGCACGACGAGCTGATCAACTTCCTGGTCGGCGGCACCGAGGCGACCGGCATGACGCTGTCCTGGGTGTTCCACGAGCTGGGCCGAAATCCCGAGCTGGAGGCCGCTTTCCACGCGGAGATCGATGCGGTGCTCGGCGGCCGCCCGGCCGAATTTGCCGATCTCGGTCGGCTCGATCTGACCAAGCGGATCGTCACCGAAACCCTGCGGATGTACTCGCCGTGGCTGACCGTCCGCGATGTGCCCGGGAACTATGAACTCGGCGGCAAGGCGTTGCCGGAGGGCGCCATGTTGCTGGTGTGTCCCGTTGCGGTGCATCGGGATCCGGCTATCTTCCCGAATCCCGATGAATTCGACCCGGACCGCTGGCTGCCTGCGGCAATGGAGTCCCGACCCAAGGGTGCGTACCTGCCATTCGGTATGGGCACCCGGCAGTGTCCGGGAAACGTGTTCTCGCTCACCGAGGTTGCCCTGCAGGTTGCTACGATCGGCGGGCGCTGGCGTCTGCGCCCGATGCCCGGTATCGCGGTGCAAGAGACGGTGATCGGCGCCTTGGTGCACCCGAAGTATCTGCCGATGCGGGTGGTGGCCAGGCAGGTGCAAACCGGGCACGTCGCGGATTCGTCAGGGAGCGAGCGCGGCGCGGCTTAACGAGTGATGAGGGTGTGGCGGTGTTCGAACTGACCAAGCTGACCATTTCGAGCGACCTGCAAGCAATCGCTACGCAGCGCGCAAAATGGATCCTCGGCGTCTTCGCCGGTCTCGCGCTGATAATGGGGATGCTCAGCTCGACGTTGTTCGACAAAGTGCAGGGCGGTGGCTACAGCGATCCCGGCGGTGAATCCAGCCGGGCCACCGAGATTTTGCGCGATACCTTCGGTCAGGCGCCGCCGAACTTCGTGCTGCTGGTGCACAGCGACACCTCGGTCGACGATCCTGAATCGGCAACGGCCGCAGTGAAATTGGCGCTGAAGCTGAAGGATGAGCCTGGTGTCGCCGGGGTCATGTCGTACTGGATGGACAAGTCGCCCGCGCTGCGCAGCGCTGACGGCAAATCAGGGCTGATCGTCGCGAGCATTCTCGGCGAGGAGGGTGCGGTCGACCAGAAGGTCGGCGGTCTGGCGGATCGCTACGGTGGCGCGCACGGGCCGGTGCAGGTGCGCGTCGGCGGTTACGCGATGTTGTTGCACGAAACCGTGCAGCAGAGCGAGAAGGACGCCATACTCGGCGAATCCATAGCCTTCCCGATCACTCTGATCGCCCTGCTGTTCGTATTCGGTGGTTTGGTGGCGGCGAGTCTGCCGCTGGTCGTCGCAGCGGTGACCGTGATGATCACCATGGGCGCGCTGTGGCTGATCACCCTGTTCACCGATCTCGCCGCCACCGCGAGCAATGTCGCCACTTTGCTCGGCCTCGGTCTCGCAATCGACTACAGCCTGCTGATCATCAGCCGCTACCGCGACGAACTGGCCGCAGGCGCCGCAACCGGTCCTGCCATCGCCGCGACCATGCGTTCGGCCGGACGTACCGTGGCCTTCTCCGCGGTCACCGTCGCGGTCGCGCTGTCGGGCCTGCTGTTCTTTCCGCTGCTCGCGGTGCGTTCCATGGGCTATGCCGGTCTGGCCGTCGCGGCGATCGCGGCCACGGTATCGCTGACCGTGCTGCCCGCGATTCTGCTGCTCCTCGGCAGCCGCATCGATCGCGGCCAACTCGGTTGGTTCTTCCGACCGCAACGCCCCGCGCCCGGTGAGGGCTTCTGGCATCGGCTCGCGGTATTCGTGATGCGCAAGCCGATGCCCATCGGCTTGGCGGTGGCGGTCTTTCTGCTGCTGCTCGGGACCCCGTTCCTCGGTGTGAAACTCGGTTTTCCGGACGAGCGGGCATTGCCGGAGTCGATGAACAATCGGCAGATCACCGAGACCATCCAGCGCGACTTCGCCGCCACCGACACCAATGGACTCTTCGTCGTTCTGCCCGACGGCAAATCCGGGCTGGACGCCTACGCCAGGAAACTCTCCGAAGTCGACAATGTCCGTCGCGTCGACACCGCCACCGGCAGCTACGCCCACGGCGGGCAACTCGCGCCGGCCATGGCACAGCACGCGCGCTTCGAAACCGAGGACGCCGCATATCTTTCGGTAACACCGGACACCAGCGATCCGGCGCTGCTGGATCGGGTGGCCAAGGAGTTGCGCGCCGTGCCCGCACCCGCACAGCGGTTGGTCGGCGGTATCGCGGCCGCGAGCGCCGATTCCCTCGATGCGGTGACCTCGGCGCTGCCCATCGCACTGGCCTACGTGGTGATCATCATGCTGGTCGTACTGTTCCTGCTGACCGGCAGCGTGGTGCTGCCGCTGGTAGCGATCGTGCTCAGCGCCCTCAGCCTCACCGCTACCTTCGGCGCGCTGGTCTGGATCTTCCAGGACGGGCATCTGTCCGGCCTGCTCGATTTCACCGTGACCGGCGACCTGCCGCCTACCGTGCCGGTCATGCTTTTCGGTGTCGCCTTCGGTCTGGCCATGGACTATCAGGTATTCCTGCTGTCACGGATCCTCGAAGAGTACGAACGCACCGGCAAGAACGAGTCCGCCGTTGCCCATGGCCTGGAGAAGATCGGCCGGATCGTCACCGCCGCCGCGATCCTGATCTCTCTGGTGTTCCTTGGATTCCTGGCCTCGGACATCACCTTCATGAAGTCCTTCGGCATCGGGCTGCCGCTGGCGGTGCTGGTCGATGCGACCCTGGTCCGCGGCTTCCTGTTGCCCGCGGTGATGAAACTGCTCGGCGACTGGAACTGGTGGGCACCCGGCCCGCTCGAAAAGCTGCACGAACGTTTCGGATTCGACGAAGGACCGTCCGTGCCCTCGCTGCCCGATCCGGAAGATCTGCGCCAGCCCGCCAGGGTATAGAAACGCCGATGGCCGTGCGGTATTCGGCCGCACGGCCATCAGTGCTGTTGGGACGGTTCAGATTCCGCCGGTCGACAGCAGTCCGCCGTCGACGCGGACCGTCTCACCGGTGATCCACTTGGCCTCATCCGAGACCAGGAAACCGATCAGCTGCGCCACATCCTCCGGCGTGCCGAGCCGCTTCATCGGATACACGCTCGCGGCACGCTCCTCATCCGCCGAGTACAACGCATCGGCGAACTTCGTCTTGACTACGCCCGGCGCCACCGCGTTCACCCGGATATTCGGGCCCAGCTGCCAGGCCAGTTCGTCGGTGAGCCGGATCAGCGCGGCCTTGGAAGCGCCGTACGCCGCGATCACGCCGGTCGAACGCAGCCCCGCGACACTGGCCACATTCACCACCGCACCGCCGTGCTCGCGCATCCACACCTTGTAGGCCTCCTGCACATAGCCGAGCGCGGCGACGACATTGACGTCGAAGATCTTGCGCACCGCCTCCAGATCGGCATCCATGAGCGAGCCGTAGACCGGATTGATGCCGGTGTTGTTGATCAGGATGTCCAGCGAGCCGAATTCCGAGACCACCCGACCCACCGCGGCGGCCCGGCTGTCCGGATCACCCGAATTGCCCGCCAGTGCGCTGACCTCGCCCCGATGACCGAGCGCCCGCAGCTCCGCGGCCGCCTCCTCGAGCGGTTCCGGCTTGCGGGCGGTGATCAGCACATTTGCACCCCGGCGCAGCAGTTCCGCCGCGACGGCCTTGCCGATGCCCCGGCTGGCTCCGGAAACGAGTGCGCTCTTGCCCAACAGATCGGTCGTCATGTGATGGCACGCTACCGCTGTTGAAATCCGCCGAATGGGCCCGGTCGGTTTTTGCGCGATTTCGAGCCGGAAAGACTGTTCCCACCGGCGGGGACCCGATGGTCAGGGGAGGGCGTCTAGCTGCGATTAAGCTGCCGGAGAGGTATCGACGGAAGGTGAGATATGGCTGACGACGTCGACACATCGCTGCCGCCGCGTCCGGATGCACCTATCCTCAACGCCTTCGTCAGCCACATAGAGACGGTACTGGCGAAGTTGGTGAAGGCGGTCGGCAACGGCTCGGCGAAGTCGATTACGGTCGAGGGTCTGAACGGCCTGGGGGAGTCGCAGCTGAAGGACGGCGATCTCGTCAAGAAATACTCTGCCAAACAGGACGACGATACGAAATATAAAGACGATCTGAACTCGCTGGACAGCAACATCGCCCAGATCGCGGCGAAATCGGCCGATGTGTCCAACACCGTGACCAAGGAGGTCACGAAACTGGTGAGCGACATCAAGGAAATTATGGCCAGTGTGCCGAATCTGACTGATGTGGCGCTGCCACGCAGCATCGAGTTGCAGATGTCCGCCATCAACCAGATCGATGAGAAAGTCGACAATGCGGCGAAGGCAGTTTCGACCGCGTACGACGCACTGGACGATCACGCCGGAAAGATCACCGACCCGGAATCGGACCACAGCGGAAGTGCCCCGAATTCGATCGGTAGCGGCAACCAGTTCCCCGCCTATACCGGGAGCGGTGGAAACCGCCGCAACTCCACCGGACCTGCAGGTCTTGGCAACAGCGCAAGTGCCCAACCCATCGGCGCAGGTCAGAGGGTGACGGCCAGCGAGATCTATAAGTATCTCCTCAGCAAGGGCTTCACACCGGAGCAAGCGGCGGGCATCTTGGGCAATATGCAGGTCGAATCGGGTTTCGATACCGGTGCATACAACCCCGGCGAGGGAGCCATCGGCCTCTGCCAGTGGGAAGGCGGCCGACGGACGAATCTCGAGGCGTTCGCCGCCGCTCAGGGCAAGTCGGTCACCGACTGGCACGTCCAGGTCGATTTCATGATGCACGAACTGCAGGGCACCGAATCGGGTGCGTACGGACAGATCAAGGCTGCGAACTCGGCAGGTGCCGCGGCGGCGGCGTTCGATCAGTACTACGAACGCAGCTCCGGTGAGGCCCGCGGCCAGCGCGTCGCGAATGCCAACAGCATCGCATCGAGCATGGCAGGCGTCGCGGCCTAGCGCGGAGCCGCGGAGTTAGCGCGGTCACACCTGGATCGCGGGTGTCGGTAGCATCTCCGGGGCCGGGTAAAATCGGTGGTTCTTGTGCGTGTTCGCGTCGCACAATCGAGCAAGCAACCGATCAGCACCACGTACCCGTAGGAGAAGCCTGTGATCACCGCGACGGACCTGGAGGTCCGGGCCGGAGTCCGCACCCTGCTGTCGGCCCCCGGGCCCGCGCTGCGGGTGCAGGCCGGCGACCGGATCGGACTGGTCGGACGCAATGGCGCGGGCAAGACCACCACGCTGCGCATTCTGGCAGGGGAGGGCGAGCCCTACGCCGGAAAGATTTTGCGCTCGACCGATATCGGCTATCTCCCGCAGGATCCGCGCGAGGGCAATCTGGACGTGCTCGCCCGCGATCGCGTGCTCTCCGCTCGCGGCCTGGACACCCTGTTGCGTGATATGGAGAAGCAGCAGGCGCTGATGGCCGAGGTGGTCGATGATGCCGAACGCGAGAAGGCGGTGCGCAAGTACGGTCGGCTGGAGGAACGCTTCTCGGCGCTCGGCGGCTATGTGGCCGAGAGCGAAGCGGCGCGCATCTGCAACAGCCTCGGCCTGCCCGACCGGGTACTCGGCCAGGCGCTGCGCACGCTCTCCGGTGGTCAGCGCCGCCGAATCGAGTTGGCGCGCATCCTGTTCGCCGCCTCCGACGGCAGCGGCGGGCGCTCGGACACCATCCTGCTGCTCGACGAGCCGACCAACCATCTCGACGCCGACTCCATCACCTGGCTGCGCGGCTTCCTGCAGAACCACGACGGCGGCCTGATCGTGATCAGCCACGATGTCGAACTGCTCGGCGATGTGGTGAACAAGGTCTGGTTCCTGGACGCGGTGCGCGGTGAGGCCGACGTCTACAACATGGGCTGGCAGAAATATTTGGACGCGCGTGCCACCGATGAACAGCGTCGCCGTCGCGAACGCGCCAATGCCGAGAAGAAGGCCGGCGCCCTGCGTGCCCAGGCCGCAAAACTCGGCGCCAAGGCCACGAAAGCCACTGCGGCACAGAACATGGCCAAGCGCGCGGACCGCTTGATGGCCGAACTCGACGAGGTGCGGGTGGCCGACAAGGTCGCGCGGATCAAATTCCCCGAACCCGCCGCCTGCGGCAAGACCCCGCTGATGGCCGAGAACCTGACCAAGGTCTACGGCTCGCTGGAGATCTTCACCGGCGTCGATCTTGCGATCGACCGCGGCAGCCGCGTCGTCGTACTCGGCCTCAACGGCGCGGGTAAGACCACGCTGCTGCGCCTGCTCGCCGGGGTGGAGACGCCGACGGCGGGCGGTCTCGTGCCCGGTCACGGGCTCAAAATCGGCTATTTCGCGCAGGAGCACGACACCCTCGACGATCAGGCCACGGTGTGGGAGAACATCCGCCATGCCGCACCGGATGCCGGGGAGCAGGAGCTGCGCGGACTGCTCGGTGCGTTCATGTTCTCCGGACCGCAGCTGGACCAGCCCGCAGGCACCCTCTCCGGCGGAGAGAAGACCCGTCTTGCGCTGGCCGGGCTGGTCTCCTCGGCGGCCAATGTGCTGCTGCTGGACGAGCCGACCAACAACCTGGACCCGATCTCGCGCGAACAGGTCCTCGACGCGCTGCGCACCTATGCGGGCGCGGTCGTCCTGGTCACCCACGACCCGGGTGCGGCCGAGGCGCTGTCCCCGGAAAGGGTGATCTTGCTGCCGGACGGCCAGGAAGACCACTGGTCGGCGGAATATTTGGAACTGATTCAGCTGGCCTGATCCGTGGTCGTCCGGCCGGAGTTTCGTTGCGGGCGGTAGGTTTTCACCTCGCGGGATCGGGTCTCCGGTGATATTCATCACAAAGACCCGTTGATCACAGCTTCTCGAGTGTCTAGCCTGGAATGACGCGGCTCGGCGACTCGGAGGAAGCCATGAGCGACAGGCCCACACAAGTCAAGGCCACACTGGGTAAGGGCACACGCGTCACGGGGAAATCACGAGACCGTTTGCAAACCCAGCTGAAGAAGCAGTACGAGGCGGGTGCCAGCATTCGATCGCTGGCCCGGTCGACCGGCCGCTCCTACGGGTTCATCCACAACGTGCTGGTGGAGTCGCACGTGCAGCTCCGCAGCCGCGGCGGTGCGAACCGCCGCAAGGGCCAGTAGCGTTCCTGGATGTGAACCCCGGTGTCGGCGAATGGATTTCGCCGACACCGAGCGGGATCGAGCGTGCTAATAGCCCGGCACCGTGGCATCGCCGTTGACCAGCAGGTTGGCGAGGCTGCGGAACATCGGCAGGCCCGTCTTGATCTCCAGATACGCGAACTGCCCCTGCGGGTTGACCTCGAGGAAGTAGTACTCGCCGTCGAGGCCGAGGCGTAGATCCAGCACGCCGAAGCTCAGGCCGAGCGCGCCCATCAGCGTGGCCAGCGACTTGCTGACCGAGGCGGGCAGATGCTCCGGTACGAAGTCGACACTGGTGTCCAGCCGGGAATCGACCCGGCCGACCCCGGACTGCGAGTCGATGCGCACCGCCCATTCGACGCCGTCCATCCACACCACACGCAGATCGCACTGCGCCTCGACGTAGTCCTGGAAGGTGGTCGGCGCGGAGCGGATGCCCGCGAGGCGGCCGAAGTCGGCCTTGGTAATGATCCGGGTTTCGGCGAATTCTGCGCGTCCGGTGCCGGTTCGCTTGTAAACCACCGAGCCCGAACGTGATTCGACGAAGCTTCGCGCCTCGTCCGGATCATTGGTGATAAGGGTTTCCGGGATGACGAAACCGGCTCGCCGCGCGGTCTCCAACTGGACGATCTTGCGGCTCGCGGTGCGATCGGCGCCGGGATCGTTGACCCAGTACGCCGGAATCGACCACAGCAGGCCCTGGATGAAGCCGTCGCATTCGGCTTGGCGGTAGGCATCGTCCGAGGCGCGCACGCCCGCCGGAACCTGTGCGGGATGCGGTCTGCGCCACCAGACCGAGCGGACGTCGTCGAGTCCGATCACATGGGACAGCGATCGCGTGGTGCCGTGCCGATCGAGCCGGAAACTTCCGGATTCGCGCGGGAAGTCGCGCAGGTCGAGCTGAATCGGGCTGAGCCCGTGGTGTTCTCGCAACGTCGCCGCCATCGCGGTTCCGTGCAGATCATCGGATTCGGAGACGATGAGGACCGAACCTGTCCGGCGCGCCGCCATGCGCAGTCCTGTTCAGTCGAGGCTGTCGCAGTTTATGCCGTCGTCGCTTGTCGCGAGCGATTTGGTTTGGCAGTAGGTGAAGGTCGCTCCACTGACGCCCGGACAATCGGCGAGCTGCAGGCTGTCGGCCCAGGATGCGGTGAGTTGTTGCAGCGCTTCATCTCCCAGTGCCGCGGAGGGCTCCTCGGCCAGCGTCATCGGCCGGTCGACGAGGTCGATGCGCAGGCGGCGGGTGAAATCGGCGGTGGCGCCGGGGCGGATATCCATCAGCACCGGGCGGCCGTCACGCTCGGTGGTCGCGCTGTCGGTCCAATCGAGGACCCGAAGTACATCGTCGCGGCGGAAGGTCCAGGTTCCTTCGGTCACTCTGACCGTGAAATCTCGTTCCGACTCGGCCACCAGCAGTCCCTGCAACGCGGGAACGCGGTCACCCGCCGGCCCGGTACCGGGGAGGTGGATTGCGTCGGTCATAGTGAGCTCTCCGATCTGCTCGCGATTTGCCAGGACCCCCGAGCGGGAACTGGATCATATCGCGCAAGGGGTCTCGCACGGTCCGGATCGCGAGATTTCACCGCCGCTGGCAAACCAGATTTCGGCTCGGGATGTGCTAGCGCCGAAAGTTTTTCGGTATATGCCCGACTAGGCTCCGGCAATCCGCGAGCTAATTCCGAACGGTTCGGCGCGGTCGATATTGCCCGGGATTGGCGGCCGTGCATCCGTTGGCGTGGATCTGCCCGCCGCGGTTCAAAGTCCGAGCAGATCCGGTTGTTCGGCGATGGCGCGCAAGCGTTCGCCGGGATCGGCGACCAGTTTGCGTACGGTGAGATCCATTATGCCGAGTACCACCTCGACCTCTGCTGCGACAGTACCGTCGAGCTTGCGCATCTCCTGGCGGATTCGGAAGATCTTGCCGCCGTCCCACTGGAATTCGCAGGTGACTGCGATCTCGTCGCCGCCGCGCAGTTCGCGTCGATACTTGATGTTGGTCTCCAACACGACCGGGCCGATGCCACCGGAGATCAGCTTGTCGCCGCCGATTCCGGCCGCCCGCAGCAGTTCCCAGCGGGCGTGCTCGGCGTACTGCAGATACACGGCCTGATTCAGATGGCCGAGGGTATCGAGTTCGTAGCCGCGGACGACGACGGGAACGCTGAAGGTCATAGTCGGTCGAACCCTCGCGCGCGCGAGGATTGTTCCCGTTTCCGGCTGATGCCTGCGCCACAGTCGGTGGGCCGCGCGCATATCCCGTCGTGATTCATCCGCATCCGTCGTTGCGAGGCGAACGTCACTGCCGGTTCGCGTTGCGTTCGGCCCACCACTCGGGCGACTCGACGAACCAGTTGTCGTATTCCTCCTGGGATGCCGCCAGTTCTTCGAAGGTGGCCTCACCCTTGACCAGCCGGTCGAGCAGGCGGAAGTAGCCGAAGCGCTCCACCGCGGGCATCAGGGCGATCAGGATCCGCGCGGAGCTGTCCGGGGTGGCGCCGAAGGCGTGCGGCATGAGCTTGGGGACGACGATCGATCCGCCTGCTCCGACGGTGACGATCTTGTCCCCGGCCAGTACCTGCAGTTCGCCGTCGGCGACGTAGAACAGCTCGTCCGACTTGGTGTGGTAGTGCGGTGCCGCGCCGTCTGCGCCCTTGTTCATATCGACCTCCAGGTGGCTGACCGCGCCGCCCGCCTCGTTCGAGTCGATGAGCAGGCGCATGGTGACCGAGGGGGTCACCAGCGTCTCGGCATCCTGCGGCTGGCGGATGGCGAAGTTGCGGTCGGTGGTGGCGTTCACGATGCTCTCCAATTGATTCGTTGATTGATAATTCGCTACCGAACTATATAGCAGCGAATAGAATCTTGTCCATGGGTGAGATGGAACGGGATCCGGTGGATACGATCGTCGAGCAGTGGCGGCGGGAGCGGCCGGACCTCGAGCTGGAGGCGATGGGCGTGATCGGGCGGCTGGGTCGGCTGCTCGTGGTCGCGCAGCGGGATATCGAGGCGGTCTTCATTGCGCACGGGCTGCAGCGCGGCGAGTTCGATGTGCTTGCCGCACTGCGTCGTTCGGGCGAGCCGTTCGAATTGAACCCGTCGGTGCTCGCCGACACGCTGATGCTGTCGCGCGCCGGAATGACCGGGCGGCTCGACCGTTTGGAGTCGGCGGGGTTGGTCCGGCGCATCGCGGATGCGCAGGATCGTCGCGCCATCCGGGTGGCGCTCACCGAGACGGGACGCACGCTGATCGACAAAGTCGTCACCGCGCATACCGAGAACGAAACCAGGATGTTGTCGGTGCTTTCGGCGAAGGATCGCCGCGACCTGGATCGGATCGCCCGGGTACTGCTCGGCAGCCTCGAGGGTGGCGCGAAATAGGGTAGTTCGCTACTCGGGTGCTGGCTCGGTCATGGGTTCACCATGGGGTGATGATCGACATCATCACCCTCCGCGGCACGGGTGAACCGCGGAATACCAATGGGACGCCCGCCGGCATGCTGCACGATGTCACGAAACTGCTTGATCCCGGCCGTTTCACCGCTTTCGAGCCGGATTGGCCCGCTTCGGTCGGGCTGAGCCCGGATCTGTGGGGCCCTTCGCTGGATACCTCGATCCGGCTCGGTGTCGCGGCGGGCGTGAAAGCGATTCAGGACTCACCGAATGTCTGCGGGTTGTTGAGTTATTCGCTCGGAAGTATCTGCGCGAGCAGGATTCTGGAGGGAGTGCGGTCGGGTAAGTACAAGAACACCGACGGCTCGCCGCTGGAAATCGCCTTCGCCGTCAATATCGCCAACCCACTGCGCAAACGTGGCCAGTCGGTCGGCAATCTGTGTCCGGCAACGACTTACGGCCTGCATGGGGAACGCGGCGCCTGGCCCGCACTCGATGTCAAGGAGTACGCGAATCCGGGCGATATCATCACCGCGTCACCGGGCGACTCGCCGCTGCGGGTGATCGATGTCGGCATCTCGCCGTTCTCGTTCGTCGAAGGCGCCCGCATCGGTAATGTGGCCCCGCTGATCTTCGCCGAATTGCTGCGTTTCCTGATGAACGATCCGATCGGCAATCTCGATCGCTATGCGACCGCGGTCAATGGTGTCATCGGCTATCTGACGCCGTGGCCGGACGGTCAGCACGTGCTCTACTCCGGACACAATATGCCCGGTACGAATGTCCTGTGGACGACCCATGCCGCCGACTATCTGAACGCCAACTACTGATCTGCCGGGGGCGTTTCGTACCTGAAGTCGGGGAAATCCGGACGGGTGCGCCGATTCGGGTTGTTACCTGCGTCGATGTGCGTTGTAGCGTGCGTCACAGTCCCTAATTCGCTGGAAGGATGCGGTGTACTCGGGTGGTCGCGTCGTAGAGTCTGAATTCGCTGATGCGTCATCGGGTTTCGATCGAGGGGTCATGGAGGCGTCCGTGGCTTCCCCGACGGCGGGGAGGCGACAGGTCGTCCCCTTTTCGGCCTGTACCCGTGCCGTCGGCCAGCGAGGGCGCGGTCTCGGATAGTCGGCGTCGCCGGGATGGGTCCACCATCATCCCCACTTTCCCGGCGGCGCCGTACTCGAGCTGTTCGGCTCAGTCACCCTGCGCGGCAGCGGAAATCGGTTGCCATTCGCGCCAGAGCGCCAGGCGGGATTCGTATTCCGCGGTGGCGATGGTCAACGGGGCCGCGCCGAGGAAAATACGCAGCGGCGGCTCGGACGCGTCGACGACCGCGAGGATGGCGGTGCCAGTGGCGGCCGGATCGCCTTGGCGCACCGCCGCACGCTGGGCGGCGCGTGCCGCCCTGGCCGCATCGTAGGCCGGGAGCGGGGTGGCATGCCGGGACGAGGGGCCTGCCCAGTCGGTGCCGAATCCGCCCGGTTCGACCAGGGTGACGTGGATGCCGAAGGGGGCTACCTCCTGCGCGAGTGCTTGGGAGAAGCCTTCGAGCGCCCACTTCGACGCGTGATATGCGCCCAGGTTCTGGAACGCGGCGATGCCGCCGATGCTCGAGACCTGGATGATGTGGCCGCTGCCCTGGGCTCGCAGGATCGGCAGCGCTGCCTGGGTGACCCACAGTGCGCCGAAGACGTTGGTTTCCAATTGTGCGCGGAACTCGTCCTCGCTGAGTTCCTCGATCATGCCGAACTGACCGTAGCCGGCATTGTTGATCACGATATCGAGTCGCCCGAATCGCTCGGCGGCCTGCTGTACCGCGGCGAAATCGCCGTCCCGATCGGTGACGTCCAGGCGCAGTGGCAGGAAGGTATCCGGATACTTGGCGACGAGATCGTCGAGTGCGCTGGTATCGCGCGCCGTACCGGCCACTCGATCGCCGCGCTCCAATGCGGCGAGTGCCCATTCACGGCCGAATCCTCGCGAGACTCCGGTGATGAACCAAACTTTGCTCATGCGTCCCACGCTAGCGACCTGGAGTGCACTCCAAGCAAGTATTCAACGCCGGTGCAGCGTAACCGGCAGCGCCGAGGGCGACAGGACGAAGTCTCGATTGGAGGCGCGCACCGTGTAGTTCGGGTCGGGTGTCGGGCGCCAGCGGGCCAGCAGTGCGGCGGCGGCGAGGCCGATCTCGATCATGGCGAAATGGTCGCCGAGGCAGCGGCGGCGGCCGACGCCGAACGAGAGGTTGGCCTTCTTATCGATATCGGCGGCCCGCTCGGGCGACCAGCGTTCCGGGTCGAACGATTCCGGATCGGCGTAATAGCGCTTGTGGTGCTGAACCAGGTAGGGCGAGAACATGATTGCCGTGCCGTCCGGAACGGTGAGTCCGCCGATGGTGACGTCGCCGTCAGCAGTACCCGCGCTGATCCACGGCCCCCAGAACCGGAGTGTCTCTGCCACAACCTGTTTCAGGTAGGGGAGTGCGCCGAGATGATCGGCGCGGACCAGGCCCGTTCCGACGACGTCGTCGAGTTCGGCATACAACCGCTCGGCGATGTGCGGGCGGCGCATGACCTCGTGCCAGAGCCAGCCGGTAAGCGATGCCATCGAGCCGACGCCGCCGGCCAGCATGAGGATCGCTTCGTCGATGATGTGCTCATCGGACAGCGTCGCGCCGGTCTCGCTGTCGGTGTGCCGGATGAGCGCCGAGACCACATCGTTGAAATCCTCGTCACGGCGGCGGTATTCGGCGATAACAGCACCGATGGCCGTGCGCAGGTGGCGAGCCTTGGTGCGCCAGCGCCAGTTCGAGATGAGCCGCAGTCGGCGCACATGAGGGGGAAGCGCGGTGCGCAGAATGACCTGACTGAGCAGCCATGGGACGCTGTCCCGGATCTCGCGGCGTGCGTTATCACTGAACTCGGCGGTGAACAGTGTCGAGGAGACCGTGTCGAGGATCAGGCCGTGCGCCTCGTCCATCAGATTCACTCGTCCGCCCGAAGGCAGTCCCGCCGACCAGGTTTCGGCGATATCGGCCGCCGACCGCGTGTATTCGGCGAGCCGGCTCTGCCGCAGCGCGGGCGAGATCATGCGCCGCCGCAGCTTGTGTTCCTCACCGCGCAGAACATTGACAGATCCACCCGCGACATCCTCGATGGCCTCACGCAGATCGTCCCGATTGAGTTCGGCATCGCCGAGCCCGACCTCGCGCACGAGATCCGGTGTGGTGAGCAGATATCCGGTCTTCTGGCCGAAGCGGAGGCGCACGATCGGGCCGAGATCGGCCAGCGAGGTGACGAAGCCCGGAGCGTCGCGCAGGGCCCGCAGACTGTGGCCGACCAGTGGCAGTTGACCAGGTGCGGTGGGTACTTCCGAAAGCGATTGCGGCATGACCAGTTCCGGGCTGCGCGCGGACTCGGCCCGAGCCTGTCGATATATTTCGAGCACGGTCCCGATGTGCTGTGACTGGAGCACCGAGTCGCCGTATTTACCGAGGATCTGGCGCATTTCCGCGAGCGTGGTGCGATCGACGGCGAGCTCGGCGATGGTGTCGGCGATCGCGACCGGCGACGGATCGGCGGTGCGAATGCCGCCACCGGCAGGGACCGATTCGTCGAGATCGGGATCGCAGTAGATGATCGGCAGGCCGACCGCCACCGCCTCCAACAGGACCATGCCTTGTGTGTCGAAACCGTTGGAGGGGAACAGCAGTGCGTCGCCTTCGGACATGGCAGCGAGGCATTCGGCCTGCGTGGCCCTGCCGTGCAAGCGGATTCGGTCGGCGAGTCGATATTCGGTGATGGCGGCGGCCGCCTGGATCTGCAGGTCGCCGTCACCGTAGACGTCGAGAGTGCAGTCGTCGAGATACCGCACCGCCTCGATCGCGGCGAGGAGCCGCTTCTCGGCCGACAGCCGCCCGCACCAGATCAGCCGCAGTGGCGCTTCGATGACGTGCTCGAAAATCGGTGCGCCGCTGATGTTTTCGATGAGCTCGTCATCGACACCGTTGGATACCACGCGAAGCGGCCGGGTCAGACCGTGGGCGAGCAGTTGGTCGGCGAAATGCCGGGTCGGCGCGATGACCCGATCCGCGGCTTGGGCCTGACCGACGATCGTCCACCAGGCATGGCGTGCCGCACGGCTTTCGGCGCGGTGCGGCATGTGCTGATCGTGCGGTACGAACCGGCCGTGCAGGGCGCGCAGGGCCAGCGCCGCCGGATACGGTGCGGGCGAGGTGTTCTCGATGAACGCGTCGTCGCGGCTCTGAGCCGTGTGGATCAGCGGAATCCGGTGTCGCCGTGCGGCTTTCATGCCGGCAATGGCGACACCGTAGGTGGTATGGGTGTGCACGAGGTCGATCGGGCCGCGTGCGGCGAAGGCGGCGTCGATGAGTTCGGCATTGTGCGTCGTCGGCAGCACGACCGGGAATCCGTTCACCGCGAGACCACCGGCGGCGCGCAGCGGCACCACATTCGGGAGTTCACCGGCACCCGGCTGCGGCGCGACGAACAGGGTGACGTGGTGACCTGCGCGTTCGAGTCCACGGCACAGCGAAGCGACGGCGGTCTGGACTCCACCGAGGGTGGCCGGGTGGTAGTCCATGAACATCGCTATGTGCACAATGGCACTGTACTGACACATCGCCGCCGCGCGGAGCCCTTAATTCTGTGGAATATCCGGTCGGCGTCGTCAGGGGACCCGATACCGAAAGAGCCGCCGTGAAAATAGCGATTCCGCTCACCGGAACCCGCGGTGATGTCCAGCCCGTCGTGGCGCTGGGACTCGAGCTGCGCCGTCGCGGCCATGATGTGCTGCTCGGGGCGCCGCCGAATCTGGTCGAATTCGCTACGGCCACCGGGCTTGCCGCGGTCGCCTGCGGACCGGATGTGCAGCAGCTCTACAGTTCGGACACCGGGCAGCGGGCGCTGGCCGCGGGCAACACCTTGCGGCTCATGCAATTGGTAGCCCGGCAGATGGCCGATTATGCCCAGCAGATGAATCGAGAAGTCATCGACGTTTGCACGGGTGCGGATCTGATCGTGGCGAGCACCGTCACCGAGGACCGGGCCGGTTCGGTTGCGGAGGCAATGGGGGTTCCACTGGTCAGCCTGCATTATTTCCCCTGCCGGAGTAATGGCGCATATCCGTTTCCGGGTGCGCTGCCGCCGCGGTGGCATCCGCCCGCAGCTGTGAATCGTGCGACGTGGGCGGTCGCGGAGAATCTGCGCCGGGTGGTGTTCATGCGTTATCTCAACGATCTACGTGCGACGCTCGGGCTGCCGAAATCGCGGGCGAGCACCGCAGCAGTATTGGCGCGCGCGCATGTTCCCGAGGTGCAGATCTACGATCCGGCGTTGGTTCCCGGATTGCCCGAACAATGGGATGAGCGCAGGCCGTTCACCGGATTTCTGACGCTCGATCACGCTGCCCGCGAGGCCGTCGGTGATCTGGCCGGTGACCACGCGGGCATTCTTTCGTGGATCGAGGCGGGGGAGCCGCCGGTTTTCTTCGGATTCGGCAGTATGCCCATTCGGGATACGGCCTCAGTGCTGGCGATGGTAACCGAGGTGTCTGCTCGTTTGGGTGTGCGTGCATTGGTCAGTGCGGGTTGGAGTGATCTGGATATTGCCGATGCGCAGGCGGGGCCGAATGTGAAGGTTGTCGGTCCGTTCGCGCACGATCTGGTTTTTCCGTATTGCGCAGCGGCGGTGCATCACGGCGGTATCGGGACATTGTTCGAGAGTCTGCGCGCCGGATTGCCGACGCTGGTGTGCTCGGTGTCGTTCGAACAGCCGATGTGGGGCGGGCAGGTCGAGCGCCTCGGGGTGGGGGCGCATCTGCCGTTCACACGACTTACCGAAGCTCGGCTGGAACAGGGCGTCGCATCGCTGCTGACGCGCGAACGCCGCTCCCGCGCAGCGGAATTCGCGAAGACACTGAGCGTCGAGGATGCCGCCGCCCGCACCGCCGACATCATCGAAGCCGCCGCCCGGTGACCGACGTCTTCGCCGACACTCTCGTCATGTTCCGCCGCTGTGCCCGGCACACCTTGCGCAGCCGCGACACCCTGATCATTTCGCTGCTCATGCCGATTCTGGTGATGCTGCTGTTCACCTACGTCTTCGGCGGTGCCATCGATGTCGGCGGACCCTATCTCGACTACGTGGTGCCCGGAATCATGTTGCTGTGCACGGGTTTCGGCTCATCGATCACCGCCACAGCGGTCTCCACGGACATGACAAGGGGCAGCATCGACCGCTTCCGCACCCTGCCGATGTTCCGCCAGGCCGTGCTCGCCGGCCACGTCGCCGAGGGTGTTGTCCGTAATCTCGCGGCCATCGCGATCGCGGTTACGGTGGCGCTCGCACTCGGCTACCGCCCCGAGGCTGGTCCACTCGGCTGGCTGGCGGCCCTCGCGGTAATCACCCTGTTCGTCACCGCCATCTCCTGGATCGCCGTCGCCCTCGGCCTGGTCGCCAAGAACCCGGAAGCCGCCGGCGGCCTCACCTACGCCATCATGTTCATCCCCTACATCAGCAGCGCCTTCGTCCAAACCACCACCATGCCCCACTGGCTCCGCGGCTTCGCCGACTACCAACCCGCCACCCCCATCATCGAAACCGTGCGCGGACTCCTGAACTCTTTCGACACCGGCCACAATGCCCCCCTCGCCCTCCTCTGGTGCGCCCTTCTCTGCACCCTCGGATTCACCGGCGCCGGCATCGTATTCAGTCGCTTGTCCCACCACTGAGCAGGTCGTATGCGCCCACGTCGAAGATCGAGGCGACCGTGTGTTGCGGGAATGCGTCGCATCCCGTCGTAGGGCTCAGCGCATATTGCGGTGACCAGCGGCTAGCTCGGTCATGACCTTGTCGGCGCCGAAGAGACGCTGGACGTGGCTCGAGAGATTGGGGGCGATCAGGGCCAATGTCGCGCCGAGGCGGACCGGGATGGGGGCTACGTCGGTTTCGGCGATGTTCCGTTCGATCGCTCGGACCACGGCGTTCGCGACGTCTTCCGGGCTTCGGGTGCCGACGCCCGGTGGTACGGCCGCTCCGGATTTGACGAACATGCCCGCGTCCCTGACGAATCCGGGGTAGATCGAGGAGACACCGACGCCGCGGCTTTGCAGGTCGGCGCGCAAGGCCAAAGCGAAGCCGCGCAGTCCGAATTTGGTCGCGTTGTACATCGCCGCCTTACCGGATGCGGCCTTGCCGGACAGGGAGTTGATGAAGACCAGATGTCCCTTGCCACGTTCGGCCATCTGCGCACCGGCGAGGCGGGCAAGCACGATGGGGGCGCGCAGATTGACCTCCAGCGCCCGATCGATCTCGGTCAGCGAATAGTCGAGCAGGTCGCCCGAACCGGGCAGGGCGGCATTGGCGATGACGACATCGAGGTCACCGGCCTCCTCGAGCAGCTTCTCGGCACCACCCGGGCCAGCGAGGTCCGCGACCACCGCCCGTGCGCCGAACCGGGTCGCGACCTGGTCGAGTGCTTCGGCTCGCCGTCCGGACAGCACCACGTTCGCGCCCCGTGCGGTGACTGCAGCGGCGATCGCGACCCCGATCCCGCCCGTCGCGCCGGTGATCAGGACGCGTGCTCCGTTCAGTTCCATGTCGACGATTATTGTCGAGATCCCGCATTCCGTGACGCATCCGTGGTTGCACGGTGTCGTCGTGGGCGGCAGCTGCCTTCAGTCCAGGAACTGGTCGCGCTCGGTGGATTCTGCGCTGCTGCCGGACGGTTCGCGCGGGGATGCCGCGGCTGATTCACTCCTTGCGGCGAACCGAGGCTTCTACGAGATCCAGTACGGCGGAGAGGTTTTCGTTGGTGTGGCCGGAGGCTATGCGGGCGATGAGACCGTCGAGGACGAGGTCGAGGTAGCCGAGGAGGACGTCGGTGGGGACGTCGTCGCGGAGGGCGCCCGCGGCCTTGCGGCGTTCCAGTCGCGCGAGGGTGGCGGCGGTCAGTTCGGCGGAGCGCTGGGTCCAGCTCGCGCGGAATTCCGGATCGGTGCGCAGGCGGCGCGCGATCTCCAAACGGGTTCCGAGCCAATTGAATTGCTCCGGATGGGCGAGCATATCGCGCATGACCTGCACCAGACCCTGATTGGCCGCGACATCGGCCATGCGGTCGGCATCTTCTTGGGCCAGCGCGAGGAACAGGGCGTCCTTGTCCCGGAAGTGGTGGAAGATCGCGCCGCGAGATAGGCCGATGGCCTCTTCCAGGCGGCGGACGGTCGCACCGTCGTACCCGTACTCGGCGAAACAGGCCCGCGCCCCGTCCAGAATCTGACTACGCCGGGCGGCGAGGTGATCATCACTGACTTTGGGCATTTCGGCGGGCTCCTCCGAGCGAAGCGGGCAATGCAATGTGAAGAGGTCCGCGCACCGCGGGTGACGCGGTGCGCGGACCTACTACAGCACAGTCGTTCAGCCGCGAATCATGTTGCGCAGCACGTACTGCAGGATGCCACCGTTGCGGTAGTAGTCGGCCTCACCAGGGGTGTCGATCCGGACCACTGCGTCGAAGGTGACGACATCACCGTTCTCCTTGGTGGCGGTGACCTTCAGGGTCTTCGGAGTCGCACCCTCGTTCAGCTTGGTGATGCCCTCGATATCGAAGGTCTCGGTGCCGTCCAGCTTCAGTGACGCGGCCGACTCACCGGCCGGGAACTGCAGCGGAATGACGCCCATACCGATGAGGTTCGAGCGGTGGATGCGCTCGAAGGACTCGGTGATGACGGCCTTCACGCCCAGCAGCGAGGTGCCCTTGGCGGCCCAGTCACGCGAGGAGCCCGAACCGTACTCCTTACCGCCCAGCACGACCAGCGGGATGCCGGCGGCCTGGTAGTTCTGCGAGGCGTCGTAGATGAACGCCTGCGGGCCACCGTCCTGGGTGAAGTCGCGGGTGTAACCGCCCGAGACATCGTCGAGCAGCTGGTTGCGCAGCCGGATATTGGCGAAGGTGCCGCGGATCATCACCTCGTGGTTACCGCGACGCGAGCCGTAGGAGTTGTAATCCTTGCGCTCGACGCTGTTGGCCTCCAGGTACTGCGCGGCCGGGGTGCCCGGCTTGATGTTGCCCGCGGGGGAGATGTGGTCGGTGGTGACCGAATCGCCCAGCAGTGCGAGCACCCGCGCGCCCTTGATATCGGTGACCGGCTCCGGCGTCTGCGGCATGCCCTCGAAGTACGGAGGCTTGCGGACGTAGGTCGACTCCGCGGCCCAGTCGAAGGTCTTGCCCTCCGGGGTCGGCAGCGAACGCCAGCGCTCGTCACCCTTGAAGACGTCCTTGTAGTCCTCGAGGAACATATCGCGGGAGATGACCCGGTCGATGGTGTCCTGGATTTCCTGCGGCGCGGGCCAGATGTCCTTCAGGAACACGTCGTTGCCGTCGGTGTCCGTGCCGAGCGCGTCGTTCTCGAAGTCGAAGTCCATGGTGCCCGCGAGCGCGTAGGCGATGACCAGCGGCGGCGAGGCCAGATAGTTCATCTTCACGTCGGGGGAGATGCGGCCCTCGAAGTTGCGGTTACCGGAAAGCACCGCGGTGACAGTCAGGTCGTTGTCGTTGACCGCCTTGGAGATCTCCTCCGGCAGCGGACCGGTATTGCCGATGCAGGTGGCACAGCCGAACGCGACCAGGTTGAAGCCCAGCTTGTCCAGGTACGGCCACAGGCCGGCCTTCTCGTAGTAGCCGTTGACGACCTGCGAACCCGGCGCCATGGAGGTCTTCACCCACGGCTTGCGGGTCAGGCCCTTGTCCACCGCGTTGCGGGCCAGCAGGGCCGCGCCGATCATGACCGACGGGTTGGAGGTGTTGGTGCAGGAGGTGATCGAGGCGACCACGACCGCGCCGTGGTCCAGTACGAAGTCGCCGTACTCCTCGGTGGAGACCTTGACCGGCTTGGACGGGCGGCCCACCGAACCGTTCGCGGCCGAAGGCAGCACTGCATCGTCGTCGGCGAAGGAAAGCACCGCCGGATCGCTGGCCGGGAAGGACTCCTCGATGGCCTCGTCGAGGTGGGTGTGCGGGGTGGTGGCGGCCGGACCGGTCTCCGCGTCGCTGGTGTAGTTGTGGATGTCCTTGCGGAAGGCGGTCTTGCTCTCCGACAGCAGGATCCGGTCCTGCGGACGCTTCGGACCGGCGATGGACGGCACCACGGTGCTCAGGTCCAGCTCCAGGTACTCCGAGTAGGCGGGCTCCTTGTCGGCATCGTGCCAGAGGCCCTGCTCCTTGGCGTAGGCCTCGACCAGCGCGACCTGCTCATCGGAGCGGCCGGTCAGCTTCAGGTAGTCGACGGTCACCTCGTCGATCGGGAAGATCGCTGCGGTGGAACCGAATTCGGGGCTCATATTGCCCAGGGTGGCGCGGTTGGCCAGTGGCACCTCGGAGACGCCCTTGCCGTAGAACTCGACGAACTTGCCGACCACACCGTGCTTGCGCAGCATATCGGTGACGGTGAGCACCACGTCGGTGGCGGTCACGCCCGGGTTGATCTCACCGGTCAGCTTGAAGCCGACGACGCGCGGGATGAGCATGGAGACCGGCTGGCCCAGCATTGCCGCCTCGGCCTCGATACCGCCGACGCCCCAACCCAATACGCCGAGGCCGTTGACCATTGTGGTGTGCGAGTCGGTGCCGACGCAGGTGTCCGGGTAGGCCTGGCCGTTGCGGACCATGACGACGCGGGCCAGGTGCTCGATATTGACCTGGTGCACGATGCCGGTGCTCGGCGGGACGACCTTGAAATCGTCGAAAGCCGTTTGGCCCCAACGCAGGAACTGGTAGCGCTCACCGTTGCGCTGGTATTCGATGTCGACGTTGCGCTCGAAGGCGTCCGCACGGCCGAATACGTCGATGATGACGGAGTGGTCGATGACCATTTCGGCGGGGGCGAGCGGGTTGACCTTGTCGGGATCGCCGCCGAGGGTGGCGACGGCCTCGCGCATGGTGGCCAGGTCGACGATGCAGGGCACACCGGTGAAGTCCTGCATGATCACGCGGGCCGGGGTGAACTGGATCTCGGTGTTCGGCTGAGCCGACGGATCCCAGCTCGCGATGGCGCGGATGTGATCGGCGGTGATGTTGGCGCCGTCCTCGGTGCGGAGCAGATTCTCCGCGAGGACCTTCAGTGCGTAGGGGAGTTTTTCGGTACCGGGCACGGCCGAGAGACGGAAGATCTCGTAGGAGTTGCTTCCGACCTCGAGGGTGCCCTTGGCGCCGAAAGTATCGATACTTGTCGTCACGTCAGCTCCACTCGTCTGTGAGGGTGGCCACGGGCGGGGCTGTGCCCGCGGCTGGTTTTTTCGAGCGACTTGCAGGCAGTCGCTACGGTTACGTGTTCGGAGGGTCCCAGCGCTGGAACGTACTGGTTCCTCGCGCCTTCGAGCCTAACAGTACGCTTGTCCTGTGAAACGCGCGGGTGCCGTTGAGCGCGCCGTCCGAAGGTGGTCCGACACTCCGTCGCGTACTGTGCTTTCGAGTTGTTCGGGGTGACCGGTGGGCCTGCACCGGTTCGCCCTGCAGTGTTGGATGCCCGTCGCCTCGCGTGCCGATGCGGCTCGACAGACCGGATGGAAGATGACCGTCTCGCACACTTCGGTGTTCACGCCTATGCGCGCCGAACTCCCCCCTGGTATCGACGACAAGACGTTGACCCAGATCAAGGAGGATGTGGTCGACAATCACGTGGCCACGCCGAAGGGTAAGGATCAGGACGCGCTCGAGGCGGTCGTCGCCGATGCTCGCGCCCACGGCATCGAGCTCAGCATCGTGGTGATTCCCGGCAATCCCGGCCACGACTCCAATCTACGTGACCTTGCCACCGAGGTCGGCAGGACCGAACACGGAACCGTAGTGGCACTCAGTGACGACTGGGTCGGCACCTATAGCGATTCGATCAGCCGGGTGAAGCTGGAACGGGCCGAGGACTTGTCCAAGAGCACGCAGGGTCATTCGGCGCAGGCGGCGCAGCTTTTCGTCGATTACCTGGAAAAGCCGGAGACGTTCTCCTGGACCGCGATCACCAGCATTTTGCTGGTTGGCACGGCGGCAGCGGTCGGCGGACTCTACTGGATCAAATCCCGTCGGGCTGCCGTGCGGGCTGTGCCGGTAGGGGTTTCCGGTCGCGGCGACGACCGGGATCTCACCTCGTAGCGAGTATCCGCTCAGTTACTTTTCCTGTCGGTCGGTTTGTTTTTCCCGACCGAATCCCCGTGCCTATACGGCTATTTCTCGACAACGGCCAAATTACGCGGCTGTAGTTCTGTTACTGGAGTTTCTTTAGTGAATGATGTGTCGTACGGTTCGAATGCGTGCTGATGGGGAAAGAGTGTTCAGAGAGCTATCTGTGCACCACTGAGCGTGATGGTTCGCATGGGGCTCGTGAGGTTAAGCCTGGTCGGGTCCTTGGGAGGTGCGATGCGCAACAACGGCGTTGCCGGTTCTCGGCGTCCGCTGTGGGTCGCTCTGGGGTTGCTGGTCACTGCCGCCATGCTCGGCACGGCTGGACCGGTTGCCGCGGTGCCGCCTGCCCCGCCCAATCCGAGCGATAGCCAGATCGCCGACGCCGGAGCACAAGTCGACGCCAGAGTGACCGAGGTCGGTGCGCTGATCAACCAGGTCGCGATGACGGATCAGAAGCTGCAGGAACTCGACGGCGCGATCGCCCTGAAGCGCGAAGAAGTGAACAAGGCCCTCGTCGATCTGCAGGACGCCCGCGACGCCGCCGACGCGGCCGCGGCCGCGGTGGCGCAGACCCAGCGTGAACTGAGCGACGCCGGAACCCAGGTCGACCAGGCCAGACGCAACTTCGACCAGTTCGCGGTGCAGGCGTACACCCGGCCCGCCGCGACCTCGATGGTCACCTATCTGTCCTCGGCAACCCCGGATGTCGCCCTCAGCCGCGCCCAGGTGCTCACGCTGGTATCGAAGAATCAGCAGTCGGTGCTCGACTCGTTGCGCCGAGCCCAGATCGAACAGGGCAATAGGAATGCCAGTGCGCGCCATGCGAAATCGGCCGCCGACGCGGCCGCCGCGGTGGCCGAGCAGCGGAAGACCGACGCCGAAAACGCCGTCGCCGCGGTGAAGGCCGAACAGGATCAGCAGGCGGCGCAGCGGGAGGGCCTCCTACGCGAGCGCACGGCGGTGCAGGGCCGCCTCGACCAGGCACGCGCGAATGTGGCCGGGCTGCAAGGACAACGCGAGGCCTATCTGGCCTGGGACGAACAGCGCAAGGTCGAGGAGGCCGCCATCCGGGCGGCTGCCGCTGCCGCCGCCGCACGGGCGGCCCAGGACCAGGCTGCCAAGGACCGCGCGGCACAGGCGGGCGAGGGTAAGCGGCCGCATATCCAGATGGAGAATTCGCCGCCGCCGCGCCAGACCCGCCCGCGTGCCACCGGGCCGTCCATGCCGTCCATCGGCGGCTCCGAGGCGATCGAAACCGTGGTCGATCGGGCCATGTCGCAGCTGGGCGTCGTCTATGCCTGGGGCGGTGGCGACGAGGACGGGCCGACCCTCGGCATACGCGACGGCGGTGTCGCCGACAGCTACGGCGATTACAACAAGGTCGGCTTCGACTGCTCGGGTCTGATGATCTACGCCTTCGCCGGTATCGGCGTCTCGCTGCCGCACTACAGCGGCTATCAATACAATGCGGGCACCAGGGTGCCCGTCGCCGAGCGCAGTCGCGGCGACATGCTGTTCTGGGGGCCGAACGGCAGCGAACATGTTGCGCTCTACCTCGGAAACGGGAAGATGGTGGAGGCGCCGCAATCCGGCGAGGTGGTACGGGTGTCTCCGGTGCGCGAGGGCGGCATCATGCCGTACGCGGTGCGGATCGTCTCGTAACCCCTAGGCTCGTCTGGTAACCCCCAGGCTGGGCCGCACGCCGCGAACCCGACCGCGAACCTGTTGATTTGCCGTGATCTCGGGTCCGGTTGCGGCATATGCGGCCATTACCTGGAATAGTTGTGGCAGCACGCACAGGACCAAAGCGAAAGCGGGGATGTTGGTGACTTCGACGGACGGTGTGAGCGGGGCAAGTTTGGCGAAAGAGGCCGCTGCTCCCGCACCTAGCACCCTGGAGCGTGACGTCCAGACCCTGGAGAAGGCGATATACGAGGTCAAGCGCGTTATCGTCGGCCAGGATCGGCTCGTCGAACGGCTGCTCGTCGGGGTGCTCGCACGCGGCCACGTACTGCTCGAGGGTGTGCCGGGTATCGCCAAAACCCTTGCGGTGGAGACCTTCGCCAGGGTGGTCGGCGGTTCGTTCGCCCGTGTCCAGTTCACCCCCGACCTGGTGCCCACCGACCTGATCGGTACCCGCATCTACCGCCAGGGCCGTGAGGAATTCGATACCGAGCTCGGCCCGGTCGTCGCGAACTTCGTTCTCGCCGACGAGATCAACCGCGCGCCGGCCAAGGTGCAGTCCGCACTGCTCGAGGTGATGGCCGAGCGGCATGTGTCGATCGGCGGCAAGACCTACCCGATGCCCGATCCCTTCCTGGTCATGGCGACCCAGAACCCGATCGAGAGCGAGGGCGTGTACCCGCTGCCCGAGGCGCAGCGCGACCGCTTCCTGTTCAAGGTGGTCGTCGACTATCCGTCGGTGGAGGAAGAGCGCGAGATCATCTATCGGATGGGTGTCACCCCGCCGGAGGCCAAGCCGATCCTCGAGCCGTCCGAGCTGATCCGCCTGCAGCGGGTGGCCGCGAATACCTTCGTGCACCACGCGCTGGTCGACTACGTGGTCCGGGTGATCGCGGCGACCCGCAAGCCCGGCGATTTCGGCATGCAGGATGTGGCGAGCTGGATCGCCTACGGTGCCTCGCCGCGCGCCAGCCTCGGGATCATCGCCGCGGCCCGCGCTGTGGCGCTGATCCGGGGCCGCGACTATGTGGTGCCGCAGGATGTCGTCGAGGTGATTCCGGATGTGCTGCGCCACCGTCTGGTGCTGTCCTACGACGCGCTCGCCGACGAGATCAGCCCCGACGATGTGATCAAGCGCGTGCTGCAGACCGTCGGCCTGCCACAGGTCGCGCCGCAGGCGGTCGCCCCGCAAGGAGCAGGGGTACAGCCGCCGGCCGCACCCGCTCCGGCTGCGTCGCCCGCCATGGGTCCGCACGGCGCGCAGCCGCCGATCCCGCAGCCGCCCGCCCCCCAGGACGCGGTGCCGCAGCCGCCGGTCGCGCAGATGTCTCCGGCCGCCGGCAATAACCAGCCGAAGTGACCTCGGCATCGGATCCGGTTCCACCAGTGCCGATGTCCCCACATGCACCACCGTCTTTCCGCTCGGGCGAACTGTCCGACCCCAAGCTGACGGCGGCGCTCAGAACGCTGGAACTGACCGTCCGTCGTCGGCTCGACGGTGTTCTGCACGGCGATCACCTCGGCTTGATTCCGGGCCCCGGCTCGGAGCCGGGTGAGGCCAGGACCTATCAGCCGGGCGACGATGTGCGGCAGATGGATTGGTCGGTCACCGCCCGCACCACCCATCCGCACGTGCGGCAGATGATCGCGGACCGGGAACTCGAGACCTGGATGGTGGTCGACTTGTCGGCCAGCCTCGACTTCGGCACCGCGCTGTGTCAGAAACGCGACCTCGCGGTCGCGGCCGCCGCGGCGATCACCCACCTCACCAGCGGCGGCGGCAATCGGATCGGCGCGGTCGTCGCGACCGGTGAGCAGTTGACCCGCATTCCCGCGCGCAGCGGCCGGGTGCACGCGCAGTCGATGCTGCGCGAGATCGCGACGACGCCGCATGCCCGCGACGGTGTGCGCGGCGATCTGCGCGAGGCGATCGAATCGCTGCGCCGTCCACAGCGCAAGCGCGGACTCGCAGTGGTCATCAGCGACTTCCTCGGTGATATCAACTGGCAGCGCTCACTGCGCGCCATCTCCGCGCGCCACGATCTACTCGCGGTGGAGGTGCTCGATCCGCGCGATCTGTCGCTGCCCGACGTGGGTGATGTGGTGCTGCACGATCCCGAGACCGGGCGCACCCGCGAATTCAGCGTGACGCCTTCGCTGCGTGCCGATTTCGCGGCCGCCGCCGAACGTCATCGCGTTCAGGTCGAACAGGCCCTGCGTAGTTGCGGCGCACCGGTGCTGACCCTGCAGACCGATCGGGACTGGATCTCCGATGTGGTCCGGTTCGTGTCCACCCGGCGCCACGCATTCGGCGCCCCGAGCGGACGGGCGCCGCGCCAGTGAGTATTTCGCATTTCACCGCGCTGGTCTGGCTCGGTTTCCTCGCCGTGGTCGTGCTGATCGCGTTGGGCTACATCCTCGTTCAGCGCAGCCGTCACCGACACATGCTGCAGTTCACCAATATGGAGCTGCTGGAGAAGGTCGCTCCGTCGCGGCCGAGTCCGATGCGGCATGTGCCGATCGCGCTGATGCTGGTCGGTCTGGTGTTCCTGACCATCGCGGCCGCGGGGCCGACGGCGGTCAAGAAGGTGCCGCGCAATCGCGCGACAGTCGTTCTGGTGATGGATGTTTCGCTGTCCATGGAGGCGACCGATGTGCCGCCGTCGCGACTGAAGGTGGCGCAGAAGGCCGGTAAGGAATTCGTCGACGGGCTGCCGCCCGGTATCAATCTCGGCTTCGTCACCTTCGCTGGCACGGCGTCGGTGATGGTGCCGCCGACGACGAACCGTGAGGCCGTCAAGGCGGCGATCGACAACATCAAACTCGCCGAGCGCACCGCCACCGGTGAGGGCATTCTCACCGCGCTGCAGTCGATCGACACCATCGCCACCGTGCTCGGTGGTGCGGAAACGCCGCCGCCCGCGCGCATCGTGCTGATGTCCGACGGTAAGCAGACGGTGCCCGACGACAAGGATGTCGACAACCCACGGCACGGTTTCACCGCGGCCCGCCTGGCGAAGAACAAAGGCGTTCCGGTGTCGACGATTTCGTTCGGCACCTCGTGGGGCACGGTGGAGATTCCGGACCAGGACGGTAAGGGCGCCCAGCGCGTCAAGGTGCCTGTCGACGACGATGCGCTGCGCGAGATCGCCAAACTCTCCGGCGGCGATTTCTATACCGCCTCGAGCCTGACCGAGCTGACCGCGGTCTACGACACGCTCGAAGAGCAGATCGGTTACGAGATGACCAGGGGCGATGCCAGCAGGCCCTGGCTTCTGCTCGGCATGCTCGTTGTCGCTGCCGGTGTAGTTACCGGCTTGCTCTATCGTCAACGCCTGCCGTAGTCGTCAACGCCCGCCGTCGCGACGCGCCTGGTTCTACATAGAGCAATATGTGTGGCTCTACATAGAGCACTATGTGTGGCCCGGGCGTGGCGCACGAACCCGAACAGATAGGTTGGTCCTCATGTCGAACATCACATCCCGGTCTGTCCTGGTGACCGGTGGCAACCGCGGTATCGGACTCGCGGTCGCGCAGCGTCTGCTTGCCGACGGACACAAGGTGGCCGTCACGCATCGTGGGTCGGGGGTTCCGGACGGTCTGTTCGGTGTGAAATGCGATGTGACGGACAGTGATTCGGTCGATGCCGCCTTCACCGAGGTGGAGCAGCATCAGGGGGCGGTCGAGGTGCTGGTCGCCAACGCGGGCATCACCGACGACACCCTGCTGATGCGGATGAGCGAGGAGCAGTTCACCAAGGTCATCGATGCGAACCTGACCGGTGCGTTCCGCTGCGCGAAGCGGGCCAACCGCGCCATGCTGCGGGCACGCTGGGGACGAATGATCTTCCTCGGCTCCGTGGTCGGTCTTGCCGGTCAGGCCGGACAGA
Organism: Nocardia sp. NPDC049526; assembly: GCF_044465765.1. Classification (NCBI taxonomy): domain Bacteria; kingdom Bacillati; phylum Actinomycetota; class Actinomycetes; order Mycobacteriales; family Nocardiaceae; genus Nocardia; species Nocardia sp. NPDC049526. Next base: position 552,589 of record NZ_JBITMA010000002.1, on the reverse strand, counting down.
TCAACTACGCCGCTTCCAAGGCCGGTGTCATCGGTCTGGCTCGCTCGGTCACCCGTGAACTCGGTTCGCGTTCGATCACCGCCAATGTCGTCGCACCCGGCTTCATCGAGACCGATATGACCGCTGAGCTGCCCGACGATCTGCGCGATATGGCCAAGAAATTCATTCCGCTGCAGCGTCTCGGCGAGCCCGAGGATGTCGCGGCCGTGGTCAGCTTCCTCGCTTCCGAGGATTCGCGCTACGTGTCCGGCGCGGTGATCCCGGTCGACGGCGGCATGGGCATGGGCCACTGACCCACCCGACAGCCGGCGTGTTCGGCGGTCGCGTAACCAGTTGAACTTCGACTACAGGAGAACCGAAAACCCATGGGCGGATTGCTCGAAGGCAAGACCATCCTGATCACCGGCATCATCACCGATTCCTCGATCGCGTTCCACGCGGCGGCGGTCGCGCAGGAGCAGGGCGCGAAGGTGATCATCACCGGCATTCCGGAGCGGCTGCGGTTGATCGATCGGATCGCCAAGCGGCTGCCGCAAGAGGTCGCCCCGGCCATCCCGCTCGATGTCACCAACGAGGAAGATCTGGTCGTGCTGGCCGATAAGGTCCGTGAGCTCGCTCCGGACGGCCTCGACGGTGTGCTGCACTCGATCGCCTTCGCGCCGCGCACGCTGATGGGCCCGGAGGCGCGTCCGTTCCTGGACGGTCCCGGTCCGGATGCGGCAAAGGCATTCGAGATCTCGGCCTGGAGCTACGCCTCGCTGGCTCGCGCCGTGCTGCCGGTGATGAACGAGGGCGGTTCGCTCGTCGGCATGGACTTCGATCCGCGCACCGCGATGCCGTTCTACAACTGGATGGGTGTGGCCAAAGCCGCGCTAGAGTCGGTGAACCGGTATGTGGCGCGCGAAGTCGGCACCGCCAAGCGGATTCGCTCGAATCTGATCGCCGCGGGCCCGATCAAGACCCTCGCGGCCAAGGCCATCGCGGGCACCGCGACCGACGATGCCGCCAAGCTGAACCAGCTCAACACCTATTGGGACGGCGCGTCGCCGATCGGCTGGGACGTCGACGATCCGACCGTGGTGGCGAAGTCGATCGTCACGCTGCTCTCGGACTGGTTGCCGGGCACCACGGGTTCGATCATCTACGTCGACGGCGGAGCCAGCCACAACACCTGGTTCCCGGAGAACATGTCGATCAACTGAGGTAATCCGAAGGGAGACACCGTGGTTCGGGCCGCCGACGCCCTGCTGCTGTTGTCGTTCGGCGGTCCCGAGCGGCCCGAGGACGTGATGCCGTTCCTGGAGAACGTCACTCGGGGGCGGGGTGTGCCGCGCGAACGTCTCGACGAGGTCGCGCAGCACTACCTGCACTTCGGCGGTGTCTCCCCGATCAATGCGCTCAATCGCGACATCATCGCCGCGGTGGAGCGCGAATTGGCCGGTGCCGGAATCGAATTGCCGGTGTACTTCGGTAATCGCAACTGGGATCCCATGGTCGAGGACACCGTCGCGCGCATGGCGGCCGACGGTGTGCGGTCGGCCTTGGTCTTCCCGACCTCGGCGTGGGGTGGATACTCCGGCTGTCTGCAGTACGACGAGGACATCGCAAGAGCGCGTGCGGCTTTCGGGCCGGATGCGCCGGAACTGGTGAAGTTGCGGCAGTATTTCGATCATCCGCTGTTGATCGAGGCATTCGTGGCGGCGATTCGCGCCGCGGTGGATTCGCTTCCGGCCGAGCGCCGCGATGGTGCTCGGCTGGTCTTCACCGCGCATTCGATACCGGTGTCGGCCGATATTGCTGCGGGACCGCCCACGGATGGTGGCCGTCTGTACAGTCGTCAGGTCGCCGAGGCGGCCCGATTATGTGCCGCCGCAACGGGATTCGCTGATTATGACCTGGTGTGGCAGTCCCGCTCCGGGCCACCGCGGATCCCCTGGCTCGATCCGGATATCGTCGATCATCTCGAGGATCTGTCCGGCAAGGGCGTGGATGCGGTCGTGGTCTGCCCGGTCGGGTTCGTCTCCGATCATCTCGAGGTCATCTGGGATCTGGACAACGAAGCCAGGGAGAAGGCCGAGGAACTCGGCATGGCGTTCGCCAGGGCAGCCACCCCCGGCACCGATCCTCGCTTCGCTCGGTTGGTCGTCGAACTGATCAACGAGCACCTGAACGGTGTATCGCCACGCCGACTCGGCGACATTCCGGGCTACGGCTGCACCGTGAACGGTGCCCCCTGTGCAATCGACTGCTGCACCCCGCCGCGACGCCCTGCTGCGGCAACCTAGTGCCGCATCCAGCCAGCTTCTGAGGTAATCGAGATCCGTCGAGCGCAGTCATATCGCGGTGCCGCAGGGCGTGTCGTGCCGCGTTTCGACTGCGCCCGGCGAGCGAACCGGACCTGAGAGCGCGGCAAACCTATCTGGACGGGGTTTCTAGCATTGCGGCCCGATGAGCCGCCGGTTTGCGTCACAGGGGCGTCAAATCCGCGCGCGGCGGGCACCGCGGCGCCGTGGACGCAGCTGATACAGGCGGTACCAGGCCAGCGCGAGGAAGACGGCCCCTAGCCCGGCGACGACTCCCATGTCGAGCAGCCACGTGCCGATGGTGTGTTTCCACAGCGGATCGGCCGCGCCTGAGTGCGGTGTGAGGGTGTCGAGGTCGAGGGTGGCGGCTCCCGCGCCGAACCCCCAACGGGACGGCGCTATGTAGGCCAGTTGCTCTAGGCCGAGTGTGCCGGGGAGCCGCACCAGCCCACCGGTGAGCACCAGTTGTGCCATCGACAGCACGATCAGCAGCGGCAGTGTCTTCTCCGAGGTGTTCACCGACACCGACACCAGCAAGCCCAATGCCAGCGATGCGATCCCCAGCAGCGCCATCGCCAGGATCAGCTCCAGCTCGACAGACGTGAAGAGCCCCTTGGGTGGCATATCCACACCGATCGTCCCGACCAGGACGAGCACCACCGCCTGCAGGGCGGTGATCACGCCCAGGACCAGCAGTTTCGACATCAGATAGACCCCTGCCGACAGGCCTGCCGCGCGTTCTCTGCGGTAGATCGTCTGTTCCTTGACGATCTCGCGAATCGAGTTGCCGGTGCCGACGAAGCATGCCGCGAATGCCAAAACCATAAGTTTGGTCGGGGCATCGACGTTGGATCCCGGCGGCCCGGCGAATCCCGCGCCCGACGGCACCGCGGCGATCAGGCCACCGAGAAGCAGGGGCATCACGCCCAGGAGCGCCAAATAGCTTCGGTCCGAGGCAATCACCGCCAGATATCGCCGGCACAAGGTACTGAGCTGGGCAAGCTTGGACTGCTGCGCGGGCGGCGCCGCCGGTGTGTGCACTTCCGCTGGGCCGACATCGTCGGTCAATCCGACCGCCACGTAGTTCTCGAAGCGTGGCGAAGTCCGGAACTCACCGGCCCAGTCGCGGTCTTCGTCACGGTCGAATGCCTGGAACACCTCGGCCCAGCTGCGCTGTGCGAACTGCTGCAGTCCCTCCGCGGGTGGCCCGTAATAGGCAAGCTCACCGCCGGGCACCAGGACCAGCAGGCGGTCGCAGAAATCAAGATTTGCCACGCTGTGCGTAACGACGATGACGGTCCGCCCGTCGTGCGCCAGTTCGGACAGCATTTCCATGACCGTTTTGTCCAGGCCCGGGTCGAGGCCGGAGGTCGGTTCGTCCAGAAACAACAGAGACGGTTTGGTCAGCAACTCCACTGCGACGCTCACGCGTTTACGCTGTCCGCCCGAGAGCTTATCGATGCGGGTATCGGCGTGCCGCGTCAAACCGAGCTCGTCGAGGACCTCGTCGACTCGCTGTTCGCGCTCCTCGCTGCGCGTATCACCGGGGAAGCGCAATTCGGCCGCGTAGAGCAGCGCACGCCGCGTCGGAAGCTGGTTGTGCAGGATGTCCTCCTGCGGGACCAGCCCGATACGGTGCCGGAGTTCGTCGTAATCGGAATACAGGTCGCGTCCGTCGTAGCGGACCGTCCCCTCCGTCGCGGGCCGTAACCCGGTGACCGCGCCGAGCAGCGTCGACTTGCCCGCTCCGCTGGGCCCGATGACCCCGACAAGTGAGCGCTGCGGGATGGGGAAGCTCACCCCGTCGAGGAGCACTTTGCCCTCGGGGGTCCGCACGGTGAGGCTTTGTACCGAGACAGATACGTCACCGGTGTCGACGAACTCGCGCAGCTCGTCGCCGACCAGCCGGAACGTGGTGTGCCCCATGCCGATCAAATCGGATTCGGACAGGTCCGCGGCGTCGATCCGGTGGCCGTTGACGTAGGTGCCGTTGTGGCTGTCGAGGTCGACGATCCGGTATCTGCCGTCGCCGATCGTACGCAGCTCGGCGTGATGGCGGGAGAGCATGAGGTCGTGCGCGACGATGTCGTTGTCTGCCGCGCGTCCGATCCGAAGCGTGGGCGAGGTGATCCGGACGACCGCGCTGGGGCGGGCCGGCGAAGGTGCCGATCGCGAAACTCGCCTGCTCCGACCCGCTTGGAACTTCGTGACCGTTGCTTCGTCCTCGAGGTCGTAGCCCGGATCGGAGACGATCATCGTGTCTCCCCCGATATCTTCCGCGGGCTCCTGGCCGGATTGTCCTTCTTGCCCCTCTATGGAGCAGGCCAACTGCTCGCCGTCCACCGCGTGACCGAGCTGGAACGTCTCGTCATGGTCGATCAGCATCCGCTCGACACGGTGACCGTCGAAAAAGGTGCCGTTGAGGCTGCCCGCGTCCTCGATTTCCCAACCGTCCGCACCCCGTTCCAGCACGGCGTGCACCGAAGATGCGCGCGGATCGGTAACTATAACGTCGGATGCCGGATCGCGACCGACGTTATACACCGTCCCAGCGCGTAGCCGATAGACGCGTTCCCTCGTGTGCACCACGAGAACCGGCGCCTCAGGGGATTCGATGGATGACTGGTCATCCGCCATGAGCTGAGTATACGACTGGTCCGCGGTGTCCCGGCAACATTCGACTACCTCGCAATTCCGGTCCTCAGCAACCCGTCAGCACAAACACCCGATTGGCGTTGGTGTCGACGATGTATATGGCGGTCCAGGGCTACGTCGGGATCAGGCAGACCAGTTCAGGCCGGCTCCGTCGCGGTGTTGTCGATCAGAAGCTGAGGGTCGTGAGGTAGGCGTAGACGCCGGGGAACCCCGGGCGGGCGCTGCCCTTGCCCCAAGAGGTGAGGCCGATCAGGCGGCCCGCGACGAGAAGTGGATCGCCGCTGTCGTATTCGGCGGTATCGGCGTCGGTGGATCCGGCGCAGAGCATATCGGCGGGGTCGAAGGCGGAGCCATATGCGGCGGCGCACGCGGTGTTGGGGACGATCGGGACGGGGGCGGATCGCAGGAGCGTATTCGAGGTGTCGCTCTCGGAGGTCGCGCCCCAGCCGATGATGGTGCCGGTGTCGCCGTATGCGCGCGGATCGCCTTGTGGCGCGGCGATTTCCAGGAACGGCCCCGGTCTCGGCTCGTCGAGGACGAGGATCGCGAGATCATTGTGGTGCACGGTCTCGCCCTCGAAATCGCTTTCCCGGAAATCCGGGTGGATGCGAATCTCCTTGACCCCCACGGTGACTCCGTCGTGCGAGCGCAGATCGGTGCGGTCGAAGGTGACGGTGATCGCCTGCGGTAGCAGCCGGGCCAACTCGACGCAGTGCGCCGCGGTCACAACCCGATCGGGCGCGATGAGCGCACCGCCGCAGAATTGCCCCGATGGCCGGGGAAAGTACAACGGGCTGCCGACGGCGGCGAGCCATGGGTAGGCGCTCGCCTCGATGGTTTTTCCGCCCACGATCGCCGTGGCGGGAACGGCAGGGGCGCCGAGACCGACGATGAATGCGGCGGCCGCAGCCGCGACAATGCGAGGTATGCGGAACATGCCGCCTCCCGGATGATTTAGGCGATCGCTCGGCCTATTCAACCAGAGGATGCCGGTGTTCTCGCGCCTTCTGGGACCGGTGGCCGGCTCATACGTCGAACGCCGGTGCTTTACGGATTGCCCCGAGCCGCGGCGTGCACCGCCACCAAGCGCGCAGCGCGGATCGCGTCCCACAATGGGCGTAGGAGGTCTTCCTGGGCCCCGATGGCGGTCGCGGAGGTGGGGGAGGAGGCCGGTTCGCGTTGGGCGACAGTGAGGATGGCGGCGACGTGGTCAGCGCTGTCGAGGATTCGCCTGGCGCGCAAGGGGATCGAATCCGGGTAATCGTGGCGGGAGTAATCCGCGAGTTCGGCCTCGATGAGTTCGCGGGGGTCGGAATCGACGGTCGCGCCCGTGGCGGTGGTGTGCAGGCGCATGAGGGCGTCGGCGGCATCGCGTACTGCTTCGCGCATCGTGTATTCCGCCTCGCCGAGCGACATATTCTGTCCCGGCGCGGCCGGAATCGGGGTGCTGTAGACGGTCCACTGCAGCGTGTCGTCATCGGGCCACTGCGGGATCAATCCGGTGCCCTCTTCGCCCGGTACGCCGAACAGCATTCCCTCGCCCGCCTCGATCGCATCAGCGGCGAAGGCCGTTCCGGTGGGCAGTCCGCGCACATCGCCGGGCACCGGCAGCACCAAGCGCAGCTGGGCACCGGGTTGTGCCATCGCCTCGCGAATCACCTTGAGTAGCGCCATGACTCCCGTGCCGGACAGATTCTCGCGAGAAGACCACGGCAGGTCGTCGCGGCCGCCGGTCAGCGGATCGCCCGCGGCGATGGTGTGCCGCGGCGCCCAGGCATACAGCGCCTCGAGGATGTCGTCGGGCGCGCTGCAACCGGCCAGCCAGGAGCCGGCCCACACCGTCAGCGTGGCACTAGGAGAGCACATAATTATCGAGCATAAAGGAGGGTTGCGACTCGGGGGCGTCCATGCCGGATACCCCGGTGAGCTGCGCGCATCGATCCGCCGCCCGGTACCGCGAGTACCACAACGGCGGGTGCGCCGCCGCCGTTGGCGTGCGGGCCGAATTCCGCGGAGTGGGACATGATTTCAGCGAATGGACCCGATACCAATGGTCACTCCGGTTCGGTGACGAAATCGATGAGCCGCTCCACCGCGCCGATCAGGGGGGATTCTAGATCGCGGAAGGATTCGACCGCGTTGTAGACCCGCCGCCACCCCTCCTGCGGTGTGCCCCAGCCGAGCCGACGGCAGATACCGGTCTTCCAATCCTCGCCGCGCGGCACCCCCGGCCACGCCGCGATACCGACCGCCGCAGGGCGCACAGCCTGCCAGACATCGATATAGGGATGTCCGGTGACCAGCACATACTTACCGAGGCCGGTGGTCAGCTGGGTTTCCTTGGAACCGGTGACCAGGTGGTCGACCAGCACACCGACCCGCCGACCCGGTCCGGGCGCGAATTCGGTCAGCCGCTCGGCCAGATTGTCCAGACCCTCGAGATGTTCGACGACCACGCCCTCGACCCGCAGATCGTGCCCCCAGACCCGCTCGACCAATGCGGCATCGTGGACGCCCTCCACCCAGATCCGGCTCGTCTTCGCGACCTGCGCGCGCAGCCCCTCCACCCGAGTCGAACCCGATGCCGACCGGGTCGGCTTCTTCGGCGCCACGGCCTTGGGCCGGACCAGCGTGACGGGCGCACCGTCGATCAGGAATGCGGCCTCGCGCAATGCGAATAGCCGCACGGCACCGCGCGCATCCTCCAACTTGACGAATTCGCCGTCGTAGCTGCGGTCGAATCCGACCACGGCACCGCAGAACCCGGTCGCCGCATCCTCCACCACGAGGTCGCGTTCGGCGACGACCGTCGGCACGGTCCGCTTCTTCGATCGCGAATGCCCGGAGAAGATGTCGCCGCCATACATGTCACGCCCGCTCACCCGCCCGAAACTAGCACCGCCGGTTCGGGTTGCGGCGCAAGCGAGTTGGTGTGCCGGTCACAGACTATTGGCGAACAGCGCATACTGCGCCGCCACCTTCTGTCGAACATCGGCTTCGTTATCGCCGTTGACGTTCGCGACATAGCGCTTATAGGTGACGTAGCAGCTGTGCGCGAACTGCTTATCGGTATCGCCGCGCCGATTGAGCCGCTGGCAGATCGCGCCGGGCACATCCTTGGGCGCATCGATCGGATCGTATTCGTCACCGGAGCGCGCGATGAGCTCGTTGACCAGGCGCGGCCCCGAGGCCTCGTCGCGCACTCGATAGACGATGGTGTCGTCCGCGATCGCCCAGGCGTCCAGCCCGGTTTCGTCGATCATCCGCTGCGAGGTGGCCTGATTCGAGGCCGTGTGCACGACGATGGCCGGGCCGTACACACTGAATTCGCGCAGGTCGAGCGTGTGGTTGCGGCGGTCGCGGACGACAGCGCGGGCCAGCAGACCGTCCGGATCGACCTTCAAGTCGTCGAGCTGGTCCACGGGGGTGGCCCGGAATTTGTCGACGACGGCGAGTTCGGCGTCGAAGGTGTTGCCGAGCCAGCCCAGTAGATCGCGTTCATCGGCCTTGGGCCGCTGGATGAATACCTGCAGGACGAATTCTTTGTCGGCGATGAAGGATCCGATATTGGCGACATCGGGCCGCCAGTGGGTGTGGGAATTGGGATATCTGTCCAGCTCGAGCCGCTTGTTCTGATCGGGTGCGACCGCGAAATCGGCGGCCTCGAGTTCGCGTGCTGCCTGTTCGGCCTCGGTCGCGTTCGGGAAGCGCATCAGCAGCTGCGAGATGATGGTGACGTCCGGGCCGGGGCCGCGCTGATCGATCTGGAACGGCTCATAGGGCCGGTCCGCCCCGACCGCGCCGTAGGCCACCAGCATCTTGCGGCGCTCGAGCACCGGTATCGACGCGCTGCCGGTGTAATAGTCGGCCGCCTCCCGGTTATCGGAAACCACGCCGCCGAGCACACCGAAGGTCAATTTCGGATCGATGCGGCTCGTCGGCACCACCGCCTCGGCCATCCGAATGCCTTCCAGCAGTGCGCCGTTGCCGTGCGCGTCCTGGTCGTAGTGGTATTTGTCGACCGGATAATCGCCGATCTCCAGCTTGCGAACATCCGGTTCGGCCGCGACCGGGATACCGGTGATGCCGCACCCGGCCAGCAGACCGACTACCGCGATGCAGGCAGCTGAAATGGCGGTGCGTGATCTCCGAAACATGCCAGGTTCCTCGTCCTTCGTACGCGATGTTGTTGCGATTACGGATGCGGAGCCGGATTGGTTCAGCGGATTGCTGCTGCGTCCCATTTCGATCGAAATCAATAGGCGCACAGTGGTTTCGGTTTCGATGGCTGAGCAGTACGGCATAGGTCGCGTCGAACCGCCGCCGGTGATCTTGGGTTTGTCGCGCCACAGAAGTGGTTCGGACCACTACAGTGGGGCTGTGGCCGCAATCGTTTGGCTGGTCGCGGGCCTGCTGCTCGCGGCGGCGGAGATGCTCACCGGGGACCTCACGCTGCTGATGTTGGGCGTCGCCGCGCTCGGCACCGCGGGGGTCGGTGCGGTGGCCGATACCGGGCTGGTCGCCGACGCCGTGGTCTTCGCGGTGCTGGCGCTGGTGTTGCTGCTCGGGGTGCGGCCAGTTCTGCGGCGCCGCTTCGGAACTCCGCCGCCGATTCCGACGAATGTCGACGCGCTGCCGGGTAAGCAGGCTCTGGTGCTGGAGTCGGTCGGCGCGCACAGCGGCCTGGTCAAAATCGGCGGCGAAGAGTGGACAGCGCGGCCGTTCGATTCGACGGTCGAGTATGCGAAGGGAACCACGGTGTACGTCATGAAGATCGACGGCGCGACCGCCGTCGTCTGGAAGGAGCCGTAAATGGCTGTGCTCATCGTTGCCGCCGTGCTGGTGCTGTTGGTCGTGGTGGTGGTCTTCAAATCGATCGCGCTGGTGCCACAGGCGGAGGCGGCCGTCATCGAGCGACTGGGCCGATATTCGCGCACAGTCTCCGGCCAGCTGACGTTCCTGGTGCCCTTCGCCGACCGGATCCGCGCGAAGGTCGATCTGCGCGAGCGGGTGGTGTCCTTCCCGCCGCAGCCGGTGATCACCGAGGACAACCTGACCCTGCACATCGACACCGTCGTGTACTTCCAGGTGACGAGCCCGCAGGCGGCGGTGTACGAGATCAGCAACTACATCGCGGCCGTCGAACAGCTGACCGTGACCACCCTGCGCAATGTGGTCGGCGGCATGACCCTGGAGCAGACGCTGACCTCCCGCGATCAGATCAACGGTCAGCTACGCGGGGTGCTCGACGAGGCCACCGGACGCTGGGGGCTGCGCGTCGCGCGGGTCGAACTCAAGAGCATCGATCCGCCGCCATCGATCCAGGAGTCGATGGAGAAGCAGATGAAGGCCGACCGCGAGAAGCGCGCCATGATCCTCACCGCGGAGGGCACCCGCGAATCGCAGATCAAGACGGCCGAGGGCGCCAAGCAGGCGCAGATCCTGTCCGCCGAGGGCGCCAAGCAGTCCTCGATCCTGGCGGCCGAAGGTGAACGGCAGAGCCGGATTCTGCGCGCCCAGGGTGAACGCGCCGCGGCCTACCTGCAGGCACAGGGCCAGGCCAAAGCCATCGAAAAGGTTTTCGCCGCAATCAAATCCGGTAAGCCGACGCCGGAACTACTTGCCTACCAATACATGCAGACGCTGCCGCTTGTCGCCCGCGGTGACGCGAACAAGGTGTGGCTGGTGCCGAGCGATTTCGGCAAGGCGCTCGAGGGCTTCGCCCAGAACTTCGCGACCAAGGGGGAGGACGGCGTATTCCGTTACGAACCCACCCCGGTCGACGATGTGGAGAGCAAGCCGGAGGACGATTCCGATGTCGAGGGCTGGTTCGATACGGCCCGCGACCCGGCCATCGAACAGGCGGTGCGCGCCGCGGAGGCCGATGCCCGCGCTTCGGTGGATGGCGTGGCGACCCCGGTGACCCGGACCCAGCCGTCCCCGCACCAGCCGGTCGTGCCGGCGCAGCAGGAGACCCCGCCCAAGCAGATTCCGCCGCATCAGCCGCCGTACCGCCCGGACGGGCCGCAGGGACAGCCCTGGCAGCCGCCGTCGCAGTAGTCGGTGAACCACAGGCACCCCGGATCTCGTCGAGGTCCGGGGTGCCTTGTTCGATACCTAGGGCGCGAGATCGATGGTCAGCGTTGCCAATTCGAGCGCAATGGCGCAGGGGTCGGGTGTTGTTGTGTGGGAATGGTTTTGGACGCGCCAGACGATGGTGCCGTTGTCCGCGGCGGCGACCGAGCAGTCACCTGGATCGTGTGGATTGCGGATGTAGAAGCCGGTCGCGGTGACGGTCGCGCCGAAGATCTGTTCGGTGATCGTCAGATGTTCGGTCTGGAACCCGTCGTTCTCGGCCCGCTGCCATGTCTGCTGGAGCGATTCGCGGTCGGTGTAGGTGAAGGTCAGATCGGATTCGTCGGTGCCGCGCTGCGCCTGCCAGAGGCAGACCGGCGGACGGTGGCCGGTGGTGAGGGTTTCGGCCTGCGCGGCCCGGCTGATCTGCTCCTCGGTCAGCGGCGTGCAGTTCGCCAATGAGTTGGCCGACGGGGTGGCGGTGGGGTGGGCGTCCGGCGCGGCCATATCGGAACACCCGGTCAGCAGTCCGGCGGCCGCGAGCACGGCCAGTCCGCTACGTACACCGAATGCGGTCACAGCCGCTCCCTTCTTCGAACACCGAGCCCTCGGCCACCCGTCGAGGCTACCGGCCGGTCCGCAGGCAGGGCGGTCTCGGCGCTGTGACCTGCCAAGGGCCGTCGCCTGCGGAAAAGGGTTCGGCCTGGCACCGGCTGCGCTGCAATACTCACGGTCCACTAGGACAGGAGGGATTGCGCGTGGCTGATTCCGGGGTAGTGCCGCTGCTCGATCGGGTTGCGGGGGCTGTGACTGCTGCGATCGGTCGGGCTCGTCCGGAGCTGGTGGGGACGGATCCGGTGGTGCGACGCTCCGGGCGCGCGGATTTCCAGTCGAATGTCGCGCTTGCGGTCGCGAAGCGGGTGGGGGTGCGGCCCGCTGAGTTCGCGGCGGAATTGGTCGCGGCATTGGGTTCGGGCGATGGCCTGTTCGACGCGGTGACCGTTTCGGGGCCGGGATTCCTCAATATCGCCGTGTCGGACCGCGCTGTGTGGGAACAGGTTTCGGGTCGACTCGATGATGATCGGTTGGGTATACCGGATTTCGAACGCGGGCGGCGGACGGTGGTCGACTATTCGGCCCCCAATATCGCCAAGGAAATGCATGTCGGGCATCTACGGACAACGATCATCGGCGACTGTATCGCACGGGTGCTGACCTTCCTCGGAGCTGCGGTGATTCGGCAGAATCACCTGGGGGACTGGGGAACTCAGTTCGGGATGCTGATCCAGTATCTGGATGAGCATCCCGGGGTGCGCTGGCGGCACGATGAGTTGAGCGGCGATGCGTCGGCGGTTTCGGCATTGGACGCGCTGTACAAGGCGGCGCGGACGGAATTCGACGGTGACCCGGCGTTCGCGGGGCGGGCCAGGGCGCGTGTGGTGGCCCTGCAATCCGGCGATGCGGCCACCCTGCGGCGGTGGCGGGAGATCGTCGCCGAATCGGAGCGGGCGTTCGGTGAAATCTACGATCGGCTCGGTGTCCTGCTGACGGCCGACGATTATGTCGGCGAGTCGTTCTACAACCCGATGCTGGCCGACACCATCGCCGAGCTGGTCGACAAGGGCATCGCCGTCGAGAGCGACGGCGCCCTGGTCGTCTTCTCCGAAGAGGTCGATGGCCCCGCCGGCCAACCGGTCCCGCTGATGGTTCGCAAGCGCGACGGCGGATACGGCTACGACACAACGGATTTGGCGACCATCCGGTACCGGGTGCAGGCCCTGCACGCCGAGCGGCTGCTGTATGTCACCGATTCCCGTCAGGCCCTGCACTTTCGGCTCGTCTTCGAAGCCGCCAGGCGGGCCGGCTGGTCGACCGATGACATCGAGGCCGAACACATCGCCTACGGCACCGTGCTCGGCCCGGATGGGCGGCCCTTCAAAACCCGTGCGGGCGGCACGGTGAGGCTGACGGATCTCATGAACGACGCCGTCACGAGGGCCAGAGCCGTTGTCGCCGAACGTAATCCGAACCTGCCTGCCGCCGAACTCGACGCGATCGCCGAACCGACGGGGATCGGTGCGGTCAAATACGCCGACCTGTCCACCTCCCGAGTCAAGGACTACACCTTCGACCTGGACCGCATGGTCGCCTTGAACGGCAACACCAGCGTCTATCTGCAATACGCGCACGCCAGAATCCGTTCCATCCTGCGCAAAGCTCGAGACCATGCCGTGCGGATCGATCCGACAATCGCACTCGAACCCGCTGAACGGGCCCTGGCACTCGAACTCGATGCCTACAGCACCGTCGTGACCGAGGTCGCCGCAACCCTCGAACCCCATCGGCTGTGCGGCTACCTCTACGACCTGGCCCGCGACTTCACCGCCTTCTACGAGACCTGCCCGGTCCTCACCGCGCCTGACCAGTTGCGGGAAAACCGTCTCGCACTGTGCGATTCGACCGCACGGACACTCGCGCACGGTCTCGGACTTCTGGGCATTGCCGCACCCGAGCGCATGTAGCCAGGATCCGGGCCGCGCTCAGTCGCCCTATCGCTTCGACGCCGAAGTCCTACAGCAGCACTGGATTCCGCTCGCTACAACCGACACCGATGCGGCCGCGATGCTGCGCTAACGCCGCGGCGTCGACTTCGCCGCCGCGCCGAGATTGTGATCGTGGTCTCCGTGATGGGTGTCGGTACCACGGTGTGAGCAGCAACCGACAGACGCCGGATCGGTACCGAAACACCGCCGCGACGGATTAACGTGCGGCCATGACGATTGCCGGAACCGCCGCCCGCCATCTGCGGCCACGGGCCTGGATCGCCCCGGTCGCAGTGGTCACCCTGCTCATGTCGCTGCTGGCCACGATGTATCTGGCATACGTGGTCAATCCGACCAAGAACCTGCACGATTTCCCTGTCGCACTGGTCAATCAGGACGACGGCGATACCCTGGGCGGCAAGCCCACCAATGTCGGCGATCAGATCACCGACGCACTCGTCGCGAGCCTGCCCACCGATAAGATCGACCTGCGGGTCGTCGGATTCGCCGAGGCGCAGCGGCAACTGAGCCAGGGCAAGGTCTACGGTGCGATCGTCATCCCCAGTGACTTCACCAAGCGGCTGGCCATTCTCGGCGCGGCCGGTGTGGTGCCGGGCAAGGTCGAACAGCCGATCATCACGGTGCACACGAACCCTCGGGCGGGCAGTTTCGCCACCGGGGTCATGCAGCGCATTGCCGATCAGGCGCTGACTCGCGTCGACGAGACGGTCGGCAAACAACTTACCGATACCGTGCAGACCCAGTTGCAACCCGCAGCGGGCGGCCAGGCGCCACAGCTAGCCGGTGCCAGCCAATTGATGCTCGCCCATCCGATCCAGGTGGTGGTCGATCCGTATCGGCCGCTGCCCGAGGGCACCGGACAGGGTTTGTCCGCGTTCTTCTACACGATCATGGTGCTGCTCGCCGGATTCACCGGTGCGATGATCATCCACGCGATGACCGATTCCGCCCTCGGTTTCGCACCGACCGAGTACGGCCCGTGGTACGTGCACTATCCGACCGCGCCGATCTCCCGCTTCCGCACCCTGCTGTTGAAGTGGGCGATCCTGATCGTCACCGCGCCGATCGTCTCCGCGGTATTCCTCGGTGTCGCAGCGGCATTGGATGTGCCGCTCGATCATCCGCTCGCGCTGTTCCTGTATTGTGTGCTGGCGATCATCGCGGTCGGGGTGACCGCGCTGTCGGTACTGGCCGCGCTCGGCACCGCGGGCCTGCTGGTCAATCTGATTCTGTTCATCGTGCTCGGCCTGCCCTCCTCGGGCGGTAGCGTGCCCATCGAAGCGACGCCGACGTATTTCGAGTGGCTGGCCACCTTCGAACCCATGCACCAGGTCTTCCTCGGGTTGCGCGCCATCCTCTACTTCAACGCCAACGGCGCCGCCGGACTTGCCCGCGGTAGCTGGATGGCGGTGCTGGGGTTGGGTATCGGCCTGGTCGTCGGTTCGGTGGTGACCCAGTATTACGACCGAAAGGGCTTGCACCGCAAACCCGCCGAGCAGGTAGCCGCGACGGTATGAGCGTTGCGGGCATGGGAGTGAGCAATCCAGCCATTTGAAGGCTCACGATTCGCTCCTAACGTTGTGTTCATGACCTTCGATATCGGTGTGATCCTCCCGACCTCCACCCCCGATCCGGCACATCCGATCCTCGGCGATGTCCGGGCCGCCGCCCGCCTCGCCGAGCAACTCGACCTCGAATCGGTGTGGTCCACCGACCATCTCGTGGCCAGCGCGCCCATGTTGGACAGCACCGTGACGCTCGCGACCGCGGCGGCCGTCACCGACCGGATCCGGATCGGCTACAACGTCATGCTGCTCGCACTGCGCCCGGTGGCGTGGGCGGCCAAGCAGATCAGCACGCTGCAGTATGTATCGGAGAACCGGTTGCTGCTCGGTGTCGGCACCGGGAATCCGGCGCACGGCGATATCGGTTGGCGCGCGGCCGGTACGACGTTCGAGAACCGCGGTCGCCGTACCGATGAGGCATTGCGGGTACTACCCGATCTCGTTACCGGTTCGACCGCAACGGTCAACGGCGTCGACGTGGCGCTGGCACCCGGATCGGCGATGCCGCCGGTTCTGGTGGCGGGCAATGGGACTCGGGCGCGACGGCGGGCGGCCGAATACGCCGACGGCTGGATCACCCTGCAGCCGGGCCTGGACCAGTTGGCCGCCGACTTCGACGAATTGCGGGCACTGGCAGCAGAATTCGATCGCCCGGTGCCTGCGGTGACGGTGGTCGCGCCTGCATTGCCCACTGATCATTCGGCCGCTGTCGAATTGCTCGCCGCCCACCGGGATGCCGGCGTCGAACGCGTCATCCTCGCCCCGACCGGCCCCGAATGGCAGCGTGATTACGAGAATGCAGCGAAACTCCGTACGGCACTGTAATTACAGCTGCGTCAATCGCAGCTTCAGCGCATCGGTGATCATGGCCCGGGCGGCTTCGCCGTACCGGGCCTGCCGATGCAGTGCCGCCCAGGTCTTCTCGTAGTACGCGAGTTCCCGTGGCTGAGTGATGGTGAGACCCGCCGAGATGGTCTCGACCTCCGCGATGCGTTTGTCGAGTATTACGAAACATGTTGTGGTGTAAAGGAAATCCGCCGTCCGCGGAATGATGCCGAGTGCGAGCCGGGGCAGCGGCATCACATCGATGAGACGTTCGAGCTGACCGGCCATCACTTCGTTATCGCCGACCGTGGTGTAGAGCGCCTGTTCGGCCAACAGGATGCTGATCCGATGGGTGCCGTGGTGCAGAATCCGTTGGCGCGCCATCCGCGCCGCCACCGCGCGATCGATATCGTCGATACCGCCGACGAAGTCGATACAGGTCTCCAGCACGGCTCTGGCATAGGGTTCGGTCTGCAACAGGCCGGGGACGACCGCGTTTTCGAAATTGCGGATGGTGGTGGCGCGCGCCTCCAACTCGATGCGGCGGCGCTGCTGCTGAGCATGTCCGGTCGCGGCGATGCGCCGCCACTCCTGCCAGAGCGCCTCGATATTCGCCAGTGCCGCACGCAGATCCGGCAGCAGCAGGTCGGCGCCGCACAGTCGGCACCACTCGGCCAGATCGCTATCGTTCGGCGTCTGTTTACCGTGTTCGATGCGCGACACCTTGGCCGAATGCCAGCCCGCGTCGGCGGCGAGCTGCACGCCGGTCAGATGTGCGGCCTTGCGCAGTTCGCGTAAGCGTGCCCCGAAGGCTTGCCGGGACTGCTCGACACCGGTCATCCACTCCGCCCGCCGGGCATATAGTCGTGGTGCGGAATTGCTTTGTTCCACAGTGTATCTCGTACTGTCGTGCAGCGTGCGACCAGCACGGGGTCGGTGGTCACCGCGGCCCCCGCTAGATCGCCGGTCTTGGTGAAGATCGTAAAGGCGACCGTTTCGTCGAGCAGCCACCATTCGTCATCGGTATATTCCGAGGGATCAGCGAGATGTCTTGGCAGCCAGCGGATGTCCTCGCCATAGCGCTGATTGCGATCGGTGAGCGCGTGCAGAAATCGCACGTAGTCGGTGAGCGGCTCCGAGACCACCCGAACGCGCCGGATCGGCACACCGCGTCCGGCGACCTCGCTGGTGAGCTCCTCCCAGGCCCGCCACGACGGCGGATAGGACTCCTCCTCGAACGGCGGTCGGCCCGCGAGCACGCGGCGCATCGGTTCGGTCTCGTCGGAGACCTGGGAGTGATCATCGGAAACCTCGAGATGGAAAGCGTCGCTGCGGGTTTCGCGAATGAGATCGTTGGTTTCCTCGATGGTGAAGAAGAGCATTGCATTACCATTCCCACGGGCTCTGTCCGACCGGGACCGCGACCGCGGTTTCGTGCTCGGGAATCCGCATATGTGCCAAGGCATCCGGATCGGTGATCGGCTGTCCGACGAGAGTGAAGGAACCATGCCCGGAATCGAGCAGTGGCGCGCCGATGTAGGTGCCGGGCTGCAGCCACCCGAGCAGCATATGCGGTATTTCGACGCGGTTTGCGTCATGGGCCACCCGGTAGCCCTGCACGAGATACAGATGTCGATCCTCATCGATCCAGAGCCGGGGCGATCCGGTGTTGTTGGTGGGTCCGCCGAGCAGTTGTATACGCATCAGAGTGGCCTCGTCTCGCGTGAGCATTGCGCTGGCTGCACACAATCGTCACCGGTCAGCGCCATATGGGTCAACAACTTCCGCAAATCTCCGCAAAACCATGGTGCCGCGCCCGGCCGGTTTCCTACCGTTCTGGGTGGGTGCTGGCAGACAGGGTGAGTGACATGAGCGGGTCGGAACCATGGGAGGTTGTCGGGCGGTTGGCAAGCGAAACGGGGTCACTTGGCAACGGGGTGGCGATCAAACCGTGGGCAATCGGGTTCGTGCGGTGGGATATTTCCGGATCCATGGTGGATCACGATCTGCGGGCCACCCGCAGCTGTGCGGCTCGAATGGGATACGAGCTGGTCTCGATGAAGGTGGGTCCGCAGGGCGATCCGGTCGCGCGGCTGCTCGCGGCCATCGTGCGCTGCGGTGCGCGTGCGGTCATCGTGCCGAGCAGAGAGCACATCTGGGCGTCGCGACGCGCGGTCACCGAGATCTGCGATCTGGTCGTGGTCGCCGGAGACACGGTGTGGGAGCGCGGCCATCAGTGGCCGCGGTGGTTCGCGCGCTGATCCTTACCTCGCGCGTAATCGACTCCGTGATCGGCAGCGGGCAATGTTGAGGTATCCGCCGGAGCTTTCCGTCG
The DNA here is from genome assembly GCF_044465765.1 of Nocardia sp. NPDC049526. Classification (NCBI taxonomy): domain Bacteria; kingdom Bacillati; phylum Actinomycetota; class Actinomycetes; order Mycobacteriales; family Nocardiaceae; genus Nocardia; species Nocardia sp. NPDC049526. The sequence goes on along the minus strand of NZ_JBITMA010000002.1, from coordinate 534,267 downwards.
GGGACCGAAATACCTTCCAGCAGAGGATGATTCGCTATGTCTCAGTACGAGGATGCGGTGCGGCGCTACTTCACGGCATGGAATGCCACCGATGACGAGGTGCGCGCGAAGGCGGTGGCCGCGGCTTGGCGCGAGGACGGTTTCTACACCGATCCGCTGGCCGATGTCGCCGGACACGAGCAACTGACCGCGGCCATCGGGGGCGTGCACCAGCAGTTCCCCGGCTTCGAATTCCGGCAGCTCGGTGCGGTCGACGGACACCACAGCACCGCCCGGTTCTCCTGGGAGCTGGTTTCGGCCGACGGGAGCGCACCGGTCGCCGGGACGGATGTGATCACTCTCGCCGAGGACGGCCGGATCATCGGTGTGCACGGCTTCCTGGATCGCGTGCCGGGCGCGTAGTCGAATCCCGGACCGGGACGGGGATTTCCGGGCCCGTTGACCACGCGGCCTGCTCCGTGATTGCGCAGTCATGGGCCGGAACCGTCGGTGTGTGGCACAAGTAGCGCTCTTGTGTCTCAGACGGTTGAGGTGGCAGCCAAGTGCGGGAACTCGCTGTATCGCATCGGATCGGCGGGTATTGGTGAACGTCGGATGAATCCGGTTGCGCCTGGGGCGAACACGCTGCATCGAACGGTGCGGCGGAGGATGCTGGAGAGGGCGGCCTAGATATCGAGTACGCGCCCGATGAGCAGGATGGTGGTCAGCGTGGACGACGAGTCGGTCCCGTTGTCGGGTCCGGAAGACACCACACGGCAACAGGATCTGGATGATTCGGCGATGGACGCGTACTCGCGGTCGGTCATCGCCGTCGCGGCGTCGGTCACCCCGCATGTGGCGAGTGTGCGGACCCGGCGGGGGAGCGGATCCGCGGTGGTCTTCACCGATGACGGATTCCTGCTGACCAACGCGCATGTGGTCGGCTCGTCGAGCAGCGGCGATGTGGTGTTCGCGGACGGTGTGGAATCACGCATCGACGTCGTCGGCATCGATCCGCTCTCCGATCTCGCGGTACTGCGTGCCCGCGCCGGTGCGCCGGGCGCGGTGGTGCTCGGCGACGCGGACAAGCTGGTGGTCGGCCAATTGGTGGTGGCGGTCGGGAGTCCGCTGGGGTTGGCGGGCTCGGTGACCGCGGGCGTGGTGAGCGCGCTGGGGCGAGCTGTCCCAGTCGCCTCCCGCCGGGCCGGTCGCGTGATCGAGGACGTGATCCAGACCGATGCCGCCTTGAATCCGGGCAATTCCGGTGGCGCACTCGCGGATTCATCGGGGCGGGTGGTCGGTGTCAATACCGCGGTCGCGGGCGTCGGGCTCGGCCTCGCCATCCCGATCAACGCCACCACTCGCCGCATCATCAGCACCCTGTTGAAAGATGGCCGGGTGCGCCGCGCCTACCTGGGCCTGGTCGGCGTTCCGGCCCCACTGCCCGCAACGGTCGCCGCCCGGACCGGCCAACATGCCGGTGTTCGCATCGTCGAAGTCGTCCGCGGCGGCCCCGCTGATCACGCGGGACTGCGCCGCGGCGACCTCGTACTCAGCGTCGCCCGCTCGGAAGTGGCCGACGCCCAGGGCATCCAACGCCAACTCTTCGGCGAGGCCATCGGGGTCGCGATGCCGGTGACGGTATTGCGCAATGGCGCGATGGTCGATGTCTTCGCCATCCCGATCGAGTTGACCGTGGATTAGCTCAGGTTGTCATCGGCCCCACGGTCGGATGACGTCGTCGGCTAGATCTTCGCGGGGGTCTTGGTTCCAGTTGTCGTGGTTGTTGCCATTCGGCCCTGGTTCGACTGCGTGTACCGCCATCGTTCGTCACCTCCCTTCGAGCGGTCGTTGCTGTTGCGGGTTAGCCGTCCGTGCGCAACCGCAAACCGGAATCGACGCAAGGCGTGCATGCGCCGCCGCTCGGGCGTCAGTCGGTCCCGGTGACCGGGGCGGTCTCGAGATCCGGCTCGTGGGTTTGCGACCAGCGCGCGTCGACGACCAAACCGATGATGCCGATGGCGATGAGCGCCCCGGAGACTACGAGCATGCCGGGGTGGGTACGTCCGGTGAGCGCATCGCCGAGGATGACGGTGCCGATGGTCCCAGGAAGGATGCCGATGACGGTGGCCGTCAGGTAGGGCCAGAAGCGGATCGAGGAGAGGGCGCAGCAGTAGTTGATCACCGAGAACGGTGCGAAGGCGATCAGGCGCAGCGAGCCGACGGCGAGCCAGCCGCGGCGTTCGAGGCGTTCATCGATGGACCGGACCGCCGGATGGGTGAGGTGGGCGGCCACTCGATCGCGATCCAGTGCGCGGACGAGCAGAATCGCCAGTGCGGCGCTGACCGTGGTCGCCGAGGTGGCCAGAACGATGCCGAGCGCGGGACCGAACAGAACGCCCGCGCTCACCGTCAGCACGGTCCGCGGGACCGGAGCCACCGTGACCAGCGCATGGACCACGAAGAACAGCAGTGGGAAGATCGGCCCGACCGAGGTGGCCCAGTCCTGCATCTGCTGCGGTGTCGGTAGCGGGACCAGCATGGCCGCGATAAACAGCGCCGCGCCACCGGCGAGCAGGGCGAGGATGCGTGGGTCACGGATGAGCCTGAGCACCGCGCAAGGTTACCCGTTGGTAGTGGCGGCCACGGTCAAGCGGTTGCGGAGCTGCCGCTAGCATCGAAGGAAACGGGACGAATGCTCGTTAACCGATGTGCTCGCTGAGCTGGGCGAATGCAACGGTTTCGGGCGCACGCGAGGTGTGCGTCGAAGAGAAGAGGAACAGCAGCTATGCCGATTGCTTCAGAGCCGGTGCCCGATTACGCCGCATGGCGCAAGGGCGTGGCGGGGGTACTGGCGAAGGCCCGCAGGGTCGACGTCGCCGAACTTCCGGAGGAGCCAGAAAAGCTGCTCGAGGAACAGACCTACGACGGTCTGACCATCGCCCCGCTGTACACCCGCGGGGATGAGCGGCCCGAACTGCCGCTGCCGGGCGAATATCCGTTCGTCCGTGGCCGCGACGCCACCAGGGACGTGCATCGCGGCTGGTATGTCAGCGCCTTCATCGGCGCGGCCGATGGCGCCGCGGCGAATCGCGAGATCCTGGCCGCGCTGGAGAACGGGATCAGTGCGCTGTGGCTCGGCGCGGGCGAGCGCGGTGTGCCGGTGGCCGAACTGCCCGCGGCGCTGTCTGGTCTGCTGTTCGAACTGGCGCCGCTGACACTGGCCGCAGGCGAAGCAGCTTCCGCAGCGGCGCAACAGGTCTTCGCGCAGCTCGATGATTACCAGGTGGCGGACCGGACCGAAATTCGAGTCGCGCTGGGCGCGGCACCGCTCACCAGTCGCTTCGCCGGGACCGCCGATGTCGAACTGGCGGAGGCCATCGCCCTGGCCGGTCAGGCGGTGCAGCGTCCGGAGACCGTGCGCGCTATCACGGTGGACGGCACCGTCTTTCACGATGCCGGCGCCTCGGACGCACAGGAGCTCGGTGCGGCGGTGGCCGCCGGCCTGGCCTACTTGCGCGCACTCGCCGAAGGCGGCCAAGACATCGCGGATGCCTTCGAACAGTTCGAGTTCCGCTTCGCCGCGACCGACGACCAGTTCGCCACCGTCGCGAAATTCCGTGCGGCCCGCCAGCTCTGGGCCCGCGTCGCGCATGTGTGCGGCGCACCCGCATTCGGTGACGCGCCGCAGCATGCGGTGACCTCCGCGGCGATGATGACCCAGCGCGACCCGTGGGTGAATATGCTGCGCACCACCCTCGCGGCCTTCGGCGCGGGAGTCGGTGGCGCGGATACGGTTACGGTGCTGCCCTTCGATTCGGCATTGCCGCCCGGCGAGCTCGGCGTCTCGAAGTCGTTCGCCGACCGCATGGCTCGCAATACCCAGCTGCTGCTGCTCGAGGAGTCGCATCTCGGTCACGTGCAGGATCCGGGCGCCGGTTCCTGGTACGTCGAGGATCTCACCGCCGCACTCGCCGCCAAGGCATGGGAGTTCATGCAGGAGCTCGAGGCCGCGGGCGGTTACCTGGCCGCACTGGACTCCGGCCTGCTCGCCGAGCGGATCGCCGTGACCCGGTCGGCCCGGGATGCCGATGTGGCACACCGCAAGACGGCGGTCACCGGTGTCAACGAATTCCCGAACCTGGCCGAACAGCCGCTGTCCGAAGCCGCGCGCCGGCCCGGGCAGGTGGTTCGCTACGGCGCCGCCTTCGAGGCACTGCGCAACCGCTCGGATGCCTACCTCGCGTCGAATGGTGCGCGACCGCGTGCGCTGCTGGTTCCGCTCGGCACCGTGGCCGAACACAATGTTCGGGTCACCTTCATCGCGAACCTACTGGCCTCGGGCGGTATCGAGTCGATCAACCCCGGCCCACTGGAAGTGGCCGGAATCGGCACGGCGGCAACCGAATCCGGTGCCGCGATCGCCGTACTATGTGGTTCGGACAAGCGTTACGCCGAGCAGGCGGGTCCGGCAGCCGAGCAGTTGCGTGCCGCCGGAATCGAGACGGTGCTGCTGGCCGGTGCGGAAAAGGCCGTCGCCGACCTGAGCGGTGCGCAGCGCCCGGACGGTTATCTCGCGGCCCGCATCGATGCGGTGGCCGCACTGTCCGACCTGCTGGAGAAGGTGGGAGCCTGATGACATTGAGTCATATCGACAAGCCGGGCGAAATCGACGAGCCGGGCGGCATCGAGCACCGGATCGGTAGTTTCGCCGAGGTGCCGCTGTCCGAACGTCCGGCCGAACCCGCCGACGTCGACTCGGCACAGCTCGACGCCTACGTGCGTGCCGCCGCCGAGGCGAACAACTACACCCCCGAACAATTGGTGTGGTCGACCCCCGAGGGCATCGACGTGCCACCGGTTTTCACCAAGGCCGATCGCGATGCCATCGCGGCCGAAGGATATCCGCTCGACAGCGTGCCGGGTATCGCGCCGTTCCTGCGCGGTCCGTACCCGACGATGTACGTCAACCAGCCGTGGACCATTCGCCAGTACGCGGGCTTCTCCACGGCCGCGGATTCGAATGCCTTCTACCGCCGCAATCTGCAGGCGGGCCAGAAGGGTCTGTCGGTCGCCTTCGACCTGGCCACTCACCGTGGCTACGACTCCGATCACCCGCGCGTCCAGGGTGATGTCGGGATGGCCGGTGTGGCCATCGATTCCATCCTCGACATGCGTCAGCTCTTCGACCACATCCCGTTGGATCAGGTCTCGGTGTCGATGACCATGAACGGCGCGGTGCTGCCGATCCTCGCGCTCTATGTGGTCGCGGCCGAGGAACAGGGTGTCGCGCCGGAGCAGCTGGCCGGAACCATTCAGAACGACATTCTGAAGGAGTTCATGGTCCGCAATACCTACATCTACCCGCCCAAGCCCTCGATGCGGATCATCTCCGATATCTTCGCCTACACCAGCGCGAAGATGCCGAAGTTCAACTCGATCTCCATCTCCGGCTACCACATCCAGGAGGCCGGAGCCACGGCCGATCTGGAATTGGCCTACACCCTCGCCGACGGCGTCGAGTACATTCGCGCGGGTATCGCCGCGGGCATGGAGGTCGACAAGTTCGCGCCGCGCCTGTCGTTCTTCTGGGCTATCGGCATGAACTTCTTCATGGAGGTCGCCAAACTCCGTGCGGGACGGCTGCTCTGGAGTGAGCTGGTCGCGAAATTCGAGCCCAAGAGCGCGAAATCGCTATCGCTGCGGACGCATTCGCAGACTTCTGGTTGGTCGCTGACCGCGCAGGACGCCTACAACAATGTGGCGCGCACCTGCATCGAGGCGATGGCCGCGACCCAGGGCCACACCCAGTCGCTGCACACCAACGCCCTCGACGAGGCGCTGGCCCTGCCTACGGATTTCTCCGCGCGCATCGCCCGCAATACCCAGCTGCTGATCCAGCAGGAGTCCAACACCACACGCCCGATCGACCCCTGGGGCGGTTCGTACTACGTGGAATGGCTCACCCACCAGCTGGCCAACCGCGCCCGCGCGCATATCGCCGAGGTCGAGGCGCACGGTGGAATGGCGCAGGCGATCGGCGAGGGCATCCCGAAGCTGCGCATCGAGGAGGCGGCCGCCCGCACGCAGGCCCGCATCGATACCGGTCAGCAGCCGGTGATCGGCGTGAACAAGTACCAGGTCGAAGAGGATCAGCAGGTCGAGGTCCTCAAGGTCGAGAATTCGCGGGTGCGCGCCGAGCAGATCGAGAAGCTGAACCGGCTTCGCGCCGAACGCGATTCGGTCGAGGTGGAACGGGCGCTGGCCGAATTGTCCCGTGCGGCAGCCTCTTCCGAGGGTGGTATGGGCAACAACCTGCTCGCGCTTGCCATCGATGCCGCGCGCGCCAAGGCCACCGTCGGCGAGATCTCCGATGCGCTGGAAAAGGTATACGGCCGCCACCAGGCCGAGATCCGTACGCTCTCCGGTGTGTACCGCGACGAGGCCGGGAAGGTGACCAATATCAGCAAGGCGATCGAACTCGTCGAGGAATTCGCCGAGGCGGAGGGCCGTCGACCGCGCATCCTGGTCGCCAAGATGGGCCAGGACGGGCACGACCGAGGCCAGAAGGTGATCGCCACGGCCTTCGCCGACCTCGGCTTCGACGTCGATGTGGGCCCGCTGTTCCAGACCCCGGAAGAGGTGGCGCAGCAGGCGGCCGATAACGACGTGCACGTCGTCGGTGTGTCCTCGCTGGCGGCCGGCCACCTCACGCTGGTGCCCGCTCTGCGGCAGGCACTGGCCGATGTCGGGCGACCCGACATCATGGTCATCGTCGGCGGCGTCATCCCGCCCGGTGACTTCGAGGAGCTGTACGCGGCGGGTGCGGCCGCGATATTCCCACCCGGCACCGTGATCGCCGATGCGGCGATCGATCTGCTGAAGAAATTGGCTGGCGAACTCGGTCATGAGATCGGCGGCGGCAGCGGCGAATGAGTCAGCGCGTCATTGATGTCGACGCACTCGCGCAGGCGGTTCGCTCTCAGGAGCGGGCCGCCCTGGCGCGGGCGATCACCCTGGTCGAGTCGACGAGGGCCGACCATCGAGAGTTGGCTCAGCGGCTACTGCTGCAGCTGACCCCGCCGACCGATACCGTCACCTCGAATCGTGTCGGTATCACCGGTGTTCCCGGCGTCGGCAAGTCGACGTTCATCGATGCGCTCGGTATGGATCTGATCGGCAAGGGGCATCGGGTCGCGGTGCTTGCCGTCGACCCGTCCTCCACCCGCACCGGCGGCTCCATCCTGGGTGACAAGACCCGGATGGCGCGACTGTCGTTGGAGCGCAACGCCTATATCCGTCCCTCACCGACCGCGGGCACCCTCGGCGGTGTCGCCAAGGCGACCCGCGAGACCATCGTGGTACTCGAGGCCGCGGGCTACGACGTGATCCTGGTGGAGACCGTCGGTGTCGGCCAGTCCGAGGTGACGGTCGCCAATATGGTCGACGTGTTCTGCTTTCTGACCCTGGCCCGCACCGGAGATCAGTTGCAGGGCATCAAGAAAGGTGTCCTGGAACTCGCCGACCTGGTCGCGGTGAACAAGGCCGACGGCAAGCACGAGATCGAGGCCAAGGCCGCCGCCCGCGAATTGGCCGGGGCGCTGCGCCTCATCCATCCGCACGATGCGCTCTGGCGCCCGCCGGTGCTCACCATGAGCGGTCTGGAAGGCCATGGGCTGGACAAGTTCTGGGACACCGTCCTCGAACACCGCCGGGTGCTCACCGAGGCCGGTGAATTCGCCGAAAAGCGCCGCCGCCAGCAGGTCGACTGGACCTGGACCATGGTGCACGACCAACTGCTGCGCCGCCTCGCGGAGAACCCGAACGTCAAAGCCATTCGCGCACAAGTGGAGAAGCAGGTGCGCGACGGAACATCGACCGCCGCACTGGCCGCCGAACAGCTTCTCGAAGCCTTCGACAGTTGAGGTGGCGACAGCCCCGCCGCCTCGGTGCCGCGCGGTTGTCGCCTCGTGTGTCAGACCGAATCCCCGTGGGCCTCGAGCAGGGTACGCAAAGCGGTCGCGAGTTGCTTGCGCTGTGCGGGCGTGAGGGGTTCGAGTAGGCGGGCCTCGGTCGCGACGTGGTCGGGGAGTGCCGCATCGATGAGTTCGCGCCCCGCATCGGTGAGAGTGACGTGCACGCCCCGCCCATCACGTTCGCTGCGCGCGCGGGTGACGAGGCCGCGTTCTTCCAGGCGGTCCAGACGTTGGGTGACACCGCCTGAGGTGATCATGGCCGAACGCATGAGTTCGGTGGGGGTGAGGCGGTGGGGTGGATCGCTGCGCCGCAGGGTGGCGAGCACATCGAAGGAGGCGGCGTCGAGTCCGTGCGCGGCGAAGGTCTTGCGTAGCTCGGTGCCGACCACTTGGGAGAGTCTGGTCAATCTGCCGAGGACGGCCATCGGCGAGACGTCCAGGTCGGGACGCTGTACGCGCCATTGATCGAGCACCCGTTCGACATGATCTGTCACGACAGCAGCCTAGCGAATACCTCAGCGGTGAGGTATCTCATAGGCCGGAATTGCTTAACGCTAAGCTATGTTACTTAGGGCTGAGTAATTGATCGAGATCCGGACGGAAGGCGAATCATCATGCGTATCACCGTATTCGGAGCGGCGGGCGATGTGGGCAGCCGAGTGGCGGCCGAGGCACTGGACCGTGGGCACGAAGTCACCGCGGTGGTCCGCGACATCGCGCGGGCCGGTGCGGTACCCGCCGCGGCGACGTTGCGCACGGGTGATGCCGCGAACCTCGACGATGTCGTATCCCTGAGCGCCGGACAGGACCTCGTGATCACCGCGACTCGCCCTGCACCCGGGCGCGAGCACGAACTGCCTGCCGTCACCTCGGTGCTGTTATCAGGGTTGGCGCGCACCGGCGTGCGTCTGCTGGTGGTCGGCGGCGCGGCCACCCTGCTCGTACCCGGCGCCGATGCGCTGACATTGCACGAAAGCCCGGATTTCCCGGTCGAACTGCGTGCCATCGCCCGCGCCTGCGCCGACCAGCTCGCCATCTGCCGTGCCGAAACCACCGTCGACTGGACGTACCTGAGCCCGCCCGCCGAACTGGTGCCGGGTCGGCGAACCGGCGCCTATCGACTCGGCGCGGACGAACTGCTCACGAATGCCGACGGCGTCTCGGCGATATCCATGGCGGATTTCGCGGTGGCGCTGGTCGACGAGGCCGAGCGGCCCGCGCACCGGCGAATCAGGTTCACCGTCGCATCGGTGTGAGTGCTACGCGATTTCGAAGAGCCGTGCGGCATTTCGGTAGCAGACCTGCCGCAGCCAGGAATCACCCAACTCCAGGCGCTCCAGCGCACTGATCGAATGCCCGTAGGAGTAAGGGATATTCGGAAAGTCGCTACCGAACAGAATGCGGTCGCTCAACGAGCGTAGCCTGCCGTGCTCGGTGGCCGGAAAGGGTGCGGTGGCCTCGGTGAAATCGGTCCACACCATCGTCGTGTCCAGGTGCACCCCCGGGTATTCCGCTGCCAGATCCAGGAATTCGGAGTACTCGGGTGTGCCCATATGCGCGATGATCAGCCGTAGGCGCGGATAGCGTTGCAGCAGACCGGCAATGGGCTCCGGTCCGGTGTATTCACCGGGCGCGGGGCCGGAGCCGCAGTGGATCAGCACCGGTATCCCGGCGTCCTCGATCATGCCCCACACCGGATTCAGCAACGGATCACCGGGATGGAAATCGCCGACCTGCACATGCACCTTGAACACCCGGGCACCGCGCTCGATTGCCGCCTCCACATAGCTGTCTGCGTAATGTTCGGGATAGAACGTCGCCGTGTGCAGGCAGTCCGGCGTGCGTTCGGCGAAATCGGCGCTCCATTCGTTGAGCCACGCCGCCATATCCGGCTTGTGCGGATACACCAGCGAGGTGAACGCGCGAACACCGAAGCCGCGCAATATCTTCAAGCGGACCTGCTCATCGTCGCGGTAGGCGATCGGCCACTCCCGGCCGACCAGCGGACCGGCGGAATCGAAGTACGCCCACACCTTGGCCATGACCTGCTCCGGCATGAAATGCGTATGGACGTCGATGATTCCGGGCAGTTCCAGCCGGGTGCGGAAATCGGTCAGGTAGGTATTGTCGTCGCTGTCACCGATCATCGAGCAGCCTCCTGCGGGTATACCGACCGCGCGAAGTCACCGACCCTGGTGATCAATCGCTCGAAGAACACCTCCGGGTCGGTGCCGACCACGATGTCAGCGTTGGGTTCTCGGCCCCACATGCCCGCCCAGTCCGCCACCGTGGTGGCCCGGGTGATGGCGCCGACGAGTTCGACATCGACGGTGGCCGGTCGCGTTATGGCGAGCGCCGGATCCAGCGCGACGGCCGCCGCGAACGGATCGTGCATATGCGCGAGATAGCCCTGGTCGTAGAGCTTGTGGAAATCGAAGTAGAAGCGGACCGCATCGGTGAAGTAACGCACGATCGGATTACTCGTCGCCGACCTGGCCGCCGGCGGATCGGTCTCCGAAACCAGCTCCACGGGCAGACTCCCCGCGCGTTCGGCGAGCTGCGCCACATGCTTGGGCCGCATCTCGATGGTCTCGGTGATATCGAGCGCGCACACGATCGGCCGCCGATCGGCGGGGGCGGCGGAGAAGGTGTCGAAGACCTCCTTGGCCGCCTCCGGATCCACGTGCACATTCCATTCATTTGTCGGTGTGGTGTTGCCGGGGTGATTGAACGCGCCGCCCATGATCACCAGCCGCCGCAGCAGCAGTGGCAACCGTGGTTCGAGGCGAAGGGCGAGCGCCAGATTCGTCAGCGGTCCCGTGCAGAGCCCGACGATCTCGCCGGGAGCCGCGCGCACCAGATCGACCCACATCTCGGCCGCCGACCGGACCGAGATCGGCCGAGCCGATTGCGGCAGTTCCGCATATCCGACTCCCTGCGGCCCGTGCGTGTCCTCGGTGGTGCGCAGCGGGATCGCGAGCGGTTCCGCTGCACCCAGCGCGACCTCGATATCGGGCGCTCGGCACACATCCAGCCAGGCGAGATTGTTCGCCGCCACCTGCGGTGCGGGCACATTGCCCGCGGTGGCGGCGATTCCCACGATCTCGGCCTCGGGGGAGGCGAGCAGGTAGAGCAGCGCGAGTGAATCATCGATCCCGGTATCGACGTCCATGACGATCTTCTGCCGCACCAGTCGAGCCTAGCGAGCGGACCCGGGCGGCTCAGTAGGTGGGCAGCACGTAGTCGTCGGTATCGGACATCATCCGCAGCATGACCGGGCGCATCACCCGCGAGGTCATGACCTTCATACTCGCGCGCGCCATCCGCGTGCCGAGGCGCGAGGTGGGCAGCATCATCTTGATGCCGCCACCGGGCAGCTCCTTGGCTTTGTCCAGGAACGGTTCGACGATTTCCTCGTAGCGGGTCAGTGCGGTCGTGAGATCGCCTGGGGCGGCGGCGATTTCACCGGCCAGGACGTAGGCCCCGACGATGGCCATGGCGGTGCCCATACCGGTCATCGGGGAGCCGCAGAATCCGGAGTCACCGAGCAGCGTGACCCGTCCGGTCGACAGCGACGGCATATCGACGCGCGCCAGCATGTCGAAATAGAAGTCCGGGGTGGTGGTCATCGCGTCGAGAACGGCCGGGGTCTCCCATCCGGCCTCGGCCAGCATGTCGTGGATGAGCCGCTGCTGTGCGGCGATATCGCGGCGCAGCGCCGGATCGGCCTCGGTGCGCAGGGTGATGATCGCCTTCGAGGTGGCCGGATCGGCATCAGGTCGAATCGCGACCGCGGCGCTGGGCACCGTATGCATCTTGAACCAGCCCGGCTCGGTTCCGGCGGGTGTCGGAATGGTGAAGAACGACATGTAGCCGCCGAGATAGGTGACGAACTGTTCCTCCGGTCCGAAGGCCAGTTGCCGGGTCGCCGAGTGCACACCGTCCGCGCCGACGACCAGATCGAAACGCTCGGTCCGCCCCGATGCGAAGTCGACCTCGACACCGGTGTCGTCCTGGCGCAACGCCGCGATCCACTCGCCGTAGCGGTAATCGAGTTCGCCAGCCGTGCTGGCCAGTTCGGTGAGCAGTACCTGATTCAAATCGCCTCGGGTGATTTCGATTTCGGCCACCGGGCCCTTGCCGTCGAACATCTCCGCGGGCATCCGGGCGAACTCCCTGCCGTTTTCGTCGACGTAGGCCATGCCGCGCTCGTCGAGCTGGTACTTGCGAATGCCCGGCATGAGTCCCATCCGCTCGGCGACCTCGCGGCTCGGGCCGCGCAGATCCACGGCCTGTCCGCCCGGGCGTGGCTTGGGGGCGCGCTCGACGACGGTGATTCGGATGCCCGCCCGCAGCAATTGCAGTGCGAGTGCGTTGCCTGCGATGCCGCCACCGCTGATGAGGATGTGGAGGGATTTGATGCTCATGACGGGGCCAATCTCTCAAACGAATGTGTCAGACGTATGTCTAACACGAGGTTGGCACGAATGTCTAGTACAAATGTCTGAGGCGTGTGTAAGCTGAGGTCATGGGAAACCGAGAAGACCTATTGGCGGGAGCGCGTAAGGCCATCATCGAACGTGGCGTAGCGAAGACGACCGCGCGCGATATCGCGGCGGCCGCGGGTGTCAGCCTGGCCGCAATCGGCTATCACTTCGGCTCGAAGGATCGGCTGATCACCGAGGCGCTCGCGGAGGCGCTCGGCAACGATATCGGCGATCGGATGGAAGCCTTGATCCGCGCGGGCGGCGGGCAGCCGCCACTCGAGGCGTTCACGCAGATGTGGAACGCGATGCCGCGGGTCTTCGAGGACAACCGGGACGGCATGCTGGCCAGTCTGGAGAATCTGGTGCGCGTCGCGCGGACGCCGGAATCCCGGACGTTCATGGACGAAAGCCTCAACGGCGCATACGAGGACATCGCTCGAGCGCTACGGGACGCCCGTCCGGATCTGGATGCGGACACGGCTCAGGCGATAGCCGAGTTGTACTTCGTGCTGACCCAGGGTCTCGGCATCCTTTGGACGATCACCCGCGGCGGGAACCTGCCGGACGGCGCGCGACTGGCCAAGGCGATTGCGGCCCTGGCCGGTGAGTCCTGAGCGCGTCGAACAGCGTGAGTTCTATCGGGTGTGCAGCGGCCACACCGGCCGGTCCGCGCCGTAACGCGGTGCCGGCCGCGCGTAGTCCGGATACTCGGCGAGCGCCGGCGCGGCCGTGGTGACATTGCCGTGGCTGACCGCCGCCATCGGACTCGGCGGCGCGGCCTGCGGATGACGCGGGGCGCGTCCGGGCGCGTTGAGGAGCCAGGACGCGGTGCGCGCCAACGCGACTCGGACATCGCGGCCGATACCGTCATGTGCGCGGGCGACCAGTGCGTCGATCACCCCGGCGGCGAGCAGATAGCCGGAGGCGTGGTCGAGTGCCTGCGCGGGCAGCGTCCCCGGCACCGCGGGTGCGCCCTCGACGATCGAAATACCGGCCGCGGCCTGCACGATGCTGTCGAAACCGCGCCGCCGACCCCACGGGCCGGATTCGCCCCACGCCGATATCCGACCGTGGACGAGGCCGGGACGACGGGCCGCGGTGAGCCCGGCGTTTTCCAGTACGCCGGGTCGATATCCGGTGATCAGTACGTCGGCCGCGGCGAGCAGCTCGTTGACCAACGGCAGGTGCCGGTGGAGATCCAGCAGCGTGGAGCGCTTGCCCTGGCAGGTGTCGTGGTACTGCCATGGGATCTCGGGTAGATGCGGCGGGTCGATCCGCAGCACCTCGGCGCCGAGCAGCGCCAGGGTTCTGGTCGCGACGGGTCCGGCGATCACCCGGGTCAGATCGAGTACCCGGACTCCGCGCAACGGCTGCAATGGCGATGCCCCGATCGGCAGGCCGAGTTCGCCCCGGTCGATCCGGGTGTCGATCGCCACCAGCGGACCCGATGCGGCGGCCTCACCCTGTGGGCTGTCCGCCCACTCCTGCTCGCTACGCACCTGGACCGCGATGGCGCCGTGCGCGGCCGCATGTTCCTCGATATCGCGGGCCCGGCTCATCGCCATCTGCGCGACCGCAAGATCGACGGGGGCGTCGTCGGGCAGTCCGAGCGAGGCGAGCAATCGCGCGCGATGATGCGGATAGTTGGCGTGGGTGCGGACCCAGCCGTCGAAGGTGGGAAAGAATCCCGACAGATCGGCGAATATCTTGGCGGGCGCACCGCCGACGCGCAGCAGGCGTTCGCTGGAGAAGGCGGCGGTGATCCGGACCGGATCCAGCCGGTGCAGCACCGGATTCAGGTGGTGTGCGTCGCGGATTCGGTTCGCCGCCGCCGTCACCGCGGCGACCGATCCGGCGGCCAGCGCCCAAACCGGCAGCGCCGCAGCCAAACAGCTGCCCGGATCGGCGGCGGGGACGGTGCCGGAGGCCGGTACACCGATTCCGGCCTCGTAGTCGCGGACCAGCTGTTCGTGCGCAATCACGAGATCGAGAGTAGTTGTTGCGCCGCAGTAGTAGGGTCGGGGCCATGACGCCGCTGCAGCGTTATATCGCCGAAGAGATAGCCACCGACCATGCCGACGGATTGATCGGCCGTCGGGAAGCACTGCGCCGACTAGGAATGCTCGGGGTCGGCGCCACCGCCGCGGTCGCATTGCTCGCCGCCTGCTCCAGTAGCGGTGACCAGGCGAATACCGCGTCGACGGCCTCGAAAGCCGCGGAGTCGTCGGCACCGCCGGGTACCAGCGGCGCGGTCCCGGCCACCGCGATCACCTTTCCCGGACCGGACGGTCGCCGGCTACAAGCCGCGTGGGCGGCCGCGCCACAGCCGCGCGGCAGCGTGCTCGTCATCCATGAGAACAAGGGTCTCACCGACCATATCCGTTCGGTGACAGGACGTTTCGCGGGTGCCGGATACTCCGCACTCGCGGTCGACCTGCTGTCCGAACTCGGCGGCACCGCCGCCTTCACCGACCCTGCGGCGGCCACGGCCGAACTCGGCAAGATCGCGCCGCAACAGTTCATCGGCGATCTGCAGGCCGGTATCGCCGAGTTGGAACGGCGGGTGCCGGGAAAGAAGATCGGCGCCACCGGATTCTGCTTCGGCGGGGGTCTGGTCTGGTTGCTGCTGGCCGCGGGTACGCCGACACTGGCTGCGGCGACACCGTTTTACGGCCCCTTCCCCGAGAACGGGGATCTGTCCGGTTCGAAGGCGGCGGTACTCGGGATCTACGCCGCCAAGGACGAGCGGGTGATCGCTTCGCGCCCCACCGCGGAAGCGGCCCTTGACCGGGCCGGCCTCACCCATGAGATCTACGTCGCGCCGAATGCGGACCACGCCTTCTTCAACGACACCGGACCTCGCTACAACCCGACCGCCGCCGCCGAGGCGTGGCAGCGGGTCCTGGATTGGTACGGCACATACCTCGGGTGAAGGAGAGCGACGTGGGCAAGACCATTGCCGCGACGGACTGGCTGCGGGTGTTGCGCGCACATCCCGCGCCGAACCATCAACTGCTGTGTTTCCCGCCGGGCGGGGGAGCGGTCACGGCATATCGGGCACTGGCCGAACGCTTCGACAACGGCATTGCCATCGCGGCCGTGCAGTACCCGGGGCGGCAGGACCGGCTCGGTGAGCCCATCATCGGCGATATGGACACCCTCGTCGATCGAATCGTGGACGAGGTGCTGAATCAGGGCCCGGTGGAACAACTTTCGCTGTTCGGCCACAGTATGGGTGCGACCGTGGCCTTCGAAACCGCACGCCGCCTGGAACGCAAGGGACAACCGCTCACCGCGCTGTTCGTATCCGGTCGTCCCGCACCGACTTTCGTCGAGCAGAGCCGGCTGCATCTCGGCTCCGACGACGATCTGATCGGTGATCTGGAGCGCTTGGCGACCGATCCCGCGTCCGTCCAGATCCTGCGCGACGAACCGAGCCTCGCCGAACTGGTGCTGCCCGCGGTGCGCGGCGACTACCAGGCCATCGAGACCTACCGCTACCGTGCGGGCGCACCGCTGTCCTGCGCTGTGTCGGCGCTCGTCAGCACCGAGGACCCGACAATGACGCCGGAGCAGGCCGAGGAATGGCGCGAGCACACCACCGGTTCCTTCGACTACAAGGTGTTCCCCGGCGGTCACTTCTACCTGGACGACAAGGTCTCCGAGGTCGCCGACCTCATCGCCCGCACCCTCCACACATAGCCCACCCACGACACCACCACGCATACCGCGACCAGCCCGCGCACCAATCCCAGCGCACTCTGCGGGTAGATCACCCCGGTCAGATAATGGTCGATGAACCCGCTCGACGGCAGCCCCGCCATCCCGGCCCGATGCCGCGCCCAATTCTCCAAATACGTGAGCGGACAATCGAATCCGAACAGCACCGTGCTGAAACCCCACCCGAATGCGATCAGATGCAGCCAGATGGTGCGCGGCCACCGCCACGCCAAGAACCCGCCGACCACCACGTACGCCACGAATACGAAATGCGCCGCGGCGGTGGCATCGGCCAGCAGCCGATACAGCATATGCCCAGCGTAGCGCTGGATGCGTGCGGACTCGGCCCCGTTGGATCACCAAGGCGAGGGTTGGTAATCCTTGAGGAAGCAGCCGTAGAGGTCGGTGCCGGTTTCGCCTTGGACGATCGGGTCGTAGACGCGGGCGGCGCCGTCCACCAGGTCCAGCGGCGCGTGGAAGCCCTCTTCGGCGAGGCGGAGTTTGGTGTAGTGCGGGCGTTCGTCGGTGATCCAGCCTGTGTCCACGGCCGTCATGAGGATGGCGTCCTGTTCGAACATTTCGCGGGCGCTGGTGCGGGTCAACATATTCAGCGCGGCCTTGGCCATATTCGTATGGGGGTGGCCCGCGCCCTTGTACGCGCGCGAGAACTGGCCCTCCATCGCGGAGACGTTCACGACATATTTGCGGTGGGCCGCGGCGGCGGCCATTGCCGGGCGCAGCCGCGAGACCAGAATGAACGGCGCCACCGAATTGCACAGCTGGACCTCGAGCAGTTCGGTCGGTTCCACCTCGGCGACGGTCTGCACCCAGCTGTTGGTGTGCGCGAGATCCGGCACCAGACCACCGGCGTCGATGGCGATACCGCGTGAAATGCGTTCCGGCGTTGCCGATCCCGCGACCAAGGCCAGCTCCGCCACATCCGCCGAGGACAGCGTCGGGGTCAGGGATGCGGTGAGTGCGGTGGGGTGTGCCTGCATGGTCTTGCCGAAGGTCACCACATCCGGCAGCGCACCCGCGGGCAGCGGACCGGATTCGGCCTCGACCAGCGCGCTGTACGCGCCGGGGGAGCGGCGCACGGTCTGGGCGGCATTGTTGATCAGGATATCCAGCGGTCCCTGCGCCGCGACATCATCGGCGAGCGCGACGACCTGGGCCGGATCCCGCAGATCGATGCCCACGATGCGCAGCCGGTGCAGCCAGTCGGCGCTGTCGTCCATGGCGGCGAAGCGGCGGATCGCATCGTTCGGAAAGCGGGTGGTGATGGTGGTGTGCGCACCGTCGCGCAGTAGCCGCAGCGCGATGTACATGCCGATCTTGGCGCGACCGCCGGTAAGCAGAGCGCGCCGCCCGGTGAGATCGGTACGGGCGTCTCGTTTCGCGTGGCTGCTGGCCGCGCAGTCCGGGCACAGCTGGTGGTAGAACGCGTCGACCCGGGTGTAGCGCTGCTTGCAGATATAGCAGGGGCGCGACCGGATCAGCGTGCCCGCGCTGGCCCCTGCCGCATTCGAGCTCAGCGGAATGCCCGCGGTTTCGTCATCGATCCGATTCGGCGATCCGGTCGCGGTCGCCGCGACTACCGCCCGGTCCGCCTCGGCGACCGCATCCCTGGCCACGGTTCGCCTGCGCTGCTTCAATTTCTTGAACATATGGCCGACGGCGCGCTGCACCGTGACCGACGCCGGATCGTCCTTGTCCAACTGCCCGGCCTGCTCCAGTACCCGCAGGCAGATCGCCAGCTCATCGGGGTCGATGGCGGTGCCGCTCGGCGCTGGTGCGGTAGACGTCGACGCGGTGTTCTCGACCATCGGAATGCGGGTTTGTCCTTCGTGAACTGGGAGGTTGACCCAGCCATTGTCGCATTCGAATGCGGACCGGTCGGCGCGGGCGGTCCCGCACCGACCGGACGCCGCCTATTTGCGCAGCTTGCTCATGGTCGAGGTGGCCGTCTTCTTCAGCAGATCGGTGACCTCGGACGCGCTGAGGATCTTGCTCGAAGACTTCGACGAACTGGACGAATACTGCGACCAGCTGATGTGGTAGGTGGCCCAGCCATCGCGCACGGCCAGTGAGACATCGGCCGTCGGATCGTCCGACTTGTGCTTACCGGTGATCACATACGCCTCGTCGCCGAGTCCGGAGATCTTGTCGACCTTCGCGTCCTTGCCGTATTCGCTCTGGGTCCAGGTCTCGTACGACGCGGTGAATTCCGGTCCCGGATTCGTCTGCTTGTGCACCTGCGCGCTGGTGTAGATGGCGGCGTAGTCGTACTTCTCGGTCGAGCCGGACGGGGTGAAGCGCACATCGCAGCCCATCGAATCGACCGCCGCGTGCTTGGAACCCTCGTGCTTCGGGTAGGTATCGCCCGAGGAATCGGTCTTCGCCAACGTGAAGCCGGCACTGGTGTAGGGCGAGGTGTCGGTGATATCGCAGAGATTGGCGATGTACTTGTAGCCGCGCAGATCGGCGTCCTTGCTGATATCGGCCTTGCCCGCATCGAAGGCGCCGATCGCGAACATCGCTCCCGCCCATACCGCGGAGGTGACGACGACCGCGCCGAGCGCCCAAAGCCAGCCTTTGCCACCGGATTTGGGCGGCTGCTGGTATCCGGGTGCCGGTTGCTGGTATCCGGGCTGTTGGAAACCCGGTGCGCCCTGCGGGAATCCGGGTGCGGGCTGCTCGAATCCGGGTTGTTGGAAACCGGGCTGCGGGAATCCCGGTGCGGACTGTGGTGCTCCGGCTTGCGGGAATCCGGATGTGGCTTGTGGCGTCCCACCCTGCGGGTATCCAGGCGCGGCCTGCGGCGTTCCCGGCTGCGGATATCCAGGCGAGGACTGGTGGTATCCCGTTTGCTGGTATCCGGTCCCCGATTGGTATCCGGCGGGTGTGGCTTGGGGTGCTCCGGCCTGCGGGTATCCAGGCGCGGCCTGTGGTGTCCCCGGCTGCGGATATCCAGGCGAGGACTGGTGGTATCCCGGTTGCTGGTATCCGGTCCCCGATTGGTATCCGGCGGGCGCGGCCCCCGGCTGATCGAGCGACTGGCGCACCATCGTCGGATCAGCGGGCTGCTGCTCGGCTGGGCCTTGCGGTCCCGCCACCGGAACCGCGGGCTGTGACGGTAGCTGATGCCCCGGCTGCCCGACCATCGTCGGATCCGATTGTGAATACTGCGGTCCCTGCTGCGGCTGTTCCTGCGCCCACCATGCGTCGTTGGGCTGGTTCTGTTGTTCCCCCGGTCCGGTCATGCGCGCAAAGTACCACCCCGTCCGATTCGTCGGCCACCCACAGTTGGTGGATCTGGGCCCTCACTTCGGGATGCTGGCGTTCGCCGCGCGCAGGTCCTCGACGAAGTTCGCGATGGCCTCGGCGACGAGCAGCGGCTCGGTCACCGGCAGCCAGTGATCGGCCGGAATCGGGCAGCGCCACAGTCGATCCACCCAACGTGCGCTGCCGTAGTAGAGGAACGGGGGCACCAGCACGTCGGTGGTGTCCACGACGAGTTGCACCGGCACCGCGGTGGTGCGCTCACGCGGCCGCAGCAGATGATGCGCCAGGTTGGCCACGGCGATCCGTGCGCCGGCGGCCAGATCCGCCCGCCAGGTCGGTGCGATCGGCGCGTACATCCGGGCGACGCCGCCGAGTTGTTCGATCAACCAGGTACGAACCCGCGGCGGATAGGCGATCCGTCGCGCCGCGGTCTGGGCCGTTCCGACTCCGTGCCGCCAGAACTTCCGGTCGGCGATCAGCTCCAGCGCTCGGCGCGGTTGACCGGCCAATTCGCGCAGTGTCATGCCGACGTGATCGAGATTCGGACCCGCGACGGCGGTGAACGAGGCGATCCGGGTATTGGCGCGCGGATCGCAGACCGCCTCCCACACCTGCACCGCACCCCAGCCGTGTCCACAGACGTGCACCGGCCGCTTCGGACTGATCGCATCGATCAGCGCGAAGAAATCCTCGGCCAGGTGATCGAGTCGATAGTCCTGCGGCACACCGGGTTTCGTCGATCCACCGTGCCCGCGCACGTCGTAGGCGATGACCCGGAAGCCGTCGGCCAGCAGCGTCGCCACCGCGGACCAGACCAGATGGGTATCGGAGAGCCCGTGCACCAAGACGAGTGGTTCCGCGCCGCGCTCGCCCCATTCGAAGACTGCCAACTCACCATTCGCGCCTGCCACAGTGGAGTGGCGGTGTGGGCGCTGGATGCCGGTCGGGTCGGGGGAGTCGAGCTGTTCGGTCATCTGCTTGCCTCGATCGATGCGCTGGGTGCTGCGTGTACCGCCGGTACGTGCTCCGATACTGACAGTACGTATTACCCGAAGCAATGAATTGAAACCACGACCCGCTATGAGGTCGGTCACCCACAAGCAAGTCAGGGCATTTCCGGCTCAACAGGGCGTACCGCCGGTACGTGTATGCTCCGGACCATGGCCCGCTCGGACAGATCTGCCAGATCGGCGCCGCGGACGATCACGCGCGAGGAGATCGTCGACGCCGCCATTCGGGTGATCGACCGGGACGGTCCGCGCCCCAGCATGGACGACATCGCCCGCGAGGCCCGGATCACCAAACCGCGCCTGTACCGCCAGTTCGCCGATAAGGCCGATCTCTACACCGAAATCGGCGACCGGATGGCCGGTTCCGTCGCCGCCGGTGCGGGCAACGATCTGACGCTGATGCTGCAACCGCCCCGGGTCGCGCTGCGCCGCGTGCTCACCGGTTATGCGGACAGTATTATCCAGCACCCCAACGTCTTTCGGTTCCTCGGCCAGGCGCACATCACCCAGCACTCCGACGGTTCGGTACTGCAATTCGATCTCGGCCGCGCGGCCGCGAGCCGCGTCGCCGGCCAGGCGCGCGAGATCGCCGAATCCATTCCGATCGATGCCACCGGCATCGATTATCTGGCCCGCGCGGTCGTCGGCGTCGTCGTCGCGATCACCGACCTGTGGCTGGGTGACGCGAATCCCCGCCGTCCCGACGGCACCGCCGAATTCGTCGACCAGGCATCCGAATTCGTCTGGGGTCTGATCGATGGATTCCTGCGCCGCCAGGGCATCTCGGCCGATCCGGACACCCCGATCTTCACCTCGCTTGCGGCCGTCAACCAGGCCCAGCGGCCGACCGGCTGATCCGCATCGTCCGGCTGCCGCGGTTACCGCTGGTGCGTGATCCGTTGCGTCGCTGCAGAATTCCGGTCGATGTCGAATCGGTCACCACCCGCCCGGCCGAATGTGGCCCAACCGCAGTCGGTATGACTCCTGCGGCGATCGAGCGGATCCGGGACGCGGACACCGAGGGCGTCTGCGGTCACGTGGGCTTCACCAACATTCTCGGATGGGCAGACCCGAACCGCGCGCTGTGGGTAGGTCTGATCACCAGCGGGAAACTGGTCCGCAACGCGGAGGTGTTCGGCTTGCTCTGTATTCCCGGCCTGATCGGCTCCACAGCACCACGGGTCGCCGGATAGCCTGTACGGCCCTCGGGTTCGGCGGCTAGTCGTTGCCGCCGATGAGGTGGACGTGGATGAGGTTGGTCGATCCGATGGTGTGCCGGGGTGATCCAGCGACGATGACGACGACGTCACCTGCCGGTACCGGCCGAGTTTCAGCAGGGCTCGATCGACCTGGCGGACCATCTCATCGGTCGAATCGACAGGATCGACGCGGAACGTCTCGGTACCCCACGTCAAAGCCAGACAATTGCGTACCCGCGGTTTCGGTGTGAACGCGAGCAACGGCAGTGGGGTGTGCAGGCGGGCAAGGCGTCGCACGGTGTCGCCGGATTGAGTGAACGCTGCCAGTGCTCTGGCTCCGAGCCGTTCGCCGATGTCACGCGCCGCGTATGACAGAACACCGCCCTTGGCCCGTGGAAGATGCTTCAGGGCAGGCCTCCGGGGCAGGCCTCGACCGTGATCCGTACCGTGTCTCTCGTCGTCCACACGGCGTGCCCGCCGGTGAATCTGCCCAGGCGGATCTTCGGCCCCTGCAGATCCGCGTGGATCCCGACGGCCTTTCCGGTGGCGTCGGCTGCGGCGCGTGCCCGCCGGTAATTGGCCTGGTGGTCGGCGTGGGTGCCGTGGCTGAAGTTCAAGCGGGCGATGTTCATGCCGGATTCGACCAACTCACGCACCTTCTCGTCAGTGCCGACCGCGGGCCCCAGCGTGCACACGATCTTCGCCCGGTGCGGCGAAAGCAGTGAACTGACATCGAGCGGATCGAAATCGGCGGCGCTTTCGGGGGGAGAAGTGGGCGGTGGCGGTCATGAGATTCCTTTGTGCACGGGCCGATGGTCGATGCCGGAACTTGTCACCCTCACCGGCGCTGTAGAACTCGGTCGAAACAATGAAACAGGTTGGCGGGCAATGGCTTCGGCAGGGTGGCGTTGGGGCTCAGCCGGTGGTGACCGGCACGGCTGTGGTCGTGCGCCCGATCTCCTGGCCGATCCGGGTGAGGAGCGCTCCGGTTAGCGCCGGATCGGTCGCGGTGTCGCGGTCGGTGTACTCGCCGAGGGTGTAGATGCGGCCGAATCCGGCCTGCGCCCACCGTGATCGGGGGAGCGTGCAGTGGCCCGCGACTGCCACGACCGGGACAGGGTGGGCGCGGCGGGCCAGGATCGCGAGTAGTTTTCCGTGTTCGGTCTGCTCGTCGATGCTGCCTTCGCCGGTGATCACCAGATCGGTGTCGGCGAGGTAGCGGTCGAAGTCGAGCAGGTCCAGGAAGTATTCGGCGCCGGAGACCAGCCGTGCGCCGAGCAGCATTGCGGCGAATCCCATACCGCCGGCGCTGCCGGCCCCGGATGCTGAGGCGAGCATGCGGGCCCGCGGGAACCCGCTGCGGATGAACGCGTCCACCAGGTTCTCGATGCCGGTCTCCAGGAACCGCACTTCGGAGGCGGAAGCGCCCTTCTGTGGCCCGTACACCTCCGCGGCACCGGTCGGCCCGGTCAACGGATTGGTGACGTCTCCGGCGACCACGATCTCGACGCCGGAGAGCTGCACCGCCCGGGAGCCATCGACGGTATGGATCCGGGGCAGGGTGCGCCCACCGGCTCGCAGCTGCCGTCCGTCGGCGTCGGCGAAGGTGAATCCGAGTGCGGCGAGCATCCCCATGCCGCCGTCGGTGCTGGCGCTGCCGCCCATGGCCAGCACCAACCGCGAGGGGTTATGACGCAGCGCATGGCCGACCGCCTGGCCCATGCCGAGACTGGTGGCGTCGAGGGCCGCTCGGCGGCCCCGGGGCAGCGTGAGCAGTCCACAGGTGTTGGCCACCTCGACGACGGCGGTGGCGCCGTTGACGGCGATGTGCGCCCGCCGCGGTGTGCCGGTCGCACCGGCGACGGTTATCGGATGTGGGGTGAATCCTGTTGCCACCGCAGCGTCGACGCTGCCGTCACCGCCATCGGCCAGTGGAAGCCGCCTGCTGTCGATGCCTGCGGCGGTGAGTCCGATGGCGAGGTGCTCGGCAACCTCCGTCGCGGTGAGTGATCCCTTGAATTTGTCGGGGGCGACCAGAACCCTCATCGTCAGCCTTCTCGTGAGTGGTGTGAGCGTCATTCAGTGCCGGGCGGGGTGCGCGTCGCCGAGTCGTTCGTGGTCGATGCGGACTGCGTCGGATTCGGAGATGATGGTCGGTGTGGTGTCGCCGTGCGACCGGTCATCGCTGGACTGTTCCCGGGGTTCCTGCTCCAGGACCTCCATGTCGAAGTCGTTCTCCACCGCACCAGCCGGTGGGGGAAGAACCTCGCCGGAGAAGACACGGCGGGCGCGATCGACGTCGAGTTCGCGATTCCACTTGGCGACGAACAGCGTGGCGACGGCGTTGCCGATGAAGTTGACCAGGGCGCGGCACTCGGACATGAACTTGTCGATGCCGAAGATGAGCATGATGCCGGCGGCCGGGATGGTACCGAGGGTGCTCAATGTCGCGGTCAGGGCGATGAAACCGCCTCCGGCCACACCCGCGGCGCCCTTCGAGGTCAGCAGCATCACGGCGAGCAGGCCGAGTTGCTGGGGAACGGACAGGGCGGTGTTGGTCGCCTGCGCGATGTACAGGGCGGCGAGGGAGAGGTAGATGGCGGCGCCGTCGAGATTGAAGCTGTAGCCGGTGGGAACGACGAGGCCGACGGTGCTCTTCGGCACGCCGACGTATTCCAGCTTCCGCATCAGGCCGGGCAGCGCCGGTTCGGCGGTGGAGGTACCGAGGATGAGCAGGAGCTCTTCCTTGAAGTAGCCGAGCATCCGGAAGATATTGAGCCGCAGGTACGCCATGATCGATCCGAGGACAACGATCACGAACAGGGCGGACGTGGCGTAGAAGAGCAGGATGAGGCTGCCGAGACTGGTCAGCGTCGAGATGCCGTACTTGCCGATGGCGAAGGCCATGGCGCCGAACGCGCCGAGGGGTGCGAGTTTCATGATGAAGCTCAGGACTTTGAAGACCAGCGCGGTCAGCCGTTCGACGGCGTCCTGGATCGGTGTGGCGATCTTTCCTACCGCGTTGATGGCGACGCCGAAGATGACGGCCAGGAAGATGATCTGCAGGATGTCACCTTCGACGAACGGGCCGACGACGCTGTTCGGGACAATGTGGGTGATGAACTCCCACCAGTGCTGCTTTTGGCCGGCCTGAATCAGTTTGTTGGCGGAATCGGTGGTCTTCAGGGTGGCCGCATCGGCGTTCACACCGTCTCCGAGACGGAAGATGTTGATCGCGACCAGGCCGGTGATCATCGCGAGGATGGTGCCGACCTGGAAGTAGGTCAATGCCTTCACACCCGTGAGGCCGACTCTCTTCAGGTCCGCGACGCCGGCGATGCCGCCGACGATCGTCAGGAACACGATCGGTCCGATGAGCATCTTCATCGCGGTGATGAAGGTGGTGCCGATCGGCTCCATCGCCTGGCCGGTTCGGGGCCACAACCATCCGATCAGAATGCCGAGCACGATCGCGATCAAAACCCAGAAGTACAGTTGCCTGTACCACGGCTTTTTCACCGTCGCCGGTGGGAGACTGGCTGTGCTGCTGGGCGTTTGCATGAGGTACACCTCGGGAGTGTTCAGGGGAAGAAGGGGTGGCCGATCGTGACCGGCGGATCGAAGGTGTGGGCCCGGCCCGGTAGTTCCTGCCGGGCCGGGAGAGCCCAGCGGCCGCGATCAGGCGGGGGTGAGTGCGCTCTGCACAGCGGTGACGATTGCCTCGGTGACCGTGTGGGTGTCCGAGGTGCCGCCGATGTCGGGAGTCCGTGCGCCGCTGCCGGTGGCGGCCTCGATGGCGGCCTCGACGTGGCGCGCCTCCTCGTGCAGACCGAAGTGATCGAGCATGAGCGCGGCGCTGGCGATCGCGCCGATCGGGTTGCTGATACCGCGGCCGGCGATGTCGGGTGCGGAACCGTGAACGGGTTCGAACATGCTGGGGAACCGGCGCTCGGGGTTCAGGTTCGCGCTGGCAGCGATGCCTAGGCTGCCCGCGAGCGCGGAACCGAGGTCGGAGAGGATATCGGCGTTGAGGTTCGATGCGACCACGACCGACAGGTCCTCCGGGTGCAGGACGAACTTCGCGCTCATGGCGTCGACGAGGACGCTTTCGGTCTCCACGTCCGGGTAGTCGGCGGCAACGCGCGTGAACACCTCATCCCACAACACCATGCCGTACTGCTGGGCATTGGACTTGGTGACGCTCGAGACCTTCTTCACCGCGCGAGTACGGGCCAGGTCGAACGCGAAGCGCATGATCCGCTCGCACCCCTTGTCAGTGAACAGCGCGGTCTGCAGGGCCACCTCGTTGTTCGGCCCGCGGCCGCTGAGATTGCGCCCACCCAGACCGGCGTACTCGCCCTCGCTGTTCTCCCGCACGACGACCCAGTCGAGTTCGGTGTCATCGGCCTTGCGCAGCGGGGACTGCACGCCGGGCAGGAACTTCACCGGGCGCACGTTCGCCCACTGATCGAAGTTCTGGGTGATCTTCAGCCGCAAGCCCCAGAGGCTGATGTGGTCGGGAACGTTCTCCCAGCCGACCGCACCGAAGTAGATCGCGTCGAATGCCTTCAAGGTTTCCAGGCCGTCGTCGGCCATCATCTTCCCGGTCTGCTCGTAGTATTCGCAGCCCCAGGGGAACTCTTCCCACTCGAAGGCGAAGCGGCCGCCGGACTGCTCCGCGAGTACGTCGAGCACGCGCCGACCCGCTGCGACGACCTCTTTGCCGACGCCGTCGGCGGGGATCGATGCGATCTTGAACGTCTGCGGTGCCATTCTCGGTGCCTCCATGGTGTAGTGCCGATCACACTGTGTGATGTCTCATTAACCCCTTCGCAACCCGGAGGCGTCCAAGACCAAGGCTCGATCCGGCTTATAGGTTCTACCTAATCGAGGCGTATCGTCGCAGGTAGGGCCGTGGCCTTAGGCATTCGGGAGTAGACGCGGCATCCGGCTACTGAAACTGAGGGAAGACGGGGTTCGGATGGACGCGCGACAGTTGCGTTACTTTCTCGCGGTGGTCGACCAGGGCGGTATCAATCGGGCCGCGGAAACCCTGCTGATCGCGCAGCCGTCCCTGTCGCAGTCGATCGCGACCCTGGAACGCGAACTCGGCGTTCCACTGTTCCACCGGATCGGGCGTCGGCTGGTTCTCAGCGACGCCGGCGAGACACTCGTCGGTCCGGCCCGAGTAGTCTTGCGGGACCTCGAGGACGCCAAGGCGTCCATCGATGCCCTCAAAGGTTTGCGGGGCGGACGCGTCGACCTGGTCACTATGCCATCACCCGGAATCGAGCCTCTGACAACGATTCTCATCAACTTCAGCCGTGTCTATCCGGCAGTCACCGTCAACGCCGAGGCCGCATTCACTCCCGAAGAGGTTCTGCACGCCGTACGTACGGGTGGTGAAACCCGCCTCAACCCGCCGTGCGCCACTTTGTTGACATCATGCCAATAGTGCGCCAATCTGATGACGAGACGCGGGCGCGACAGGCCCGCGCGATGAGCAAAGGATTTCTGCGATGGCACGCGCGGCATGGAGTGACAACGAGGTCGAGGCGGTCCGGGAACTGGCGCGAAACTTTTTCGAGAAGGAAGTCGTCCCGCATGAGGAGAAGTTCGTCGCGCAGGGACATCCCGACCGCGCCCTGTACAACCGGGCCGGCGAACTCGGCCTGCTGTGCACCGCGACGCCAACCGAATACGGCGGCGGTGGCGGCACTTTCGCGCACGAGGCCGCCATTATCGAGGAACAGGCCTTCGCGGGTGACGGCTCGATGGGCATGGCCGTGCACACCTCGATCATCGCGCCCTATATCCAGCACTTCGGCACCGAAGACCTCAAGCGGCGGGTGCTGCCCAAGGCTGCGACCGGTGAGATGGTGCTCTCCATCGGCATGACCGAACCGGGCACCGGCTCGGATCTGCAGAACATCAAGACCCGTGCGGTTCGCGAGGGCGACGAATACGTCATCACCGGCTCGAAGATCTTCATCACCAATGGCTGGCTCTGCGACGGCATCATCATCGCCGCCAAGACCGATCCGACCAAGGGCGCCGCGGGCGTTTCGCTGATCTTCGCCGAGGTCGGTGACGACACCCCGGGCTTCAAGCGCGGCCGCATCCTTAACAAGATCGGCGGCAAGGCCCAGGACACCGCGGAGCTGTTCTTCGACGGACTGCGCGTGCCCGCCTCGAATCTGCTCGGCGAGGCCGAGGGGCAGGGCTTCTATCAGATGATGCAGCTGCTGGCTCAGGAGCGGCTGGTCACCGGCATTATCGCGGTCGCCATGATGGAAAAGGCGGTGCAGCTGACTGTCGACTACACCAAGGGGCGCGAGGCCTTCGGTAAGCCGCTGTTCGCGATGCAGAACACCAAATTCGAGATGGCCGAATGCGCGACCATCGCCAAGGTCAGCCGGATCTTCCTCGACGACTGCATCGGCAAACATCTGCGCGGCGAACTCGATATTCCCACGGCTGCAATGTCGAAGTACTGGCTGACCGACCAACTCGGTATTGTGGTCGATCGCTGCCTGCAACTGTTCGGCGGCTACGGCTACATGACGGAGTATCCGATTTCCCAGCTCTACACCGGTGCCCGCGTGCTGCGCATCCTCGCGGGCAGCAACGAGGTTATGAAGGATCTCATTGCCAGGTCACTCTGACGTTGCCGCTAGCGATCGCTTGCGGGTCGCTCGAAACGACACCGAGACGCAGCCCCGCAGGCGCAGGCTGGAACCGGACGAGCGACGCGCACAGATCCTGGAGTGCGCGATCGACATGTTCGGCGAGCGGCCCTACGCGGCGGTCTCCACCGCGGAACTCGCGCAGCGGGCCGGTGTCGCGCGCGGGCTGATCAACCATTACTTCGGCAATAAGCGCGACCTGTATCTCGCGGTCGTGCGCCGGATGGTCACCCTGCCGCGCCTCGACGATATGGTCGCGCCGACCGGCACCGATCGCGAACGCGTGGATGCGAGTGTGCACTGGCTGCTGGATGTGATCTCCGAACACGGCAGCACTTGGGTCAAGGTGACCAGTCACGAGGGCGTCGGTGACGATCCCGAGGTGCAGCAGATCCTGGATCAGGCCGATGACGCGGCCGCCGAGCGGATGCTGCTGATGGTCGGGCGCGCAGAGTCGGCGCACAGTACGCAACTGCGCGCCATGGTCCGCGCATTCGGTGGGTTGGTGAAAGTCGCGGGCCGAGAATGGATCACCCGCGGGGCCCTCACCCGCGAGCAGGTGCACGCGCTGCTGTCCGACATGCTGATGACACTGGTGACCGAAACCATGCCGAAGGTGGATCCCGGGCGCTGACTTTGCGGCGCCGGCTATTTCGGCAATTCCGAAGGCCTTTCACCCGCCGCGATCCTGCGCTCGGTGGCGCTGTAGCGGACGCGCCGCACATGACCGGGAGCGTGCCCGTTGCGGCCGTACTTCCGCTCGATCACTTCCTCGCGGCGATGCTCGACCAGCAGTGCGCCGATTCCGGAGATCCACAATGCGGCGGTCACTATCGCACCGATCCGGGTCCAGCCGATGAAGCCGTAACCGGCCGCGGTGAGTGTGCACGCCATGGCGACGATGCCGAGCGCGCACAGAATGATGCCGGGCACGTTGTAGTCGTCACCGAGTAGATCGCCCGCGTGGGAATGCCACGGCCGCCCTTGTTGTCCTTTCGAACCGGATTCACCGCGCATACATCCCTCCTCTGCTGACGTCACCGCACGGGTCGGTCCCGAGACCAGCATGTACCTCGACGGCGCGCGGCGCGAGTGGTGTTTGCCGGTTTGTTACTCCGGTGCTCGAACCGCACCGTGTCGAAGCCGGTCGCCCCGGTGCCGAGTAGAGGCCGAGTTGACATGGCGGCGTTCGCGATTACGGTTTGATGACGATTGATCGGCCGTTTCGGATGATGTTGCGGCCGTCGGCCCCTATCCTTTGTCGGTATCGGGGCGAGTCCGGGCAGTTCGTGGTTCCTGCGCGGTTTGGTGGTGTGGAAGAGGGACCTGAATGGCACGGACGGATAACCGTGAGCGCGAGCGCTGGCCGGAGGCGCAGCCGGAGGAGTACGAAGCGGAGACCGGAGCGATCGGCCGGTGGCCGGATCCGGATCCCAACGACCGCTGGCCGGAGGTCGAGCCGCCGGCCCGGCGGGCTACCCGTGCCGGTCGCCTGCGGGTCGAGGTTCCGCCCATAGTCAACCCGTATGCAATCGTCGCATTGGTGGCCGCGCTGCTCGGCCTCTTTCCGGTCGCGATCGTCTTCGGGTTCATCGCCTTCAGCCATCCGCGTGGCAAGACGATGGCGGTGTGCGCCCTGCTGCTCGGTGTGATCGAGGTCGTCGGTATCGCCGGATACGTCGTGCTGTCGGGCAGTAATTTCTCCGACGTGCTGTCCGGCGCGAACCGGACCCCAGGCGTATCGAGTGTCGCGCTGCCCTCCACCATCGCCCAGACCGCCATCCCGCAGCCCTCGGTGGCGCCGACCGTCGTCGCACCTCCGGCCACGTCGGCCGCGACGCCGACGAGCCAGGTGGCCCCGAAGAAGGGCGCGGTGTGCACCGAGCCGGGCCGCATCGGCACGGGGGCCGACGGCAATACCCTGCTGTGCCTGGCCAGCGGCGGTGTCTACCAGTGGAACGGTCCGTACACCGTCGGCGGCACCGTCGCGGAGCCGGGGACCAAATGCGACGGTTCGACGAAGAGTGCCCGCACCGCGGACGGGCGCGCAGTGACGTGTGAGAGCAAGGTGTGGGTGCTCTGGACCGAATAGCCTCTCGGTAGCTAGCCTTCTGTTTCCGGCTTCTTGGCCCGGCTCGGCTGCACTCGCGGCGGCTCGTTCGGCATCTTGGGATACTGCGGCGGCCACGGTGCGTCCATGAGCCCGGATGCCATATCCCGCTCCGACATTTTCAGCAGCGGCTCGATGGATTGGGCCGGGCGGTCCGCCCACGGGTCGCCGCTTTCGGCCAGCCGCGCGGGGACGGTGGCAATGGTCAATTCCTCGGGGACAACGGTATCCAGATCGGACCAGGCGATCGGCGTGGAGACCTGCGCGCCGACCTTCGGTCGCACACACCACGCGCCGAAAACCGTTTTGTGCGGGGCATTTTGGTTGAAGTCGACGAAGACGCGGTTGCCGCGCTCCTCCTTCCACCACTGCGCGGTGATCTCGTCCGGATGCCGCCGCTCCAGTTCGCGAGCCAGCGCGACCGCGGCCGCGCGCACCTGATAGCCGTCCCATTTCGGTTCCAGCGCAACGTAAATGTGCAGTCCACGCGAGCCGGAGGTCTTGATGCGGGAGTCGATGCCGAGTTCGGTGCACAGCTCACGAGTTAGTACGGCGGCGTGTTTGAGATCGTCGAAGGTGATACCGGGGGAGGGATCCAGGTCGATGCGCAGCTCATCGGCGATATTCAGATTGTCGACGTGATTGGGCCAGACGTGGAAGCCGAGGCAGCCCTGGTTCACCGCCCACAGAATGTGCGCGAGATCGTGGGCGACCAGGGCATCGCTGGTGGTGCCGTTTGGCGTGGCGACCTCGACGGTGTGCAGCCAATCGGGTGCGGATTTCGGCACCCGCTTCTGGAACCACGACTTACCGGATGCGCCATCGGGATAACGCTCGAGCAGCAGCGGCCGATCGCGCACCACCTGCAGGAACGGTTCGGCCACGGCCTGGTAGTACCGCACCAGATCGAGTTTCGTCTCACCGCGTTTGGTGAAGTAGACCTTGTTCGGATTGCTGATGGCGACGGTTCTGCCGTCCAACTCGATATCGACCGACTCACTCATGATTTCCCCCCGGCTTCGGTGAAGATGGCACTCAATTCGGCCGGTGCGACCTCGTCGAGCTGAGCGTAGGTACACGATTCCGGTGTGCGATCGGACCGGAAGCGCACCAGCCTGCCGCCGTGCCGCAATCGACCGGACTGCACATGTTCGTAGCGGACCTCTGCGACCAACTCCGGACGCAGCGCCTCCCAGGACAGATCCTTGCCGCCGGTCCACCGGCTCACCCCACCCGGCATCTTGCCATCGGCCTTCGCCTGTGCCGCGGCGTCGGCCCATTCCCGCCACGGATGATTCGCCAATGCGTTCTCCCGTAACGGTTTCAGCTCATCCACCAGCGACTTGCGTTTGGCCGCGGTAAAACTGCTCGCGACTCCGACATGATGCATATTGCCCTCGTCGTCGAAGAGTCCGAGCAGCAGCGAACCGACGCCCTCGCCATCCTTGTGCCAGCGGAAACCGGCCACAACACAGTCCGCGGTGCGCTCGTGTTTGACCTTGAGCATCACCCGCTTGTCCTGCAGATACGCCAGCTCGTTGGACTTGACCATGACGCCGTCGAAACCCGCACCCTCGAAGCGGGTGAACCAGTCCTCGGCGACGGCGGGATCCTGGGTGATCGGGGTCAGATGCACCCGGGCGAGTTCGGTATCGAGAATGGTCTCCAGCAGCCGTCGGCGTTCGGCGAACGGCTCACCGGTCAGGTCCTTGTCGCCGAGAGCGAGCAGATCGAAGGCGACGAAGCTGGCCGGCGTTTCCTTGGCCAACTTGTTGACCCGCGAGGCCGCCGGATGCAACCGGTTCTGCAGGGTGTCGAAATCGAGTCCCTCATCGGTGACCACCACGATTTCACCGTCGACCACGCATTTATCCGGCAGCGCCGCCTTCAGCAGTTCGGCGACTTCGGGAAAATAGCGGGTGAGCGGACGGTCATTGCGGGAACCGAGTTCCACTTCGTCGCCGTCGCGGAACACCACGCAGCGAAAGCCGTCCCATTTCGGTTCGTAGCTCAGGCCCGGCTCGTGCGGCACCGAGGGTGCCGTTTTCGCCAGCATCGGCCTGACGGGCGGCATCACGGGTAGGTCCACACCATCCTCCTCGGGGTCCGTTCTCTCACCCATATCGACGTCGCAGTCGACGCAGATTCATCGGTGCGGCCGGGGCTGTGGCTTGATCGTAGAACGCCGGTCCGACAAGGTCGTGAACCTCGTCTGGACCACCCGAAGTGCCGAGAAGGTGGCCGACCACGCCACAACTGATCAGGTGCGAACATGGGGAACTCACCGGGGACGGGCTAACTCGACTTACATCTTGCCGCCAGGCGCCGACGCAATTTTGTGGCACCTGAGTCCAGCGCCCAAAGGTCCGGGGAGGCGGCGGAGCTTGCGCGCTATTCCAGCCAGCCGTGCTGATCGGCGAAGGCGGTGAGGCGGTCACGGATGGTGAGGATCTCACCGGCGGTGAGGGCGGGGCTTGCGTCCAGTAGTAGCTCGGTGATCAGGCGTTTGTGTTCGGTGGCGGTCAGTTGGCCGGAGCCGGATCTATCCTTTTTGTGCCGAGGAGCGGGTGGTAGTGGTTGACCGCCGACCACGGCGAGGTTGACCGCCTTCGGACCACGATCACCCTCGGTCACATCGAATTCGAACACCCGCCCCTGGCGCAGTTCATCCTCGTCCAGTCCGATGTCGTTCACATGGACGAACACATCCGGGCCACCATCGTCGGGCCGAATGAACCCGAACCCCCGCGAACTGTCGAACGACACCAATTTCCCGATGGACACCAACACCCGCTCCTCGCGCCGTCGCTACTCGGCCACTTTAGCCCGCATTATCCCCGTCGTTGGATGAAAGCGCTTTTTGTAACGAGTTGAATACAGTGAGGCCCTGACCGACCATTCCGTTGACCAATTCGCCGACACCGTCAGGTCCGTTGAGCACCGTCAGGTTGGCGTTCGCCAGGCCGTTGGAGGCCTGCTTGACGATTTCCGGCAGCTGCTCGATCAGCAACTGGTCCAAGGCGATCCGGTTGTTCGAGGCCGCCGCCTCGGCCTGGATCCGGGTCCGATCGGCCTCGGCCACGGCGAGGATGCGCACCCGTTCCGCTTCGGCCTGAGCGGGTTTCACGACTTCGGCCTGCAACTGCTGCTCACGCAACTCGGCTTCTTTGCGTGCCTGTTCGGCCTGCGCGGTGAGCACCTCCTGCATCGCCTTGGCCTCGGCCAGCGGACCGGCCTGTGCCGCTTCGGCATTGGCCTTATCGATATCCTGCTGATACTGCGCCTGGAGAATGGCGGTCTCACGCTGATATTCGGCTCGGCGGCGCAGCGATTCCTGTTCGGCCTCGGCGGCACGCTGCGCGGCCTGTGATTGCGCGATCTGCGCATCGCGCTGCACGGCCGCGTTGTGCGGTGCGGCCAATGCGGTGATGTACCCCAGATTGCCGTCGTCGATGGATTGGATTTGGAACGAATCCACCCAGAGGCCGATATTGCTCATCTCCACCTTGGAGGCCACCAGCACCTCGTCGGCCAGCCGCTGACGTTCGCGGATGATCTCCTCGACCGTCATCGAGCCGACGATCGAGCGCAGGTGCCCGGAGAAGATGCGGCCGGTCAGCACCGACATCTCCCGCTCCTGTTCGGACAGAAAGCGTTGGGCCGCATTGACGATCGACTGGGTGTCGTTGGCGACCTTGAATGCGATCACCGCGCGCACCTCGAGCTGGATGGCCTGCTTGGTGACGCAGCGTTCCTTGATCTCGGCCTCGAACATGGCCAGCGACAGATAGCTCACCTTGCGGAAGAACGGCATCACCCATTTGCCGCGTCCGATGACGACGCCGAAGGGCGCGTTGTCCTTGCTCGTACCGCCGCTGACCAGCATCGCCTCGTCAGGATCTGGAACGTGATAACCCAGCACTGTGCCTCCCTGGCAGTTCATAACTTCGGTCGCGGTGTCAGATGTCGTCGACCGGGACGGGTTCCAGCGGAATCCACGGCACCACATCGACGATGCGGCCCGGTTGTACCGCGATGATCAAGACGGTTTCGCCGGCCGAGATCGGCTCGGCCGCCCGCGCGATATATATCTCCGTGCCCCCGCGAATCGCAACCAATACTTCGCCGAGCATTCCGGAGCCCCGGATCGGCGAGGTGAGCGTACCCGTCAAACCTTGCACGGGGTCGGTCATCGCGGTGAACTCCTCGCACTCGGTGCCAGAGTTGTCAGCGTACGCGCGATTCGGAATAGCTCCGGTTACGAGAGGGACTCGGCGATGATGCGCCCGACCGATTTCTTGGTGAGGTAGTGCGCGGCATCGTGCGGACTGGAGCCATTGTCGAGTTCGGGATGGGTCGTCGGCACCACATCGCGTCCTGGCGCGGGCGGGAAATAGGGCGCCAGATCCAGGTGCGCCGCGACGATATCGTCGCGATCGGCCAAATTCTCCCAGCGGACGAGCGCGGCGGGCACGGTGGGCGGCTGCGGGCGCAGCAGCGGATAGATGATGGACTGCAGCGCCAGCGGCGAACCCAGGGTGACCAGCGCCGCGGGCTGATCGGTCCGATGCAGTGCCTCATAGGCGACCACCGAGCCGAGCGAATGTCCGATGACGAGCCGGGTCTCCGGACCGATCAGGTCGAGCACCTGTTGCTGCGCGTAGGCACGCACCGCGTCTTCGGCCAGATATCTGCTGACCTGGGCCAGTGACCGGTTGACGAATTTACCCGCCATCCCGAAACCGAAGGGCGCGAACCACTTCAGCTTGGTCAGCGCATTCGCTGCTGGTCTGGCCTTGCGGCCGAATCCCTGTGCGCCATCGGTGCCGAGCGCGGAATTATCCAGGTAGCGTTGCGCTTCCAGCCGATCGCGTTGATCGGCCGCCTGCTCGGCGGCCGTCGCCAACCACGCCTCGGCGATCTGCTCGGTGAGTTCGGCATCCTCGGTACCGACCGGTCCGCCACCGCCTTGAGCACCGGGATCGAGAAAGGCATTGCCGTAGAACGCCATTCGAACCTCTAGCACTCCCGGCCGCTGACCGCGCCACAGCTGATCGGCGAGTTCGCCGTAGCCGGCCGTGCGGACACCGGCGGCCAGCGCTGGAAGCCATTGCGCTTCCAGCAGATCCGCACCGTACTGCTCCTGTGCGATCCCGTGCACCAACACGATCGCTGCCATCAGCCGCCCCCGTTGTCACTTGCCCCGATGTGTGTTCGGGTACCTTCCTACCACGCACGACCGACCTTTTCGAGCGACCTGTAAGCAGTCGCTACGGCCCCGTGTCGGGGTGTCGAGGTCGTCGGGGAGTCGACGGTGGGAAGTGGTGGTGCTGATATGGGAGGCAGGCTCGCCCTGGTGGTCGGGTCCGAGTGTGCGGCACTGGGGGAACTGGGGTTCACCGGTGAATTGGCCACGGGCTTGTACGGGACATTGACCGGATCCGGCGGCTGGCGGGCGGCGACGGAAGCGCCTGGTCCGGTACTGAATCCGACGGTGGCGCAGCTGGTTACGGCGGTGGACGAGGCATTCGACGCGGCCGCACGGGAGCAGGCGACGCTGCTGATCGGATTCGTCGGCCATGGCACCGCGACCAGCGCGGAGGATTTCTTTCTGCTCGGCCATGATTCGCCCGCGGTGCCGAACTCGCATACGGCCTTCCATCTGACACAGGAGATTCGGGAGCGGTTGAACCGATCGTCGCTGGACGGGCTGGTCGTCCTGGTCGACGCGTGTGAGACCCAACAGGGCGTGCTCGGCGCGGCCCGTCGCTGGACCGACCTGCTGTCGCGGGCGGCGGGCCGGATGGAGTTGCTGGTCGCCGCCGGTGACGGGCCCGCCTATGCCGGATGCTTCACCCGAACGCTGCTGTCCACCTTCGCGGCCGGACTGCCCGCGCGCGGGGAGAATCTGCTGCCGTCGGATCTGGTCGATCCGATCGCCGCGGCCTGCACCCGGCAGCAGCCGGAACATCTGTCGTTCACCTCGGGCACGGTATCCGCGGCCGAGGGCGGTGATCCCGGCCTGTGGCTGGTGCCGAATATCGCCCGTCGCCGCGATGCCGTAACCGGCCGTCCGGCAGCGGGTTTCGTCGATCAACTCACCCGCAGATTGCTACTGACCCCGGCCGTGCGCGAGACGCTCGACGATATCGTCGGATCCGGCAGCTACCGGTTGCGCGGCGTGATCGGACCGCCCGGCGTCGGCAAATCGACACTGCTGGCAATGCTCATCCGGCCGAGCCTGGTCGACACCCTGCCGGTCGCGCCCGAATACATCACGGCCGCAGTATTTTTGACGGTCAGCAGTTCCATCGAGGCGGTCGCCGCCGAGTTGTCCACGCAATTGAGCACTCGACTGCCCGGCTTCCGCGCTGCGGTCGCGGCGGCGCGGAGCCTGGCCCGGCACAGTGTCACCGCACCCGATGTATTCGATGTCGAGGTGCGACAACCGCTAGCGGACCTGGGTGGATGGGGTCGACGGGTCACCATTGTCGTGGACGGACTGAACGAACCGGAACAGGGCACCCAGCGACTGCTGGTGGCCGCCGTCGCCGAGTTGACCCGTCGACCGCAGCTCGCGCACATCAGGGTGATCGTGGGCATCCGGGAGGGGCTCGGCTTCGAGAACGATCCGGAACTGCGACATATGCATCGGATCGTCGTCGCCGAGCCGGTGGCCGAGGACATCGCCGCGATCGTCGAATCGGCCGGATATGAGCGCGCCGCCATCGACGAGCAGGAATGGGTCGGCTGGATCGATGCGCGGTTGGCCGAAACACCGACGGCGCATGCCGATTCCCCTGCCGCTGCGGCGGGCTGGCTATTGGCCGGATTGCTGGCCGAGGTCGCCAACGAGGTCACCGATCGGGTGGTCGCCGAGGATATCGGCGTCGACGGTCTGGTGGCGTTGCGGGTCGGCGCGGCCATCCGAGCCGCGGCGGGCGACGGACCGGACATCGCACCGAATGTCGCCGATGCCTGGGGGATCGGCGCGGTGCTCGGTGTGCTCGTCGCGGCAGGTGTCGGTCCGGTGCTGCCGCTGGAACTGCTGGATGCGGCGATGCGTGAACTCGGAGCCGAGCTGAGCATTGCCGGAATCCGCGATCTCACAGTGGGTTTGGGTGTGCTGGTCACGCGCAGCCGCCCCGGCACGGCCGATGAATCGCTCGGTATCGCGCACGCCGCCCTGCTGCCCGGATTGACCGATGAATGCGACCGGCTCGGCGTGCACAGTGAGGATGCGCACCGCGCGGTGATCGCGGCCATCGAGGCGGGCACCACCGAGCGCGTAGCCGACTATGCCCGCGGCGCGGCGGTGCGCCACTACCTGGCCTACGGTGCCGCGGCGGCCGCCTTCGGTTACCTGGAATCGCTGGAAACCACACGCGTGGTGGACAATCGGGATCTGTGGGCGGCCTGGCTGCCGAGCTTCACCGCCGCCATGGGGCCGGATCATCGCGTCTCGCTGCTGGTTCGCAACCATCTCGCGAACTGCCGGGGCCGCAGCGGCGAATTCGAGGCTGCCGTCACCGAATTGGAAGAACTGGCCCGCGATCAGACGCGGGTGCTGGGCGTGGACGATCTCGATACCGTCACCACCCGCTACGACATCGCGGATTGGCGCGGTCATATGGGCCAGCTCGAGCGGACGGTCGCGGACTTCGAACGGCTCGTCATCGATCACGCCCGTATCCTCGGCACCGACCACCCGTGGACGCTGCGCGTGCGAAACAGCCTGGCCTATTGGCGCAGTGAACGCGGCAGCCTGCGCCGCGCAGTCATCGAATTCGAACAGCTGATCGCCGATCAGGAGCGCATCCTCGGTCCCGTCGACCCGCAAACCCTGCGCACCCGACTGCATCTCGCGCGTTCCCGCGCCATGGCGGGCGAGTTGGCCAGCGCCTTCGCCGAATTCGAACTGCTGCTAGTCGACCAGGTCCGCATCCTCGGCCCGGACGACGCCCAGACCCTGCGCACCCGCATCAGTATGGCGCGCTGGCGGCGGGAGAGCGGCGAAACGACCAGGGCCATTACCGAATACGCCGCCCTGCTGACGGATCAGTTGCGCGTTCTCGGGCCGGATCATCCGGATACCCTGCACACCCGAAATTGCCTCGCGGGCTGCTATGGCGAGGCGGGTGATATCGGCGCCGCCATCACCGAATTCGAGCCGCTGCTCGCCGATCAGATCCGGGTCCTCGGACCCGACCATCCGCACACTCTGCTCACCCGCAGCAACCTGGAATACTGGCGCGCCCGATCCAGCGGGTAGCCGGGACGTGTCGGGGGCTAATGTTCTTGCGGGCCAGCGACTGGCCCAGTCGTAAGGAGTGCGACGATGGCCGAAATGCGGGCGCAATTCGGTGTGCTCGGGCCGGTGCAGCTGTCGATCGATGGCGTCGCGCAGCCGGTCGGTGGGCCGAAACAGCGCGCGGTGCTGGCGTATCTGGTGGTCAATGCCAATCATCCGGTCTCGGTGGACGCGCTGGCGCATGCGGTGTGGGAGGAGAGTCCGCCCTCCGATGTGCGGGCGAGCCTGCACGCCATCACCTCGAATCTGCGCAAACCGCTGCGCGCTGCCGGACTCGACGCACGCGGCGTACTTGCCCAGGTCGGAACCGGTTATCGCATTGCGGTGGCCGATGGCGCAAGTGATGTGCAGCGGTTCCGGGCCCGCAAGGAGGCCGGCCTGCGGGAGCTGGCGGCGGGTCGCTTCACGGCGGCAGCCGAAGCGCTGTCCAGCGCGCTGGAGCAGTGGCGTGGCCCGGTGCTGGCTGATCTGCGCGGGCTCGGATTCGCCGACGCCTACGCCGCGGCGCTCGACGATGAACGGATCGGTGTCATCGAGGCGCGGGCCTCGGCCGATATCGCGCGCGGGCGCGCGGACGCCGTCGCGGCCGAACTCGCCCTGCTCGTGGGGGCGCATCCGTTGCGAGAACCATTGTGGGAGAAGTTGATCACCGCGCTGTATCTGAGCGGGCGGCAATCCGACGCACTCGGCGCGGTCCGGCAGCTACGGACCACACTGGACGACGAACTCGGTATCGACCCGGACCCGGCGATCCAGGAGTTGGAGGCGCGGATCCTGCGCCAGGATCCGCTCAGCGTCCGGGCGGTCGCCGATGTGACGATGACCCGGGCGACCACCATTGTCGAGCAGGCCGCGGCCGGGGCACGGGCCGAACTGCGCGATCGGCGGGGCGCGGCCTATCCGATCACCGGATCGGTGACCCGGATCGGTCGGCTGCCCGATAACGATATCGTGCTCGAACACGGCAAGGTCAGCCGTCAGCATGCGGTGATCGTGGACAACGGCTTGAACTTCGTGATCAAGGATCTGTGGTCGTCCAACGGGGTGTACCTCGACGGTGCGCGCATCATCGACAGCGAGACGCTCACCGACGGCGCGGTGATCCGCATCGGCGAATTCGAATTCGTCTTCACGCTGATCTGAGCTGTGCGGCCGGATCGGCGATCCGGCCGGAATCGGTGTCGCAGTGCACAACTCGGCATAGCGGCATTGCCCAGATCAGGACCGCCGCACCAGCGAACACCAGTACGTCCGCCGCGCGATTGCGTGGCCGATCGAGGGCATCTCGGGAGGTATAGGAGCACAGCGTGGTCATGCTCGTGCTCCGTCCGCGGTGTCATCGACCGAAATATGCCAGCCGACGCTGGTAACCGACGGTTCCAGACTCAGTCGGCTGACCGCCGATTCCATCTGCCGGTCGTCGCGCTGATCACCGGTGAGTTCGGCGCGCACCTCCACTCGACCCGCGATATCGGTATTCGCACTGGCCACCGAGAGCAGTCGAAAGTCGGTGCGGGTCAACGCCTGAACCAGCAGTGCCCGTACGTGGGCTTCCTGCTCATCGTCGGTCACCGCGACGAACACGTAGGACGCGGGTTGTTCGGCGGCGGCATCGGGCTGGCGGTCCACCGCGCGTCCGGCGGCCCGCAGTGCGATATTGACCACCATTACCGCGACTGCGCCCGCGGCAGCAGTGGTGAACATGCCCGCGCCGGCCAGCGCGCCGACCGCGGCCGAACACCACAGTGTCGCAGCGGTATTGAGCCCACGCACATTCAAACCGTCGCGGATGATCACACCCGCGCCGAGGAAACCGATACCGGAGACGATCTGCGCGGCCACCCGGGTCGGGTCGGCGGCACCGCCGTGGAAGCCGTGCGCCGAGAGCAGGACGAACAGTGTCGCCCCGGCCGCGACGAGCGCGTTGGTGCACAGCCCCGCCATCCTGGCCCGATACTGCCGCTCGAATCCGATCACCGCGCCCAAGCCGACACCGGTCAGCAGCCGCAGGATCATCTCTACCGTTGACATTACGCACTCCCTGAGTAGGTCAAGCGCACCATCGAACAGCAGGCTACGGGCTGGTCCCGTTCCGGAGCGCCGCTGCGGAGGTGTCGCCGGGTGAATATTCGGCTAACAGGGGTCCGGGAATATTGCCGCCGGGCATCCGGCTCACCTCCTTCCTTCGATCGGACGCACGGCACAGCCGGGCATCGTGTGTCATCGTGCGCAGAGCACGTCGTTGAAATCCGACAAACAGCCGGTCAAAGCCTCTCCTCGTAAGACCTTTGGCACTTCACGGCGTAAACCCGACAACATCGGGAGCCAATCGGGACCACCCCTTAGGCCGGGGAGATCTGTCCTGACCCGGGGCGTCTCTCGACGTTCGGGGTCGCTGGCCTATATCCGTGAAGGAGCCTCAGCGAACGATCGGCACCTTGCGTTGGCAAGTAAACACCCGCATGGGCCGGCCTCGCAACCCGGTGTGAGCCGCGCAACGTCCAATCGCGCTGCGCCGGAGCCGAATGCGGACCGAATCAGGACTGGTAGAGCGAACGGTAGGCGGCGAGCGTGGCCACGCAGTGGTCGATCACCTGCTCGCGGCTGGCGCGCAGCGATCCGTTCAACCACGCCGAGAACATGCCCGCGTTACCGCTGGCCATGGTGAGCGCGGCCAGTCTGCGCCGCACCGGATCGTCGATATGGGCGAACAGATGGTCCTGCAGGACCTTGGTGAAGACCGGCATGACCGCGATGGTGGTCTGGCCGAGGCCGGTACTCGAGTACGGTTCGACCAGGAACAGCCGGGACTTGCGCGGATCGGCGAGCACCTTGTCGACCAGGATCTCCGACAACACGCGGTCGCGGGAGGGATCCGCGGCGGCGAAGGCAGTCATCGGTTCCAGGAATTCATCGGCGACCTGCCGGTAGAGCACATCCAGCAATTCGTCGCGGCTGGCGAAGCTCTCATAGAAGTACCGGTCGGTGAGATTGGCGCGTCGGCATACCGCGCGCATGGTGACACCCCCCGCGCCCGATTCTCCGATCAGGTCGAGCGCGGCCTCGAGCAGCGCGGAGCGGCGTGCCTCTCGACGTTCGGTGAGCGTCGTACCGCCCCAGATCCGAGGACCGGCATCGTCAGCTGATTCCTGGCCTTTTTGCACCCGCCCACACTAATGCCTGGCCCCATTGACCGGCTCAGGGCTGGTCCACCCCGATCGGGGATCAGCCGCCGCGTTCGAGTGCCAATCCGGCATCGCGCCAGGCGACGATCCCGCCGCCGAGGCTGCTGGCGTCGAAGCCGTCCTGGCGGGCAATGGCGGCGAAGCGCAGCGATAGTTCACCGACCGGACAGACGAAGACCACCGGGCGCGATCGGGAGAACGGGATGCCGTGGATGAACATATCGTCGAGTTGGTCGTCGCGGATATTGATCGCGCCCGGCACATGGCCGATGCGATAGGCCATCGCGCCGCGGGTGTCCACGATGGTGGGCCGGGCGGTGCGATCCAGTTCGGCCAATTCCTGCGGGGACACGGCCGGTGTCGCGGCGAGTTCGGCCGGGGTGGGTGCGCGGCGGCGATCGGCGCGGTCGAACAGTGCTGGCCTGCGCTTCTTGATATAGGACAGGTACGGCTCGAGCCGATCGCAGACGATGAAAACCGCAACAACGGGTTCTTTCGATGAAAGTGCCTGTTCACCAAGGGTTTCCAGCGCGGCGGCATAG
Source organism: Nocardia sp. NPDC049526 (assembly GCF_044465765.1). NCBI lineage: Bacteria > Bacillati > Actinomycetota > Actinomycetes > Mycobacteriales > Nocardiaceae > Nocardia > Nocardia sp. NPDC049526. The sequence goes on along the minus strand of NZ_JBITMA010000002.1, from coordinate 491,777 downwards.
CTCGCGCCGCTGGTCGGGCCGGCCAGGATGCCGTACCCGGTGGCCAGCGCGAGGGTGGCGTCCACCGCGCGGGTGGAATCGACAGCGACGATGCGGTCGTAGAAATCGGGTTGGAACAGCCCGACATCCCACATCTCGCTCTCCGAGCGGATACCGGGTATGAAGTCCGACCGATCGGAAACCACGGCGATACAACGCAATTCGGGATTGTGTTTGCGCAGATAGGTTGCGGTCCCACGGGTGGAGCCGGTGGTGCCGAGCCCGCCGATCAGATAGTCGACGCGGGTGATGTCGTCGGCGGCCAGATCCTCGTGGATCTCGCGGCCGGTGCCGTGGTGATGGGCCTCGATATTCTTCTCATTGGTGTACTGCGAGGCGTGATAGTAGGCGCCCGGCTCCTTGGCCATGGTCGCCTCGATCACCGCATACACATCGCTCGGTGTGGTCGGGTCCGGACATTCGGACAGCCCGGGCAACTCCACGATCTCGGTGCCGAACAGTCGCAGCAGATCTCGCACTTCGGCGACCTTGATCCGATTGGTTATCGCGCGCAGGCCGATGCCGTGTATCGCGCCGAGAATGCGCAGCGCCTTGGCGGTATTGCCGCTCGACGCCTCGATGAGTGTCTGCCTGCTCGCGCGGATCTCGTCGAGATCGTCGCGGATCATGCCCCAGGCCACCCGGTCCTTGACGGAGCCGAAGGGATTGTGCGACTCCAGTTTCGCGTACAGCTCGACATTGGCCAGGCCGTGTACGGCCGGGTCCAGCCGCAGCAGCGGCGTATTGCCGATCAGCTCGGTGATGTGGTCGTAGCGCATTACGGCGCTCCGGAGGGTCGGCGCGGCAGCGGACGACGCGGGCCGCGCGGGGCAGTGCGGCGCGGTGGCGGCAGACCGACGGGTATGAGCGGTTCGTAATCGGTGTCGCGATAGACCTGGAAACTCCCCGCGCGGTGCGCGACAGCGAGTTTCGCGGGCAGTGCGTGCATCGACGCCGAGGCTGCGGACAAGTCCATGTGATAGGCGCCGGTATTCGGGAACACCACCAGATCGCCCTGGCGAGGGCACTCGGGCAGCCACACCTTGTGATTGGTGATGAGATCGCGCTCGAGGCACAGGCGTCCGGCGAAATACACACCGACCGGCCCGGATTCGACCACCGGACGCACGGTCGGCATGGTGTCGGCGGCACTGCGCAGCGGGGTTGCGCCATCGCCAGGGACGGCGTTGCGAACGGGAGCGCTGCTCGGCATATGCGCGACACTCGCCAGGATTACCGGATCGACCATGACCTCCTGATCCGCCGGGGTCACCTGATCCCGGCTCAGATCCAGATTCACCAGCACCGTGCCATCGGCGAGTTCCTTGACGAACTCCACCCGTGACACTGTCACCCCCGCATGATCGACCAGCGCCTTGCCCGGCTCCAACCAGATATCGAGCATATTGTCCCCGGCCACCTGGGCCACGGTGCGGCCACCGTGCCGCTCCAGCGGCGCGCCGAGCAGATCGTCCAACATCGCCGTCGCGGGCACGGTGTTCGCATACTTGTGGAAGACCGGAATCCCGTGCACCGCACCGTCATCGACGTGATATCCGAAAGTATTGTTCGACCAGCTCATCGATTCCCCACGGCCGAGCAGCGATTCGCGCAATGCCCGCACATACTTGTCGAAGGTGTCCGCGTCGGCGGTGAACACCTGTCGGAAGCCGCCGCCGATATTCAGTACCGAAGGGCCGAGTCCACGATCGTAGGCGCGCTCGACCAGTTCGAGGCAGGCGTCGATGGCCCGGATGCGCTCCGCGACGTCACCGGAGTCGATATGAAAGGCGAAGCCGAGGAACGCGATTCGCCGGCGATTGGCCGACAGCAGATCCAGGGCCTGGTCCACATGGGCCAGCGGCACACCGAACCGGCTCACAGCCGTCTCGTCGAAACCGGAAACCCGCAGCAGCACCGGAACTCTCGCGCGGTCACCGGCCAATTCGGTGATCCGCCGCAGCTCCCACAGATTGTCGACATTGATGGTGACGCCGCAGTCGATCAGATCACGCAGGAACGCTTCACCTTTCGGCCCGGTCACCTCGATCCGCATCGGGTCGAATCCGGCCCCGATGGCACTGGCCAACTCCTGCTGGGACGCGACGTCGATGGCGATACCGGCATGTTCGGCGGTGCGCACCAAGGCGCGCGATTGATTCACCTTGTGCGCATAGCAGATTCGGTAGCGCGCGCCCCTGCTGTCGAGTACGGCGCGCAACTGTTTCAGGTTCTCCGCGTAGACCTGCGGAAACAGCAGGTGGGTCGGGGATCCGAAGCGAATCAGCGCTTCCTCGACGGCATCGCGGGTATCGAGAAAGGCGCGCACCAGCGGATGGATCTTCGCGGGCAGCGCCGGTAGCGGTGCCGTCATACGGCGGTTTCCGTGGGCTGGGACCGCGTGGCCGCCAACGCGGTTCGCGCCGGTTTCTCGGCCACCGGGTTGTAGCCGCCGTCGCGGATCGACTCGAAGGCGCGGGCCCGATTGCGCGGACTGCGGAATTCGGCAACCACTCGTTTACTGGGCAGATCGATCTCGATCACCTTGATGCCCATCGTCTCCAGCACCCCGGTGATCGTCCGGACACAATGCTGACAGCTCATATCCGGCACATAGAAGATCCGATCCTCGGCGCTGGCAGGCGCGTCGGCGGTCAGTTCGTCCAGCTCGGCGCTCACCTCGGTGATCCGGATCCGCTCGGCGAGCTGTTCGAAGGTCTCGACGAACTTGTCCACCACCAGCGGCAACAGGTTGTAGTGCCCGCCGCCGAGATGATGTGGCATGGCGGCCAGACAAGAGGGTCGGGTATTGGCGGGCAGCAGCGCGTACTGGCGGGAGATGAGATCGAGATCGTCGTGATATTTGGCGATGGCCGCGTCGACGCTCAGTCCCTCGACCCGGGTCGCTCGTCGCATCACCGCATGCGCGTCCTCGATGGTGGCGTCCTTCATCGCGCGCAGCGTCGCCACCGTGTCGGCGGTGTAGCGCACCGTGCCGTCGGGTTGGGCGGCCAGCGTCACCGGGATCATGCCGCGCCGGTAGGTGGAGGCCTGCAGCTCCCAGAACCAGCGGGTGGCGACCGCCGAGAAGATGCCGGAATCGTGTATGCCCCTGGCGAATTCGGCCGCGCTGCGATAGGGCGTCTGCCGCGCCAGCAATGCGTGCTGGGCCAGTGCACGTCCGGTGGCCTCGATGCCGACGCGGAAGATTTCGATCGGATCGTGATCGGTGGTGGTTCCGTCGAGCACCGCGTGTTCGCGCGGGCCGAGGCTGTCGATCCGTTGTGTCAGTTGGGAATTCGCGGCGAGCGCATGCCACAGCGCCAGCACGGTTTCGCGCATGGCGATGGGCACCAGTGGGCCGAGGCCGTCGGCGCGGAAGTGTCCGGTATTGGGGACGCCGTCGCTATCGGTCCAGGCGATGCGGTGCGTCGCGCTGGTGACCTGCGCGGGCTGGCATGGCCGCATGAACTGCTGCAGGTACAGCCGCTGCGAATAGGTGAGGTGACTGTCGGGCTCGGGACGCAGTGCGGCGCAGGTGTATTCGATATATCGACTCGAGGGGACCGCGATGGGAGTGGCGAACAATCCGGGTTGGGCCAGGCCCGCCAGAACCCGGGACGCCGCCCGTCGGTCATAGCGCGGGGTGTCGTCCATTCTCATGTGACCTCCTCGGCAATCGTCTTGACGCAGGTCGCGAACCGGTCGATCTCCTCGACGGTGTTGTAGATGTGCGTGCTGACCCGTACCGAGTCCGTGGCGTCGTCGCCAGCCCGGGGTGAGCAGTGTAAGCCGGTGCGGACCAGAAAACCCAACTCGCTCAATACGAATCCGAGATCGGTCGCGGAAATTCCTGCGAGTGTGAAGGACACGATGCCGTAGCCGATCGCGCACGGCGCATGCGCCGGACCGGGCAGGAATTCCAGCCCGGGCAACGGACGTAGATTGTCGATGAGCCGCAGCGTCAATTCGCGGTTGTGCGCGGCGATCACACCGACATCCAGCGATTCCAGCACCTCCAGTGCGCTGCCGAGAGCCAGGATGCCCGGAATGTTCTGGGTGCCGCCCTCGAGTAGTTCCGGCATGCCGGTCGAGGTCAATCCGGCGTCGGTGAGGTCGACCCCGGTGTTGCCACCGGGCAGGAACGGCAGCAGCCGATCGTGAACTCTGCGGTGGCAGTACAGGATTCCGGTGCCCGGCGCGCCGAACATCTTGTGCGCGGCGAAGATCGCGAAGTCGGCGCCGAGTTCGGTCACATCCAGCGGCATATGCCCACCGCTCTGGCTGCAGTCGAAGCACAGCAGAATCCGGGGATCGAGTTTGCCGCGCAACTCCTCGAGCGTGGTGAGTCCGCCGAAGACGTGGTGCAGATGGCTGGTGGTGATCAGCCGGGTGCGCGGCCCGACCTTGGCCAGGATGTCGGCGGTATCGGCTTCGCCGAGTTCGGTCACCCGGTAGCCGACCAGTTCGATGCGCCGGCCGAAGCGCGCGAGCACCTGGCGCAGATGGTGCCACGGATGCACATTCGAGGCGTGATCGCTTGGGTTGTAGAGGATTTCGTCGCCGTCATCGAGTTCGGCCAGCCCCCAGGACAATGCGACGGCATTGAGCGCCGCGGTCGCACCGCCGGTGAAGACGACCTCTGCGGGCGATTCCGCGCCGATGAAAGTGGCCATGCGATCGCGGACCCGGGCCAGGCGGGTGGTGAGGTCGGTGGCCCACGGGTAGGTTCCGCGACCGGCGTTGGCGGTACGCGAGGTGTGATAGCGGTGGATGGTCTCGATGACCGGCAGCGGCTTCTGCGTGGTGGCCGCGCTGTCCAGATAGATCTCCGTCGATTCGGCCAGCGCCGGAAAGAGGCCGCGCACAGTAGCGAGGTGCGACGGCACCGGTATCCGCGGGGCGGACCGGGTGGTTGCCGTTCGGGCTGAGTGCGTCCCGGACGCAGGTGACCGCAAGGTGCCGCTCCCTCCGAGAACCGCGCTGGACGCCACCAACGATACGCACTTTCGGTGACGACTTCGAAGGATTCTCGTAGCCAACGTCTTTCGACAAGTCGCAGCTACCAAGGGCCCTATCGCGGACATCCGCGACCGTTCAGTACTGCCCCTGCACGTATTCGACCAGATGCTGGCGTTCGGTGGCCAGTTCGGAGATCGCGCTCTTGACCACATCGCCGATGCTGACGATGCCGATCAGGCGGCCGTCACGGACCACGGGCAGGTGTCGGACGCGGTGCTCGGTCATGGTGCCGCGCAGTCCGTCGACCAGGTCGTCGGGTGCGCAGGTGCGCACGTCGACGGTCATGATCTCCGAGACCGGCGTGTCGAGCAGCGCGGCGCCGCGCGCGTGCAGACTGCGCACCACATCGCGCTCGGAGACAATGCCGGCGATCCGGTTGCCGTCCGGCGATACCACCACCGCCCCGATATTGTGCTCGGCGAGCGTGCCGAGCAGGGCCCGTACCGTGGTCTCCGGCGCGACGGTCGCTACGTCGCTGCCTTTTCTGTGCAAGATCTCCGCTATTCGCATATTCCACCATCCAGAGGTCGCAGCACTACCAGGATGACGCCTTTGTGATCTCCTGACCAGCACAAATCCGCATCAGGCTGCAATCTACAACCGTCGGGCGACGCTGCGGTCCAGATCGCGCGCGAGCAGGGCGATGGCGGCCTGTGAGATGCCTGCCGAGGTGGCCAGATCGATCGAGGTCAGCTGGGCGATCCGGCGTAGGCGGTAATCGACGGTATTCGGGTGGACGTAGAGCTGGCGTGCCGTGAGCTGGCGATTCATATCGTTGCCCAGGTAGGCGCGCATGGTGTCGAACAGTTCGGGATGGGCGTCGAGCGGATCGAGAATGGTCGCGATGCGTCGAGTGGCCGGGCCGCCCCGGGTGAGCTGGTACTCCACGGCCAGATCGGCCATCTGGTACAGGCCCGGATTGCGTCCGCCGACCCGCACCAGATTGAGCAGTTCGTGGGCCTGATCGGCGGCATCGGGTATCTGATCGGTCTCGCTGGTGACCAGCGTGGCGGTCAGCGCGACCTCGGCGGATTCGGCGAGAAGTTGCAGTGTTTCGGCGCTCAGGACCGGTGCACCGTCATCGATCGGGACCAGTAGCGTGCCACCCTTGGTGCTCAGCAGCGCGAGCACCCGGGATTCGAAGGCGGTGGCCAGTTCCGATTGCAGGCGGCGCAGTTTCCTGCGGGCGGCGACATGGCTGTCGACCCGTGGATCGCGCTCGTCCGGATGTTCGGGAATCGATAGCGCGACCACCTGGTACGAGTCGGCGATCGGGATTCCCGCCTGGCGGGCTAGTGCGGAACTCCCGCGACCGCTGAGCAGCGCCGAAGCCAGCGTCTGCGTCGCGGTCTGGTGTTCGCGCGCGACGAGATGCTGTTCCTCGACGTAGGCGTCCGAAACCGCCGCGGTGATCGCCTCCAGGAGTTCGAGCATGAGGTCGGTGGCAACCAGCAGTTCATCGATATCGTCGGCCTTCGCGCGAGCGGTCACCAGCCCGAACGCGATGCGTAGCCCCTCGTGGTAGGCACGCAGGATGGTGCCCAGCGGCACCGCCTCGCGGGCCCATTGCGCCGCCGCCTCCCGGACCTCGCCGAGCTGTTCCTCGCCGGGAACCGTGCGCTTGTCGAACATTTCGGCGGCCAATGCCAGGCAGCTGCGGGTCAGCTTGGTGACATCGCCGCGTAGCTGCTCGCCGGGCAGCGTGCGACACGGCGCCATACAGGTCGCGAAGTAACCGACCATGCGCGAGGCGACGCGGTCGGTATTGAGTAGGGGAATCGACGCGGGCTGGCCGCCGATCTCTAGGACAGGGTCCGTCGGGTCGACGGACAGATCCAGCGCGGAGAAGGTCATACGCGTCGCTCCAGTGCCACATCGGACGTGATAGATCTGCGCCCGAATCGTTGCATCACTATACGAAATGGTTATGAACCAGGGAAGACTACGCGAAATCTATTGCGGCGCGGCAACGTTGTGCGTTGGCCACATGCGGGCCATGTGCCGTGGTGGGAAGCTCCAGCGCCCGGCGCGGGTTGTCGAAAATCCGTGACCAGCCGTCTTAACGTTGGCTTCGGGGCTCGCGTTTGCGCGTGCTTCGCCTGCGCCGTGGTGCCGCGGGTCCAGATGCGACCGTTGCACGACAGCATGCTCCGAGACGGCTGCGGTCAGGACATGTCCGAGCACCTGACGATGATGGACTCGCCGCGCACGGTATCCATTGCGCTGTAAGCACTCGACCCGGCCGCACATCCGAACCTGGTGTGCGCCTTGAACCCCCGGCTATCGGCGGGACAGCGGAATCTAGGCCGCGCCTTGCTGATTCCGCAGCTCGGAATCGATTGTCACTGCGCCGCTGCGTATTTCGCGTTCGATCGCGATGGCGGCGTAGTTCTGGCCGCTGGCACGCAGTTCGGCGATGCGCCGCTGCAATGCTTCGGTGCCGTAGGCCGCGGCGATATCGGCGATCCCGAGTCGACCGGCAGCGCGTGGTGGATTCATGCAAATGCCCCCTGTGGCTCTGGCGCCGAGAGATTCCGGTGGCGACAGCGGCACGGGCTCTCGGGTGCGAAACTCCCTTGTCGCGCACGAGTTTAGAGCGGCGTGTCGTGCAGATGCAAGTACATCTGTACGAACATCGCTGCCTGCGAAGCGATTTGGGGCTGTGCTGGTGGAGCCGTTGGGGTCGAACGTTATTCGTCGTCCAGTCCGGCGGAGAGGTAGGCCGCGGCGGCAAGCCACTGGCGGCACTGCGGGCCGTGCACCTCGTGCAGGTGCAGGATCTCGCGGGCCTGCCGATAAGTGAGGCCGCGCGGTTCGACACCACAATCGAGGGGCGCATACTCCGGCGCCGAGCATTGCCGCAGGGGGTCGATCCCGGATCCGCCGACGATCGTGGCCCCGCGCGGAGTTCGGAATGGCGTACTCATCTCGACCGCCCCTCACGTCTACCCGATGGGGAGGTGATGGTGGTGACGCCGGCGCGAACTCCCTGCGTACCTCCCCGATTCTGGTCTCGAGTCTAGGCCGTCGGCACTTACAGATGCAAGTACATTTGCACGAACGACCAACAGAAATATGAACGGCGGTCGTCGACCGGGTGGCCGATGACCGCCGTTGTGCCGCTTGCGCTTCAGGGCTTGCGCGCGACCGCGCCGTAGGCGGAGATCGGCCGGATCGCACCGACCTCGGCGGCATCGGTGCGCCACTGGGTGATCGATACGAATCCGGGCTCGACCAGTTCCAAACCGTCGAAGACGGCACGGATTTCGGCCTGGGGGCGGGGAACATAGGGTACGCCGCCGGTGCCGGTGTAGTTCTCACACAGCGTCACGTACTCCTTGCTGTCGTCGGTGCCGTCCCACATGACCAGGAAGCTGCCCGACGGCACCGCGGCGAGCACCGTGCGCACGATCCGCCGCAGCTCGTCGTAGGACTTGGCGTGGCCGAGCACGCCCATGAACATCACGCCGATCGGCTCATTGAAATTGAGCACGTTGCGGGCGTCGGCGATGATCTGCTCCGGATCGTGGTAATCGCAATCGACGTAAGTGGTTACGCCCTCGGGGGTAGTGCTGGTGAGCAGCGCCCGCGCCATGGTGAGGACCAGAGGATCGTTGTCGACGTAGACGACTTTCGACTCGGGCGCGACGCCCTGGGCGACCTCATGGGTGTTCTGCATGGTCGGCAGGCCGGTGCCGATATCGAGGAACTGGCGGATGCCCTCCTCGCCCGCCAGGTAACGCACTGCGCGAAGGAGGAACTGGCGCGACTGCACGGCCATGGTGGTGATGTCCGGATCCACCTCGACGCCGGCATCACCGGCGATTCGATCGATTTCGTAATAGTCCTTGCCGCCCATCCAGTAGTTCCAGATACGCGCGGAATGCGGGATGTCGGTCCGGATGAGCGGGGATTGATCGTCGGACATGGGGCTGGACTCCTCGGCGAGCTGATAAACGGTGAACCGGACTGCTCAGGCGGCGGGTGTCGCGATTGGCTGGCACGGCCGATGTGCACTGTGACAGTACAAGATTCGCATCGACTCGACCTGCGGGATCGGGTAGTCGATCACCCATTTCGGGCGCGACGCGCGCAGCCGCGTACAGCACTCGCGTAACGCGTTGAACAGGCGTCACGAAGAGGACCGGCAGGTCTGAATTCTTTTGTGCCGCATAGGGGAGCTCCGTGCTATCTTGCAGATGTAGGTGCAAATGCAAGAACGTTTGAGCGCACATCTGCAAAGCCGCTCGAGCGTACATCTCACACTGGAAGCAGCCGAGGAGTGGGGAAGATGTTCGACACCGGTACACCCAAGATCAAAGGCGCGTGGCGCAAGAGCTCGTTCAGCGGTCCGTCGGGCGGTAACTGCGTCGAGGTCGCCGAGGCGTCGGATGGTTCGATCGCCGTTCGCAATTCACGCGACCCGGAAGGTGGCATCCTGTTCTACACTCGACCGGAGATCGACGCGTTCGTGCGCGGCGCGAAGGCCGGGGAATTCGACGACCTGACTAGCTGAGCGGTAACATAGGCGATCGGTACGGTGTGTTTCGAAACGTGGTATTTGTGACACACTGTGGTCAAACCCGAGTATCGGAGATGACTTCATGATCGCAGAACCCGATGACGACGGTCGTGTGCAATCGGTTGTAGTGGAACGTGGTCCGACCGTATTGCGGATCGCGTTGGGCGGGCAGTTGCGTGACCTGCGGGTGAAGAATGGCATCACCCGTGAGGCCGCAGGTGACGCCATCCGCGGTTCACACGCCAAGATCAGTCGTCTCGAGTTGGGTCGCACTGGATTCAAGGAACGCGATATCCGCGACCTGCTGACCCTCTACGGCGTTGCCGACGCCGAGGAGCGGGAGCGTTTCCTGGATCTGGCCAGGCAGGCGAACGAACCAGGCTGGTGGCATCGTTACAGCGATCTGCTGCCGTCCTGGTTCGGCACCTACCTCGGCTTGGAGCAGGCTGCGACCAAGATTCGTACCTACGAGGCACACTTGGTACCCGGGTTGCTGCAGACACCCGAATATGCCAGGGCCGTAATGTCACTCGGGTACGAGGACGCGGATATGGACCGCCGCGTGCAGGTCCGCATCCGTCGGCAGGAGGTGCTGCGCCGCGCCGAGCCGCCGATCATCTGGGCGATCATCGACGAGGCCGCGCTGCATCGGCCGGTCGGTGGGTCGCGGGTGCACCGCGAGCAGATGGAACACCTCATCGAGCTGGCGGAACTACCGAATGTCACGGTCCAGGTCCTGCCGTACTCGGCGGGCGAACACGCCGCCGCGGGTAGTTCGTTCAGCATCTTGCGTTTCGCCGAGACCGAGCTGCCCGACATCGTCTATCTCGAACATCTGACCAGTGCGCTGTACCTGGATCGGAAACAGGATCTGGCGCTGTACCTCTCGGTCATGGACCGCCTGAGTGTGCAAGCCGAGGCGCCCGGCGAGTCGCTGAAGATCCTCGCCGAGTACGCCGAGAACGCCTGAATATTCGCTATCGACCCGGCTCTTTCGGGTCGATAGTGCGAGCTTCGGCTGCGAACGTGTCCACGGTGGCGAGATCGAAATCGCCGTGGTCGCTGCCGAGTCCGCGGGCGACCAGTGCGGCGACCGCATTGCCGAGGGTTGCGGCGGCCCGCAGATTCCGGCCCAGTGCGATCGCACGGATGAAACCGGCGGAGAAGGCATCACCGCACCCGGTGGTGTCGACGACGTCGACGGCGAACGCGGGAATGTCCTGATAGTTGTCGGGGCCGACGAGTAGGGTGCCGTCGGCGCCCCGCGTAACCGCCAGGATGCAAGCGCCCGCATCCTTCAGGACCTCGCAACCCGCCACCAGATCGGTGGTGCCGGTGAAGCCGAGCACCTGTTCGTCATTCGGGAGGAAGTAGTCGGTATGCGGGAGGACTTCGGCGATGGCGTCGAGGCTACCGAGTGCGCCCGGCGCGATCAGATCGACGGAGGTGCTGACGCCATTGTCCTTGGCGTGCCGCAGGATTCGCGCGGCATTTGCCGCACCGATCAGTTCCGGACCGCCGAGGTGCAGATGGTCGGCGGCGGCGATCGCGGCCCAATCGACATCGTCGAGGGTGTAGAACGGGTTGGCGCCCAACAGATGCAGGCTGGGACGCTCGCCATTGGGACGGACCGGCAGCACCGACGACGAGGTGGACCGGTCTTCCTTGCGCACCACCAGCTTCGTATCGATGCCGGCCTTGGCGAGCAGTCCGAGCAGGATATCGCCGGAGGTGTCCGCTCCGATCGCACCCGCGGTCCGCACGCTCACGCCGAGTTTGGCCAGTGTCAGCGCGGTACCCGCAGCCGTACCCGCCGCGGTGATGCGGATGTCCTCGACCAGTGCGGTCTGCTGCCCGTCCGGTATGGCCGCGACGGGTCGGACCAGAATATCCAAAATATGTGCGCCCAAAGCGATTACGTTCATTCGGTGTCTTTCTTCAGCGGTTTGCGGGTGCCGTATCCGGTGCGCACTGCCACCTCGACGACCGCGGCCTGCTGCTGTTCGGTGAGTTCGCGCGGCCTGCCGATCGTCATCGCGTCCAGATACAGCGCGCAGGCCCATTCCAGCAGCAGTGCGGATTCGACGGCCTGTTCCAGCGATGCGCCGATGGTGACCGCGCCGTGATTGGCCAGCAACGCGGACTGTCTGCCCTGCAATGCCGTTCGCACCGCATCCGCGAGTTCGACGGTGCCGAAGGGATGGAACGGGGCGACCCTCGTCGCACCGCCGAGCAGCAGCTGCTGGTAATGGATGACCGGCAGTTCATCGAGCACACAGGCGATGGCCGTCGCCTTGGGCGCATGGGTGTGCACGACCGCATGCGTGGCGTAGGTGCGATAGATATCGAGATGCAAACCCAATTCGGAGGTGGGCGCGTAGTGTCCCGCGACCACCTGCCCCGCCAGGTCGACCACCGTGACGTCGTCGGCGATGACCTCCGCCAGCACCGCGCCGGTGGCGGTGACAGCGACCAGATCGCCGCAGCGCAGACTCACATTGCCCGCGGTGCCGATCAGCAGCCCCTGAGCGGCCAGGCGCTGACAGGCCGCCGCTACCTCGGCGCGCTCGGTTGGTGCGATGGTGGTCATCCGGATACTCTACCCAAACCTGAATATGATTCACATTACGTTCGGAGGTAATCCGTGCCGATCCGTGCACTACCCGAGGCGGGCCTGCGTCGCGTGCCGATTCAGGCGCGCAGTCGGGAGCGGTTGGCGCGGGTGCTCGAGGTGGCCGATCGGCTGATCGCCACGGAGGGCGTGGAGGCGCTGACCATGATCAGAGTGGCTGCGGAGGCACGGATTTCGGTCGGCTCGCTGTATCAGTACCTGCCGGATCGCGAGGCCGTCATCGAAACCCTCGCCGCCGCCTATATCGAGCAATTGGAGGCCAAGGCGGCCCTATTGCTCGCGCTCGCGCGCGCCGAGCGCTGGGACGATCCGATCGGCGTGCTGGTGGACGCGTTCGCGCAGGTCTACCGGGACGAGCCGGGCTTCCGTGCGCTGTGGTTCGGCAAGGATTTCAACGAGGCTGCCCGGGCCGCCGATCGCGAGCACAAACGTCGGATGGCGGTGACGCTGCGGGAGGTCATGCTCGCCCAGGGCGCCGTCGCCGATATCGAAGGACTCGATGTCGCCTGCCGCGCCGCCCATCTCATGGGCGATGCCGTCCTACAGGAGGCGTTCCGATCCGATCCCGACGGCGACCCGAATCTGTTGCGCGAAGCCAAGGTCGCACTGCGGGCCTATACGGCACAGTGGGCATCACCGACCGAGGTGTAACGCAATTCGTTTGCGCTGCTACATCATTGGATGCAGTGGTCGATGCTTACGGTCACTGCTTGATGAAGCTGGAGGCGATGCGCCAGAAGGTCGCCGGTTGTAGGGTTTCGAGGTCCCAGTCGTCGGCCATCGCATGTGCGGTGGTGACGATCCGGTCGATATCGAAATCATGTCGAGTGGCCGCACCGGTTGACTCGACGGCATCGATGACGAAAGCTACTGCGGTTTCTCGCGAGTACGCGGTACTGCGCTGTCCGCTTCGGGTCGACGGTGTGCTCATAGTTGTTATACCGTTCGCTGGCTGGTCGGCCAGTGCGGCTTCGGCGATTCCGAGCCGGCCGCCGTGAAGTGGTTGGTCCATTCGAACGCCCCTAACATCTGGCGACAGCAAACCCCTGGCGACATCGGCCCTTGGTTTACCCACGCGGCCTCCCCTGGTTGTCCCCTGTAATGCCTTGCGGGACTGAGTTTAGGTCGGTGTGCCTTTCATATGCAAGCACATCTGCACGATCGATTGTGCCTTCGCAGTTGGGTTTTCGCACCTGCTAATCATCCGCGAACCGGCGCGGATGTGGAGCTAATTCGGCGCGATCATTTCGCATTGATCACGACATCGGTGCTGTAGTGAACCTGAGTGCCGGGCTCCACATATCGATCGGCGGCGCAGCGCCAGGCCAGGAAATGCTCGGTGAACCGGTGTGCTTCGGCGGCCTCCTCATCGATATAGACCTGGTAGAGGAAAAACCGGTGCGGATCAACGCGGTCGGCGCACACATCGAATCGCAGGCAACCGGGTTCCTCGCGCACCGATGCGGCGGCACTGCGACTGACCACATCGAGGAATTCACCGCGGGATCCGGGTCGCAGCTTCAAGGAAGTGATACGGCTGAACACGGTTATGTTCTCCAATCTAGCGGCGAAAAATATCAATCGGTAAGTGCGGCACCGCCTTCGGCGACCGACTGGCTACCGATATCCGAGACCGCGCGCGTTACCGAAATGTCGCCTGCGACGAGCTCCAAAGTGGTGTGCGTGGTCTGGGACGCGGGCAGAATTTCGGCCAGGACGGCGGCGACATCGGCCCGGGCGATGCTGCCGAAGGGCAGTGGTGGCGTGCTCAGCAAGACCCGGTCGGTCGCGGCGGTATCGAGCAGCCGGCCGGGGCGCAGGATCGTCCAATCGAGATCGCGAGCGCGCAGATCGTCCTCGGCCTGGGTCTTGGCGTCGATATAGGCGGCCCAGACCTCATCGGTGCCGGGGGCGGGCGGCTTACCCGCGCCCATTGTGGAGATCTGCACGAACCGCCGGACACCGGCCGCCTCGGCGGCATCGGCCAACAGCACCGAACCGCCCTTGTCCACCGTGTACTTGCGAGCCGCTCCGCTGCCCGCACCGGCGCCCGCCGCGAAAATCACCGCATCGGAACCCTTTACGACGGCGGCGAGCTCGGCCATAGTGCTGTGCTCGAGATCGAAGACGACCGGTCGTGCGCCGGTGGCCGCGACCTCGTCCGCATGGTCGGCATTGCGAATCAGGCTCTCCACCTCGTCGCCACGCCCGGTGAGTATTTCGCCGAGCAGTAGCGCGATCTTCCCGTGTCCGCCTGCGATGACGACGCGCATATGGGGTCCTTTCGGGGTCGTAGCGATTGCTGCAGGTCGCTCGAAATGGTCAGCGTTCGGGTCCTCCGGGATTGCACGATGCCTGGACGGTGGCCTGATAGCCCACGGCCGGACGCCAGGGTTCCAGATTCCAGCTCTCCTTGTTGGGCTGCACCATGCGGGCCCAGACCCAGTGGCATACGAACTGGTCGCGCATACCGGGCGTATCGGCGTCGGGGGATTGCGTGAGCACCTCCTGCCACGCCCGTTCCTCGGTATCGGGGAAGGCTTCGCGCCGCCCGGCCTCGGTCGGGTAGACCTTCAGGCGAGCGCCGTCGATGCCCTCGGTCCAGGCGGTGTGGTCGATGAGCGGCATACCGGCGTAGGGATCGACGCTCGGCAGCGCGGCAAGGGGAGTGGTGAATGCGGCCGCGGCCGTGGGTGTCGTCGTGGTTGTCGCTACGGCCGACGGTGTGTCGTCGGAGCCGCACGCCGCAACGGCCGGTACCAGCGCGCCGCAGCACAGCAGCACGGCACCCCATCGTGCCCATTCGGTATTCCGCTGGGTCAACGTCGATCCTCCCGCATGGTGTCCACCATCCGAGAGTAGTCATCGTGCGGCGGCGCAACAGCCATACCGGGATGTGGCAGCCCAGTGTTGACAGCAGCGACGGTTTACGGCAGGAAGGCCGCAGCCACCGTCAGTGCCACAGCGAGCGGCACGGCAGTCGGCGCAGTCCCGGTCGCACCTTGCCATCGACCGTCACGGTGAGCCCGGCGTCGAGCGCGGCCGAGGTGAATTCCCAGGCCTCGGTTCGGGTGGCGGCGTACTCGAGCACGAGTGCGTCCTCGGAGGTCGGACCGTCGAAGTAGACGGTGACCCGTCGCGTCGGTGGATCCTGGATATCCATCGGATACACCGAGTTTCGCTCGGGGGAATCCGTTCCAGATTTCACAGTGCCGTCCATGCCACCGTCTCCTTCCGACCCGACTCGCCGCGTCGATAGGTGTGACGGTAAGTCACGCACCATGGTGCAGAACATGGTCCGGCCGATTGGCTGGACATGTCACAGACACGACACCTCGCGATCGGAGACAGTCACGAAGGCGCCGGGCCGCCGACCACGGTTCGAGCGCCCGAGAGTTGTGATTTCTCAAAACATTTCGCTTGCCCTTTGCCTTCGCGACAATCCCCGTCGACTATGTTCCCAACGTTGGACCAAACTCTCTCCCGGAGGCAATACGTCGATGAGGCAGGCCCTACGTAGACCGATTCGCACAGTCGGCGCCATGATTCGAGCAACCGGCAAACAGTCGCTGGCCATGACGATCGGTCTGCTGATGGTGCTGACGGCGGCGGCTGGCGTCGCCCACACCGCACCCCTGTATCCCAGCCCTGATCCCGACCCTTTTTACGCAACCCCGCCCGATCTGGCGGATAAGAAACCCGGTGATGTGATCGCGACGCGGGTGATGCCCCCGCTGGCAATCTTCCCGGATACCACCGTCACCGTCGTGCGCTTCCGTTCTACCAGCTCCGAAGGTCAGCCGATCGCGGCGACCACCACGGTGCTTACTCCGAAGGCACACGCCCCCGACGGCCCCTTGCTCTCCTACCAGCACATCATCAATGGCCTCGGCGCCGAGTGCTCGGTATCGCGGGTGCTCTACACCGGTGATCCGAACCTCATCGTGCGGGAGGCGCCGGGCTGGAATGTGCTGCTCTCGCGCGGCTGGAGCGTCGCGCTGCCGGACCATCTCGGTCCGAATTTCGCCTACGGCGCGGCCAAATTGGGCGGCATGATCACCCTCGACGGCATCCGGGCGGTGAAGCAGGTCGCCGAATTGCAGGTGCAGAAGAGCCCGGTCTCGATGGTCGGGTACTCCGGCGGCGGTATGGCGACCGCATGGGCGGCCGCGCTGGCGCCGAAGTACGCGCCGGACGTGGAGATCGCCGGGGCCGCGATGGGCGGTGTGCCGATGAATCTGGTGACCATGCTGGAGACCCTCGGCCTCAATTCGCATCCGGTCTTCGGGCTCGCCCTGGCGGCCGGACTCGGCCTGGAGCGGGAGTATCCCGACCGTTTCCCGCTCAGCGACCAACTCAACGAGCGCGGCCTCGCCGCACGGACCGCGATCGCCAACAGCTGCACCAACGACATCCTGGCCGCCGGCGCGGGGCGCGGGGCACTGGACTTCGCGAAGTCGACCTCGATGATCAGCGATGCCACCGCACGCGCGGTGGTCGAGGAGAACAGCCTCGAACTCTACGATGGCGTGCCGAAAACGCCGATCTTCGAATGGCATTCGCCGATCGACGGACTCATTCCCGTCGATGCGGTGGTGAATACCGATAAGCGCTGGTGCGCGGCCGGGGCGCGGGTGCAGTCCGAGCAGATCCCGGTACCCGACCATCTCACTGCCGCGGTCCTGGGCATTCCGGCGGCGCTGAATTGGTTGGACGCGCGATTCCGAGGGGAGGTGGCACCGAGCAACTGTTGAGAACGAGCACGAACAAACTGGTGCGATCCGGCGGATGCCGGATCACGGCCGGGCCGGATCCGTGTTGCTGGACAAGCGGATTCGGCTCGGATTGTTGCGATTCGGCGACGTGACACACACAACTCGGGCACAGCGGGGTATCCGCGCGAGTTCTTTCGGTTAGCCTGACTTTCTGGCCTCGGCACTCAGGGGCATTTCGGGGGTCGAAGGCACCATAAACCCGGGCGCCAGGGAACCCGACGTCGCACCCTGGGGCGTGTGCCAATGAAGTGCCTGCGTGTCATCGTTTTCGTGCTGTTGCTCGTGTGTCCGGTCGCGATAGGGAAGGCGTCGGCCGAACCGCCGCCCGCTATTCCCGGCCTGCCCGCGTTGCCGATCCCGACCGATGCCGGTTCGATACTGCCGGATCTGCAGCAGTGGATCGATAGCGTCATCCCGCCGCCGCCGATCGCTGCCGGGC
The DNA here is from genome assembly GCF_044465765.1 of Nocardia sp. NPDC049526. NCBI lineage: Bacteria > Bacillati > Actinomycetota > Actinomycetes > Mycobacteriales > Nocardiaceae > Nocardia > Nocardia sp. NPDC049526. The sequence continues at coordinate 474,348 of NZ_JBITMA010000002.1, read as the reverse complement.
CGCATCTGTCCGGTCCGATGCAGCAGGCCACCACCCTGTCCCCGGCGCTGGCCGACCTGCGCCAGGCCTCGGCGCCGAGCGCCATCGGTGATCCGACCTTCGACGCGTGGCCGGCGAATCTGGAAGATTACGCGCCCGGCGAGCTCGTGGAGGTGCGTGATGTCAGCGCGACGGCCGCGCCGCTGGTATTGGTGCCGATTCGGCAGGCGCTGCTGCTGAAATACCGCACCACCGATTCGCGCGACGCGGCCTCCTATGCCACTGCGACATTGATCATTCCGGCCACCGCATGGCCCGGTCCGGGTAGCCGACCGGTCGTGGTGAACAACCTCCCGATCGATGCGCTGGGTCGGGACTGCACCCCCGGCTACACCTTCTCGCACGGTTGGTCACGCAATACCAGCATCACCGACTTCCTCCCGCCCACAACGCAATTGGCGGCACTGCGCGGGTACGCGGTGCTGATTCCGGATCACGAGGGACCGTGGATGGCCTACGCGGAGCCCTACGTAGCCGGACATGCCGTACTCGATGCCATCCGCGCCGTGCGCGGATGGCGCCCCGACGAATTCGGCGACAGCCGATTCGGTATGACCGGCTACTCCGGCGGCGCGATCGCCACCAAGGGGGCGGTGAAGCTGATCGACAGCTACGCCCCGGAATTGGCCGGATCGATCGTCGGTGCCGCGCTCGGCGGTGTGCCCGCCGACTACGAAATCCTGGGGCGCAGCATGAACGGCAACCTCGCCTCGGGGGTATTCCTGGCCGCGACCTTCGGCGTCGGCCGGGAGCGTCCGGAGATCCTGGCCAGCATGAACAACCTGGCGCAGTGGGCGGCGACATCGCCGCTGAAAGATCTGTGCGGCAGTGTATTCGGTGCGGTCGGGTTGCTGATGCTGCCGATCGATGTCGCCGCCAAGATTCCGGATCCGCTGCACTCCGAGGTCGCCACCGAGATCTACGATGTGACGCGCATGGCGGGAATGAAGTCCGCGACGCCACTCTACATCTACAACGGTGAGCAGGAATTCTGGATTCCGGCCGAGGGCGCGCGCAATCTCTACCAGGAGCAGTGCGACCTCGGCGTGCATGCGGTGTATCGCAGCGTCCTCGGTGAACACATCATCGCCGGCGGGCTCGGCTATCCGGATGCGATGGCCTGGCTGGATCAGCGCCTGCGGGGGTTGCCGGCGCCCGATGAATGTTAAGAGACTTATGGCGATCAGCTATTGGTGTTGCAACTGGCGCCCGGGTCGCGATTTATGACACGTGACGGTTTTGAGTGGATCTGAACAAGCTAGCGCGATGGTGGGGCGCCACTATCGGATGTCCGACCATTATGAGGTCGGACGGGAGAAGATCCGCGAATTCGCCCGTGCGGTTCGCGGCTCCCACCCCGCGCACTATTACGAGGAGGCGGCGTGGGAGCTGGGCTACGACGGGCTCATCGCACCACCCACCTTCTCCTCGATCATCTGGCTGCTGCTCCAGCGCAAGATGTTCGATTCGGTGTTGACCGGCTACGACATCAGTCAGGTGCTGCATACCGAGCAGAGCATCCGGGCGCACCGGCCGCTCGTCGCCGGTGACCAACTGCGCTGCGACACCTATGTCGAATCGTTCCGGCAGTTCGGCGACATGGACTTCATGGTCATCCGGAATGTGCTCACCAACCAGTACAAGGAACTGCTGCAGACCGCGCATACCACCGTGGTGGCCCACACCGGCGCCGAGGTTGCCACCGAACTCGTCACTGCGGTCGACGGCGTCATCATGAGCGGCGAGGCGCTGAGCCAACGGCAGGACACGACCCGGCGGCCGGAGCACGCGTTGGACGGCGGCATCGTCGAATGCTTCGACGAGGTTTTGCCCGAGGGCGGTGTGGACGAGCCCCCGGTGCGGGTGCCGTGCGGCATCGAGTTCGACGAGCTGCAGGTCGGTACCGAACTGCCCATCCGTGTCGCCCCGCTCTCGCGCGGTGATCTGGTGAATTACGCAGGGGTATCCGGTGATTCGAATCCGATCCACTTCAGCGAGCATGTCGCGGTCGCCGCGGGACTGCCCGGTGTGGTCTCGCACGGTTTACTGACCATGGGTCTCGGCGCGAGCTATCTCACCGACTGGCTCGGCGATCCGGCCGCGATCACCGAATACGGTGTGCGGTTCGCCGGATTCGCCCCGGTCTCCGCGACCCGGCAGTGCGAGATCGAATTCCGCGGGCGGGTCAAGGCATTGGATCCGGATCGCCGCGCGGCGACCATCGCGCTCACCGCGATCGCCGACGGTCGCAAACTGTTCGGCCGGGCCGGCGCGGAGGTGCTGCTGCGCTGAACCGAAGCTGGGCCGAAGATATTGGGGAATGTACTTGCAGATGTACGAATACTTGTGGAAATAGGGCATTTTGGTTCTAGAGAGTTGCGGCTATTTCATGGCAGACTCATCGCATGCGTGCTTCGGAAGTGCGACATTCATTCTCCGGCAAGGACCCTGCTGCCGACGGTGGACCGACCGTGCTGCGGATGATGCTCGGCGGCCGGATGCGACGGTTGCGCGAGACCCGTGACATCTCCCGCGAGGATGCGGGTGAGGCGATCCGCGGTTCGCATTCCAAGATCAGCCGACTCGAATTGGGGCGCACCGGTTTCCGGGAACGCGATCTACTCGATCTGCTCACGCTCTACGGGGTTACCGACCCGGAGGAGCGCGAGGAGTTCAGGGAGCTCGCGCGCCAGGCCAACGCCTCGGGATGGTGGCATCGCGACAGCGATTGGCTGCCGAAGTGGTTCGACACCTATCTCGGACTCGAGCAGGCCGCCAAGCTGATCCGCGGCTACGAGCCGCGGGCGGTACCGGAACTGCTGCAGACCGCGGACTATGCGCGGGCATTGCTGGCCATGGCGCATCCCGCCGAATCGGCGGAGGGGATCGCGCGGCGGGTCGCGCTGCGGTTGCGCCGTCAAGAGATCTTGCGCCGTCCGCATCCGCCGCAGCTGTGGCTGATCGTCGAGGAGGCCGCGCTGCGCCGACCGATCGGCGGGTCGACGGTGTGGCGGGCCCAGCTCGAGTATTTGCTGCGCATCGCCGAGGAGCCGCACATCACTGTGCAGGTGCTGCCCGATCATGTCGGCGGTCCGGCGTTGGCCGACGGTGCGTTCACCATGTTGCGCTTCGCCGAGGCCGATCTCCCCGACATCGTCTATCTGCAGCAACTCACCAGTGCGCTGTACCTGGACAAGACCGCCGACCTCGACGCGTACCGCGCGGTGGCCAATCAACTATCGGTGCATGCCGCGCCACCCGAGTACACCCCGGGATTACTGCGCGCCCTGTGCGAACGGCATCCGGAGACGCTCGATCACCCGGCCGCGCCGGGCGGTTCGTGGTGATGCGCCGAAAACAATAAGCGGGACAATCGAACTCGGCGTGGTGCGGTGCCAAGCCGGGTTCCTCAAGTGCGTACGGTGTGGTGCCGGGTCTCATACGATAGGAACCGCACAGGTCCCGCGGACGAAGGTGTTGACAATGACCGACGATGCTGCGCCTCCAACTCGGCTCGGCCGGGAGATCGACCAGAGTAAACCGAGTATCGCCAGGGTCTATGACTATCTGCTCGGCGGTAAGGACAACTATCTGGTCGACCAGGAGATCGGTGATCATTTCAAGCTGAACTTGCCAGGTTCGGTGGCGATCGCCTTCACCAGCAGGCAGGCGCTGATTCGCGGGGTGCGCGATATGGCCCGGGCGGGGATGCGGCAGTTCATCGACTTCGGCAGCGGCCTGCCGACCGCCGACAATGTGCATCAGGTCGCGAAACGGCACACTGCCGACGCTCGGGTGGTCTACGTCGACAGTGATCCGATCGTGCTCGCACACGGTCGCGCGCTGCTGGCTACCGATAAGAACACCACGGTGATCCAGGCCGACGCCCGCGATCCCAAATCGATCCGCGATCATCCGGATGTTGCGCGGCTGATCGATTTCGACCAGCCCGTCGGCGTCATCTTCAGTTCGATCCTGCACCACTTCAACGACGACGAGGATCCGGCCGCCGTGGTGCGCTTCTGGAACGACCAGGTTCCTTCCGGCAGTCACGTATTGATCACGCACTTCCGATCCGGGCACAATCCGGAGACCGCCGCGGCCGAACAGAAGCTGCAGGCCACCTTCGGGCGCGGCCGCTGGCGCGATACCGAGGAGATTCGCGACCTCTTCGGCGACCTCGAAGTCCTCGAACCCGATATCGTCCCGTCAGCGCAGTGGCGGCCGGACGTGGCCGCCGAAGACGCGGCGTCGGTTGGCAGCTCCGGACGCGAGCTCACCGTCTGGGAGCAGCTCATCGTCACCGGGCTGGCACGGAAGCCCTGATACGAATCACACCGAACTAATGTCCCGGTGGGACAATAGGGCGTAGACTACCGATATGGGTATCGACGACGAAGTCGACCTCGACGGCCGTCGGCTGCGCACGCTGCGCAGTCGCGCGGCAATGTCGCGCGCCGCATTCGACCTGCTCAACGAGCGCGGGTTGGGTTCGGTGGCTGTCGAGGACATCGCGGAGCGCGCCGGGGTCACCCGGCGGACCTTCAGTCGTCATTTCTCCTCCATCGAGGATGCCGTACTCGGTGAAATCGACCAGGACGTGCACCTGTTCAACGAGGCGCTGTGCCGCCGTCCCGTGGGCGAGTCGCCGCTGGTCGCCTACCGCAATGCCCTGCACGACTGGCTGGCCACCGAACACACCGGTGCGAAGGCGGCGCGCCTGGCCCGGCGCTGGGCGCTGTTCCAACTCTTCGAGGCGGAACCGACACTGGCCGCGGGCTATCAGCGCATCCGACTCGACGGGCAGCGCGAATCCGTGCGGATCATCGCCGCCAGACTCGATGTCGATCCCACGGTGGACCGGCGCCCGGAGGCGGCCGTCGCGGCCGGGACCGGACTGCTCATCGCCGCACTACAGGTCTGGGGCGCTGGCTCGGACACCGACGGACTCCCCGATCTCATCGACACATTCTTCGACACCCTTAACGGGCTGACAGCTGAATTCCAGAGCGAGGTGTCATCGTCATGACCGCAGCAACCGGGTCACCCAGCGTTGTCCGCCGTACCTGCCGTCGGGTCGGCCTGGATCGAAATCCGATGCGCCGCCGTGAGGATCGCCTGCAACTGGTGGTCGCCGCGGTGCTCACGCTGTTGTTCCTGATCACCGCCCCGCTGCTGTCGATGGCGGTCGGCGGCCGGATCTACCAGACCGAAGACCGCATCGCGCGGGCCGAAGCGGCGCAGTTACACGAGGTCGACGCGACCGTGCTGGAGGTCGGCAAAGCGCCGCTCTACGCGCCCATCACCCCAGCCCGGGTGCAATGGCGCGACGCCGACGGTGTCACGCATACCAGCGACTACCAAGCCACCGGAGTGATGAAAGTCGGTGCCACGGTGAAGATTTGGCTCGACGGCTCGGGTAAGGTCACCGAGCCGCCGTCGGACACCCGGGCACTGAGCAAGGCATTGCTGATCACCACCGGCATGGTCTTCGGGATCGCGGTCTGCTTCGGCTGTGGATACGCACTGCTGCGCCGCGCGCTCGATCGGCGCAGGGCCCGGTTGTGGGAGACCGAATGGGCCACGGTGGAACGCATTTGGGGCAACCACGGGACGCGGCCGGATCAGGCCTAGTGCGCAAGTGCGGCGTGCCCACCGGGAATGGGTAGGGACACTCTCGGTGGGCACGCCGCGTACCCGGCCGTCGTGCGGCGAACACGGGTCGGGCACGGATGACGTCAGGGCACAGCGGTATCGGGCCGCGTGGCGAGCGAACGAACATCTGATATCACACGACCGGTACCCGTTTGTGCTGTGACACAACACGAACGGGGCGGCGACTAGACCGGGAAGAGGCTGTGCTTGCGCGGGTTGTGCTTCCTGACCGCGCCCTTCTCACGCAGCAGGCGCAGCGCCCTGCGGATCTCCAGACGGGTTTGCGACGGTTCGACGACGGCATCGATGTAGCCGCGTTCGGCCGCGGTCCACGGGGTGGCCACGGTGGCGTTGTAGAAGTCGATCATCTGCTGGCGCACGGTGGCGCGCTGGTCGGGCGGGGTCGCCTCCAGTTGCCTGCGGCCGATGATGCCGACCATGCTCTCGGCGCCCATGACCGCGATCTGTGCCGTCGGCCAGGCCAGCGCCAGGTCCGCGCCCAGCGGTTTGCAGCCCATCACCGCATAGCCACCGCCGTAGGCCTTGCGCGTCACGATCGAGACGATCGGCACCGTGGCCTCGATGACCGCGCGGAAGAACCGGCCGCCGCGCTTGATGACGCCGTTGCGTTCCTCTTCGAGACCCGGCAGCACACCCGGGGTGTCGACGACGAAGATCAGCGGCAGGCCGAAGGCGTCGCACAGCCGGATGAAGTATGCCGCCTTATCCGAGCACAGTCCGTCCAGCGCGCCGCCGAGTACCTGCGGCTGATTGGCGACCACGCCCACACTGCGACCGTCGACCCTGGCGAATCCGGTGATCAGGTTCTGGGCGGTGCCAGCGCTGATCTCGTGGAAATCGCCGTCGTCGAAGATGCGCAGCAGCACCTCGTGCATGTCGTAACCGGACCGGTCGGAATCCGGAATGATCGAGTTCAGCTCGAGGTCGTGTGCCGTGGTTTCAGGTTCCAGTCCCGGATTCACCACCGGAGCCTGTTCGAGGCAGCTCGACGGCAGGTAGCTCAGATAGCTGCGGACCCAGTCGAAGGCGGCCTGCTCGTCGGCGGCGACATGGTGCACCGTGCCATTGGCCTGCAGGGCGGCGGCACCACCGAGATCGTCGGCGCTGACCACCTCGCCCGTCACGCCCTTGATCACCTCCGGACCGGTGACGAACATGTACGACCTCTCGGTCGCGACCAGCACATCCATATTGACCGGGCCGTAGACCGAACCGGCCGCGCATTTGCCGAGCATGACCGCGACCATCGGCACGAAGCCGGACAGATCCTCCTGGCGTCGGCACATCAGCGCGTACCAGGCCAGCGAGGTCACCGCCTCCTGGATGCGGGCGCCGCCGGAATCGTTGATCGACACCACCGGGCAGGCGTTCTCCTGCGCGAATTCCATTGCGGCGGCGACCTTTCGGCCGAACATCTCGCCGACCGAACCGCCGTGCACGGTCTGGTCGTGGGCGATGACGACGACCGGCCGGCCGTCGATGTAGCCGCGGCCGGTCACCACACCGTCGCCGTACATGCCGTCGGTGCTGCCCGGCTGTCGCACCAGCGCGCCCATTTCCACGAAGGAGCCCTGGTCCAGCAGCATGCGCACGCGTTCGCGCGCACTCGGTATTCCCTTGTTCTTGCGTTTCGCGATGCCGGTCTCGCCGGCGGGTTCCTCGGCAAGCTCCAGGATGTCCCGGAGTTCCTCGAGCTTTTCTCGCGTGCCGCTCATATGGGGTATGCCATCCTTCGAACTAGTCGCCTTGTACTGTCCGGATCCACCGAACGGTACAAGGCGCTCGATGCTATCGGGTGTAGGACCCGCAGCACAGGGATTCAACCTTAGTCATCGGACGGCTCACCGGTCCGCTGGGTGTGCCGTCCTCGGTGCGTCGGTGGATCGTCGCCGGGCGTTACAGCTGTCGCGCCGGGTGGCGCACCCGCGTCAGTGTCCCGTGGAGCACCCGGTCTCGCCGACTATATCCGGTCATCCGAATGACCGGATATATTGGACCGAGAATCGCTCTGCTGCTTGTGATTTCGCCCAAGCTTGTCGGCACAGTGTGATGACTTTCCTAATTACCGGACCGGGTATGCGATTTCGGTCCGAACACCACTAGCCTTTCAGAATTATGGTGGGCAAACAGGCTGGTTCGGGCAGTAAGAGCCTGGAATCGAAACTGGTCGAACATTTGACTTTTCAGGCCCGGCGCACGCAGCGCGGAGATCTCGGTACTATCACGCGCACCTGTTTGGCGGAGGCCGCGCAAGTGCTGGAACCGCAGTTGGTTCCGGCCCCCGAGCAGCCCGCGGTGATCACCGGATCGGCCGTGCAGTGGGCCCGCGAGGGGGTGGCGCTGGAAACTGTGCTGGACGCCTATCACGACGGTGTGCGCGTGGGGCTGGAATTCCTGGCCGAACAGGCGGCGGACGAGGATGCCGGTCAGGTGGCGGCCGCGGCCGGATTGATCGTGCGCGTGCTGGAAATGGTGACGACGGCGACGTCCACGGCCTATCTGGACGAACACCGCCAGGTCGCCCGCGAACAGCAGACGGTCGCGCAGACTCTGGTATCGGCGCTGCTCTGCGGGCACGGCGTCGCACGGCTGGCCGTGCGCGCAGGCATCAGCGTCGCCACGTCTTATCAGGTCGTCGCCCTCGCGATTCCCGCACATCCGGACGAGCGAAGACGCGGTTTCGGTGCGCCGTCCGCGGCGCGTCGGAAGTTGCGGCGGGTCCAGGCGGCGCTGGCGATGCCGCTCGGTTCCCGGGCACTGTCGCTGCTGTCCGATGAGGGCGGCACGGTCCTGGTGCCGATCGACGAGGTATCCGCCATGACACCGCTCGCGCTCACTCCAGAGGTGCTCGAGTTGGTCAGTGAGGCTGCCGAGGTACCGCTGACCGCAGTGGTCGCCTTCGGAGAGACCGCGCGGATTCCCGAATTGGCGGGGTCGGCACAGGAACGGCTCGCCCGGCTGCTCGCCGACGGCCGGGCGCCGGGGCTCTATCGGTTGGCTGATCTGCCGGGTTGTGACGGTTTCCAGCCAGGTCGTCGAGCTGTCGTCACCTCGCCCAATGATCGACGAATCACTCGTTCGGCCTGAACCAGCCCGCTTATCGTCGATTCAGGGGTGAACAAAGGAGCACGTGTGACGACCGCGTTGACCGATCTCGACATTCTGCGCGAACTGGAGCCCGTCGCCGAACGTCACCTCGACGAGCACCTGCGCAAGGCCAAGGCGTGGCACCCACACGATTATGTGCCGTGGGACGACGGCCGGAATTTTGCCGCCATGGGCGGCATCGATTGGGATCCGGAACAATCTCTGCTGCCGGAGGTCGCGCGGACCGCCATGGTGACCAACCTGCTCACCGAGGACAATCTGCCCTCCTATCACCGAGAGATCTCGGAGTCGTTCTCACTGGACGGCGTCTGGGGGACCTGGGTCGGGCGCTGGACCGCGGAGGAAAACCGTCATGCGATCGTCATGCGCGATTATCTGGTGGTCACTCGCGCGGTGGATCCGGTGGCCCTGGAACAGGCCAGAATGGCGCATATGACGACGGGTGTCGCGAAACCGGAGCAGGGGTCGCAGTTCCTGCGTTCGGTCGCATATGTGACATTGCAGGAACTCGCGACCAGAATAAGTCACAGAAATACCGGCGCCGCCTGTAATGAGCCCATCGCCGAGCGTATGCTGCAACGGATTGCCGCCGACGAGAACCTGCATATGATCTTCTACCGCAACCTCAGTGCCGCCGCCCTCGACCTAGCACCCGACGAGGCCATGCGTGCGGTCACCGATATCGTCACGCGGTTCCAGATGCCCGGACTCACCCAGCCCAACTTCCGGCGAAATGCGGTGGTACTGGCCAAGAGCGGCATCTACGATTTGCGCCAGCATCTGGATGTCGTGCTGCGGCCGGTGTTGCGCGCCTGGAATGTCTTCGAGCGCACCGATCTATCCGACGACGGCGAACGCGCCCGCGACGAACTCGGCGCATACCTCGACCAATTGTCCGTCAAGGCAACACGTTTCGAGGAGCAGCGCGACCGGGTCGCGGCCAGACAGGCAGAGCGAGCCGCCGTCGTACCATGAGTCTTCGAGCACCGATCACCGCGGCGGCGATGGCCCTCATCGCCGCGCTGGCGGCCGTGCCTGCACTCGCGGATCCGCCCGCCGTCGATCCGGCCATGACGCGGACCGGAACGATCAGCATCGAGACGGTCGGGCCGCGGCACGAACGTTTCGCCATCGCCTCGGCCGCAATGCGCCGGGTCATTACGGTGGATGTGTTGCGCGGCAGCGGTTCCGGACCGCATCCATTGCTGTATCTGCTCGATGGCGTCGACGGCGAGGCGGTCTCGGGGTGGCTGACCAAGGGGCGTGCGGCGGAGTTCTTCGCGGATAAGCCGGTCGATGTGGTGTTGACCAGCGGCGGCACCGGGAGCATGTACAGCGACTGGATGCGACGCGACGCCACCCTCGGGGTCAACCGCTGGGAAACCTTTCTCACCGGCGAGCTGCCGCCGATTATCGAGTCGTATCTGAAAACCGATGGGCGGCGAGCGATCGCGGGTGTGTCCATGGGTGCGCAGGCGGCCATGATGCTGGCCCAGCGGAATCCGGGGCGTTACCGTGCGGTCGCGGGAATGAGTGGATGCTATTCCACCGCAGACGATCTCGGTCGGGCGGTCACCACGATCACCGTCGCGTCGCGCGGTGGCAATGTCGAAAACCTCTGGGGTCCACCCGGATCGCCGGAGTGGAGTGCGCACGACAGCCTGCTCGGCGCACCGCAGCTGCGCGGCACCTCGATCTACCTGGCCGCCGCGACCGGCCTGCCGACCGACGCCGATCTCGTCGCGGTGTCGCGCGCGTCCGACCTCGGCGAAGCCTTGAAGACGGCGGGCGGGGGTCTGGCCCTCGAGGCCGGTGCGCGCTCGTGTACCGAACGCTTCGCGGCACGACTGGCCGAACTCGATATCCCGGCCACCGTCGACTACGCCCCGACGGGTATGCACACCTGGCCCGACTTCGAGGCCCAACTGCCGCGGGCCTGGCGAGTGCTCGCCCCGGCGCTCGGCCTTCCGGACCCGCACTGATCCACGCGACACCCTGAGCTGATGCGGCTTGCCTCGGTGGGCCGCGTCGGTAGGGTTGGGGCAAATCGACGGAGGGGAGCTTCGATGCTGGAAGTCGCGCACCTGATGCGCCGGTTCGGGGACAAGGTGGCGGTGGACGACGTGTCGTTTCCGGTGCTGCCGGGGGCACTGACCGGATTCGTCGGCGGCAATGGCGCGGGTAAAACCACGACGATGCGAATGATCATGGGGGTGTTGGCCATTCACGGCGGGGAGGTCCGGTGGCAGGGGCGGCCGGTGACCGTCGCGGATCGGCGTTCGTTCGGTTATATGCCCGAGGAACGCGGGTTGTATCCGAAACAGCCGGTGCTCGATCAGCTCGTCTATCTCGCGCGGCTGCGCGGACAATCCGTCGCGGGAGCCAAGCGGCATGCGGCCGACCTGCTGGACCGATTCGCGCTCGGGGATCGCGGGAAGGACAAGCTGGAGTCGCTCTCGCTCGGTAATCAGCAGCGGGTGCAGATCGCGGCGGCGGTGATCGCCGAGCCGGATGTGCTGATACTCGACGAACCGTTCTCCGGTCTGGATCCCGTTGCCGTCGATTCGATGGCGGAACTGCTGCGGGAGTACGCGGCGCGGGATGTGCCGGTGCTGTTCTCCTCGCATCAGCTCGATCTGGTGGAGCGGTTGTGCGATCAGTTGGTGATCCTGGCGGCCGGTCGGGTCGTCGGGCAGGGTGCGGTCGAGGAACTGCGTGCGACGGGTGGGACGCGCTACCGGTTGGTCCTCGGCGGAGATTCCGGGTGGCTCGGTGAGTTCGCCGGGGCGAGCGTGCTCGAGCGCAATGGGTCGGGTGTGTTGTTGGAACTGACCGGTGCGACTACCGATGAATTGCTGACCACGGCATTGGCGCATGGTTCGGTGCGGGAGTTGGCCGAGGTGCGGCCGTCGCTGGCGGAGATCTATCGGGAGGTGACGGCATGAGCGAGCGAACAATGAACGCTGCCGAGCAATCCGTGCCGCGCGGGGTGTGGCGGATCGTCACCGAGCGTGAGGTCGTGGTGAAGTTGCGCGACCGGAACTTTCTCATCTCCACCGCTATCACCATCATTGCGATTGTCGCGTCGCTGGCCATCAGCGGATTCGTGAGCAGTCGCACCGACAAGGTCGAGGTGGCGATCACGGGTGCGGGTGCGGATCAGATCGTTACGACCGCGAACAGTTTTGCCGAAAGCGCCGATAAGAACGTCATTTTCACGGGGCATCCGGAGCCCGATGTGGGCGCCGTGGAGCGGCAGGTGCGTGACGACGCGGTCGATGTCGGGTTGATTCCCGCCGGTTCGGGCGAGTGGCGGCTGGTCGGTAAAGCGGGGCAGGACGATAATGCCGCGACATACCTGACGGCTGCGGTCCGGCAGATTACGGTGCAGCGCAATGCGATTTCCGCTGGTACATCGATGGAGGCGCTGAGTCGCGGTAGCGTGGTCGCGTACGGTCTGCTCGATCCGTCTGCCGTTGATCCCGGTCTGGCGAAGGTGGTGTCCTTCGTCTTCGCATTCCTGTTCTATATGGCCTCGTTCCTGTTCGGTATGTCGATCGCCCAGAGCGTGGTCGAGGAGAAGCAGAACCGCATCGTGGAAATTCTCGCCAGCGCGATTCCGTTGCGGCAGTTGCTGATCGGGAAGGTGATCGGCAATACGATCATGGCCTTCGGGCAGCTCGCGCTCTTCGTCTGCGCGGGGTTGGCCGGTTTGACGTTTACCGGCAAGGGGGATCAGGTCAGCGAAATCGCCGGTGCCGCAGGCTGGTTCATCGTCTTCTTCGTCGTCGGGTTTCTAGCCCTCGCTAGTCTGTGGGCGGTCGCCGGTTCGCTCGCGACCCGCAGTGAGGACATCCAATCCACCGCGACACCGCTCTCGCTGCTCATCATGCTGGTGCTGTTCGCCGGAATCTTCCTCTCCGGTACCGCTCGAGTGGTCGCGTCCTATGTGCCCGTGCTGTCCATCGTCACCATGCCCGCACGCCTGGCCGAAGGCACCGCATCCTGGTGGGAACCGCTGATAGCCCTGGCCCTCATGGCGGCCGCGACCTACGGCATCGTCGTGATCGCGGAGCGGATCTACCGCCGCTCCCTGATGCAGACCCAAGGGCGACTGACGATCCGGCAGGCGCTGAAGGTGGAGGACTAACCGGGAAGCGTCGTCGTGGTGGCACAGGCGCTGTCGCGCAGGAGCCTCGGTGTGGTGTCGAGTGGAATGTCGTACCAGAGATCGAGTTCCAGTCGGTTCCCAGCGCCGATGGTCACCTCGGTCGGTTGACGTTTGATGGCCATGGCATCGTTGCTGACCGGATGTGCGGTGCCCGCGGCGTCGTCGAGTTGATAGTCGGTGGTGCGGGTCGTATGGAATGTGCTGTCGGCGTTGGTAATCGCCACTCGAACGCGAACTAACTGCCCCTTGGGCAGCCATTCGGCATGCGTGCCGAAGATATAGCCGTGCCCGGGCTCGACAACGAGCGCGGTGATTTCCAGCTTGGTGCAATCCGCCGGTGTGCGGACGTACTCCGTGGTCGTAACGATCGTTGCACTCGGCGCCGGTGTCGGGTCAGCACAGGCTGCGAGCGGGAGAAACAAGAGCGAAAGCAACCGACGCACCCGTCTCATGCTAGGACCCGCCCAGCGGCGACGTGCCCGTATTGTGCACTGGAACCGATGGGTGCAACGGGGCGTGGATCAGGTTCGGGGGCCGGTGATTTCGAGTTCCCGGAGCGTGGGGTGCGGGGTTGGGGTTGTGAGTTCGAGGCGGATGTAGCGGGTCGAGAGGGGGGTGGGGAGGGTGCCCGTGGTTGGGTCGGGGTTGATAGGGGTCCAGGTGTGGTTGTCGGGGGAGGTGGTGAATGAGGTTGGGGTGGGGGCGGCCCAGTGGGGGAGGATTCGGGCGATGTGGGTTTCCTGGCCGAGGTCGACGGTGAGGGTGGCGGTGGGGGTGTTGGGGGACCAGCTGGTGGCGGGGGTGCCGTCTACGGCGGCTTCGGCGTATTTGCCGGGTTCGTCGGAGCTGGTGGTGACCGGTTTGCAGCGGGCTAGGTTGTCGGTGGGGGTCCGGTCGGGGCGGCGGGTCGGGACCGCCAGTTCGCTGTCGAGGCGGTGGGTTTCGGTATCGGTTCGGACCTGTAGCGGTTGGCCCTCGGTCAGGGTGAGTTCGGTTTCGTCGGGGCCGATGGTGGCGTCGAGAGTTCGTCCCTGCCAGTGGATTCCACGGATGGTGAGGCCGTCGGGGAGTTCGGGCGGAAGGGTTGGGGCGATCCGGATTCCGTCGGTGTCGAAGCGCAGGCCGAGTAGGCCGTTGGTGAAGGTCTGCAGGAAGCCGCCTGCCGCGGTGACGAATGTGAAGGCGGGCGCACCGGCGAGCGGGTCCTTCGCTCCGACCTTGGCGCCGCGGGCCTCGGCGAACTGGCCGAAGGGGCCCCGGACGAACGGGCGCGCGGCGCGCTCGAGGAAGGTGTCGGTCGCGCAGCCGGGGGCGCCGATTGTCGCCGCGTCGATGGCGTGCACCGAATCGGTCATTGCGGGACCGTCGGGATCGGTTCGCTCCGAATAGTATTCGAGCACATTGGCCGCCACATCCGGCGACATCGGCCAGTCCAGGGGGTAGATCAGTAGCACGGTGTCGGCCTGTTTGATGGGAGTGCCTGTGTAGCCGTCGAATTGGACGAAGATCCGTTGGCTGCGATCGAACGGCATGCGCAGCCCATCGGCGATCGCGGTCCACTCGGGCCGGTGCGGTTCGCCCAGAATCTCCGCCGCGCGGGTGGCATTGCGCAGGGCGAGGGCGGCGACAGCATTGGTGTAGACCGCGTCGTTCACCCCGTTGCTGTACTCGTCGGGGCCCGCGACATTGCGAATCGAGTAGCTGCCGTCGTCGTTGCGCGTCACCCGCGAGGCCCAGAATTCGGCGAGCGCGCGCAGCACGGGCCAGCCGCGTTCGCGCAGATAGCCGGTATCGCCGGTGGCCGCGTAGTACTGCCAGGCCGCCAGGGACGCGTCGCCTTGCAGATGGATCTGGGTCAGGCAGTGCGGGGGATCCCAGCTGTGGCATTCGTCGAGATCGCCACGGCTCGCACTGGTCCACGGATAGAAAGCGCCGCGGTAGCCGAGCCGCTGGGCGTTGGCCCGGGCGGCGGGCAATGTCCGAAAGCGGTAGTCCACCACCGATTTCGCCAATTCCGGTGCGAACTGCAGCAATCCGGGGAACATCCAGATATCCGCATCCCAGAACACCGCGCCGCCATAGTTGTCGCTGCTGAGCCCGACCGGCGAAATGCTGTTGTCCTGTTGAGAGTTCGTGCTCGAATACAGCGAATACAGCGCACCGCGCGCCCATGTCTGCACATCGGGTTGACCGGGCACCTCGATGTCACCGCGCCACCGCGCCCGCCAGGCCGCGGATGTTTCCGCGAGCAGGTTCGCCCATCCCGTCCGCACGGCCCGCTGTGCCGACTCGAACGCGGTCGCCGCCGGATCAGGAGAGGTGCGGGTGGTATCGACCCCGACGAACTTCGTCAACTGATACGTGCCGCCGTCGCGCACCGGAAACCGAACATCCTGGCGCGCACTGAGATCGCGGGCAGGTGGCATCGGCTGAATCGCTTTCGAAGCGATACCCGCCCCCGGGCGCAGCACAGAGACGATATCGCCGCCGACATCGGTGCCGTCGGTACGGAATCCGACCCGAATGGTGTCGTCATCGCGAGCGCCCACCTCGGACTCGCCGACCCGTCGCGCACCGGCGCCGTCGACGAGATCGGAGACGACCATCTCGCCCGACCAGTGCGGCATCACCGTGACGTGCACCGCGCCGACATGTTGATCCACCTGGTCGGTGAGCACGTCGTAGACCAGATCGGTGGCCTTGCCATCGGGCGCGCTCCAAGTCAGCCGGGTCCGCACCAGTCCGCAGCGCAGGTGCAGTGTTTGCGTGAAGTTCGAGATCTGAGCAGCGGGTGTGGCCGGCGAATAGGTGTGCTCGCCGACACCGACCAGCAATCCGGACCAGTTCGGAATGGCCGCGGCGACCTCGCGGTTGTCGGCCACACCCGGAGTGTGCGCATAGAGGCCGGCGACGAAAGCGCCATCGTATGCGGGCGTGTAGAGCGGCCAGCCGGTCGTCTCATCGGTCGCGGTGTATCCCATGCCGCGCGGCGGCACACGCAATCCGAGATAGCCGTTCCCGACGAACGGATGTGCACCGATCGGCACGTCCACCTGATCGTTCGACGGCGCCCAGCCGGGAGCCGACGCCGATGGATCATCCGGACATGCACCACTGGCAACTCGATCGCTGTGACGCACCGCGACCAGCACCGCTGTTGCCGCCAACATGACGACCGCCGCCAGCGCGATACCCAACAGAATCGTGGTGCGACGGCTCACACGTTGGAACAACTGGCCGATCCGGGACATTCGCGCCTCCACGTCGAGCTCGACGTTCGTGCCGAGCCGCGATACGCGTCGACGACCGCAGGACCGGCTACCGGGTTACGCAGGTGTGATTCCATTGTTCCATCCACAACGATCCGCGCGGTGGAATGCGGCGGGGCCCGGGGTGTTGACACAGATATGACTTCGGGACTCGATGAGGTGCGGTTTTCGATTCTGGATCGCTCGCGCGTCCGACGCGGCCAGAGCCACCCGGAGACACTGCGGGAGACCGTGGAGTTCGCGCGGTTGGCCGAGGATTGGGGATATCACCGGTTCTGGGTCTCGGAGCACCACAGCGTGCCCGGCGTCGCGGGCTCGGCGCCAACCGTGCTGGCCGCGGCCGCCGCTGCGGTGACTTCGCGGATCCGAATCGGGACCGGCGGGGTGATGCTGCCGAACCATCAACCATTGGTCGTGGCCGAGCAATTCGGTGTCCTGGAATCGCTGTACCCGAGACGGATCGATATGGGGCTCGGGCGCTCGGTGGGTTTCACCGATGGGGTGCGACGGGCGCTCGGACACGGCAAGACCGATGCCGACGATTTCGATGAGCAGCTCACCGATGTTCTCGAATACTTCACGCGCGGCAAGTCGGGTGTGCACGCTTGGCCTGCGGAGGGGTTGCGGGTACCCGCATTCCTGCTGGCGACCGGCTCCGGTGCGGAGCGGGCTGCGCGTTTCGGCTTGCCGTTGGTCATCGCCTCGATCGCCGGACCGGACCGTATGGTCGAGGCGATCGACCGTTATCGCGCGGAATTCCGTCCGACGCCATGGGGATCCGAACCGTATGTCGTCGTATCCGGTGCGGTGGTGATCGCCGATTCGACCGAGGAGGCGCATCGGCTGTTGCTGCCCGAGGCTTGGTCGAGCGCGTATTCCCGCACGCGCGGTGAGTTTCCGGCGCTGATTCCACCCGCGGAGATCGAATCCATGACGATGACCGACCGGGAACGCAGGATCTTCGACGAGGCGCTGCGCGACCATATCCACGGGACCGAGGACGAGGTCGCGGCGGCGTTGGAAGCTTTGGTCGCACGCACCGGCGCGGACGAAATCCTGGTCCACACCAGCACTTACGACCGCGGCGCCCGGCTGGACTCACATCGCAGACTCGCCCGGCTGACCGGGCTTCAATCCCGCTTCGGGAACAGGACTTCCGCCGCGGCGTAGCCGAAAAGCCTACGGCCGTGCGACCTTGCGTCCAGCGCGACCGTGGCCTTGCGGCGATGCGGATCGAGTGAGGTTATCCGACCATGGAATTCGATGGCGCTGGCCTGTAGCGGCGGAATATGCAGATAGTGCGTGTAATGCGCGAACTGGGCGCGGAATCGGGTGGCAGCCGCCGGATCACCGAGCCAGCCACCGAGGTATCCGGCGGCCAGGCCGAGTTTGAGCATGCCGGGGGCGACGACGGTCGGCAGCCCGCTCGCGTTGGCGGCCTGCTCACTGAACAGCACCGGATTGGTATCACCGGTCACCCCGGCATAATTGACAAGATCACCGCGCGACAGATGTAGGACCCGGGCCGGCAACTCCGTACCGACCGAAAGGGATTCGAAATCGACCGTGGTGCGCGGTATGCGGGGCGAGATCGGTGCCACGATCCCGTCGCCGTCGCTCGGAACAACGACGCCGGGCATACCCGGCGCATCGGGGGAGTGCATAGCGATCCGGCCGACCCGCTCCGCCGATCCCGTGCCCTCGGGCCCGGTGCGCGCCAGCAGAGCCGTCGACCCGGTCTGTACCACCTCGCCGTGCTGATCGGTCAATACGCTCTTGACCGCGAGCACGTCGTAGTCGGCGAAATGCCGAAATGATTCGAAATAGACATCACACGTGATCCGGTCGCCGGCGACCAGCGGCCTGCCGATATCGAGCACCTGGTCCGCGTGCAGAATCCGGTGCGAATCGTAGCCGGTGATGAGGGTATCGAGTATTTCGCGATGGACCCGGAGCAGGATTATCGAGGCGAATGTGGGCGGGGCGATCAAACCGTCGAAGCCGAGCTGCGCGGCCGCCTCCTCGTTCCAATGTGCGGGGTGGAAATCCTGTATCGCACGGGCGAATTCACGGATCTTTTCCCGTCCGACCTCGTAGGTGGTGGCGGATCGATATCGATGGTCGAGTAATGCGCGGGCCTGGTCGGCTTGGGCCGCAGCGGCATCGACGGCGCTATTGTTCATATTCGCTCCTGTGTTGCGGGATGTGGTGCGGCTCAGGATCTGGGCCCGAACTCCCAAACGAGCGGCGGTACCTTTTCGGGAGTGACCGTGGCGACGACGGCTACTCCGGCATCGCCGAAAAGGGCTGCGGCCCGGTCGATATGGTCGGCGGAGGTCACCACGACGGCGTCGCGTATGCCGATATCGTGCATGATCCGAGCCGAACGTTCGGCGTTCTGCGTGGTCGAGACCGCCTCGGCCTCGATATGGACGCGCGCGGCCGGAATTCCGTGTCCGATAAGCCAATCCGCCATCGCCTGCGCCTCGGTGACTCCGTTGCGCGGATTGCCGCCGGTCACGATTATCGGTGACAGCGGAGCCAGCAGGGCCTGCGCATATCCGGCGTGTAGCCGACTGATCAACTCCGGTCGCATTTCGCCGTCAGGGAGCAGTCCGTAGCCGAGCACCACGATCGCGGTCTGCGGTCCGCGGAAACCGAGCGGCTGTGCCGACGGCGCGGGTTCGGTTGGCGGCCAACCGAACAGCATGCCCTGCGGCTGTTCTGCCGAGCCGCCCACATCGGCGACCGCGGGCGGGCTGTGCAGTAATACCGCCGCCACCGTCGCGGCGCCGAGCTTGGGCTCCGCGGTCATCCGCGCGATGCCGCGGCCGAAGCGGACGGTGGATTCGATCGGATCGGACATGGCGGCTCCACTCATTAGCCGTCGGGTGGCCGCCGACGGCGGGAAAACGTGGAACCATGGTCGTCCCAAATTTTCCGAATTGCTCGTGATCCGTTGGTGATCTGGAGAATTCACCGAATTGGATCGCCCGAATTTGTAGGCGTCACTGCGGCAGAGGAAATCCCTGGTTGTGCCGCACCCCCAACGGAGACAAAGCCCTTTGGTGAGGTATCCAGTTACCTTGCCGTCCCACGGGTTTCACCGACACCCGGCTTTAGCGTTGGCGCAGTTTCAGCGCCGTCGACCGACATACCTCGGCGCTGCGACTCGAACGCTGTCGTTCTCCAGGAAGGCATGTCATGAAACGAAGTAGATGCGGTCGGTCGGTCAGCGCCGCGGTGATGATGGGCGTCTCGGTGCTCGCCATGAGTGTGACCGGCGTCGCAGCCAATGCGAATCCCGATCCGGCGCCCACGGAGCAGACTCTGGCCGACTACATTGCCGCGGGCCGGAAGGCGGCACCGGTCGCCGATTCCGGCAGCGCGGGCAGTTCGGGTTCGGCCTGCACCTCGGGCAGCGGTGCAGGATCGGGCAATGGCTCCGGTGATTGCTACGGCGGCTCCGGCAGTAGCTCCGGGTCGTCGGGCGGATACGCCAGTGACACACAGGGTTACGGCCCGCCGATGACATCGTGGTTGGCCGCCTTCGGCTACGGCCTGCTGAATCCGGATGTCGCACCGCCCGGCACCAATGACTGGAACTGTAAGCCGACCGCCGAACATCCGCGCCCCGTGATCGCGCTGCACGGCACGTGGATGAACGCCTACAACGGATTCGCCTATATGGGCCAGCCGCTGAAGGATGCGGGCTTCTGCGTCTTCACCTTCAACTACGGTCGCTCGAACCTGCTGGAAGGCGGCGGTCTCGGCTCGGTGCTACCCGGTGTGATGGGCACCGGTTACATCCAGGATTCGGCCGAACAGGTCGCCGCTTTCGTCGATCGAGTGCTGGCCGCGACCGGCGCGTCCGAGGTCGATATCGTCGCCCACTCCCAGGGCGGTTCGATGGCCAACTGGTACACCAAGTTCGAGGGCGGTGCGGCCAAGGTGAAGAATCTGGTCACCTTCGGCGCCACCCATCACGGCACCAGCCTCGACGGCATCGGCGCATTGGGCCGGGCCATCAATAACTTCGGCATCGATATTCTCGGCTTCATCGAGATCTTCGTCGGTCACGCGGGCATCCAGCAGACCATCGGCTCGGACTTCGTGAACCAGCTCAACGCCAACGGCGACACCATCGCCGGCGTCGACTACACCGTGGTCGGAACTCGCTACGACGAGGTCACCAACCCCTACGACCTGACCTTCCTGAAGGCGGGTCCAGGCGTGACCGTCCACAACATCACCCTGCAGGACGGTTGCGAACAGGACCTTTCCGACCACCTGACAATCATGTACTCACCGCGCGCCCTGTCGATCGCGCTCAACGCGCTCGACCCGGCCGGTCATCCGAATCTGGAGTGCGCCTTCAACCCGTGGTTGATCGGCGGTGGCGGCAAGCTGTAGGCGTGCACCGCGGCCGAACAGGACGAACCCTGACTCCCCGAGCCTGTTCGGCGGGTGCGCCGACCGCTACGCGACTCCGTACCGGTGAAACGGATTCCTACCCCGCCTTCTGTTTCTCGGTCGGTGTAGGCGCGTGGCGGCGTGCCCACCGAGCCGATTCCGCACGATCGGCCCGGTGGGCATTCGGATGTCCGGACCCGGTGGCGGTAAACGTTCGGCGAACTCCAGGACACCGGCCAGGGATGCTGGTTCACTACTAGACGGCAGTGTGATCGGCATCACCTCGGGTGGGATCGGTTGGCCCGCCCGCGGCCGCAGGCAACCGACGAGTGAACGGAGATACCGATGCCTGTTCGAAGCACACCTTGGTCCGAGGGCACCCCGTGTTGGGTCGACTGCCAGGTCGACGACGCGGTGAAGGCGAGCGAGTTCTACGCGGATCTGTTCGGCTGGACCATCGAGGGCGGCGGGGACGAGTCCGGCGGATATCTGATGGGAATGAAGGGCGGGCAGGCTGTCGCGGGGATCGGCCCCAAGCCGCAGGCCGGGATGCCCTCGGTATGGACGACCTATCTCGCCGCCGATAATGCCGACGCGATCGCCGAGAAGGTGGGCGCGGCGGGCGGCCAAGTGGTCATGCCTCCCTTCGACGTGCTCGACGCCGGGCGCATGTTCATCGGGGTCGATTCCGTCGGCGCGGCATTCGGCATCTGGCAGGCCCGTGCGCACAACGGCGCCGCCGTCCACAACGAGCACGGCGCCTACTGCTGGAACGAACTGCACACCCGGCAGCTCGACACCGCGAAGAAGTTCTACGCCAATGTCTTCGGTTTCACTTACGCCGATGTCGGCGACGGCAAGAACATGATCTACGCGATGTTCACCCCGCGCGGCGGCGAACAGCCCGCCGGCGGTATGAACGATGACACCGTGATGCCCGGCGACCCTATGCCGAGCTACTGGCTGACCTGGTTCCAGTTCGACGACGTCGACGCGGGGTTGGCGCGGGCCGCCGAGCTCGGCGCGAGGGTGCTGATGCCCGCCTCCGACTCGCCTGCCGGCCGGATGGCAATGGTCTCGGCGCCACAGGGCGAGGTGTTCGGAATCATCGACACCAACGTGACGGTCGGCGAGATGCCACAGTAAACGACCGTCGCAGAACGACTAACGAAATATTCGGGCGTCGCGCTTGGTGTAGGAGGCGATCGGTGTGGTTTCCATGCGTTCGATGCCGCCCAGTGTGGTGATCCGCTCGGTGAGGTAGGTATACAGCTCTGCGGAGTTGCGGAAGACCACGATCGCTATCAGATTGTGCTCGCCGGTGGTGGCGCCGATGAATGCTGCCGCGAAGTCGGATGCCAAGGCTGTCGCCACAGTCTGGAGCTGATGCGGAACTACGCTCATCCAGATCACGCAGGAGACGGTGAAACCGAATGCGGCGGGGTCGATTTCGACGCTGAATCGCAGGATCCCGGCACGTCGAAGCTCGTCGAGTCGACGCCGGATCGCTGTCTCGGACCAGCCGATGCGGCGGGCGAGATCGGGGTAGGCGGCGCGGCCGTCGAGCGATAGGGCGGCGAGTAGCCGGTGGTCGAGGTCGGTCAGTGACATGGGCTGTGTCGTGGCGGTATCCGGTGGTTGCAGTGCCTCGATTTGCGCGGCGGTCAGCGCGGAGGTGCGGCCGCGCCAGCGGCGGTCCATGAAGTGGTGCAGGAGCCGGTGCGCGGAGATATCGAGGACATCGCTGTGTCGGGCGAGTCCGGCCAGCTGTGCCGGGCCGTCGTCGGGAATGCGGAAGATGCACACGATTTCGGTACCGCTGTCTACCACCGTCACCCAAGCGGTGTCCGGTCGCTGGGCGAGGACGCGAGCCAGCGCGTCGGCGGCACTGGCTCGTACCGCTATTCGGACGATCCACTCGGCGGTGGCGATCGGCCCTGGGGCCGCGACGCCGGTGACTCGGACGAGTCCGTTGGCGCGCAGGCGGCCGTAGCGGCGGGCCACGGTGCGCGAGGAAACTCCCAGCACCTGGGCGATTGTGCTGTATGCGGCGCGGCCATCGATCTGTAGTGCGTGCAGCAGTTGCAGGTCGAGATCGTCGAGGGTGTCCGAATCCACCCGATCAGGGTAGATAGACGTCCGAAAACGGCGTCGACCGCCCGATAAGCGGTCTTCGACGGTGTGTACCAGCAGGCTCGTTCGCATGAACGACGACATGGGCCAGCAGTACATCGGGGCCGTCCACCACACCGGTCTCAAGGGCAGTGACTTCGATGCGATGACGAGTAGATACCGGTCCTTCGGATTCACCTTGACGCCGCGATCGCGGCACCTGATGAGCCAGCGGCCGGGTGAACCGGCGATTCTGGGGTGCACCGCCAACGAATGCGCGGTGTTCGGCGGCTCGTACATCGAATTGTTCGGCATCGTCGATGCCTCCGCGCCGGATCCATGGCACGCGAAGCGGCTGCCGGATGGATTCCGGATTCTCAATCTGGAGACCGACGACGCCGCTGCGGTCAGCAGGCGGCTCATCGCCGCCGGGCTCCCCGCTTCCGGTGTGCTCGAGCTGGAACGTGACGTGGACACCGAGGAGGGCGTGCGGACCATGCGCGCCCGCACGGTGCACATCGACCCGCACAGCACGTCCGAGGGTCTGCTCGGCATCTCCCAGCACCTGACCCGCGAATATGTGCACCAGCCACGGTATCTCGACCATCGGAACGGGGCGCGCGGGATCGCGGCGGTGACGATCGTGGCCGCCGACACCGAGTTCGACGAGATCCTCGACCGCTACCGCCGCATCGTCGCGATCGATCCGACCACCGAGGGTTCGTTGACGGTATTGGCGCACAAAGAGGTTCGACTGGAGTTCGTTCGGTCGTCGGACGCCGGCCAGGTACTACCGGGTGAGCCGGTGCCTGCGCCGTCGTACTTCGCGGCGATGACCATCGGGGTCGATGATATCGACCACGCGCGTCGGATTGTGGAAGGCAGTGGTACGCCGACTTGCAGCACCGCGGCGGGGTTCTTTGTGTCCGCGCGCGACGCATACGGCGCCGGACTGACATTCGTCGCGCAATGATCGTCGAGACCGCCGCGGGCAAGTTCAGGGGGAGTATCGACGGTGCGGTATCCGCATTCCGCGGCATCGCTTTCGCGACGGCCGAGCGGTTCGGCGCGCCGCGTCCTCCGACGCCATGGCCGGGCATCCGCGACAGTGTCGAGATCGGCCCGGCCGCACCGCAGTTGGCGTCACGGCTGGAGCGTGTCATGGGTGGGTTCACGGTAGCCCAGGCCGAAGACTGTCTGTCGCTGAACGTTTGGGCACCGGCCGGGTCCGGTCATCCGGTGCTGGTTTTCCTGCACGGCGGCGGATTCACCAGCGGCTCGGGCGGATTGGCCTGGTACGACGGTGCGGAATTGGCCGAGCACGGCGACATCGTTGTCGTAACGATCAACTATCGACTCGGTGTTCTCGGATATCTGTGCCTGCCCGGGGTGAGCGAAGGCAATCTCGGATTGCTGGACCAACTGGCCGCACTGGAGTGGGTGCGGGACAATATCGCCGCGTTCGGCGGGGATCCGGCGCAGGTCACCGTTGCCGGGCAATCCGGCGGGGCGCTCTCGATACTCGCGATGCCGGCCAGAACCGCCGGACTTTTCCGGCGCGCGATCCTGCAGAGCGCACCTGCGGGTATGGCGCCCGCGTCGCCCGAGGACGCGGTGGCTGCCGGGCGGATGCTGTTGAGCGAGTTGAGTCTTGCGCCGGACGAGCAGCGACGATTGTTCGACGTTCCGGTGGCCGAGTTGCTCTCGGCGCAGTATGCGGTCGCGGCGCGCGTTGGTGGTACGGCTCCGCCGTATCAACTTGTCGCCGACGGTGTTCTCGTCAGCGACGACTTGGTGCGGTCGGTCTCTGCTACGGGCATCGAGGTCCTGCTGGGAACGACAAAGGACGAGGCGGCGGCGATGGTGGCCGACGCAGCCGACACCGTGACCCACCAACTGTTCCGTGCTCCTACCTTGCGTTTGGCGGAAACCCTTGCCGCGCACGGAAATACCGCATGGCTCTACCGATTCGACTGGCATCCCGCGGCCAGCCCCTTCGGCGCGTGCCACGGCCTGGAACTGCCGTTTCTGCTCGGGAATGCGGCAGCGTGGGCGCACGCACCGATGCTCATGGGCGAGCGGCCGCAGGCCCTGGTCGAGGACATGCGCGAGCGTTGGACCGACTTCATTCGCGACGGCGACCCCGGCTGGTCCCGCGCCACCGAACACCACATGAACACCTGACGAGTTCCTGCCGAAGGACACGACATGATCGCCCTGCAATGGCATCGCCCACTGATGCTGCTCGCCATCGTGATGGCACTGCTTGTTCTCTTCTCGATCGGGGGCCTGATCGTCGACGATCGTGTTCTCACCGGACTGCCGATCTGGGTGAAGGCGGTGAAATTCGCGCTCTCGGTGCTGATCTACGCGGTCACCTGGGCCTGGTTGATCGCCCAGCTCACCCGCTGGCGACGGGTCGCCTGGTGGGCGGGCACGGTGGCGGCCGTCGGTCTCGGTGTGGAACTGGCCGTCATCGTGATCCAGATCGTGCGCGGCACCACCAGCCACTTCAACTTCACCACTCCGCTCAATGCGGCGCTGTGGGAAACCATGGGGCTGTCCATAATCGTGGTCTGGGTTGCGACGCTGGTCGTATCGCTGGTTCTGTTCCGCAACCCGGCGCCGGATCCGGCCCGCAACGCCGCCATCCGCTATGGCGCTGCACTTTCGCTGATCGGCGCCGCGCTGGGGATGCTCATGGTGATCCCGACCCCGGCCCAACGCGAGACCGGCAGCGACATGCAAGGCGCGCACACTGTGGGCCGCCCCGACGGCGGAGCGGGCCTGCCGATTCTCGGCTGGAGCACCACGAGTGGTGACCTGCGCATCCCGCATTTTCTCGGAATGCATGCGGTGCAACTGCTTCCGCTGGTCGTGATCGCCCTGGAATTCGGTGCCCGCCGAATCCCTGCCTTGCGATCGGCCCGATCCCGAGCAGCGCTCGTGACCGTCGCGGCAGCAACCTTCGGCGGCCTGCTCGCCGTGCTGACCTGGCAGGCGCTGCGCGGACAATCCGTGGTGCATCCGGATCCGCCGACACTGCTGGCACTGGCCGTAATCGCCACTGCTGCAACCGGATCGGCCACGATGATCATTCGGCGCCGACCGCGATCCACGCATCTGTCACCCGAACCGCTGACCGCGATCGGAGCGACTCGATGACCCGTTCGCTATTCGACCTCACCTTCTGGCCGGCCGCGCCCTTCTGGGCACTGATGATCCTGGCGCCGCGGTGGCGCCGAACACCAACCGCCGTCGCGTCACCGCTGATCTGCGCACCGCCGCTGCTGATCTACGCGACGCTGGTGCTACCGGAGTTCGGGCCGTTTCTGTCTGCTCTTGCCAACCCGAACCTGCCTGGGCTGCAAACAATTCTCGCCGGCAGTACGGGCGCGGCCGCGGCGTGGGCGCACTTTGTCGGATTCGATCTGTTTCTCGGCCGCTGGATCTACTTCGACAGCCGCGAACGCGGCATCCACCCCATGCCGATCAGCGCACTGCTGCTGTTGACGATCTTGTTCGCGCCGCTCGGCGTACTCGGCTACCTGATCATCCGATTCCTCCCGGCATACCGACCGATACCGAACCAACCCACCTATGCGGAGACATAAATGGAAACCCTGATCTTTCTCCTGATCGTGCTGCTCGGGCTGCGCCTGGCGGGTGTACTGGGAGCCACTCGATTCACCGACTGGCCGACATGCGCGGCGTATGCGCTCGCGGCGATGCTGGTGCTCACCGGCACAACGCATTTCCTTCCCGACAGCCTCGCGAGCGGACCCGCTCCCACCCATGGCGATCTGCTGCCGATGGTGCCGCCGTTCGTACCATTTCCGAGTTTCATGGTGTACCTGACCGGAGTGCTGGAACTGCTCGGCGCGCTCGGTCTCGTCCTCACCCGGACTCGTCGACCCGCTGGGATCGGCTTGGCCGCACTATTCGTCACCCTGCTGCCCGCCAATATCTACGCCGCCGTATCCGACATCCCGTTCAACGGTGCGCCGGCATCCCCGCTGTGGATTCGGATACCCGAACAGGTGCTCTACATCGCGGTGGTGCTGTGGGCGGCCGGGCTGTACAGCCCGAGCCGTGCCGAACTCGTCGACGTGGCAGTGGAACGCTGACCGGTGTTGTCACACTGAACGTTGGGCCTTTGTGCTGGCCAAAGCACTAGCGGATGCCGAGAATCGCGGCGTGTATCGCGGGTTGTGTCGTATCCCTAGGGGGGTCGGAGGCATTCGTGAGGTGTCCAGATCCGGCCGATGTTTGCGGAATATCGCTCTTCTCCGGTTTTAGCGTTGGCGCAGTTTCTGTGCCGTTGACGAGCACAAACGGTGCGAGTCGACGAACGCCAGGGTCTGGAGGATGTGAATGATGAAACGAGGTTCCGCCGGACGAACGGCTGCGTCGGTTGCCGATTCGGGCCGAGCCAGGAGTGAAATGCGTTGCCGCCCTGGGGTGCACGCGTTCGCTGCGCTTGCTGCGGTGTTCACTGTGGGTGCTGGTGTGGTCGCGGCGTCGCCGAGTGTGATGGCTGATGACCGCCCGTCGTCGATCACCGGGTCGTGGGCCGAGGACGATCGCACGGTGCAACTGCGGGTGTATTCCGCTGCCATGCATCAGGACATCATGGTGCAGGTGCTGCGTCCGGCCGAGCGTTCGACGCCGCGGCCGACGTTGTATCTGCTGAACGGTGGTGGGGGTGGGCAGGACAGTGCGACCTGGCAGAAGAACACCGATGTGCTGAGGTTCCTGGCCGACAAAGACGTGAATGTGGTGCAGCCGGTGGGTGGCAAGTGGAGCTACTACACCGACTGGCGTGCGCCGGATCCGAAACTCGGTCTGTACAAATGGAAGACGTTCCTCACCGAGGAGCTGCCGCCGCTGATCGATGCCGAACTGGGAACCACTGGCGTCAATGCCATCGCGGGGCTGTCCACCTCGGGCACATCGGTTTTGCAGTTGCCGATCGCGAAACCCGGTCTGTACCAGGCGGTTGCGGCCTACAGCGGCTGCGCCCAGATCAGCGATCCGATCGGGCAGCAGTTCGTGAAGCTTGCGGTGGAGGGATGGGGCGGGGGCGATACGGTGAATATGTATGGCCCGCCGAATGATCCGATGTGGGCGGCCAACGACCCGTACCTGCATGCCGGGCAGTTGCGCGGCCTCCACCTGTTCATCTCGACGGGGACGGGTGTTCCTGGCATGTATGACAGCTACAACGGCAGTCATATGCAGCCCGGGCCGCGTGGGTTCTTCAACCAGTTGGTGATCGGCGGTGTCATCGAGTCCGCGGTG
The DNA here is from genome assembly GCF_044465765.1 of Nocardia sp. NPDC049526. NCBI lineage: Bacteria > Bacillati > Actinomycetota > Actinomycetes > Mycobacteriales > Nocardiaceae > Nocardia > Nocardia sp. NPDC049526. The sequence continues at coordinate 446,259 of NZ_JBITMA010000002.1, read as the reverse complement.
AACTGGTGCACTCAGAACCTGCGCACCGAACTGGATCAGCTGGGGATCCCCGCCACCTACGATTTCCAGCCCACCGGGACACACTCGTGGGGGTATTGGCAAGAGGCGCTGAAGACTTCGTGGCCGGTGCTGGCCGAGGGGCTTGGTGTTCCCTCTTGATAGTGCAGGCCCGTCGGACGATCGTCCGACGGGCCTGCACTATCAGGTGCGTGCGTCAGTGTCAGGTGCGGTACGTGCGCGCGACCAACGCTGAGCGCAGATACCAGAGTCCCGACGGCTGTGACGGGTCGAAGCCGGTGAGCTGTCCGATGCGCTTGAGTCGGTAGTCGACGGTATTGGTGTGCACGTGCAGCACCCGGGCGGTGCGCTGGCGGTTGAGGTTATTGCCGATGTGGCGCTGCAGGGTCTCCAGCAGTTCGGGGTGTTCGTCCAGCGGATCCAGTAGCGAACCGAGGTATTCGCGGCCCGGGCCCGGCCGGGTGAGCTGGTATTCGAGGGCGAGTTCGTCGAAGCGATAGAGCCCGGCCACCGCCTGCAGCCGCTGCACCATGTCCAGGAGTTCGTGCGCCTGGTCGGCGGCGTTCGGAATCTGCTCCGGCGTGGCCACGACCATCGTCGCGGTAATGCCGACCTGCGCGGCGTGCGAGAGCCTGGCCACCACCGCGTCGAACTCGTCGGTGTCGAATTGGGCCGAGGGAATGAGCACGGTGCCGCCGTCCACACTCAGCAGCGACAGCGCGCTGGCGCCGCATTGCGTGGCGAGTTCGGCCTGCAGCCTGCGCAACTTGCGCCGGGCCACCACCTGGGCGTCGAGCATCGGGTTGTGCTCGTCGCGATGCGGTGGAATGGCAACGGCGAGAACGTCGTACGACTCCGCGATGGCGATACCGCATTCGCGGGCCATCGTCGAGGTGCTGTGCCCGCCGAGCAGCGCTGAGGTGAGGGTGTGCACGGCGGTGTGGTGCTCGCTGACGACGGCGCGCAGCTCGCGGATGTAGGCCACCGAGATCGCCGAGGTGAGTTTGTCGAGCAGTTCTATGACCATCTTGGCGCCGTCGACGAGATTGTCGTAGTCCTTGATCGTCGCACTGGAAACCACCAGTTCGAGGCCCATCTGGAAGCCCTCGTGGATGGAATGCAGGATGGTGTCGATCGGCACGCCCTCGCGGGCCCAGCCCGCGGCATGGTCCTCGAGCCGCTGCACCTTCTCCGGGATGTCCTTGCCGTCGAGCATGCTGACCGCGATCTCGAGGCAGACGCGGGTGCTGGCGGTGAAATCACCGGTAATGGCTTCCCCTGGCATCGTCGCGCAGGGGATGACGTTGTCCACGAAGTGGCCGACCATCTGCCGGGACAGCGCGCGGACGTCCTTGAGTGAGGATGACATCGGCTTGCCCGAAAGGGTCAGGGTCGGCCTGGTCGAGTGGTCGACGGACATTGGCGACTCCTTTTTGGCCACGGACGTAGCTGTGTGGAGCATTCACAGTAACTGCCTGAGGTGGGGTGTGGACCGGTTCGCTCGGTTCTGTGAGAGTGCGCTATCCGGATGGTCGGGCACTTGTGACCGGTCACAGTGCGTCAGAGGGGCTACCGGCGGGTAATGAGAGCCGTCACATCCGCCGCTGGGACCAGAAGTTAGCCGAGAGTTCGGGGCAGTGCGCATGTCCGGCCGCATGACGTAAAAACGCCGTTACGCGGCTTTGTGTTCGACGCGGAATGTGTTACCGCTCGATACAAAACAAAAGTACCGATAGGTCGGTTCGGAAACTCTGCTGTCCGCTCAGTGAATCGGGCATGAACAGCACATTTATTGACAAATGATCCTGCGCCGCGACCGATGGTCGAATTGACGAATTGTCTGTGACCACGAATCGCGGAATGTATTGTCTCAGACGCCGACTCGTCGAGTCCTCTTTTCGGTGGGCGAGGCCGAGTTCTGTACATGCCGACGAGTCGAATTAGCGAAATAGTTGCTGAAAGTTCGAACCGGCTCTGAGTCGAGGCTATTCACATTGCCAGTCGTAAATCAGCGGTGTACAGATGTGTGCATGCACCGCTGTGATTGCCAACAGTTGTGCGCATGGACGAGATATTGGACGTGACAGTCCTGATTGTCGTATCGGAGGGCAAGTGATCGCAGTCTCGGCTGACGCTGGATTCCACGCTGAGCAGCAAAGATTCATGGTTCACGCGACGGAGTCGATGTGCTGTACCCGTGTCGAGCACACCGCGTACGTGGCAGGTTCGAGCGTGTGGGAGGACGTGCGATGACCGGGCTGAACGATGTCGGTACACGGGTGCGCGAACTCTTTTCGCGAGGATTGCAGGTGCCGTCTATCGATGTGAATACGCCGTTGCTGGATTATGGCTTGGACTCGGTCCGATCGGCCGAACTCGTCATCGAACTCGAGCGCACGTTCGGGATCGAGATCTCCGATGCGGAGGCCGCGACACTGCACACTGCGCGCGACGTAATCGACTGTGTGGTCGCCAAGTCCGTCGCCGACCGGCACTCTGGTATCGGGGCATAGATCGTGTCGGCAGACGTTCTGTTTTCGGAACAAATAAATTCGTCCGCCATTGTTTCCGAAGACGAATTATTCGATGATTTCGCCCGGCACAACCGTCCCGGACTGGCTCGGCTGCTACGTGCGTGCCACCTGGATGTCGTGTATGCGGGTGCCGAAAGTGACCATCTGATCCGGCCGGATGGGACCCGGGTATTGGATCTTGTCGGCGGTTTCGGTGCGGCGCTGTTCGGGCACAACCATCCGGCGCTGGTGCGGGTGGCGACCGCGCGGCTGAATCAGCAGACGCCGTTCGTCTCCCAGGGCAGTGTGCGGCCCGGGGCCGCGCGGCTTGCCCGAAGGCTTTCGGAGGCAGTGGCGGCCGGGAGTGGTCGCGAGTACGTGGTGACATTCGGGTCCACCGGTGCCGATGCGGTGGAGGCGGCGATCCGGCATGCGGCGGTGGCGCACGCCCGCGCCCTCGGCGATCTCGAGACCGAACTGCGGCGCACCCTGCGCCGGGTTCGGCGCGACGGCCTGCACGATGTTCGTCCGATTGCCATGGGCGACAACGGCTCCGACGACGACAGCGACTCGGTCGCGGAGATGCTCACCGAATCGCTGCGCGAGATCGACGAATTGCGGCGGCGCGGACCGGTTTTCGTCTCGCTGACCGGTGCCTTCCACGGCAAGACCGCGGGCGCATTCGCCCTGACCGAGCACGCCGATACGCCAGCGGACCTGGTGGTGCCTGGTCCGGAGCGGCGCAGGCTCGACACCTGGGAACCGGACGCGGTGACGGATGCGTTCGCCGATGAACTGCGTCCGGTATGCCGGATCACCTTCGATGGCACGGGTCGGCCGGTGCGGTCATGGACCAGGGTTTCGCCGATCGCCGCGGTATTCGCCGAGCCGATCCAGGGTGAGGGCGGGGTCCGCGAGGTTCCGGCCGCGACCCTGCGGGCATTGCGGGAGTTTGCCGATCGGCACACAGCGGCCCTGGTATTCGACGAGATCCAGTCGGGCATGGGGCGCACCGGAACCTTCCTCGCCTCATCGCCGTCGCAGGTGAACGCGGACTACTACTTGCTCTCGAAATCGCTGGGCGGCGGGCTGGTGAAGATCTCGGCCCTGCTCGTCGACCGGCAACGCTCGATCGCCGACTTCGGCCGGTACCACACCTCGACCTTCGCCGATGACGATCTGTCCTGCGCGGTCGCCGACGCCACACTGGACCTGCTGCGGGACAATCAGATCCGCATCTGCGATATCGGCGCGCGGCTGCGCTCCCGGCTCGACGCGGTAGCACGGCGCTGGCCCAAGGAGATCCGCGCCGTGCGGGGCCGCGGGCTGCTGCAGGGCATCGAACTGTCGCCATTGGAACCGACATCCGCGCTGCTGCGCGAGATCTGCGATCCGGAGCTGTTCGGATACGTGGTGGCGGGGTATCTGCTGCACGTCCACCGGATCCGGATGCTGCCAACGCTTTCCGCGCCGACCACACTCCGCATCCAGCCCTCGGCCTTCCTCGCCGATGCGGAGCTGGACCGGCTGACGGCGGCGCTCGACGATCTGGCCGCACTGCTGCACCGCGGCGACTACGCCCGGCTGCTCGCACACTTGGCCGCACCGGTCACCACGAATTGGCCGGTGCCGGAACGCCGATCACCATCGCGGCGGCGCACCCATGAGGTTGCGCGCGACTGGAACGCCCCGACCAGGGTGGTGTTCCTGGCCAATCTGCCCGATGCCGCGGATCTGCGCAGATTCGCACCGGAGCTGGCCGAATGGTCCGACGGCCAATTCGCCGCACTGTTCGAACGGCTGCGCGGGGTGGCCGAGCCCTTCGAACTGACCAAACAGATCGTCACGTCGCCGACCGGCGCCGTTGTCGAGGTATGCCTGATCGCGGTGCCGATTTCGGCCGAGCAGATCATCGAATGCCGGCGCGCCGGACATCGCGCCTGGCTGCGCGATCTGGTGCTGGAGGCAGTGGAGCAGGCAATCACATTGGGCGCCAGCGTAATCGGGCTCGGCGGATACACGTCCATCGTCACCGATGCCTCGCGCGATGTCGTGGAGGACACCGTCAAGGTGACCTCCGGCAATTCGCTCACCGCGGCCTGCGCCTACGAGGTGGTTCGGGCCGAACTCGCTGGCCTCGAACCGGGCCGGCGCCGGATCGGCATACTCGGGGCGCTCGGCAATATCGGTGCGGTGATGGCGGAACTGCTCGCGCCGCTCGCGGATTCGGTGACCCTGGTCGGGCGCGCCGGATCGGCGTCCCGGCTCGAGCGGGTGGCCGCGGGCCTGCCCGGCACGGTAATGGTCAGTGAGGACCTGACCGCCCTGCGTACTTGTCGCATCGTCCTCACCGCCACGAATTCGGCCGTGCCGGTGGTCACCGCCGATGTACTGGCCGACGACCATCCGGTGCTCGTGGTCGATCTCGCGGTCCCCGGCGACGTGGATCCTGCGGTGTCCCTGCAACCGAATATCACCCTGGTCTCCGGCGGGCGCATGGCGCTGCCGCTCGGCCAGACACCCCCGTTTCCCGAAACCGGGCTGCCCGCCGGGGTCGTCTACGCGTGTATGGCCGAAACCGTTCTGCTCGGTTTCGAACCGCGCACGGCGAGTCCGTCCTACGGCGGCCTGACCGCGGCAGGCGTGCGCGCCGCCCGCGACCTGGCCGCGCGTCACGATGTGCGCCCGGTTCTGCTTCCGACAGGAGCTCCCACCGTGTCCGAAACTCCCACCGCAGCCACCCCCGCCCCGATGTTCCTCGGCGCGGCCGATTTCGCAGCGGACCGCGCCGGCGGCAAGGCGGGCACCCTGCACGAATTGATCGTGGCCGGCTTCGAGGTGCCGCCCGGATTCGTTGTCACGGCCGATCTCGACCTGGCCGAGGTATCCGATGAGGATCTGACCGGCTGGGTGCGGGCGCTCGGCGGCTTCCCGGTCGCCGCGCGTTCGAGTGGCGTGCTCGAAGACCTCGACGACGCGAGTTTTGCCGGTCAGTACGAGTCGTACCTCGGTATCACCGATGTCGCGGCCTTGCGCGAACATATCGAGCAGTGCCGGGAATCGGTGCACAACGAGCGAGTTCGCACCTACCTGGCCCGCCGCGGCTATCACGAGGCCGGCGCGTCGGTCGCCGTTCTGGTGCAGCGCATGGTCGACGCGCGTTGTGCAGGTGTCGGTTTCAGCATCGACGCGCTCACCGGCATCGAGGACCACGCGGTCGTCGAAGCCTGCCGGGGGCTCGGCGAACGACTCGTTTCCGGACATGTCACACCGACCAGGTACACGCTGGGACTGTTCGACGGCACCGTGGTCGAGCGGGACGCGGGCGATGAGGATGTCGAGCTGGATGCCACCGCCACAGCAGAACTCGCCGCCCTCATGCTCGCGGTGCAGGCGCACCGGCACCGCCCGCAGGACATCGAATGGGCCATCGACGGCGACGGGAAACTGTGGCTGCTACAGGCGCGGGCCATTACCGCGATCAGCTGGCGCACCGATATCGACCAGTTCTCCGACGCGGATCTACGCGACGGCGGCGTCTCGGCGCGGGTCTGCACGCCGATGATGTTCTCGTTGTACGACAATGCCTTCCAGTACTCGATGCAACAGTTCTTCGAACGGTTGAAGCTCGCCGAACCGGCCGCGGAACCGGACTGGATGGCCATGTACTACGGCCGCGCCTACTGGAATGTCAGCGCGGTGAAGAAGTGCTTCTTCCGCATTCCCGGCTTCGACGAGCAGCATTTCGACGACGACCTCGGTGTGCTCAACGACTACGGCCCCGACGGCCCGCACCGCACCCCGACGAATGCCAAGACCGTTGCCAGGGCGCTGCCCGCGGCGCTGGCCGTGCAGAAGAGCTACCAGGATCAACTGGCGGCGGTCGATGCGTTCGCGGCGGGGTGGCCCGCGAAATACGCGGTGTGGCGCGAGCGGGTACGCGAACTGCCGCACACCGACGAGGCGACCTTCGTCGCGGATCTGGCGGACTGCCTGCTCACCTTCCACGCCGCCACCGAGCGCGCCTACTTCACCACCATCTACAACAACTCCAGCGTTCAGACCGACTTCAAACAGCTGCTCGACAAGGTGGATGCCGCGACCGGCGGGACGACCTCGGCGATCGACCTGATGGGCGGGCTCGCCGATATCAGCCATATGCAGTTGCAGCGCGGCATCGTCGAATTGCACCGGGTGGCAGGCGATCACGGCCTGGACAGTCCCGAATGGACGAAGGGCCTCGATACCTTCCTCGACGAGCAGGGCTTCCACGCCGACGCGGAGCTGGATCTCACCAGCCCGCGCTGGTCGGAGGCGCCCGAGCGGGTGCGCTCGATGATCGCGGTCATGCTCGAACACGGCACCCCGCCCGCGGATCCCGATGTGACGCTGGTGGATCAGCGCAAACGCTACGAAAACGAACTCGCCGCGGTGCGCGCCCGAGTGCGGGCCAAGCCGCTGGCGCGGGTGAAACACGCCAAGGCATTGGATAAGCAGATCGAGCGGATGCGCCGGTATCTCGTGGCACGCGAACGCATGCGGGAGTTTTCCTCGCAGTGCTATGCCATTGTGCGCGCGTATGTCGTGGAGGCCGGGGTGCGCCTGGCTGCGGCGGGCACGCTAGAGCAGGCCGATGATGTGTTCCAGCTGTCGATCCACGAGCTGTGTGATCTCGCGGCCGGACGGGTGGAAATCTCGACGCTCGCACCGCAGATCGCTTATCGCCGCGCGGTTTACGCGGGCTATCGGGATCTGGTGCCACCGCATGAGCTGGGCGGTGGTGTCACTGTGGACGCGGTCCGCGAGATCGGCGACGGCGATCTGACCGGGCTGGGCTGCAGCCCGGGTATCGCCGAGGGCACCGCTCGGGTGATCACTTCGCTGGCTGATATCGACCAGCTGCGCGAGGGCGACATCCTCGTCACCCGGTTCACCGATCCGGGGTGGACGCCTGCCCTCGGGCTGGTCGCCGCCGTGGTGACCGAGGTGGGTGGGATGCTCTCGCATGCGGCGGTGATCGGGCGCGAGTACGGAATCCCGGCGGTGCTGAATGTCGCGGGTGCGACGACGGCGATGCGCTCCGGTCAGCGGATCCGGGTCGACGGCGGGGCCGGAGTCATCAGCGTGCTGGAGACTGCATCCGAGCTGGTCGCGCCACCGTCCGGTCATGGCAACCATGCGCAACGACTCGATGTCGGCGCCGTCGCGGAACTGGAACCGGGGGGCCCGCGGCCGGTCCCCGACGAGCCGCCGATCCCGGAACCGGACGAGCCCGCCGCCCCTGCGGTGCCGTTACGGCCAACTGAACCCAAGCAAAAACCCCAGCCCTCGGAGCACCCACGCCCGGCGGCCGCCAGAACGGATGAACCACTGACCGCACGCAAACGCCTGATCTGCATCGCCGGTGCCGACGGATCGGGTAAGACCACCCAGGTGGCCCGCATCGCCGCGGAATTCGAGGCGCAGGGCCAAAGCGTTGCCGCCGTGACCATTTGGGACGCATTCCTGGATCCCAAGGTCTCCTCGAAGCTGCCGTGGCGCAGTCCGGCCGAGATCTACGGTTACCTGAAATTGCTGTCTCCGCTGAGTCGCGCACACTTCCTGTTCCACGCCATGCAACTGTCCTTCGACCTCGCCGCCGAACGCGGCCCGGACATCCTGCTGGCAAATGCCTACTGGTACAAGTACTTCGCCACCGAGGTCGCACACGGTGGCGATCCGGCGGTGCTGCGTAAGCTGGCGTCGGGATTCCCGGAACCCGATCGCACCTTCTACCTCGCAGTCAGTCCGCAGGATGCGTTGGGGCGCAAGCAGTTGCGCAGCGATTACGAGAGTGGCTACGGCGACGAGGAGACCTTCCTGGCCTTCCAGCGGCGCAGTCACGATGCGCTGGAGGCCCTGTCGGAGGAGTTCGGCTGGATCCGCCTGGACGGCACCGACACACCCGCCGACATCACCAAGGCCGTCCTCGCCCAACTGCGGGAGGACGACCGGTGACCCGTCGCGTCGCGATCGTCGGCATCGACGGTGCAGGCAAATCGTCGGTCATGGCACGGCTGCGCGAATTGGCGCCGGGCGCAGGTTCTTTCGCCTCGATGACCTGCCCGGACTTCCACAACACCCGCAATGTACCGCTGACGGACCTTTCCGAGCAGCTCAAGGTCTTCAGCGTCGGATGCGATGAAGTCGGCAGCCTGGAAATGAAGGCCACCGCGATGTATCTGCAGATGACGCTGTTCGGCCCGGTGGAGCGGCACTTCCTGACCACCTGGTCACCGGATGTGCTGGTATTCGAACGGCATCCGCTGATCGAATTGCTGGTCTACGGGCCGCTGTATGTCGCGCTGGCCCGCCCGGAATGGAACGGCCACGATCGCGCCGACGAGATCGCGGCCGTGCTGGAGCGACACCGGCCGGGCACCTTCGACGACATTCTCGCTTGGCAGCGGGCGGAATCCACGCGTCTGGGCAGTTCCCCGGATATCTGGGAGCTGCTCTCGGAGATCGCGGATCTGGTGCGCCGGGACGTGACCGAATCCGTCCCCGGTTTCGCCGACCGCTTTCGCACCACACTGCCCGACGCGGTGCTCTGGCTGGACGCACCGCCGGAACAGGCCGCGGCACGGTGTGCGGAACGTTCGGGGAACGGGCCGAAGGAGGCCCATGAAACAGCAGAGCGGCTCGGAGCCCTGCGTGACGGATATCTACAGGTGCGCGACACCCTCGCGGCGGCCTTCCCTGAAGTGGGATTCCACCGCATCGACACCGGCGACGGCGTCGATCTCGAGGAGTCGGTCCGCGCCTGCGTGACGGAAGGGAAGTTACTCGGGTGAGTACACAGGCAGGTACCCCGGCCACCGAGATCGAGGCGCGGGTGCGCGCCATTGTCGGTGAGGTGCTGTGGGTTTCGGCGGACGAGATCGACGCGTCCGCGCAATTGATCGACTACGGACTGGATTCGCCGACCGCGATCGAGCTGACCATTCAGCTGGAGCAGGCATTCGGCGTCGTCATTCCGGAAGACGCTGCGGCACAGTTGAATACGGTCGGCGAGATCGTGCGGTACGTGCGGGGTGAGCAGCAGTGACGGCATTGATTCCGCAGTATCCGACGATCGTGCATGCGCTACTGGCCGATGCCGAGCGTGGTGCGTCGGCAACGTCCACGATTTTCGTACCGGAGCGCGGCGACGCCGAGGGTGAAATTGCCTGGCGGCACGACGATCTCGCCGCCGCGGCCGGACGCACCGCAGCCGCACTGGCCGCCGAGGGGGTCGAGCCGGGGGATCGGGTGATGCTGTGTCTGCCCACCTCTCCGGAGTTCGTCACGGCGTTCTTCGGTGCGCTGGTGCTCGGCGCGGTGCCGACCGCGGTGGCGACGCCGGGCGGGTTCGGTTCGGCGGATATCTTCCGCGACAAGTTCACTCGGCTGCTCGGCTATCTGGAACCCGCGGCGGTTGTCACGACTCGGTCGGTGCTCGCAGGGGGAGCACTGCCGGACACCGTGGCCGCCATCGATGGCGATGTGCTGCACGCCTGGGCCTGTTCGCCGGACGCGCCGGCCATGGCGCCCAGACTTCCCGAACCGGGGGATCTGGCGTTCATCCAGGCGACGTCCGGCTCGACGGGAACACCGAAAGGTGTGCAGATCACCCACGCGAATCTAGCCGCCAACTGCGAACAGATCGCACAGGCCGCCGCGATGGGCGCGGGCGACACCTGGGTCGGCTGGCTGCCGCTGCACCACGATATGGGGCTGATCGGCGGATTCCTGACACCGGTATTCCGTGGCATCGATGCGGTGCTCATGCCGCCGAGCCGATTCCTGCGCAGTCCGGGCGATTGGCTGCGTACGGTCGGCCGGTATCGCGGAACATTCACGGCGGCACCGAATTTCGCGTACGGATATGCGGCGGCACGGGTTACCGACGCCGAACTCGACGGCGTCGATCTGTCGAGCTGGCGGTTCCTGTTCTGCGGCGCGGAGCCGATCCACCCGCCGACCGTGCAGAGTTTCGTCGACCGGTTCGCGGCCTGGGGACTGCCGAAGGATGCATTGGTGCCCTGCTACGGCATGGCCGAGGCATCCCTCGCGGTCACCGTGAATCGCCCGCACGCGCCCGTCGCCTACGACTCGGTGTCGCGCCGGGCGCTCACCGGAAACGGTGTGGCCCTGGACATTCCGGAAGACGACCTCGATGTGATGCATATCGTCGACTGCGGCGCACCGCTGCCCGGTACCGAGGTACGCATCGTCGACGAGGACGGCGCGGTGTGCGGCTCGGACGTGGTCGGCCGCATCCAATTCCGGGGCCCATCGATGACCATCGGTTACTTCCGGCTGCCCGAAGAGACCGCGGCCGCCACTCGGGACGGCTGGTGGGACACCGGCGATATCGGCTACCTGCGCGACGGCCGGCTGCGCATCACCGGCAGGCATAAAGACCTGATCATCATCCGCGGCGCGAACTACCTGCCCACCGATTTCGAGCTCGCCGCACAGGAAGTCGATGGTGTGCGCCTCGGTGGTGTCGCGGCCGTCGGCCATGCCGATATCCGAGGGCTCTCGGAGGAACTGCATCTCATTGTCGAATCCGGTGCGGAGGCGACCGAACACGATGCGTTGCGCCGAGCGGTGCGGGTCGCGGTGAGCAAACGCACCGGTGTGCTGCCGGCCGGGGTTCGGGTGGTGCCGCCGCGCAGCATACCGAAGACCACGAGCGGCAAGGTGCAGCGCGCCGAGGCCAGGCGGCTGTTCCTGGCCGAGGACGATCTGGTCGGTGCCGGAGGCGCGGCATGAGTGTGCAGCCGAAGTTCCGCGGCCGAAGGCTCGGCGGTCCGGCGCTGCGACATCCACTGGGTGCGTATCCGGATTACCGCACCGACCCGCTCGCGCTGTTCTACGAGCAGGCCGTCGCGCACGGCGGCAGCGTCCGGCTGCGGCTGGTACATCGGCAGATGCATCTGCTCGTCGAGCCGGAGCACATCAATCAGGTGCTGGTCACCAATGCGGCCAAGTATGAGAAGGGAATCAGCTATCAGAGTCTGAACTACTTGCTCGGCCCCGGATTGCTGACCAGCGGCGGCGAACTCTGGAAACGTCAGCGCGCCTTGATCAAACCCGCATTCTCGCGCCGTCACGTCGACACCGAGGTTCCGCTCATGGTCGAGTGCGGACAGCGGATGCTCCATCGCCTCGATGCGTACGCCGCGACGGGTACGGCCTTCGACCTGGTCCCCGAGGTGATGGGTTTCGCGGCCGATGTGGTGTGCCGCGCGGTTATGGGCGCCGATATCGACGGTGTCCTGCCCCAGATCGAAGACGATGTGCGCGAAGGCATTTCGTGGGTGATGCGGCATATGGCCGCACCCATCCAAGTGCCGCCGAATGTGCCGACCCCGGCCAATCACCGCTTCCGAGGTGTTCGCGAACGACTACATCGTGTGGTGGACAGCGTCATTCAGCGTCACCGCGACGCCGATGCCGAAGCGACGTCTCTGCTGGCCCGCCTCCTTGCGGCCCGCGATGATGCCGGGCACGCCATGGATGACGCGCAACTGCGTCACGAGGTGCTCACCTTCCTGCTCGCCGGACACGAGACCACCGGCGGCGCGATGGCGTGGACCATCTACGAACTGGCCCACAACCCGGCGGTGCTCGCGCGGGTACGCGACGAAATCGATATCGCACTCGCGCTGACCGACGGCGTCGACCGGGCCCTGCCCGCACTGGAGCTGACCGGGCGCGCGATCGACGAGGCCATGCGTCTGCACCCACCCGCCTGGGCATTCAGCCGCACCGCCGTCGAACCGGACAGCTTCGACCGCTTCGATCTGCAACCGGGCGCGATCGTGGTGATCAGCCCGTTCGTGAACCACCGCTTCCCCGAATTCTGGGATTCACCACTGACCTTCGATCCGGACCGGTTCACCAAGGAACAGACCAAGGCCCGCCCGCCGTACCGCTACTTCCCGTTCGGCTGGGGCGCACATCTGTGCGTCGGCCAACATATGGCGCTGATGGAGGTGCGGGTCGGCATCGCAATGCTGTTGGCCCGCTACGACATCGAACTCGTCAACGGGATGCGGGTGCGGGAGAACCCGGAGATCTCCAATACCCCCGATCCGGTACTTGTGCGGCTCACCCGGCGTGCGTCCGCGGTGCCGACGGCCACGACCATGCAGGAGGCCGCGCAATGACCGGAACAACCGTCAGCGATACCGAACTGGCCGCCGATGCGGCCTTGGCGCCGCAAGTGGGCGCCAAGGCCGCGAATCTCGGCAGGCTCGTAGCGGCCGGCTACCGGGTGCCACCGTTCGTGGTGTTGAGTGGCGTCGCGTGTGCTCGCATCCTCGAACCGATCCGTGGATCCATCGCCGACGCGCTGGATTCGCTCGATCACACCGATCCGGCATCGTTGCGTGCGGTCTCGGAGCAGATCCGGGGGATCATCCTTGCTCAGCCGATCCCCGCGGAAATCAGCGCTGAGCTGGGCCCGAACGTGCGCGAAATCGTCGATCGCACACCACAGTCCGGCGCTCGGCTGGCTGTGCGTTCCTCGGTGAGCGGTGAGGATTCGGCGACGGACTCCTTCGCGGGCCAGCTCGATACCCTGTTGAATGTCGCCCCGGCGGACGTATCGGCGGCGGTGCTGGATGTGCTCGCCTCGGCCTACTCGAAGCGGTCACTTTTCTACCGCGCGCATCGTGGACTGGACAATACCGAGATCGACTGCGCCGTCCTGGTGCAGGTGCTGATCGACAGCGCGGTCTCCGGCGTCGCCTTCAGCTGCAACCCGCAGACCGGCGACCCGGGCGAGGCCGTCGTCTCGGCGGCCCTCGGCCTGGGCGAAGGTGTGGTCGCCGGAACAGTGGAGTGCGATACCTACTTCGTCGACACGGCCGCGCGCACGATCGTGTCCCGTTCGGTGGCCGAGAAGCAGAGCCGGGTCGCGGTTGCGGCCGATGGCTCCGGCACGGTCGTCGAGCAGCTCGCCGGTGTCACCGAACAGGCACTCACCGACGCACAGGTGGTCGAACTCGTCGATACCGCAACGGGTTTGGCCGCGACCTTCGGCGCGCCACAGGATATCGAATGGGCCTATGACGCCGAGGGTGTGCTGTACCTGCTCCAAGCCCGCCCGATCACCGCGACCGGTGCCCGCGAAACCATTTTCGACAATGTGAATGTCGCCGAGTCCTATCCCGGTCTGTCCAGCCCGCTGACCTTTTCCATCTTGCGGAACGCCTATGAGCAGGTATTCAGAGCCTGCCACAAGGATTTCGGCGCAACCGACACCATTGTCGACCGCAATGCCGCGAGCCTGTATCCCTATTTGGTCGGTACCGCGCACGGCCGCATCTACTACAACATCAGCAACTGGTACCGGTTGTTCCTGCAGATACCGGGCATGGAGTTCGCCATCGAAGGCTGGGAGGCGGCACTCAATATCGAGAACCGCTACCAGCGGCCCGCCGCGCCGAAACGCGGGCTGGCACGGGCGAAGATGTATCTGCTGCGCCTGCGTATCGCCGCCATCATCACCGTTGGCTGGCTGCGGCTACCGCGGCGGCTGCGCGCGTTCTTCACCGAACTCCAGGCCTTCACCGCCGATCTGGACCACCGGTTCGACCCGGAAACACCGGAGCGGGAACGGGATCCGGAAGCACTACTGGAGTGGATGGAACGCTGCCTGCACGAACTCGTACCCGCCTACGCGGTGCAGATCTTCAATGACTTTCTGGCCCAGCAGATGTTCCACGTCGTGGGGCTGCTGCTGGAACGCGAAGGTCTCACCGAGACAGCCGCCATCACCTTGCGCAATGAATTGTTCTGCGGCGAAGAGGGTGTCGACAGTGTCGACCCGGTCCGCTCGGCGCTCGCACTGACCGCAACGGTCCGGGCGGATGACGCGCTGCGTGAGCTGTTCCATGGCCCGCTGGAACCGCACGAGGTGTGGAAAGCCATGGCACAGCCGGAATTCGCCGATTTCCGCGGTGCATGCCTGCGGCATATCGCCCTGTTCGGCGACCGTACCGTCGACGAGCTGAAGCTGGAAACCGATCCGCTTGGCGAACATCCGGAGCGACTGGTTCCTATGCTGCGCAACTATCTGCGTGGCGGTCAGAACATCGACGAAATGGCGGCGCGCGAGAAGCAGATCCGGCGCGATGCGGAGCGCACCGCGGCGAGGCTGTTCGGTGGAAAGCTCCCGCAACGGTTGGCATTCCGGTTCGCACTCGGCCGCGCACGCGAGCATGTGAAACAGCGCGAGAATATGCGGCTGGGTCGCAGTCGATCCTTCGGCCTGGTCAAACGGGTATTCCGGGAATACGGCAGGCAGATGCACGTGGCTGGGTTGCTCGAGGATCCGCGCGATATCTTCTGGCTCACCTACGAGGAGATCGCGGCCCTCACCCGGGGGACCGCTGTCGACACCGATGCGGCGCGCACGGTCGCCACACGCAAGAGCGATCACGAGCGGTGGCGCATCGAGCAACCGCCGTCGCGGATCGTCACGGCAGGAATCGCGGCCGTCGGCATCAACGATCCGGCCTTCGACCATCCGGCTCCCACCGGCGATTCCGGCAGTGTGCTGCACGGAATCGGTTGCGCGCCGGGCCGAGTCGAAGCTCCGGCACTGGTGTTGACCACTCCGGAACCGGATGTGGTCGTCGACGGTCAGATCCTCGTCGCAGCCAGTACCGATCCCGGTTGGGTCTTCCTGATGGTGGCCGCTGGGGGATTGGTCAGCGAGAAGGGCAGCCCGCTCTCGCACACCGCCATTATCGGCCGTGAACTCGGCATTCCTACCGTCGTCGGCGTTCCGGGCGTCACCCGGCTGGTCGCCAGCGGGGATGTGCTGATTCTCGATGGCAAGGCCGGAACCGCAACCATCGTTCAGGAACACAGCTCATGACATCCACCGCAGCCGCACCGCACGAGACCGCGCACGGCGAGAACTTCAGCCTCGAGCACTACCTCGATCCCGCCGCGCACACTTTCGAACAGCGCTTCGAGGAATTCCGGCCTTACGTCGCGAACGCGCGCGGCACCGGATTCGTCCTCCGTGAGATCACCGGGCCTGCGGGTCCGGTCGTACAGGTCCGCGATCCCGACGGGGGCGCAGTCCGCGACCTGATCATGTTGGGGTCCAACAACTATCTCGGCCTCGGCAACGAACCGGAGATCGTCGAGGCCGCCGTACGGGCGGTGCGCGAATTCGGTGTCGGCCACGGCGGACCGCCACTGCTCAACGGCACCACTTCGGTGCACCGGCGGCTGGAGGAACGCCTCGCCGAGACCAAGGGCTGCGAATCGGCGCTGGTGTTCTCCTCCGGCTACGCCGCCAATGTGGGCTGGGTGACCGGCCTGCTGCGCAAGGGCGACATCCTGCTCTACGACGAGCAGAGCCATGCCAGTCTCTATGACGGCATCCAACTCGGGCGGGTCCGCTCGATGGCCTTCGAGCACAACGATCTTCGGCATCTGCGCCACCGGCTCATGCAGATCCGCTGGCGCAATCCGGGCGCGAATATCGTGGTCGCCGTCGAGGGCGTGTATTCGATGGACGGTGATATCGCACCGCTGCCGGAGATTCGAGCGCTGTGCGATTCGTTCGGAGCGTGGCTGGCCATCGACGACGCGCACGGCACCGGTGTGCTCGGCGCGAACGGCCACGGCACCGCCGAACATTTCGGCATGGGGGCCGGGTCGGTCGAGCTGTACATGGGCACCTTCTCGAAGGTGTTCGCCACTACCGGCGGTTTCGTGGCCGGGTCGAAGGATCTGGTGGATACGCTGCGGTTCTTCGCGCGCTCGTACATGTTCTCGGCCTCGCTGGCCCCCGCCGTCGTCGCCTCGGTACTCGCCGCCATCGATTTCATCGATGCGCATCCGGAGCGGATCCGCCAATTACACGACAATGTCGACTACTTCGTGCGGGAACTGCGTCGGATGGGCTTCGCGGTCGATCCGCAGACCGCGATCATCCCGATCCTGGTGCCGCAGCACCTCGCCGTCGCCGAGGTCGTCGCGGCGCTGCACGCCGAGGGTGTGTTCGTCAACGGCGTCGAATTCCCGGCCGTCCCACGCGAACAGCAGCGACTGCGGGTCAGCATGATGGCCACGCTCAGTCGCGATCAACTGGATTTCGCGCTGGCGAAGATCTCGGCCGTGGCCCGCCGCTTCGCCTTCCATCCCGAGCAAATCGGTCCGACCGAAGAAGGAATCCGCTGATATGACCGGAACCGAAATCGCCGCGGGCGGCACGGCTTCCGAACGCTTGCTCGTGCATGCCGCACTCGCCGACCCGAATCAGGACGAACGAGCCGCATTGGCGAAGCTCGCCCACGAGATCACCGACTGGGCCGAGGTTTTCGAACTCGCAAAGCTCAATGCGACCGTCCCACTGGTGCAGCGTCGGTTGGAATCCGAGGAGCTCTACGACCTCGTTCCCGAGCTGGTGCGAGCACATTTCGCCACCGTGACAGATCATATTGCCGCCGTGAACGATCGGCGCCTGGCCGGTGCCAGAGAACTATTGCGCCGCTTCGACGAACGCGGCGTGCGTTGCGTCGTGCTCAAGGGCATGTTGTTCTCGTCGGAGATCTACCACGATCCGCGCTACAAGCGCATGAACGACCTGGACATCCTCGTCGAACTCGATCAGGTGGACACCGTCATCGAGATCTACCGGGGGATGGGACTTTTCGCCACTTCCGAACTGCTGGGCAAGGCCCCGAAGGTTCGCGCCGAACGCTCACACCACCTGCCCTCGTTCGTCTCCCGTGACGGATCGCTTGTCGTCGGCACGCACTGGGGCCTGATCACCCCGCTGGCTCCGTACACCGTCGACTACACCGCGATCTGGAAGCGCGTGCGGCGCATCGACTTCTACGGTGTGCCTGCCTGGGCTATGTCGCACGAAGACAACCTGCACCATCTCGGCATCCACCTGCCCTACTACAAGACCGGTGTACGCGAACTCGCCGACATCTGGAACCTGGCCCGCTACGCCGATGACCTCGACTACGACCTGCTGGCCGGTGAAATCGCCAAGGCGGGCAGCGAAAGCCTGATGTACCACGCCCTTTCGCTGGCCGATCGGCTCGTGCCCGAACCGGAGTTCGCGGCATTGATCAGCTGGATCGCACCGAAGATCAACCGCTTCACCCGCTACGACACCGCGCGCAAGACCGCCGATATCCATGCCCTGCTGCGCAGTCGCTCCACCCATACCTCACGCATCGAAAAGGCCTACACCGAATTCAATATGACCGCCGTCGCGAGCGAGAAGCGTGACCGCTTCGGTCGCCTGTGGTCGGATCTGCTGCTGGTGCCCGGTGACGAAGCACGCAAGATGAGTTCGCTGCGCGACCCAGCGCCGGTATCCGATCTCGGCGCGCGAATCTCCGCCCCCTACCGGCTGACTCGGGTTTTCCAGCGCGACCTCGGCCGCTGGCTGTTTCCGGCGGCGCTGGCCAAGACCGTCTTCGATCTCGGTGCCGCGTATGGTTCGGAGCTGGCGAGCCGGGCCGGAATCGGTTCGACTGCGGCCGAACGTCCCGGCATCGACGAATACGCTGCCCAGCTGGGCCTGACTCGCGCCGATCTCCAAGCGGTACTGGACAGCCAGGAATGAACCGCACAGTCCTGTGGGACCTGGACGGTACCTTGGTGCGGTTGCATCGGCGACGGTTCAAGGCGCTGATGCCGCTGGCGGCCGCGCAGGCATTTCGCGAGTTGACCCCACCGCATCGTTTTCTGCGTGTCCTGCCCGGCGTGCTGAAGCAGGTGCGGGCCAACGACACCGAGCACACCAACACCGACCTGATGGTCCGACTGCTCGCAGACCGATTGGGCGTCGCGCCCGAAGCGGTGGCGAGTCGACTGAAGAGCCTGGCGGAGACGGGTTTTCCGCGCCTGCGTGGTTGTTTTCCGCCGGAGCCGTTGGCATTGGACACGGTGACCCGGCTCCGGGAATCGGGCACGGTACAGGTTGTTGCGACCAACCCGCTGTGGCCGGACAGCACTGTCACCACTCGGCTCGGCTGGGGTGGCTACGACCCGTCCGTGTTCATCTTCCGCACCAGCGGCGAGAACATGCGCCGCTCGAAACCACGCATCGAGTTCTACCGAGAACTGCTCGACCGGCTCGGGACGGAACCGGGGGAGTGCGTGATGATCGGCAACGACGCCGCCAACGACGCACCGGCGGCACTTCTCGGGATCCCGGTATTCCTCGTGAATGTGCCGGAATCGGTTGTTCTACAGGAATATTCGGGCCTTGTGAGCACCGGGAAGTGGCCACGGCTGCGCGAGTGGCTGGGTATCGAGGAGGAAACATGCTCGTCGTCCTGAATCCAGAATCCAATGCCGGGACCGCGCTGCAAAGGTGGCGTCCGGTAGAAGGCATACTGCGCGAACGGAATACCGATCTCGCCGTCGAAATGCCCAGTGACGCAGAGCAAGCCACGAAACTGGTGCAGGCGAGTCTCGAATCGGATCCACCCGAGGTGATCGTGGCGGCGGGCGGCGACGGCATGGTCAACCTGGTCCTCAATGCGATCATGGACCCGGCGACCGACCGACCGCGACAAGGAGCAGAATCGGTCGCACTCGGCGCGATCGGTCTCGGCAGTTCCAACGACTTCCACAAACCGGGGCGATCGAGGATCGCCGATATCCCGGTCCGGCTCGGCGCGCCCGAACTCGTCGATGTCGGCAAGGCCACCATGCTGCTGCCGGACGGCACCCGGACGGTGCGTTACTTCCTGCTCAATGCGAGCATGGGACTCGTTGCGGCAGGCAATCATTCGTTCAACAACGCGCGCGGGCTGATCGGCTGGCTGAAGTCCCGCAATGTCGAGGCGGCCATCATCGCCACCGCACTGAGCAATATCGCCAACCACAAGCCACTCGCCATCCAACTGCGCGGATCGAACTGGGTGCACACCGCACCGATCACGAATGTCGGTGTGCTCAAGAGCGTGCACTTCGCCGGTGGCATGTATTACGACACGCCGGTCACCCGTGCCGACGGCATGCTCGATGTGAATATCTGGGAAGCCGCCGGACGGGCACGGATTCTGGGGCTCATCGCTGGTCTCTATCGCGGCAAGTTCAGGGGTTCGGCGCTGGCCACCTGCCGTCGCGACACCGCGGTGGAACTGCGGCCCGCCGTGCCCGCACCGCTCGAATTGGATGGCGAGATCACGATTGTGGAATCGGCCCGCTTAGAGGTGCTGCCGCGGGTGTTGCAGGTGTGTGCGCCGTGACCGTTGTCCTTGTGACCGGGGCCGCCAATGGTATGGGCGCGGCGACCGTCGAATACCTTGCGTGCCTCGGCTATACGGTCGAGGGCAGCGACAAGATCGCGCGGGACGGCGTGAGTGCGGTCGATGTCCGCGATACCGAGGCGGTGCGGAGTTGGGTGAAATCCGTGCACGCACGGTACGGCCGCATCGATGCGGTGCTCACCTTCGCCGCTTACGGCATTGTCGGTTCGGTGGAGGAGACCGATCCGGACGAGGCGGCCGCACTCATCGATACCAATGTGATCGGCACCCACCGCGTGCTGCGCGAAGTGCTGCCGATCATGCGTGCGCAGGGCCACGGTCGGGTGATCGTGGTGAGTTCCGGGGCGGGCGCGATCGCCGAACCCTATGGCGGCTGGTATTCGGCCACCAAGGCGGCCATCGAACGTCTCGGTGAGGCGATGCGGATGGAGACCGCGGGCCTCGGCATCCACGTCTCGGTCCTCGCGCCGGGGTGGACGGTTACTCCGATCATCGATTCGGCTGCGCGCGTTGCCGATCCGATCGAGTCATACACCCCGGATCGGACTTCGGTGCTGGCGCGCGTCACCGGATATCTGGAACACGGACAGTCCGCGGAGATGGTAGCCAGGAAGGTGCGGACAATCCTGGAAGCACCCGAACCCCGCCAAACCTACCTGTGCGGCAGCGACGTTCGGCTCTCGTTCTGGACCCGGCGACTCACGCCCGCGCGGGTCTACGAACGGCTCGTTCGCCGCTACTACGGCCTTTGACAGGAGCATGCGCGGGCAGTACCGGTAGTATCACCTCGGCCGAATGAGCTCCCAAGAAAGCGGGGGCTTGTCCGGTACGTGCCGTTCGCTGGATGGTTTTCGCAGTAGCCCATCTGCCGACGACACGGCAGGAGAGGCAGCGATGACCAACCGATAGGGGCAGGCGATGGCACCGGCTCTGAGATGTCTTGTCTGGGAATTGGACAACACCCTCTGGGATGGTGTCGTCTGCGACGCGACGAGCGGCGCACCACGCCCCGCCGCCCTGCGCACGCTGCTGAAGCTCAGCGAGCGCGGCATCTGGCACGCCGTGGCCAGCCGCAGCGACCGCGACCTCACCCTCAAAAAGCTCTACCGGCACGGGCTCTACGACATGTTCTCGGCCATCGAGATCGGCTGGGGCCGCAAATCGGCTTCGCTATTGCGGATCGCGCACACCCTCGGCCTGGAACTGGACACCATCGGGTTCATCGATGCCGAACCGGTGGAGCGCGCGGAGGTAACACGGGCACTCCCGCGCGTGCGCTGCTATGCCGCCCGCAATGCCGATGTGCTGCCCGCACTTCCCGACTTCCGACCCATACTGCGCACGGGGCCGTCGCCCACGCCGCCCATGGGGTTCGCGAGCGTCAGGGGGTAGGGCCCGTCGAGTCGACGGGTGTCACCGATCCGATCCGCACCGACTGGAGGAATCCGTCGATGCGGTCGAAAGTGGCCTCGGGCTGTTCCAGTTGGGGCAAATGCCCCGCCGCACGGATGATTTCGAAGCGGGCATCGGCGAAGGCGGCGGCATAGGCCGCGCCGTAGGCCGGGGTGACGATGCGATCGCTTTCGCCCCAGAGCAACAGGGTGGGGGTGGTGACGGCGGCGAGTCGGGGGAGTAGCCGGGGATTGTGCATGTACGGGTCGGCCGCATAATTCCGTAGTGCGGCCATATTCCCTTGGCGTATGGCCGATTGTGCGGCGGGAATATCGGCGGGGTCTTGGTAGAAGCGCGCGGGGTCGTGGTAGGAGTGCTCGGCCACGCCACGGGCGTCGAGGGCGAAGAAGTCGGCGATCGGTTCGTCGTCGAACCATACGCCGGTCGCATCGATCAGCACGAGTCCGCCGATCCGGCGGTCGTGATCACGGACGGCCATTTCGGCGGCAATCCAGCCGCCGATCGAGGAGCCGACGACGAAAACGTCGTGCAGATCGCGATCGCGGAGCAGGTCCAGGTAGGCGTGTGAAAGATCGCCGATGCTGTCGAATGCCAACGGTGTGCCATTCCAACCCGGATGCGTCGGTGCAATCACACGAGACGAGCGGGAAAGGTGCTCGGCGATACCGGCCACCGAGGCCGGCCCCGCGCCGCCATGCAGGACGAGAACTGTTGGGCCGCTGCCTGATTCGGCGATTGTGAGCGGCGGTTGTGGCCGGGTGTCTGCGGTCATCGTCAAGCTCCTCGATCCATTGACTAAACATATTGATATAAACAAGCTTAGTCATACTGTTAGGGTCATGTCCATGCCTGGTGATCTGCAAGCCCTTGGACGCGCCGTCAAACAGGCGCAGTACCGCCACCACCGTGCGTTGGACAGTCGGCTCGCGACCGTAGGGACCACCCTCGCCCAGTGGGACGCCTTGCGCGCCATCGACCGCAATCCCGGTTCCACCGCACGCGCCTTGGCCGAGGAGACATTCCAGAGCGAGCAGGCCTTCGGCACCCTCGCCAACCGGCTCGTGACCCGCGGTCTCATCGAACGCACCCCCGGTCGCGGTCGCGCCATCGAACACCGGTTGACCGTCGCAGGCGAGCAGGTCCTGCGCGCCGGTCATCGGGTCGCGAACGAGGTATTGACCGAATCCTTCGCCGCATTGTCCGCCGGCGAACGCGCGATCCTGCTCGAGCTGCTCCAGCGAATCGGAACGCACGGATAATCACCCTGATCGGCGTGGTCGGCGGCGGTGGGGATGCGGGCGGGGAATGATGTGGCCATGGTCAATGATCCGAACGGTCCCGATATCAAGCCGCGTAGTCGCGATGTCACCGATGGTCTGGAGAAGACGGCCGCGCGTGGCATGCTGCGGGCGGTCGGTATGGACGACGGCGACTGGGGGAAGTCGCAGATCGGGGTGGCCTCCTCGTGGAACGAGATCACGCCGTGCAATCTGTCGCTGGACCGGCTCGCCAAGGCGAGCAAGGAGGGGGTGTTCGCGGGCGGCGGGTATCCGATGGAGTTCGGGACCATTTCGGTCTCCGACGGCATCTCCATGGGACATGAGGGCATGCATTTCTCCCTGGTATCGCGGGAGGTGATCGCCGACAGCGTGGAAACCGTGATGCAGGCCGAGCGGCTCGATGGTTCGGTGCTGCTGGCCGGATGCGATAAATCCTTGCCCGGCATGCTGATGGCGGCGGCGCGGCTGAACCTGGCGAGTGTGTTCCTGTACGCGGGCTCGATCCTGCCCGGAATCGCGAAACTCAGCGATGGCAGTGAGCGGGAAGTGACGATCATCGATGCGTTCGAGGCGGTCGGCGCCTGCTCGCGCGGTTTGATGAGCCGCGAGGATGTGGACGCCATCGAACGGGCCATCTGTCCGGGTGAGGGTGCCTGCGGCGGCATGTACACCGCCAACACCATGGCGAGCGCGGCCGAGGCATTGGGTATGTCGCTGCCCGGCAGTGCGGCACCGCCCGCGACCGATCGGCGCCGCGACGGCTACGCGCGGCGCAGCGGTGAGGCGGTGGTGGAATTGCTGCGGCGGGGAATCACGACGGCCGACATCCTCACCAAGGAGGCATTCGAGAACGCGATTGCGGTGGTGATGGCGTTCGGCGGCTCCACCAATGCCGTACTGCATCTGCTCGCGATCGCCCACGACGCGAGAGTTGATCTGGCACTCGAGGATTTCGCGCGCATCGGCCGCCGGGTGCCGCACCTCGCCGATGTGAAGCCCTTCGGGCGACATGTGATGACGGATGTCGACCGGATCGGCGGCGTGCCGGTGATGATGAAGGCACTGCTCGATGCCGGACTGCTACACGGCGACTGCCTGACCGTCACCGGTCGCACGGTCGCGGAGAACCTCGCCACCATCGCCCCGCCGGATCCCGACGGAAAAGTGGTGCGGGCCATGACATCTCCGATCCACCCGACCGGTGGCATCACGATCCTTGCCGGATCGCTCGCGCCCGGCGGCGCGGTGGTCAAGTCGGCAGGTTTCGATTCCGACGTATTCACCGGTACGGCACGGGTTTTCGATCGCGAGCGGTCGGCGATGGACGCGCTGGAGGACGGCACGATCACTGCGGGCGATGTGGTGGTCATCCGCTACGAGGGGCCCAAGGGCGGTCCCGGTATGCGCGAGATGCTCGCGATCACCGCGGCTATCAAGGGTGCGGGCCTCGGCAAGGACGTGCTGCTGCTCACCGACGGACGCTTCTCCGGCGGCACCACCGGTCTGTGCGTCGGCCATGTCGCTCCCGAGGCGGTCGATGCTGGGCCGATCGCCTTCGTCCACGACGGCGACCAGATCCGCCTCGACGTCGCCGCAGGCACCCTCGACCTTCTCGTCGCCCCCGAAGAAATCGACCGCCGCCGCGAAGGCTGGAAACCTTTGCCGTCGCGCTACACCCGTGGCGTGCTCGCCAAATACTCGAAGTTGGTCGGCTCGGCGTCCTTCGGTGCTGTCTGCGACTGAAGCAGGAGTCGTCGACTGTCGATGCCGTTGGCCGGATCGGCCGCCGAGATGAGTCACATGGTGGTTCGGATGCATTCGGTAAGCGACCATCCGGCTCGCCTGCACGACAAGCCCACCTGTCATACCGAGGTCTCGGAATCTTTGCGACGCGTGGCGGCGCGCTCGCCGAGTATTCGAAGTTGGTCGGCGTCCTTGGGTGTCGTCTGCGGCTGAAGTCGCCCTCGTCAGCTGCGCGACGCCTGAATTTCCCCTGGCTCAGGGCAATTCGGGAAGGACGGCGATCTCCAGGTGCCGCAGGCGGGTCGGATCGGCGATCACCTCGTAGCCCGCGATTCGGTCGCCCTCGACCGTAACCGCAAGCGCGAGCAGTAGTTTGCCGCGCGGCGCGACAATGATGCCGACCGCTCCGTCGACCAGCGCCAGCGTGGCGACCTGAGAGCGGCGGCGCAGGATGACGGTCTCGCGGGCCACCGCCTGCGCACCCCGCGCGACCGGCGCCATACCCGAGGGCAGCGCGGCCGGATCGGCTGTACGCACCACATCGGGCGCGAGGACCGCGAGCAGTGCGTCGAGATCACCGCTGCGGGCGGCTGCGAGGAAGGCATCCACGACATGTCGCTGCTGCGCGAGTTCGGCGGTGGTAGCGGTCGCATCGCCGTGCGCCCGGGTCCGAGCCCGGCTGGCGAGTTTCTTGGTGGCGGCGTTGGTGCGCCCGACGATCGGCGCGATCTGATCGAAGGGAACGGCGAACATGTCGTGCAGCACGAACGCCACACGCTCATCGGGACCGAGCCTATCCAGCACCACCAGTAGCGCGCGCCCGACCGAATCGATCAGCACTGCCTCGCTTTCCGGATCGCGGTCGTAGGCGGCGTCGCCGAGTTCGGCGATCCGATCGATCGGATCCTCGCGCCGAGCGGTCCGCGAGCGCAGCATATCGAGGCAGATCCGGGAGACCACCGTGGTCAACCAGCCCGCCAGATTCTCGACCTCGCTCGTGTCGGAGCGGTCCAGCCGCAGCCAGGCCTCCTGCACCGCATCCTCGGCTTCACTGGCCGATCCGAGCATCCGGTAGGCGACCGCGTGCAGGTGATCGCGGTGCGTCTCGAATCGTCGCGCCAACAATTCCTGTGCGTGCATCGGTCACCTTTCGCGGTCGGCATCCGTCACGTGAATAGGGCGATCGGGTGTCCCACCCACGATCGCAGACCCGCAGAACCGAGATACCTGGAGGGTAGTTCCCATGTTTGTCGCATATGTCGTTGTCACCGTCCTCGCCGCCGCAGCCGCATTCGTCGCTACCGGGTTCGATATCGTCAAGGCGGACCAGGTGCGCGAGACCATGCGCGGCTACGGCCTCCCGCAATGGACCCTCAACCCACTGGCCATCCTGAAAGCCCTCGGTGGCCTCGGCCTCCTGATCGGCCTGGCCATCCCGCCACTGGGCCTCGCCGCCGCCCTCTGCCTGGTGCTGTATTTCCTCGGTGCAGAAATCACCATCATCCGAGCCAAGTGGTACACCGATATCGCTTATCCCATGCCATACCTGATCCTGTCCGCAGCCTCCCTCGCCCTGTTCGCCTACGCCTGACCCGGCAACGCCCACGTGCCTCCGATCGAGCAGCCGCGCTGCTGGCTGTCGTCGCGCCGCTATCCGGCTGGGTGTGTCTCCTGTCAGGTGTTGTCGCACCGCCTGTCAGCCGCGACCAGATGACTCGCATCAACGAGGCGAGCGCAGCGGCGTCCCACCAGTCGGCCAGGCCGGGCGCATTGACATCCGGTGCGGCACAGCACGTTATGCGCACACGCAGGCGATGCGATATTGCACTGCATGCCATCACGGGCACGATTTTTGCGGCACTGATCCCAGGGGCGACTGATTCCCTTGCCCGCCCGGCACATTCCGCATGCCAGATCGCGGCCGCATCGAGCCTTCGCCTACGGCAGCACGCTAACCGTGGTGGATGAAATGCGCCGCCTGCTCACCGATGAACACACTCGGCGCATGTGTGTGCCCGCGGATCAGCAACGGCATCACCGACGCGTCCGCAACGCGGAGTCCTTGCACCCCGCGCACTTCCAGTCGCGGCGTGACGACACTGCCCGCATCGGTACCCATACGACAGGTGCCGACCGGGTGATACAGGGTGTGCGAGTAGCCGTTCAGTGTCAATTCCATCGCGGCCTCGAGCTCGGCCGGAGCCTGCGGAGGATAGATCAGCGGCCCGAGCACCGCCTTCAGAGCCGGAGCGGCGGCCAGTTCGGCGCACACACGCAAACCAGACATGATCGCGGCCCGGTCCGCGCCACCGCTATCGGAGAGATAGCGTGGGTCGATGACCGGTTTGGCGGTGGGATCACCGGAACCCAGCGAGATCCGGCCGCGGCTGTGCGGCCGCAACAGCACCGTCGCCAGCACGACCCCGTGCTCGGTCGGATCCACGAGACCCTCGTAGAAGAACGGCGCGGGCGCGAAAATCAATTCCAGATCCGGCAATTCGAGATCGGACCGGCTGCGGATGAACCCGTAGGCCTCACCGACATTGGAGGTGAGCATGCCGCGGTGCCGGATCAGATAATCGAGCAGCTGACGTGGCTTCTCCGCCGTGAACAGCGAATCGGATTCGACACCGTAGCCGAGCGCCGCAACCAGGTGGTCCTGCAGATTGGCGCCCACCTCGGGCGCATGGTGCACAAGCGGAATGTGATGGCGCGCCAGCTCGTCCTCATCACCGATACCCGAGAGCATGAGCAGCTGCGGGCTATTGATCGCACCACCGCAGAGCACCACCTCGCGCCTGGCGGACACCGTCTGTGTGACGCCGTCCTTGCGGTACTCCACACCGGTCGCGCGCGGCCTTCCGGTCGGCGAGGTCTCGAAGATGATCCGCGACGCGAGCGCCTCGGTATGCACGGTGAGATTCGCGCGGCGCATCGCCGGCTTCAGATACCCATCGGCCGTACTCCACCGCCTGCCGCCGCGCTGGGTGACCATGGTCTCGCTGAACCCCTCCGGCTGCGGCCGGTTCGGTGGCTCCACAAGGAATCCGGACTCATTGACCGCGGCCAAATACGCCGCGGTCAATGCGCGCGGACTGCGCTGCCGCGAAATATGCAGCGGCCCGGTCGCGCCCTCATCCGGATACTGGGCGTCCTCGACGGTCTCGATCTTGCGGAACTGCTCGACCGCCGCCGAGAACCCCCACTCGTCCCCGGCCAGCAATGCCCACTCGTCGTAGTCGGCACGGAATCCGCGCACCCACATCATCGCGTTCATCGATGACGATCCACCGAACATTTTGCCGCGCGGCCAGTAGATCTGCCGATTCTTCAGCTCGGGCTGCGGTTCGGTGAGGTAGTCCCAATCCACCTCCGAGCGGAACAGCTTCGCGAATGCCGCCGGAATATGGGCGTACTTGTTCTTATCCGGCGGTCCGGCTTCCAGCACCACCACCGACACATTCGGATCGACGCTGAGCCGGTTGGCCAGGACCGCGCCGGCCGATCCGGAGCCGACGATCACATAATCCGCGGTAACCCCTGCTTGCACTGTCCCACTCCGATCTGCACTGCGTATGGCAAACATACGAGTAAGACGCGGCCTCGGGTTCGGTTTCCTGACAAACCGGCTGTGTTTCGGGAACGGACCTGGTTATCTGCGCCTGGTCAGCGGCGGTCGCAGCCCGAGATGTTCGCGCAGGGTGGTGCCGGTGTATGCGGTGCGATACGACCCGCGCTCCTGTAATTCCGGAATCAGCCAGTCGACGATCTCGTCGAGTCCGGTGGGCACCAGATACGGCGAGATATTGAACCCGTGGGTCGCGCCGTGGCGGACCCAGCGGGTGAGTTCGTCGGCGACCTGGCTCGGTGTCCCGGCGAATCCGGACCGCTGCGAGGTTTCGATGGCGACCTGGCGCAGCGACAGATTCTTGGCCTCGGCCAGCGCCCGCCACTCCCGGGCGATCGCTACCGGATCCTGACCGTCGCGCTGTGCGCCGCGCTCGCCCGAAATCACTCGGGGCTGTGGGTCCTCCGCGGGCAGCGGACCGTCCGGATCGAGATCCGACAGATCGCGACCCCACACCTGCCCGACCAGGGAAAGCGCGGTCTGTCCGGTGAATTGGCCCTCCAGCACCCAGCGCGCCTTCTCCTCGACCTCGGATTCCCGCTCCGCCAATACGATCTGTGTGCCGGGCAGGATTTTGATGTCATCGGCCGGTCGGCCCGCGCGTTCCAGGCGGGCCCGAATATCGTTCGCGAATGCGAGCGCGGCGTCGAAATGTGTTCCGTGCCTGGAGAAGATGACCTCGGCATGGGTCGCTGCGAAATCGCGGCCCGCGGGTGAATCACCGGCCTGGAAGATCACCGGATGGCCCTGCGCGCTGCGCGGCAGGGTCGGTGTGATCGAGACTTGGAAGTGCTCGTTGTCGCGGCTGACCGTCCGCACCGAATCCGGTGCGGACCATTCGGTATCGTGGCGCGAGGTCGCGATCGCGTTGTCGGCCCAGGCATCCCAGATCTCGCGGGCCGTCCGAATGAATTCGCCCGCACGCTCGTAGCGCTGCGCGTGGTCGAGGAAGCCGCCGCGCCGGAAATTCTCACCGGTCCAGGCATTGTCGGTGGTGACCGCGTTCCAGCCCGCACGACCGCCGGACAGCAGATCCAGGCCTGCGAGTCGGCGGGCGAGATCGGCGGGTTCGTTGTAAGTGGTGTTCTGGGTGGCGACCAAACCGATCCGGCCGGTGATCCCGGCCAGCGCCGCCAACTGGGCAATGGCGTCGGGACGTCCGGCGATATCGGTATCGAGCAGCTTTCCGTTCTGCTCGCGCAGGCGTAGGCCTTCACCGAGGAAGAATGCGTCGAAGAGTCCGCGCTCGGCCGTGGTGACGATATGCCGGAAGGTTTCGAAGTCGATCTGCGAGCCGCTGCTCGAATCCGACCAGATGGTGCTGTGGTTGACGCCCTGGAAGAAAACGCCGAAATGAACCTGTGCGTCGGGGAAGGGAACGTCGGGTCCACCCGTCGCCCGACCGCCACCCCGCACTGAATCACTGCGCGATGCTGTACTCATTTGTGCTGATCCTTCGCGTAACGGTTGATCGGCCGTTCCAGGCCGAGATTGGCGCGCAGGGTCGAACCCGGCACCGGACGGTGCGCGACACCGGCGCGGAACAGGGCGGGCAGGACGTAACGCGCCAGCGCTGGGAGGTCTTCGTCGATAACGGCCGGATGCAGGCGCACGCCGTCGACGTGGTGAGCGAGTTCGGTGATGAGGTCCACGAGTTCGGTCGGGGAGCCCGAGAACGGCAGGCGCTCGGTGCGATGCACGGTCGCGTACTTGCCCAGGTCGGCGAGGCGTTCGGCGGCCGTCGCGTGCGGAATGTCCAGGGCAACAGCGAGTTCCGCGAATACCAGTGCACCGGTGGCCCGCGCGTGGTCGGCGGCGGCGAGGGTCTGAGCGAGGTCGGTTCCGGTGACCAGGATGACGTCGGCATCACCGGTGTCATGCGCGAAGACGACCACCTGCCCCTGCGGCGGCCGAGGCACGATCGCCGGCCCCTTCACCGAGAATGTTTCGCCGCTGAAGTCGATGTAGTGCAGCTTGTCTCGATCCAGGAATCGGCTCGCCGCATAGTCGCGTACCACGGCGTCGTCTTCCCACGAATCCCACAGTCGACGCGCGACCTCGATCGAATCCTGTTGTTCGCGTGCGAGTTCCGCTTCGGTAGTACGCGGCGGTCGTCCCCAGGTGGTGGCGGCCGCGGGATCGGTCGTGGCGATCCACCCGCCGCGCCCACGCGAGGCGTAGTCGAGCGTGGCCAGTTGTGACGACGTGTGGAACGGCTCCGCGTAGGTGGTCGCGACCGTGGCCGCCAGCCCGATTGTGCTGGTTGTCGCCGCGACGAACGAAGCCCGCGTCACCCCGTCGATCCGCCCCGCCGGATGCCCTGTGGGCGGCAGGATCGAATCGTCGAAGGTGGCGAGGGTGAAACCGGCATTCTCGGCCGCGCTCACCCGTTTGCGCAGCGTAGTGCCGGTGAGCAAGTGGTCTGGCGCATGTGCGGCCCGCCGCCAGGCGGCCGGGTGATATCCCTCGCCATCCAATTCGATGCCTACCGCGAAGACATTTCCGCTCATCGGTATGACGATTGTCAAACTTGACCGCGCCCGCCATGATTTGCGTCGCGATGATCCGAATCCACACCGCCGACGATCGCGCAATAGCGGTGATCCCGGATTCGCCCACCGAGCGAATCCGGGATCGGTTGCACTACCGCGCGGCGCCTGCAGACAGTGCCGCGGCAACCAATACCGTCACGCCCTCCGCAATTGCGGTGCCGCCCAACGCATGTGCGGCCGACAGCACCGTACTGCCCGCGAGGCCGAGGAATACCGACCCGAAGCAGGCGATCCCGACCACGATGCCGAGCTGCACACTGGTCACCAGAATGCCGCTGGCATCGGCCGCAAGGGCCACCGGAATCCTGGCCAGGGTGCGGGTCATCAGCGGGCTGAAGGCCAGGCCGAAACCGATGCCCTGGATCCCGAAGACGACCAGCGGCAGCGGACCGAAGTCGGCGCCGTTGCGCAGCATCATGCCCAGCGCCACCATGGTGGCCGCGCCGACCACCAGTCCGAACGGAATCATGTTGGCGTGCAGGCGATGTGGGATGCGCTCCCAGTTCAAACTGGCCAGCGCGAAGGTCACGCCCATCGGGATGAACAGCAGACCCGCGTGCAGTGCGGTGTAGCCGAGGGTGCTCTGCAGGTGGATCGCCATGACGAACATCCAGCCCCCGAAGGTCGCCATGATCGTGAACAGCGTGCCCGCGGTGAGCGCCAGGCCCGGCGACTTCAGCACCCGCTGCGCGAACAGCGGTTCACCGTCGCGTGCCGCGACCAGCCGCTCGATCGCCACGAACATTCCGACACCGATCACGCTGGCGCCCAGCATGATCCATGTCCACAGCGGCCAGTCCTGCTCATGTCCCAGCACCAGAGGCAACACGAGCAGCAGCACCGAGACGGTAAGCATGGTCAGACCCGCGAGATCGAGTTTCCGATCGAATCGCGCTGTTGCCGTGGGCAATACCCGCGGCGCAATCAGCAGAAGCACCGCACCGATCGGCACATTCACCAGGAATACACCGCGCCAGGTGCTCCCGAAAAGGTCGGCATTGACGATCAATCCGCCCGCCACCTGACCGACGACCATACCGCCGGAAATGATCGCCGAGTAAGCACTGAGCGCCTTGGCCCTGGCATTGCCGGTGAAATTCCGCTGGATCATGGTCATGATCTGCGGAATCATCGCCGCGGCTCCCGCGCCCTGCAGGAACCGGAATACGATGAGCGAGAACTCATTCCATGCCAACCCGCAGGCCAGCGAGGCAACGGTGAACACCGCGAGCCCGGTGATGAAGGTACGGCGCTGAGTGAACCGATCACCCAATCGCGCACCGGTCACGAGCAGCACGGCATAGGCGATCACATACCCCGCGACGATCAACTGCAGCGCGGATCCACTGGTATGCAACGAAGTACGAATAGAAGGAATGGCGACATTCACGATCGAGGCATCGAGTACCGCCATGAACTGCCCGGTGAGCAACACCGCGAGCACCGCGATGGTCCGCCGCGCACCGAACGCGGCGGGTTGAACTGCCGATCCCGCGACGGCCGACGTGGCCGCAGCGTTACCCGGCTGCAGGGTCTGAGTCATGTCATGAGCTTGCAACCGATCCGACACCAGTAACAGGAGTCCGATAACACTGGTACTGGCAACACCTGGATACCGACCGGTGGACGCGGCGAATGCCGTGGAAACGCGGCGAGATGATCACCGACGATATCGCTTTCGATCTCCAGCCCTCTTGTGCCGCGATATGTTCGTTCGGGTATACAGGGAGAGGGGCCATGACTGCAGGTGGTTCGAGCGCTGTCGCTCGGTTCGGCTCGGCGCATGCGCGGATCTGCACGACCACAGGTCAGGTCGGCGGCGCAGGATTCTTGGTAGGCCCGAATATCGTCGCGACGTGCGCGCACGTGATCGCGTTCGCGGCCGGTACCGATCCAAATGATGTGCAGCCGCCGGACTCGATTGTGGCGGTGGACTTTCCGTTGCTGCCGTTGGTCGGGGCGCGGCGTGCGCGGGTGCGCCGGTGGACACCGATCGCGGGGGACGGTCGAGGTGATATCGCGATTCTGGAACTGGACGACGCCGTAGGCGATTCGGTTGTGCCACCGCCGTTTTGGCGTGCCATTGACCCGTGGGGGCGCGAGTTCCGGATGTTCGGCTTTCCGGCGGAGTTGCCCGACGGTGTCTGGGCGTCGGGCGAGTTCCGGGAACGGCAGGGCACCGGCTGGCTGCAACTGCAGCGGGTCGGCGGTCAGCCGATCACGCGAGGGTTCAGCGGTGCACCGGTGTGGGACAGCGGAACAGACGCGGTAGTGGGGATGGCGGCGGTCGCCGACCCGCGCGGGTACACCGGAACCGCGTTCATGATCCCGATCGCCGAAGTACTCGGCATGGACCCCGCGTTCGTCCCCAATCCCTATCGTGGGCTGGAGCCGTTCGACGAGGAACACGCGGACTACTTCTACGGTCGAGACGACGACATCGATCGCGCGTTGGCGGCGCTGCGGCAGCGACCGTTCGTCGCGGTGGCCGGGCCGTCGGGCATCGGCAAATCGTCGCTCATTCGCGCGGGGGTGATCCCCCGGCTCCGCGCACAGGGGCGGCAGATCGCGACCTTCCGGCTTGCCGGCGAGGTGTCGCCGGGCGATGCGGCCACGCCGGTGGTCCGAGCGATGACTCCACGATTCGATTTTCCGGACGGCGGCCGGCTTTCGACACTGCTGGCGGAGCAGGCGGCGCGTGCGCCGGGGACCGTCGACGATTCGGTGGCGCGCTTGCTCGAGCGCGTGCCGCCGGAGGGCTTGGTGCTGTTCGCGGATCAGTTCGAGGATCTGGCTGCGACCGCGCCGGAGCGGGCGCGCGCGGTGCTGCAATGGCTGATGGAGCTCACCCGCGCCGATACCGAGGGACGCATCCGAATTCTGCTCACGTTGCGGTGGGATGCGCTGAACAACCTGATCGACGCGGACCTCGCCAGCTTTCTCGACGGGGCGACGGTGCCGCTGGCGCCGATGGGTCGTGACCAGCTCCGCGCCGCCATCCAGCGGCCCGCGGACCATGCGCCCGGCGTCGACCTGCAGCCGGCGCTGGTCGAGCGTCTTGTCGACGATACGGTGGGCGAGCCGGGTGCGCTGCCACTACTCGAGTCGACTCTGACGCAACTGTGGGATCGGCGCGGCAGCGCGTCTTTGACCATCGACGACTACGAAAAAGTGGGCCGCGCAACGGGTTTCTTTACCGAACGTGCTGACCAGGTGCTGGCCCAGTTCACCAATCCGGTCGAGGAATTCGACGTACGACGCCTACTGAAGCTGCTTGCCGCACCCGCGTCCAGCGGAGAGAGTTTCGTCCGGTCGGTGGTGTCGATGGGTGATTTCCCCGAACTACGCAGTGTCGCTGGGCGATTGGCGCGTGACCGGCTGGTTGTCGTCGGCCGCGACGCGCAGGGAACCGATATCGTAGAACTGGCGCACCAGGCCCTCATCGACAACTGGTCGCGACTACGCGGCTGGCTGCAGGATGACCGCGACTTCCGCGCCTGGCAGCAGCAAATCGAACGGGACCGCCAGAAGTGGGAGCTATCCGAACACGACAACGGCGCGCTGTTGCACGGCAAGACGCTGGAGGATGCGCTCGACTGGGTCGACAAGCGCAAACCCGAAATCCCTGCAGCGCATCGGCTGTACGTCGCCGCGTCCCGCCGACTGCGTCGGCGCGAGGTGCGGCGTTTGTGGACCGTCACCGCGGTGGTCACCGTACTCGCCCTGGTCGCCTCCGGCACCGCGATCGTCGCCTACCGCACCAGTCAGGCCCGGACGGCACAGTTACGCGAGCAGGCCGGCATCAACCTAGCCCAGCAATCGGAAGTGCTCGGTAACACCGATCCGTCGAGGGCGCTCCAATTCGCGCAAGCCGCAGGAAGATTCGCCCCCGACAATGCAGACGTTCGAGCGGGTCAGCTGCTCGAACAGGTTCGGCTGGGCTCATTGGAGGCCGCATACAACGACCTTTGGTCCGATGTGAAGTCCGCGGACTTCAGCGTGGACGGTTCGGTCTTGGCAACTGCCGAATCGAACGGCAATGTCACGGTCTGGACGGGATTTCTCAGCGGACCGCCCTCGCCGTGGCGGGTGGCCACGGTGCCGAATGTTATCGGCGCACGTATGAGTCCTGATGGCGGCAAGCTGGCGATCCTGAACGATCGTGGCGGCATCGCGCTGTGGGACGTGTCGACTCGATCCGGTCCCGTCACCGTTCGTCCCGACGGTGCGGATGTCGTGGGAAGAACGGCGCTCGTCGCAAAGTTCTCCCAGGATGGCCGACAGCTGTTCATTTCTGTCGACCCGCAGCGGGGCCATGGCACCTATCTCGGCGATCCCGATGTGATCGAACGATATGACCTGTCCGGACCACCCCATCGGCTGCCCGACATTCCTGCCGATGGCATGCCGACCCGGATCATCGCGCGGGTCGACTCCGCGAACGAGACCCTGTGGCTCTCGGAGACGGATGTCGATCTCAAAGTTCACCGGGTCATTTACGATCTGAAAAGCGGTCGGCCAGTTCGTGATTGGCCGGGTCGTTACGTCACACCGGATGGCCTGACCGTCGAATGCACCGATGACGCGAAGACGCTGATCATTCGCGGCGCCGACGGTGCCGAACGTCGCAGGGTCGGTCTCGGCACCTGCGGATCGTTGCGACTCGACAGCACAGGACAATTCGCGATCGAATATTCCGGCGAGAACAGGGATGCGTTCGGGATCGCGAAGCTCGTCCACATAGCGACTGGACGTGTTTATCAGGTCCAGGTTCGACACAGTTCCGACGCGGTCGCTCCTGCGGTACACCTCACCGCGGCTGGTCCGGTGTTGATCTATGCGGCGAGTAACGGCATCGAGCGATACGGGGCGGCAGCGGAGTCCAATTCTGATTGGCCCGAGATCACGCCTGACGACGTCACGGCCTTGTGGAGTCCCGACGGTCGCTATGTCGCGGGCTCTCGCGGCGAAACCTTCGAAGTCATCGACATGCAGTCGATGCGTCTCCTCTTCAGCCTGCCCGGTTTCACGCTTCGTATTTGGCCACACGCGATGCTCGCCTTCACTCCCGATGGGCGGCACGCCCTGATGTGGACCGGCACTTCGCGGGTTGCCGTTGTGCTGATGCCGGCCTTCGACGAGATAGGTCGAATACCACTCCCGACGCCCTCGGGTTTGAATTCGGCGGATTCATCGTTCGTAACCTTCGCCATCCGCGACGACGACGAAGTGGCCGCGCTGTACGCGGGAGCCATCACGCGCTGGCACATCGGCGACGGTCGACAGATCGGCGGTCAGGTCTTGCTCAGCCACAATCTCGACGATTTACGGACTCCCGCAAAAGCGGCAACTCTCGTCGGTTACGCGTCGACAGACTCGGTAGTTGTCAATATCGCCGGCACGTCGCTGCAGCTGTGGAATCTCGACAGCGGCGCACTGGTTCGCTCGTTCGAACTGCCGGGTGAAGGTGTGGCGAATGTCCATATGAATCCCGGGAACACCGAGGTGTTGGTTCGGGATGACTCGGGAGCATTGTTCCGCTGGAACACCGCCACTGGCGAATCGGCGAAGTTGGACATACCGCCGGTACCACACGACTCCGTCGTCGCCGGCTGGTCACCGGATGGTCTTGTGGTACTCGGCAATAAGTCCGAGGTCGAAGTGTGGGACACCCGGACAGGGACCAGCACGAAGTTCACTGTGCCTGGCTCCACCATGGTTTGGAAGCTGATCGGAACGACCCTGATCGGTCTGTCCGACCAGGGACCGATCCGAATCAACCTCGACCGCAACAATATTCAGCAACGGCTGTGCGCGATCAGCGATCGTGATTACACCGAGGCCGAACGGGACAAGATCCCGCGCGGCGTCGACAGCAAGCGGCCATGCGAGAGCGACTGACAGGCGACCGTTGAATTCGATTGTGTATCAAGCTGCTTCGAGGTTCGCCCGGAGCCGTTTGAGCGCGGTATGCACATAGGCCTTCACAGTCCCGTCGCCCACGCCCATGATCGCGGCTGTTTCGGCATAGGTGTTTCCCTCGAACGCGCGAACGACCACTGCCTCGCGTTCGCGGGCTGGTATGGCATTCAGAGCCGCGATAAGCATGTGCCGCAGCGCGATGAGATCGTCGAACGCTAGTCCGGCACCGTCTGCCAGCTGCGCGATCCTGGTCTCGCCATCGGGATCGACACGGTCGCGTTCGTTCGCGGCTCGCCGCCAGGTATCGCGCGTCAGGTTCTTCGCGGCGGTCCAGATGTAGCGGCGCAGCTCTTCGGGGGCGGTGATATCGGGGCGTGCGGCGTAGACGCGCATAAACGCGGTCTGGACGATGTCTTCCGCGTCGGTGCGGCTCCCGACCTGTTTTGTCACCGAAGCCAACAGCATGTCCTTGGTCGATTCGTATGCCTCGATGAGCAGTTCATCGAACGGCCGCGCCGAATCAGCGCCGCCACGCCCGATCCGGATCACCGACGTCCGAGGAGCACTCGCGAGCAATGACAGCGGTTCTCGCGCACAGTCCTGCAGCACCGCGCCTAGTAGCGCGATGAGCGCAACGTCACGAACCCAGTCGCCATCGTCTGTGGTGCTCATCTGAACCGCCCTTCCGTGTCCTACTCGACTACAACAGAAATGTGCACGAAAAGGTTTGGTTCGAACTCGGCACAACCTTTTGCACCCTCCCAGGGTTGAGGGGGGTATGAAACCTGATTCGGCAACACCTCAACAGCTTTCCGGCAATCCGCCCCGGGGCTTCACTGCTCTCACAGCAGGTGTATTGGCCAGCCTCGGCGCCGCATCACACCTGTTCGGAGTCATTCTCGCGGGCCTGGTGATCGGATCGACACCAGCCGATGCCGATATCGACGGCGAGTGGCCAACCTGGTTCAAGCCGACGATCGCCCTCATCGGTCTCTTCGGGCTTGTTGTGGGAGTCCTGCTGGCGGCGGGAGCCGTCCAGCTGTTCCGCAGAAGGATCCAGGGCCGGTCGCTTGTGCTGGCAGCGTGCATCACCAACATTTCGGTCGGCTGGATCATGCTCGCGTATATGGCAATTGCCGGTTTTGGAGATGACAGCACCGTCCGATTGAAAGTCGGTCGTTCGATACTGGCCACGCTTGTCGTCCAGACACCAGCGATTATCACGCTCATCCTCGTCGCGGTTCCAGCGACCAAGCTTTGGCTCGATTATCGTCCCGCACAGCCTCGAGCATAGGGCGAACGATGATTCCAACGGCCGAGGCCGGCTACGAGACGGGCATGCGCCGTTTTGTCGGCCCGCAGATGTACCAGCACAATAGTTTTCGATTGGCCGACCTGGGCATCACGGCATCGGCTCGCGCGGTCCGGCGACGTGCCGAGGAGGCGCGAGGTGACGAGCGGATTGCCGAGGCCTGCCGGCAACTGGGCAACCCGATGCGCCGGGTCGTCGACGAATTCTTCTGGTACTGGCCGGGTTACGAAGCGCACAATCGCGCCGTCGACGCGCACGCGAAGGCCCTGGCCGGTCCCGCGGCCGGGGTCGACTGGGCGGTTGTGTGGTTGCACTGGCAGGAAGCCGCCGCCGAGGAGGCCGGCTGGGACTATCTGCGTGACCGGATTCTGCAGTTGGACGAGCCGGAGATCCGTCCCGACTTCGTCGACCAGTTGCGGCGGCTGCTGCCGGCACTGTTGGTTTCGGTCAACGCCGCACTGTTTGCCCGCGCGGTCGAATGCGGGGACGATTCGGCGGCTGCGGATCAGGTGCGCGTTGCCGTGCGGATGGCATCCGGCGACGAGCGACTGGCCGGTACCGAGATCGCGACTGCGATTCGGCCCGTGCTCGACGACATCCGGCGACGCGCGGCTGCGGCACAGGATCAGGTTAGGGGGGACCACCGGCG
The DNA here is from genome assembly GCF_044465765.1 of Nocardia sp. NPDC049526. Classification (NCBI taxonomy): domain Bacteria; kingdom Bacillati; phylum Actinomycetota; class Actinomycetes; order Mycobacteriales; family Nocardiaceae; genus Nocardia; species Nocardia sp. NPDC049526. Next base: position 407,929 of record NZ_JBITMA010000002.1, on the reverse strand, counting down.
AGGATTGGTCATCGCCCAGCAGCTGATCACGCAGGCCGAACACTTGGCCCGGGTCATCGGGAAAGCGCCGGGCCGCGCGTCGGTAGCGACGCTCTGCGACGAGATCGCCGTCAGCGCACGATGGTGTATCGCCGCCTACGGCAATGAAACGGGCGACGCCAGTTCGTGCGCGCAGCTGCTCACGCGGGCTCGGTCACTCACCAGCAACTCCGTGCTGATCCGCTACATCGACAAAGACAGAGGCACGTTCCTGACCAACGAGCTCCGCACGCTCTGTGACGAGATGCGCGCGCCCGTCGGTGCCCGACCTGATCATGAGTTGAGAGATGTTGCGACGCTGCTGGATTCGTCGGAAGGCGTGCTTATCCTGCTCGCTGAAATTCCGAGCATGTCGCCGGAAGAGTTCGACGAGTGCTGTGACGACGTCGTGCTGGCCATCGTCACCGCCGTCTCGTCGCGTCTGACGGCGATGTGCGATTCACGGAGCGCAGACGCGCTGTTGCGCCGGGCGCAGGCACTCGCGGCGACCGGCGACACGCAGTTTCTCATCGGCGTGGTGCGTATGGCTGCGACGATCGGGCATGAAGGACGCCAGTTCTGTTGGTTCTGCGGTCAGTTGAGTTCACCGGAATCCACGGCCCGGGTGCGGTTGGTACGAAGGCGCACGATCACCGAGCAGATGGTGGTCGACGTCGAACGATGCCCGTCGTGTCAGCGGGTTTGGAATCGCAAATCGAGGAGCCTCGGTGCGATGAGGCTGATCGTGCTCATGATGCTCTCGGCTGTGATGGTCGTCTTTCCGTTGCTCGCGGTGATCGGCGTAATCGGTTCGGGCGCATATCTTTCCGCGTTCGTTGTCTACCTCGTCTCTTATGTCGGAACAGAGATTGCCGGAGTCGGCGCGCGACGGATCGTCGCGCGCATGCGAGAGCATCCGGCTGTCGCGCGGGAACTCACGGACACTCGGGTGCGGGCGATCATGGAAGTGCGAAAGTGATCCCGACAGTGTGGTTTCGGCGGCCCGAGCATTGGTCGGGCTGCTGCACGCACGCCTGAATCCGCTCGCGCCCGAACCGGATCACCGCTGCGGTGTGCTCGTGCCCGACGTCGTCGCCGCGATCGCGACCGCACAGTGGCGGGCGCACCGAAGGCTCGACGAGACCGAACTGCGGCCGCTGCTGCGCCAGATCCGCACAACGCTCGAATATCTAGCGGCTCGCCGCCGCCCTCGACGACACCGGCGCCGCACAAGGTTGCGACGCCCTGGTGCGCGAGCTGCACGTCGCCCTCGACGAGGTCGAGGATGCGCTGCTGTGGCCCGAACTCGTCGCCGAAGCTCGCGCGGCCTGCGTCGCCGCTACCGATATCGTTGCCGTGCACAGGAATACCGACGACGTCGCCGCGATGCGGGTAGCGACGCTCGCGATCGAAGAATCGATCGACACACGTGACACGATGCCGCTGCGCCGGCACATGAACGACCTCGGCCGCCTCATCGGTCAGGTGCTCGATCGCGCAGGTGTCCTGCAGGTCGAACTCTTTCACCATCTGGCCGGCCGCCGAGCCGAGATGAGCAGTCCGACACATGCCGATCGCCTCATCGCGCAGGGCCGCGCTGCCTTGGACCGCGACGACACCGCACCACTGCGATCGATCAACAGCCAGCTCATCGCCCTGCTGCCAGCGGGCGATCCGTTCAGCACCGTTCGGCCGTCGTACTGACTTCGAGCCGGACCTCCCCTGCTCGCTCGCCCAGCGGCCCATGCAGCTCAGACGACTACGCCGCGCTGAAACCGAATGAGCTCGTCGAGGAGTCGCGAGCTCAGGGCAAGTCGAAGCCCAGGGCCTCGGCCGCGGCGGCGGGGGTTGGTTGGGACCAGCGGTCGATCACGTTCTGGGCGGAGGTCAGGGAGCGGGTGATGGCGCGATCGACGTAGAGGGTGCCGTCGAGGTGGTCGGTTTCGTGTTGGACGATGCGGGCGGGCCAGCCGGAGACTTCCTCGTCCAGCTCGTGGCCGCGTTCGTCCTGGCCGCGCAGCCGCACGTGGGCGTGGCGCGCGACGACGGCCTGCCAGCCCGGAACGCTCAGGCAGCCCTCGAAGAATGCCGCGCGGGCGTCGCCGATGGGTTCGTAAGTCGGGTTGACCAGAACTCGGAAAGGTAGCGGGATCCGCCCGCGAACCGCGCGCACCTCGTCGGTCACTTCGGCCGGATCCTCCAGCACAGCCAGCCGCAGCGGTATCCCGACCTGTGGGGCGGCCAGTCCGACACCCGGCGCGGCATGCATCGTCTCCCGCATCGCCCGCACCAAGCGGTCCAATTGAGCCTGCGTCAGCTGTCCGTCGTAGCGCGCGGCGGGCGTGCGCAGCACCGGATCGCCCGCGGTAACAATGGAGAGTGGACCACCGAGCAGCATCTCGACAAGATCGGGAAGCGGGATCGTCATGGTTTCAGCATCGCAAAGCGCCGCGGGGCGCAATGATATGGCCAGGCCCGTTGCCGAATATGGACCGCCCTGGAATATTTAGCCAGGCTAACGTGTTGCTGGATACAGGCGTCTTCAATCTGAACAGAACAACCGACGGTCGACATGCGACCGAAGGAGGCTGGCCATGATTATTGATACGCGGATGGAACAGGTCATGAATCGCATCGCCGACCTGTACGCCACCTATCCGGACATTCGCAACGCGCGACCGAAACCGGAGACTTTCGCCGCGATCCGAGAACCCGGAATGCGGCCCCCACAGATCGCGGCGACAGTCATGGCGGCCTACGCCGATCGCCCCGCGCTCGGGCACCGGGTCCTCGAACCCACCATGGACGAGTCCGGGCGGCACACTCTGCGACCGCTACCCGAATTCGCCACCATCACTTACGGCGAGTTGTGGGCGCGCGTCGGTGCGATCGCCGCAGCCTGGCATCAAAATCCCGACAACCCGATCAAAGCAGGCGACTTCATCGCGACACTCGGCTTCACCAGCAGTGACTACACGACGCTCGATCTGGCCTGTCTGTATCTCGGCGCGGTTGCCGTGCCGCTGCAGGCAGGTGCGGCACCGAGGCAATTGTCGGCGATCATTGCCGAGACCCAACCACGCATCCTCGCCGCGACCCCCGAAAACCTCACTACCGCAGTGGAATGCGTCATAGCCGGCCCGACGCCGGAACGCCTCGTGGTCTTCGATTACCACCCCGAGGACGATGATCAGCGCGACGCATTCGAATCCGCCCTCGACCGCCTGGCAAACACTCCGATCGTGGTGGAATCACTGGAGTCGGTACTCGAACGCGGCCGTACCCTGCCGCCCGCGCCGCTGTTCGTACCCGACGACGACGCTTTGGAGCTGCTGATCTACACCTCCGGCAGCACCGGAACCCCCAAGGGCGCCATGTACACCAGCCGGTTGGTGACCGCGATGTGGTTGGCCCAGCCGGAGGTCGCCGGGATCGGCCTGAACTACATGCCGATGAGCCATATGGCCGGACGCATGTCGCTCTACGGCATGCTGGCCCGCGGCGGCACCGCGTATTTCACGGCTAAGAGCGATATATCGACGCTTTTCGAGGATATCGGCCTCGTCCGGCCGACCGAGGTGTTCTTCGTGCCACGCGTGTGCGATATGGTCTTCCAGCGCTATCAGAGCGAAATGGAACGTCGCGCCGAAACGGGCATCGACCGCACCGAACTGGACCGTGCGGTGAAAACCGAACTGCGCGAGGACTTCCTGGGCGGCCGATTCCTATCGCCCATCGTCGGCAGTGCGCCACTGGCCGCCGAGATGAAGACATTCATGGAATCGGTCATCGAGATGGATTTGCACGATGGCTACGGTTCGACCGAGGCGGGCGGCGCCATCATGGTCGACAATGTGATCCACCGTCCACCCGTGCTCGACTACAAGCTGGTGGACGTGCCGGAACTGGGATATTTCGGTACCGACCAGCCGCATCCGCGCGGTGAGTTGCTGCTGAAGACCAGCACCATGATTCCCGGGTACTACAAGCGCCCCGAAGTCACCGCGGAAATCTTCGACCCGGACGGTTTCTACCGGACCGGTGACATCGTGGCCGAACTCGGACCCGATGAACTCGTCTACCTCGACCGCCGCAATAATGTGCTGAAGCTGTCCCAAGGCGAATTCGTCGCGGTCGCACATCTGGAGGCCGTATATGCCAGCAGCCCGCTGCTCGAGCAGATCTTCGTATACGGCAGCAGTGAGCGTGCCTACCTGCTCGCGGTGATCGTTCCGACCGAAGAGACGCTGCGCAGCGCCGATCCCAAAGCGGCACTGAGTGATTCGCTGCAGCGCATCGCCAAGGAGGCCGATCTCGAGTCGTACGAGATACCGCGCGATTTCCTGATCGAAACCGAACCCTTCACCACCGAAAACGGTCTACTCTCCGGCATCGGTAAGTTGTTGCGTCCCAAGCTGATCGAGCACTACGGCGAGCGGCTGCAGCAGCTGTACGCCGAGCTGGCCGAAGGGCAGGCGAACGAACTGCACACACTGCGCCGCGAAGCCGCCGACCTGCCGGTTCTGGAAACCGTGAGCCGAGCCGCACGGGCATTGCTCGGTTGCGCGGCAACCGATATGCGACCGGATGCTCATTTCACCGATCTGGGCGGCGATTCCCTGTCCGCGCTGTCGTTTTCGAATCTGCTCCGCGATATCTTCGCCGTCGAGGTGCCGGTGGGCGTTATCGTCAGCCCGGCCAACGGATTGCGTGAGTTGGCGGAGTATGTCGAATCGGCGCAGGGGTCCGGCGCGATCCGTCCCACTTTCGCCGCGGTCCATACACACAGCGGCGTCGCGCGTGCCGATGAACTGACACTGGACAAGTTCATCGACGCGCAAACACTTTCCGCCGCAACGACTCTCCCGCACACGACCGAGACACAAACGGTGCTGCTGACCGGTGCCAACGGCTATCTCGGCCGCTTCCTGTGCCTGGAATGGCTCGAGCGACTCGACAAGACGGACGGCACACTCATCTGCATCATCCGCGGCAAGGACGCTGCGGCAGCGCGGAAACGGCTCGACGATGCCTTCGACAGCGGTGATCCGGACCTGCTGCGGCACTACCGCGAGCTGGCGGCCCGCCGCCTCGAAGTGCTGCCCGGTGACATCGGCGAGCCGAATCTCGGCCTCGATGATGCGACCTGGCATCGGCTGGCCGACACCGTCGATCTGATCGTGCATCCCGCCGCGCTGGTCAACCACGTCCTGCCCTACGACCAGCTGTTCGGCCCCAATGTCGTCGGTACCGCTGAACTCATCCGCCTGGCCATCACCACGCGGATCAAGCCCGTCACGTATCTGTCCACCGTGGCCGTCGCCGCCCAGATCCAGCCGTCGTCCTTCGAGGAGGACGGCGACATCCGCGAAATCAGCCCCACGCGTGCCATCGACGACAGCTACGCCAACGGCTACGGCAACAGCAAATGGGCGGGGGAGGTCCTGCTGCGGGAAGCGCATGATCTGTGCGGACTTCCGGTCGCTGTCTTCCGATCCGATATGATCCTGGCGCACAGCCGATTCGGCGGCCAGCTCAATATTCCGGACATGTTCACCCGACTGCTGCTGAGTCTGGTGGCCACCGGCATCGCCCCGTACTCCTTCTACGAGACCGATGCCGACGGCAAGCGCCAACGCGCGCACTACGACGGTCTGCCCGTCGACTTCACCGCCGAATCGATCACCGCCATCGGCACCCAGGCGCGCACCGATTTCCACACCTTCGATGTCCTCAATCCACACGACGACGGCATCTCCCTCGACGAATTCGTCGACTGGCTCATCGCATCCGGCCACCCCATCCGGCGGATCGACGACTATCAGGAATGGTTGAGCCGATTCGAAACCGCGCTGCGCGGCCTCCCCGAGAAACAGCGCCAGGCCTCGGTGCTACCGCTGCTGCACGCCTATAGCCGACCCGGTCGGCCGATCCATGGCGCCGCCATCCCGGCAAAGGGTTTCACCGCTGCCGTACACGCCGCGAAAGTCGGTGCCGAACACGATATTCCGCATCTGACCCCCGCGCTCATCGACAAGTACGTCAGCGATCTGCGGTTGCGTGGACTGCTGTAGTCAGGTGAGCCCGAGAATGGTGATGGTGAGTCGAGTGGCGTAGTCGACCACCTCGTCGCGATTTGCCTCGACATCGCCGTCGAGCCAATCGAGGAACAGTGCGACGAGTGCGCCAGATATCGCGCTGACCGGCAGCGGAGTCCGGCCCGGTGCGGCAGTGAAGCGCGCGGCCTGTGCCGGTGCCAGTTGCGCGGCGACGAGCGTGACGAAGGCGGGGAGTACATCGGCGCCGTGGGCCCGCAGGGTGTCATCGGCGAGGGTTTCGCGGAACATGATCCGGCCGCGGCGGGGATCGTCCGCGAAATACTGCGCCGCCGCGTCGAAAGCCGCGCGGGCACGGGCGGTTTCGTCGTCGGGTGCGTCGGCCAGCCGCATAGTGACGGCGTCGACGAGCCCGCGTGCGGTCTGGTCGTAGATCTCGATGAGCAGGGCTTCGCGATCGGCGAAGTTCTCGTAGAAGTAGCGCAGGCTCAGGCCCGCTGCACGGCACACCGCCCGCATGGTGGTCGCCGCCGCGCCCTCGCCGCCGAGCAGCCCGTAGCCGGCGCGCACGAGTTGTTCGCGGCGCTCGGCGGCGCGGCTGGCCATGGTGCTGCCGCGCCAGGTGGTGGCTGAGGAAGTCACGGTTGGATCATGTCATGCGCCGCTGGACTCGCTGCGCGGGCGTTGTTCCAGCTTGCGGAGCAGGATCCGCAGCTGTTCGTCGGTGCTGAGGTACTGGTCCATCAGCACATTGACGGCACCGCGCAGCAGGGAATAGGGCTCCCAGACGCGGGGTGCGATGGTGCGCGGGGCGCGCTGGGCGATGCCGTCGGCGACGGCCAGTGCCGCCTGCGCGGCGCTGATGCGCTGGTTGAGCGGCCAGGGCAGCATGGCATCGGCCGCGCGGCCGAATTCGTCGTCGTCGAGCGTGTGGTGGGTCATGGCGGTGTCGACGATGCCGAAATAGGCGACTCCGGCGGTGGCGCCGGATGCGGCGAGTTCGACCCGCAGCGCGCGGCCGAGCTGTTCGACCCCGGCCTTGCTGATCATGTACGGCGAGCCGCCCATGCCGGGCGCGAATGCCGCGCAGGAGGAGACCACGACGACATGGCCGCGGGTGGCGACGATATCGTCGAGGGCCGGTCGTACGGTATTGAAGACACCGGTCAGATTGACTCCGATGACCCGGTCGAAATCGGCGGGGTCCATCGTGCGCAGGGTGGCGGGCGTCGGGGTGATACCGGCGTTGGCGACCACGAGATCGATACGGCCGAAGCGGTCACGGACCGTCGCCATGGCGGCGACCATGCTGTCGCGGTCGGCGACGTCGGCGCGCAGCGGGACCGCGCGTGATCCCAATCGGGACGCGGTGGTGCGTACTTTGTCCTCGTCCAGGTCGAGCATGACCACCCGCGCGCGGCGGCGGTGCAGGATTTGCGCCAGTTCCGCACCGATGCCGCGTCCGGCGCCGGTGATCACCACCACCTTGTCGGCCACATCGAAGGTGTCGTTGGTCGGCAGCAGCCGCAGCAGGTTCATGATGCCTCGATCAGGTAGGCGTCGGAATCGAATCGCATGGTGCGCCTGGCATATTCGAAGCTCCAGTTCGGATACAGCCCGGCATTGTGATGGCCGTCGGCGGTCTGATAGTAGCTGCGGCAGCCACCGGTGACCCACACCGTGTCGCGGCTGCGCTGCTCCATCTCCTCGACGAAGTCCCGCTGCACCTGCGGTCGCACCTCGATGCGGCGAAGTCCGTTGTAGCGCATATGCTTTACCGCGTCCACGATATAGCGGATCTGCGCCTCGATCATGAAGATCGCCGACTGGTTCCCGGCCGCGCCGAACGGGCCGAGGGTGGTGAAGAAGTTCGGAAATCCGGTGACGGTGGTGCCGAGATAGCTGCGCGGGCGTTCCCGATACAGCTGTGCGAGTGTGCGTCCCCCGGTGTCGTGGATGGCCTCGAATATCCGCGGTGGCACACCGAATCCGGTGCCCCAGATGATCGTGTCGACCTCGTGTTCGGTGCCGTCCACGGTGACGATCGATCGCGGCCGGACCTCGGCGATCCCGGCGGTCTCCACCTCGACATTGGGCTTGGACAGCGCGGGATAGTAGGCGTCGGAGAAGATCGCGCGTTTGCAGCCGATCATGTAGTCGGGCGTCAGCTTTCGGCGCAGTCGCGGATCGGGAACCTGGCGGTGCAGCTGCAGTCGGCCCAGTGCCTCGAACGGATGACGGAACCGCTTGTCCACGAACCCGACCAGCCCGAATCCTTCGATGCCGGTGAAGTACGCAGCGCGGATCGTCTTGCCCAGCAATGGCATCCGGCGCAAGAGTGTCCGCTCGACGGCGCTGGTCGCCCAGTCCATGCGAGGCACGATCCACGGCGCGGAACGCTGGAAGACCGTGAGCCGTTCCACCATGGGCTGGATCTCCGGAATGAACTGCACCGCGGACGCGCCGGTGCCGATCACCGCGACCCGCTCGCCGGTCAGATCGTGGTCGTGATCCCAGTGCAGAGAATGGAACTGAGTACCGGTGAAATTCGCGATACCGGGCAGGCCGGGGATTTGTGCCTCGCTGAACGGTCCGATCGCCGAAACCAATACATCGGCGGTCAATGATCCATGCCCGGTACGGATGCGCCACCGTCCGGCAGCTTCGTCCCACGCGGCGTCGAGGACCTCTGTGTTGTAGCGAATGTGTTGCGGCACATCGTATTTATTCGCCACGCCGCGCAGGTAGTCGAGGATCTCCGGCTGGGTGCCGTAGCGGCGGGACCAATTCGGGTTCGGGGCGAAGGAATACGAATACAGCATCGAAGGCACGTCGCACGCACAGCCCGGGTAGGTATTGGCGCTCCAGGTGCCACCGAGGTCGGAGCCGCGTTCGAGGATGGCGAAGTTGCGGAAACCGGCCTCGCGCAGCTTCACCGCCAACCCGATACCCGCGAACCCGGCGCCTATCACAACGATCGGCACATGGTCGGGCCGCGTCGTCGGCTGATCCATCTGCACTCCTCCGAACGGGTCGGCGGCCATTGGAATCGGTTGATTCTAATGGAATCAGATGATTCCTTTGCGGTTGGTACGTGTCAAGGCTGATCGGTGTTATCGCAGTTCAACGGGCTAAGCGACGGGTTGCGGCGTTCACCGCCGTGGCTGACCGCGCCTGGCCGGTTAGCCTGTGGGCATGCGCAAGCAGTCACCGCAGCTCTCGGGTCACGTGGACGCGTGGCTGGTGGCGCGCAGTGCGCGGGTGCGGCCGACCCCCGCCGATCGTTTCCTGCGGACACTGAGCATGAGCGCCGATCACAGCCGCCTGTGGCTGGTCGTGGCGGCGCTGATGTCGATGGGCGGCCGAGCACCGCGCCGGGCGGCCGTGCGCGGGCTCCTCTCGGTCGCACTGGCCAGTTCGGTGGCAAACGGCATTGCGAAGCCGCTGTTTCCGCGCCGCCGACCGCCGGACGAGTCTGTGCCATTCGTGCGACGGCTGGTGAAACCGCCGGCGTCCTCCTCGTTCCCCTCCGGCCACTCCGCCTCCGCGGCGGCGTTCGCAACCGGCGTCGCCCTCGAATCTCCGGCCGCTGCGGTCGTTGTCGCGCCGATCGCGGCGGCCGTCGGCTACTCACGCGTGCACATCGGCGTGCATTGGCCCTCCGATGTGATCGCGGGCGCGGCATTGGGCAGTGCGATCGCCCTCGGTACCCGGCGCTGGTGGGCGCAGCGCGACGATGAGCCCGCCGAACTGGGGCCGTGTGAACGAATCACCGCTATGCACAACGGATTCGGGCTGCTGCTGGTAGTCAATACGGATTCGGGCGGCGGCGCCGGCTCGGAGCAACTGCAGCTACTACACGAGAACCTGCCCTCCGCTGAGGTTTTGGCGGTGACCGAAGACCTCACCGCCCAGCTCGACGAACGTGCCCGCCGCCACGATATCGCCGCACTCGGCGTGTTCGGCGGCGACGGAACAGTTTCGGCTGTCGCGGCCGCGGCGGTCGAACATCGGCTGCCACTTGCGGTATTCGCCGGTGGCACCCTCAACCATTTCGCCCGTGATACCGGGGTGGAACACCCCGAGCACACCCTGGCCGCGCTGGAATCCGGCGACGCGGTCCGCACCGATACCGCCGAGGTGCGATCCGACGGACTCGCGCCGCGCACCTTCGTCAATACCGCAAGCCTCGGCGGCTATCCCGACTTCGTCCGCTTCCGCGAACACTGGGAGCCGCGGCTGGGCAAATGGCCCGCCGCGGGAATAGCCATGGTGCGTGTGCTGTTTCGCGCCCAGCCGCTACCGACGACCATCGACGGCACCCGCACCGCCATCTGGATGCTATTCGTCGGCAACGGCCACTACCGCCCCGCCCACCAGATCCCGATGTCGCGTCCCGCACTGCGGCACGGCACCCTCGATATCCGATATCTGCGCGCGGACCTGCCGTTTTCCCGAACCCGCCTGATCTGGGCCACTCTCACCGGCACCCTCGACCGCTCCGCGACCTACGTCAACCGCCGCGCCGACCGGCTGACCGTGCACGTCGACGGTGGCCCGGTCGCCGTGGCCACCGACGGCGAGGTCGGGCACCACGGCAACGACTTCACCTTCACCAGCCGCCCCGCGACGCTCACATTGTTCCGCCGGCCGGAGCCGAGTTGATCCGGTGCGTCAGTTCGCGACCACCCGGACCGTCCGCATCGAACTGTCGGCCGCATCCGGCACCATCATTCCGGCGCGAACCCCGGTGACCAGGTAGTCGATCACGGCCTCGTTCAGCCGCTCCCCGGGCACCGCGACCGGTATGCCGGGCGGATACGGTGTGAGTTGCTCGGCGACAATCCGCCCGGCAGCGGACTTCATCTCGACCGTATCGACGGCGCCGAAGAACGCGTCACGCGGAAGCATCGTGGTCTCGAGTTCGAGATCTTGCGGACCAGGAAGTCGAATCGGTTCCGGCGCAGGGATTTCCGGGGCCGCAGCGCTCAGCGACAGCAGTGCATCGAGCAGCCGCCTGGTGGTGGACTCGTCATCGGCCATCGACAGTGTCGCCATGATCCGGCGGTGATCGCTGAGTCCGGCGTCGATGCGCGCGTTCTCCCGCAGCCAGTCGGCACACTGGTAGCCCGACAGCCCGAGCCCGCCGACATCGATGAGGACCTGCATCCGGTCCAGGTCGTGCGAGGCCTCGGCACCGAGCAACTCGTCCTCCAGTACGTGCAATCCCGGAATGTCCTCGATATCGGCGCGTAGCTGTCCGGCCAATTTCAATGTGGCGCCGAGCAATTCGTTACCGTGCTCGACCATCTGCCGGCGCCACCCGTCCAATGCCGCGTACACCATGACATTCGGGCTGGTGGTCATCAACAGATCGGCGCATGCCGATAGACGTTCGCGTTCGACCAGGTCGCCCTGTAGATGGAAGACCGAACCCTGCTCGAATCCACTGCCCATCTTGTGCACGCTGACCACACAGACATCCGCGCCCGCATCCATTGCCCACGTGGGCAATTCGTCGTGGAACGGCAGATGCGCGCCCCACGCCTCATCCACGATGAGCGGCTTACCGCGCTCATGGCACACCTCGGCGATACCCCGGATATCGGCGCAGGTTCCGTACGGACTAGGGCTGACGATCAGGGCCCCCGCCGCATCCGGATAGCGCTCCCAGGTTTCGCGGATCTGCTCGGGCGACGGCGGATGGGACAGGTGCTGCTCGGCATCCCAGCGCGGGGAGATCCAGCGCGGCTGCACACCGGAGAAGACCAAACCGGCGACGATCGACTTGTGGCTGTCGCGCGCCACCAGCAACCCCGGTGAACCGCCCGCGACCGCCATCATCGCCGCCTTGACCGACAGTGAACTACCGCAGGTCGAGAAGAACGCGTAGTCGGCGCCGACCGCATCGGCCATCAACTCCTCGGCACGCGCCAGATAGCCAGCGCTTGCCCGGCGGTCGTCGAGTCCGCTGTTGCCGAGAACATCCGAACCGAAGGTCTCGGTGCCGAGGATGCGCCGCACGCGTTCGTCCGCGCCGCGGCCCTGTCGGTGGCCGGGCGGGGTGAAACCGTATCGGCCCAGCTCACGGTATTCGACCAGGGCATCGAGTAAAGGGGCTCCGGCATGGTCCATATTGCCGACCTACCCAGGGGTGCAGGTAGCAAACGACTCGGTGGCGAGTTTGCCCGTGGCGCGCTGGTCGGCCTTCGGAGGAAGATGTGTAGTACTCCGCCGCAGAAATGAGGTGCACGATGGGAAAGCTGGATCAGAATGTGATCGATCTGCTGACCGACCAGCACGAGCAGATCCGGCGCCTGCTCGAGAAGCTGAAATCGGGCCAGGATGATAAGCGGGAACTGTTCACCGAGCTGGTGCGCCTACTCGCGGTACACGAAACCGCCGAGGAGGAGGTCGTGCACGCAGTGGCGCGTCGCGCAGCTTTCGGCGCCGACGACATCATCGGCCCCAGATTGGCCGAGGAAAAGGCGGTGAAGCACGCACTGGCCGAACTGTACGACATGGGCGTCGACCATCCCGATTTCGATGCGAAGCTCGCCGTATTCGCCGAGAAGGTCTCCGCACATGCAGCACACGAGGAGACCGAGGAATTCCCATTCCTGCTCAAGCAGTTCTCAGTGAATCAACTCGAACGCTGGGCCGGCATGGTGCGCGCCGCCGAGAGACTCGCCCCGACCCGGCCGCACCCCCATGCGGGCGAGACCGGCCTGGCGAACCTCGTGATGAGCCCGCCACTGGCCGTATTCGACCGAGCACGAGACGTCCTTCGCGACATGCGCTCGCGCTGAAGCTATTACTGACAGCACCTGGATACCACTAGCGGGATCCGGGATGATCGCTGTATGACAGCATCGCGTAGCGATTCGATGAGGGGTGGTGGGCCTGATGTTGTGGACGTTCGTGCGGTACGCAAGGCGCGCCGCGCCGAATTGGGCGCCTTCCTGAAGTCGCGCCGCGCGCGGATCACCCCCGACGACGTCGGCCTACCACCCGGCCCACGCCGCCGGACCCCCGGCCTACGCCGCGAAGAGGTCGCGCAACTCGCCGGAATCGGCATCACCTGGTACACGTGGCTAGAACAAGGTCGCCAGATCAATGTCAGTGTGCAGGTGTTGAATTCGGTTGCGCGGACGTTGTCGTTGGATGCTGCGGAGAAGGCGCATTTGTATCGGTTGGCGGATGTGCCGACGGTGCCGACCGCGCACGCGGGAACTGCTCTGCCGGAGGAGCTTCAGGTGATTTTGGATCATTTGGAGCCGTTGCCGGGTGTGGTGTTGAGTCCGCGTTATGACGTGTTGGCGCACAATAAGTCGTATGAGGCGCTGTGTCCGGGTTTCGTGAAGGGGGAGCGGAATGTGGCGCGTCGGGTGTTTTTGACTCCGGAGTGCTGCAATACCTATCACCATAATTGGGATGATCTGCGTCGCATGGTCGGTTATCTGCGTGGTTCGTATGTGAAGAATCTCGGTGATCCGAGTTGGGAGGATTTCATTTCCGAGTTGTGTGCTGAGAGTGAGGCTTTCGCGTCGTTGTGGGCGCGTAATGATGTTGCGGTTCCGGCGAGTCGTACGAAGCAGATTCGTAATTTGGCGGTGGGGGAGTTGGAGATGTTCTTGACGAGTATGAGTTTGCCTGCGTTGCCGCATGCGTGGATGCAGATCTATACCCCGGTTGATGAGGTGGCGTGGGGGAGGTTGGGTGAGTTGTTGGCGATGAGTGAGGAGCAGCGTCAGCGTCCGTGGATAGAGCATCGCGAGCGGTATCACGCTGCCGCGGGGTAGCGGGCGGCTCTATTGCGCGAAGGATTCGCGCACCTCACCGGAATGGGCCGAGCGATGTATTCGCGGCTGAACGAGTGGCGCCGGGTTCGCGATGCCGTCGACCCGGGGCGGGTGTTCGTCTCCGACCCGGCGGCTGCGGCTCGACAGTGACGAGTCGACCGTCAGTTGATCCCCAAGCCGGGCGAGCGGGTCCTGCTCGCCCGGTTGGGCGGATTATCAGCGCGCGGAACCACTTTCGATCAATTCACGGATGAAGCAGAGCGGGCAGATGGGGTCGAACGGCGCAGTGATCTGGGTCGAGGGGGTGGTCGATGGTGCCACCGGGAGGCCGTTCGGCGCGGCCGCGGCGAGCGCGGGCTGCAGTACGAGAGCGGCTGCAAGCGCGCCGCCGGCAATGACATTCAGCATAGGACGGTACAAGAGATCCTCCTCGTTGATGAGATGAGGCGTGAGAGTAACAAGGCCCGTCGCTGCGGTCATGCCCCCAATTTTAGGATAACGATTCGGCGCCCGGCCCTGGCGGCGGGCGCCAAAAGACACAGTGGAGACACACCCCATACTCTTCACGTCTGAAATGGGGTTTGCGTAGGTAGTGGCTGCTGATAGGTAATTGCCGAGAATTATCTACCTATGTGCATTCCCTATTGAACCGGTCGGTGCGTGCCGAGTAGTTTGTTGTCCATCGAGATCAGCTCGCCCTATCAGGTGCTTCGTACTGTGCTGAGCCGAGTCCAACGAGGTCGGGTAATGAAGATTTGTGATGTCCTCAATTCGGAAGTCTGTCGGTTGCGGTGAAAACGCCGCCGGGCCGGTCGGTGCGCGAGGTTGCGATAATCGGCACTGGAATGATCGGAACATCTATCGCGCTCGCCCTGCGTAGGCAGGGAATTCTGACGTATTTGTGCGATCGGGATCCGTATACGGTCGCCATGGCGGCGGCGCGGCGAGCGGGAGTGGTTGGTCTGCCCGCGGCGCCGGTGGATATCGCGGTGTTGGCTGTGCCGTCGAGTGCTATCGCGGCAGTGCTCGCCGAATGTCAGGGCAAAGCGCTCGCACATTTCTATACCGATGTCGGCAGCGTCAAAGTGGCTCCTATGGCTGATGCGGAGATGATCGGTTGCGATGTGACGAACTATGTCGGTGGTCATCCATTGGCCGGTCGTAGGCGTTCGGGTCCGCTCGCCGCGTCAGCTGATGTGTTCCGAGATCGACCGTGGGCTCTCACACCGGTTGCGGATACGAGTGCGGCCGCGATCGAGGCTGTTGTCGAGTTGGTGGGCCTGACCGGTGCACACCCGGTCATGATGACACCGTCGGAGCATGATCGGGTCGTTGCCCGGATTTCGCATGTGCCGCATCGGCCCGCCACCAGGGGGCGGCGCGCTGGTCTGTGCGGGCGCCATGGATCACGAGCCGACCGGAGACCGGGATATGCGGCCCGAACGAGCGTCGTCCCGCGCCGCTCCGGTTGGAGGTGGACCACGTACCCAGCGCTGTCGCGGCCGAGGATCAACTCGACCTGATCCGGAAGCTCCGCGCGCACAACGACTTCGGCGAGCGAGTCGAGCGCGCTCAGCAGGTGATCCCACGGCTCCAGCGCGGCGCAGTGCCGGGCTGGCTGCGAGTTCCACCGCGCCGCCTGCGGTTACGCCGCTGTCGCCGGTAGTGAGCAGATTGCCGCCGCGTGCCACGAACTCGTCGAGCGCCGTGGCCGCTGTCCAGCCGATACCCCCACGCCGGGGCAGAATTACCAGCCGATATCGATCGATGGTGCCGACCACAGCCAGGTTCGTCAGCTCGTCCTGCGGGAGGACATCAAAGGGGTAGTGCATCTACTGCAGCGCAAGGTAGACGCCGCCGAACTCGTCGAGACTTTCGAGGTAGGCCGCGTAACCCGCGCGCCCCGGTGCCGGGCGCACCAGTCCGATCGTCGCCGCCGGCCTGATCCGCCTCGCCGTCGGCATCGAGAGGTATCGACGACATCCTGGCGGATCTGCGAACCGGATTCGCCGCCGCGGCCTGATTCACGATCGATGCCCGCGCGGGATCACCGCGCGGGCTTGCCTTCGAGCGCGCTCGAAGCCATACCGTCACCGCCATGACGACACCGAAAACACAGACCTGGATCATCACCGGCGCTGCCAAGGGCTTGGGCCGCGCGCTGGCCGAATCAGCCCTCGCGGCGGGTGACAACATCGTCGCCGCGGTCCGTAATCCTGACGCCGTGGCCGACCTGGCCACGGCGTACGCGGACAGTTTTCTCGGCGTTCGCTTCGACGCTCGCGATCCACACGCGGCCGCCGGCCTGGTGAACACCACGCTCGATCGGTTCGGCAGCCTCGATGTGCTGGTCAACAATGCGGGTCGCGCCGTGGTCGGCGCGATCGAGGAGGTCAGCGACGCACAGTTGCGAGACCTGATGGACCTGCACTTGTTCGGCCCGGCGGCGCTCGTCCGGGCGGCACTGCCCGTGCTGCGACGCCAGGGCAGCGGCACGATCATACAGATGAGCAGTCAGGGCGGGAGGGTGGCATTCCCTGGCGTATCCGCGTACTGCGCTTCGAAATTCGCGCTCGAGGGGTGGTCCGAATCCCTCGCCATCGAGGTCGCGCCGTTCGGCGTGCGCGTGATGATCGTCGAGCCGAGCCGGTTCCGGACCTCGTTCAACGCGGCGCTCGAGTTCACCGACACTTCCCAGGCCTACCGTGACACGCTCGCCGCGGTGCGCACCACGCTGGGCGACGCCGACGGCGTACAGGAAGGCGATCCGATGCGTGCCGCCGAGATCATCGTGCGGCTCGCGCACAGCGACGACGTTCCGTTGCGGCTGCCGCTGGGGCGGGAAGCGGTCGAACGGTTGTCCGACGCCTACCGCCGAGGGCTGGATGAGGTCCGGCGCTGGGCGGAGGTCGCCGGTAGCGCCGATTTCGACGGCGTCGTCGCTGCGGTCCGGGCCGTCTAGGCTGCCAGATGTGGCCACAGACGAACTGATGCAGCGGGCACTGGCGATGCTCGGTGATGAGGATGACGTCGCGGCCTCGGTCGAGGTCATTCATCGACTCGCCGGCGTCGGTGACATCGAAGCGCCGATGTCCATAGCCGAGGTCGCCGACCTGCTCGATGTCTCACCCCACACCCTGCGCTACTACGAGCGAGCGGGGCTGATCGAGGTGGGCCGGGACAGCAACGGCTACCGGATCTATGACGCAGAAGCCGTGCGGCGCTTGGTGTTTCTGACCCGTATGCGATTGTCCGGCATGCCGATGCGCGACCTACAGCACTACAGCGAGTTGGTCGACCTCGGCGAGGACACCGTGCCCGAACGGCTCGACATACTGATCGAACACCGCGACACGATCCGCCGCCGCCTGCGCGAACTGACACTGTCGCTCGCCGCGACGGAGTACAAGATCGCCACCTATGGCGGCCGGACCGGGCCGGACGTCTAGATCGGCCAGGGCGAGATCGCGGCGAGCGGACCGTCCAGTGTGCAGGTGTTGAATTCGGTTGCGCGGACGTTGTCGTTGGATGCTGCGGATCCGCCGCGTGTCGTCCTGGTGCGCCGAAATGAGCCGAAAGCATCGCGGCTGCACCGGATCGTCGAGCTCATCGCTGATGAGGCCGACTCGCAAGCTCCCAACGACTTGGGACGAGCTTGCTCGAAGCACGGGTGGTGATCGGTGACTTCAAAACCGAGCACAACCTGCGGCATCGGCACTCGGCGCTGGGCTATCTGACCTCGGCCGAGTACGCAGCCCGCTGCAGCATCGATACCCCTTTCCGTGGCTCTATTGGCTCGAGCAATCATCAGCTTGCTGCAGTTGCGTGCCGGGCTGATGGGGGGACGCGGTTCAGCCTCGAGCGGGCGAGTGCCGCACGCTCCGCACCACGATCGCGCCGTAATCGCGGCTTGGCGGGTCCGGATAGTAGTTGGGGACGATGTGGCGTCGGTCGGGCACCAGATAGTTGTGCCCTCGGTACATCTCCAGGAAGGGATCGACCAGGCAGCCGCCGAGTGTGCGTAACACGTAGTCGGGGGCGTCGATCTCGCCGAATCGGCGGCAGTATGCGTCGTAGCCGGGGATCTTTGCTCCGGTGAGGACATAATCCAGTCCGTAGCGCTCGGCCAGCTCGACTGGGGTTTCCATCATCACCCCGTATGCTGTGCCGCCGCGTGCGGCGCGCTTCAGTGAGCCGGAAGCCAGGTAGATGGCGTTCGCGGTGTCCAGATCGATGACCGGATAGTAACCGTGACCGGTCACCGTGTCCCAATCGCTGAGTTCGGAAATGCGGTCCGCCTCATACCGCATGGGGAAGCCCATCAAGGTGCCGACGACCTCGCCGTGCTGTTCGAAGATCCAGAACCCCTCGGGATACGCACGAAGGCGAGCTGTCATCTGGTCACGGCTCGCTCGCTGAGATTTCTCCCAGTCTTGCTCGACAGCCATGATCTCGTCCAGGTCGTCCAACGTCGCCTGCCGAACCAGGATCGTCATCGTATCCCCCAGGTCACGGGAAGTTGCTCCAGGCCGTGCACGAATACGCCATCCTTCCATCGCAATGTATCGGGATCGACCGCGAACTCCAGTCGGGGGAAGCGCCGCACCACGGCGCTGATCGCGACTGTCGCCTCCAGTCTTGCCAGTGAGGCCCCGAGGCAGAAGTGCGGTCCGAGGCCGAACCCCAAGTGCCGGTTCGGTGTTCGGGTGATGTCGAACCGTTCGGGTTCGCGAAACTGCGCATCATCATGATGTGCCGACAGCAGCGACGCGACGACCAATTCCTCGGCCGGAATGACCGTGCCCCGGAACTCGACATCGGTCAGCGAAAAGGCTCCGGTGCTGTTCTTCACCGGAGGGCAGTATCGCACCACCTCCTCGATCGCCGGTTCGATGAGCGCTGGTGTGGCACGCAGCCGCATCAGTTCCGCGGGATTCCGTAGCAGCGCCCACGCCGCGTTGCCGATGAGGTTTCCCGTCGTTTCGAAACCCGCGGCGATGAGCAAGAAGATCATGCTCATCAGTTCCACCGGCGACAGCCGGTCACGATGACTCTGCGCCTCGATCAACGCACTGGTGAGGTCGTCGCGGCGCTGTCGGCGGCGTATCTCGAGGAATTCCTCGAGATACTGCTGGAACTCGATCGCCATGGTGCGCAGCGCGTCGAAATCTCCCTCCGACGGAGGAGCGATCAGGATCCTGGTCCACTCCCGGAACCGCTCCTGGTCTTCGATCGGTATCCCGATCAGCTCGGCTAGGACGGTGATCGGCAGCCGGAAGGCCAGTGCATCGAGCAGGTCCACCGAGTCCTGCTGCTCGGCCTGGTCCAGCAGCCTGTCGGTCGCTGCGGCGACGTATGGACGGAGCTCGATGATCCGGTGCGGAGTGAACGCCTTGGCGACCAGGGCACGCAATCGTGTGTGCTCCGGGGGATCGGCGTAGAGCATGTGCTTGTCCAGCTGGTCGAATTCGGTTACCCGGAAGTACCTGGATCGCGCCGCGTCGGACAGCTTTCGCTTGTCCTTGCTGAAACGATTGTCGCGGAGCAGTTCGACGACGTCGGCGTAGCGGGTCACACGCCACTCGGGTGCTTGCTGGTGCGGGTTGAACAGGCGGATGATCGGCGCCTCGGACCGCATCCGCGCCAGTGTCGGCAGGGGATCGACACGCATCTGTTCACCCCACAGGTCGAACCGGTTCACTCGGGCCGCTCCAGCACTTGTCCGACCCGGCGCCAGGTGGGTCTGTCACTGATCTCTCGCCACCAGCGCGCAAGGTTCGGTCGCGCGTCGATCAGGTCTACACCGTTGGAGGCGACGAGATACTGCAAGTAGGGCAGCCAGGTCACCTCGGCGAGCGAGAACTCGGGTCCGGCGAGGAATTGCTGCCTGGCCAGCGTGGCGTCCGCGACGTCGAATGCGGTTGCCAGCTCACCGCGCGCCGCAGCGATGGCGTTCCGATCTGGTGGTGGCGGAAGGAATTTCGCGCCCGGGCTGCGGCGGATGATCTCGTACACAGGGCCGGCGCGGACGAGGTCCCACACCGGTCCGCTGACGTAGCTCTGCTCGACGCTGATCCACTGTTCCATCAGCCCGCGCAGCCTGAGGTCGTCCGGTGTCAGTGCCGGGCCCGGCAACCGATGGTCCAGATAGCGGATGATAGCCCGCGATTCGTACAGCAGGAACCCATCGTCCTCCAATACCGGAATCTCACCGAACGGCTGGAGTTTCCGGTGCTCCGGCGACTTGTCCTGCCCTTGGAGAACACTCACCTCGACCAGCTCGGCGTGCTGATTCTTCTCGGCCAGGACCATCAGTACCTTGTGGGTACAGGCGCTGGTGGCCGCCCCGTACACCTTCATCATGTTTCGTCCTTCGTGTACTCCGTGAGCACTTTCAACAGATACCGGGTGACCGCCCTCGGGGTCTGATGATCGAAGGCGAGCGTCGACGGCAGCGCGAGTCCGGTTCGCGCCGCGAGTTCGTGTCGCAGCTGCACGGCCATCAGGGAATCCATGCCGAGTGCCATGAACTTGCCGTCCACCGGGACGTCCGAGGGCGAAGGTAGCTGGAGTAAGGCCGCAGTGTCCCGGCGTACTGCTGCCTCGATCGCGGCCTCCCGATCGCCGTTCGGCAACCCGATCAGTTCATCGACCCAGTGCGTCGGCACGACGGCCACCTGTTCGCTGGGCGGTGCTGGTGTATCGAGCCAATGACGTTTGCGCTGCCATGGATAACGCGGCAACGTTGCGACCCGGCGCCGATCCGGGTATAGGCGGGCGAAGTCCACTGGATAGCCCGCGGTGTAGAGCTCGGCAATCGAGTTGAGCAGGCTGCGTTGTTCCGGGCGCTCCCTGCGCAACGTCGGGATTGCGGCTGTTGTGCCGAGACAGTTCGCGATATGGCCGGAGAGCACGGAATGCGGCGCTATCTCGAGGAAGATCTGCTGCCTATCGCGGGCTGCGGCGCGCACAGCGTCGGCGAATCGGACCGGCTGCCGGACGTTGTTCGCCCAATAGTCGCCGGTCAATTCGCTTCCGGCGATCCGGTCTCCGCTCACCGTGCTGTACATGGGGCACGTTGTGGGGCCGCACTCTACCGCGGCGAGTTCCTTCGCGAGCTTTGTGGCCATCGGGGCCATGGAAGGTGAGTGGAATGCGTAGCCGCCCGGCAACCAGCGGCAGTGGACGCCTCGCCGCTGGAGCGGGTTGAGCACGGTGTGCAACTCGTCCACCGAGCCGGACAGTACGACGGACCGGTCGTCGTTGATCGCTGCCACCACGACCGAAGTGTTCGATCCGGCAATAACGTTCGCGATCTCATCCGGCCCCAGCGCGACTGCAACCATCGCCCCCGAACCGTCGGCCGGCGCCATGAGGCGTCCCCTCGATACCACGATCCTGATGGCTTCCGCCAGGCTCAGCGCACCCGCGACATGCGCGGCGGCGATCTCACCAACACTGTGCCCGATGACTGCGTCGGGCCGAATGCCCCATGACGCGAGCAGGGCCGCCAGCGCAATCTGGCATGCGAACAGCGCGGGTTGGGCGATCTCGGTGCGGTGTAACTTCGATTCGCCTTCTGGCGCAGCCAGTTCCGCGAGCAACGACAACGATGTGTGCTCCGCGACCAATCGGTCGCATTCTTCGAGTGCGTCGCGGAAAATCGGTTCACTGCCCTGCAGCTCGCGACCCATACCGATCCACTGCGCCCCCTGCCCGGAGAAGACGTAGGTGATCGTGGGTGCCGTGGCTCGCGCCCGCGTGGCACCGGCGCGCACGAATGCGTGCAGCTGCTCGGCCAGTTCGGCACCGGAGGCACCAACTACTGCGGTCCGCCATTCGTGATGATCACGCCGGGCTCCCGCCGTATAGGCGACATCGCAGGGATCATCTTCCCGTTCGAGGACATTCGCGTGTGCGATAGCCAACTCGGTCAGTGCCGTCGGGCTGCGCGCCGACAGCGGGAGCAGGACCGGTCCGCCCCGCGGCGGCAGCTGCTCGACCGCGGGTGCCTCGGCGACGACGACATGCGCGTTGGTGCCGCTCATACCGAACGAACTGACACCTACGAGCCGCGGCTTCTCGCCCTCCGGCCACGCGATGGTCTTCGTCGGGATGACGAAAGGTGTTCCAGTCAGGGAAATCCTCGGATTGAGCGTGCTGAAGTGCAGGTTGCGAGGGATTTCCGCGTACTGCAAGGCAAGTACCGCCTTGATCAGTCCGGCGATGCCCGCGGCGGCCTCGAGATGTCCGATGTTGGTCTTGACCGCACCCAGTACGCAACCGCCACTGTTGGCGTCCCCCTCGCCGAAAACCTCGGCCAGCGCCTCGATCTCGACCGGGTCTCCGAGTGCGGTGCCGGTTCCATGGGTCTCCACATACCCGATATCGACGGGGCGCACCTGGGCATCGGCGAATGCTTGGCGCAGCAGGTCCCGCTGCGCCAGTGGATTGGGTGCGGTCAGCCCGGCCGAGCGACCGTCGGAGTTCATTGCCGAACCCCGCAGGACCGCCAGTACTCGATCGCCGTCGGCCAGTGCATCGGAAAGCCTCTTCAGCACAACGATTCCGCAGCCCTCGCCGCGGACGAACCCGTTCGCACGGGCGTCGAAGCTACGGCACCGGCCATCCGGCGACAGCGCTTGTAGATCGCTGATCATCTCGGTCACCGCTTCGTCCAGAACGAGATTCACCCCACCGGCCAGCGCGAGGGAGCTTTCCCCGGTCCGCAGGCTCCGGATCGCAAGATGTACCGCGACCAGCGATGATGAGCACGCGGTATCCACCGCGAGACTCGGCCCACGCAGCCCGAGCAGGTACGACAACCGACCTGCGCCGAAACTGTGGGCCGTTCCGGTGCCGGTATAGCCGGTCATTGCGCCGGACCGCGCGCTGAGCAGCAGGTAGTCGTTGCTGCTCATCCCTACGAAGACGCCGGTTCGGCTGCCGGCCAGCCGCTCGGTCGCCACTCCGGCGTCTTCCAGCGCCTCCCAGGCGACCTCGAGCAGCAGCCGATGCTGTGGATCCAGCGCGTCGGCTTCCCGCGGGGCGATCCCGAAGAACGCCCCGTCGAATCCGTCCACCGAGGGCAGGAAAGCGCCGGTTGCTCCAGCGTCACCGGTGGCACGGTCGGGTCGTTGGGACACTGTGTCGACACCGTCGGAGAGCAGTGTCCAGAATGCTTCGGGGTCGTCGGCGCCACCCGGGAAACGGCAGCCCATGCCGATTACCGCGATAGCTTCGGTGTGCTGTCGCCGCAGCCGCACGACCTCGGCTTCCATCGTGCGCAGCGCGGAAGCGGCTTTCACGAGCTGTGTGCGATAACGTTGCTCGTCGGCGATGTTCACGTCAACTCCCCTCTTCGAGCCGGTTTATCGAATCGTCGATCTGCGCCAGCAGATCGTCCATGTCCAGCTCTCCGAGTTCATCTACCTGGCCGGTGTTCGCCTGCGGCTCGGCCATGCCGAGCGCGTCGAGTAGCTGTCCGGTCAGCGCGAGTACTGTCGGCGCGCTGTACAGCAGCGTCGCCGACAGTCGTACGCCTAGTGCGGATTCGAGCCGATTCCGTAGTTCGAGCGCCATCAGCGAGTCGACGCCCATGGTGGTCAGCGGCGCTTTCCGGTCGATCAGAGCCGGGTCGAGGTGCAGGACCTGGCTGAGTTGTCCGGTCACGACGGTGTCGATCAAACTCGGGCGTTCGGCAGCGGCGGCCACGCGCAGCCGGTCCGCGAACTCGGTCGGCCGTCCACTGGTGTTCCCGCGGTTGTCGTCGTCGAGTTCGGCGTACAGCGACGCACCGGCCAGAGACGGGTAGAACGCGAGCCATTGCCGCAGATCGAGATTCGCCGCCACGACCTGGCTGGCGCTGCCGCCCAGCAGGCGACCCAGGATGTCCACACCTTGCGCAGGGGTGATGGTGCCGACCCCCCGGCGCGCGAGTCGCTGCCCTTCCGACTCGCGCCTGGCCATGATTCCGTCCTGCGAGTACAGCCCCCAGTCCACGCACAATGCCGTTCTGCCGCTGCATTCCCGATGCCGCGCGAGCCCGCCCAGAAATGCGTTGGCGGCCGCGTAGCTCGCCTGTCCCGGTGAGCCGAGCACAGCCGACGCTGAGGAGTACATGACGAAGAAGTCGAGCTCCCGGTCCCCGGTCAGTTCGTGCAGGTTCCACGCGCCGCGGACCTTGGGTGCCAGGACCCGATCGAATCGTTCGGCATCCAGTCCCAGAATGGTCCGATCGTCGAGCACCATGGCCGTGTGCAGCACTCCGCGCAGTGGTGGCATCCGGTCGTCGATATCGGCGAGCACCCTGGCGACGTCCGCGCGCCGGGCGACGTCCGCGCGCGCCACCACCACCTCGACACCATCGCGCCTGAGCTCGGCGATCCTCGCCTGTGCGTCCGGACCCGGTTCGTGTCGTCCGGCCAGCACGAGGTGCTGCGCCCCCCGGGTTGCCAGCCAGCGTGCCAGGCCGATACCGAGCCCGCCGAGCCCACCGCTGATCAGGTATGTCCCGCCGGTCAGCGCCGGCTCGGCATTCCCGCAGTCGAACCGGGTCCGTACCAGCCTGGCGAGCTTCCGCCCTTCCTCGCGCAGCGCGATTTCGTCTTCGCGATCTGATGCGACGAGTTCGGGGAGGAGTTCCGCGGCGCAACGAGTGAGCGTCCACTCCGAGTCGAGGTCCACCCGGGTGCATTCCAGTTCGGGATGCTCGACGCTCAATGTCCTTGCCAGTCCCCACAGCGGAGCTTGGGACACCGCAACCGGTTCGCGGCCTACCTGCTGCGCTCCTCGGGTGACCAGCCACAACCGGGGATGGTCCCGCAGGCCCAGGCGAGCGAGCGCGCGGACCAGGCGCACCGTGCTGAGCCCGGTGGTGTGCTGATCCTTGGTCAGGGTATCGGCGGTGACGAATTCGGTGTCGGTGGTATCCAGGCTCCACAGGTGCACCACACCGGCACAGCCCGGTTCGCCCTGGGCGACGTTGTCCAGCAGTGCGTTCCAGGCTTCGTCGTCGGCAACGTCGATATCGTCCTTGCCGACCAGGACGCAGGTTCGGCCGCGTCGTTGGAGCAGTGCGGCCAGGGCGCTGCCGACACCGGAGGAATCGGCGAGCACCAGCCAGGTACCGGCAGCTCCGTCGCGCCGATCCGGCGCTACGAGACGTTCCCCCGCGGTCCAATCCACCCGGTAGAGCCAGTCTCGGTACGGATCCGGTTCGGCGAGCTCGGCCACCGTGAGCCCATCGACCTCGATCAGCACGGTGCCGTCCTCGTCGAGCACCAGCAGATCACCACAGTGTTCGGTGGACCTTGCGCGCGCGTGTACCCACACCCGTCGACCGATCGGCCCGTGCACTCGAAGCCGCTCGATCCGCGCCGGAACGATTCCTCCGGTTGGCAGGCGGTCGAGCAGTACACCGCCGAGGACCTGGAAGCAGGCGTCCAGCAGGGCCGGGTGGCAGACGTACCCCGTGGACGACTCCGCAAGCTCGATCGCCGCGATGCTCTCACCCGCACCGGTCCAGATTCGTTGCACGCCACGAAAGGCCGGGCCGTAGTCGATGGTTCGCCCGGCATATCGCGCGTAGTGCTCGTCCGCAGTGACCTCGGTGCGACAGCGGTCCCGCACCGACGTCAGCGGCTCGGCCTTAGGTGGTCCGCCGTCGGCGCGGCCGATCGTCCCATGTGCACAGCGCACCCACGGCTCGGAATTGTCTGCGCGGGCATATACCTGGAAGCCGTCGGCGTCCTCGATGAATTGGAAGTGGCCGGAGCCGTCGCTGCCGAGAATTGTCATACGTTCGAATACGAGATCATTCAGAACCGATGATCGCCCGGAGGCGTACAGTGCCATCTCCACATAGCCCGACGCCGGGAACACGACCACACCGTCCACGGTGTGGTCGGCCAGATAGGGCAGATCCAGTTCCCGCTCCCAGATCCGAGTCCCCGGCGAGGTCGCGAGGCTGACCGGCTCGCCGAGAAATGGGTGTCCGCGTTGCTCTGGGTGGACCGGAGTCCGGTCCACCCAGTAACGCTCGCGCCGCCACGGATAAGCGGGTAGCGGTACGCAGCGCCCGCCGCCGGGGTGCAGCGCGGGCCAGTCGACCCGGCTGCCCCGGACATACAGCGCGGCAAGCGATCCGAGGAATATCTCGCGTTCGTCGTGTCCGCGACGACCTGACGCGACGACCGTACCGCCGTCCTCTTCTATCGAAGTCAGCAGGATCGGGTGCGGACTCAACTCGACGAATACCGTCGGGCCCGCCGCAATCTGTTCGCGGACCGCCTCGGAGAACAGCACGGGTTCTCGTAGATTGCGGACCCAGTAGGCGGCATCCAGTTCGGCGCCGCCGCAGAAACTTCCGAGCACGGTGGACCACATCGGCACCGCGGCGGCCTTCGGTTCCAGTACACCCAGTTCACGGCCGAGCTCATCGGTGATTGTGTCGACTTGCGGGCTGTGCGCGGCGACCTCCACCTTGATTCGGCGGCAGAACACCCCAGCATCGGTCAGCTGGGCCACGATCTCGTCCAGCGCGTCCGGAGCACCAGACAGCACAGTCGAACGCGCACTGTTGCTCGCCGCGATCGACACCCGGTCCGCCCACTCCGAAAGCGCCGCGTTCGCCTCCTCGAACGACAGCTCCACCTGCGCCATCGCGCCGCGTCCGGTCAGTGTGCGCAGTAACCGGCTGCGGCGGACGATGATTCGCGCCGCGTCCGTCAGGGAGAGCGCGCCGGCCACGTGCGCGGCGGCTACCTCGCCCAAGCTGTGGCCGATGACCGCGTCGGGCTCGATGCCCTTCGATCGCCACAACGCTGCCAAGCCGACCTCCATCGCGAACAGCACAGGCTGGACGATGTCGATCCGGTTCAGCTGGGACTCGGACGGATCGGCGGTCAGTTCAGCAATGACCGACCATTGCGCTTCGTCGCGGATCGCGTCGTCGCACGCCTCGACAGCCGAGCGGAACACCGGCTCACTGTCGAACAGCGCGCGGCCCATACCGAGCCACTGCGAGCCCTGTCCGGGAAATACGAATACGGTCCGGTGCCGTTGGACAGGTTCGGTACCAGACACCAGCTGCGGTTGTCCGTCTGCGGACACCACCAGTGCGGCACGGTGTTCGTGATGGTGTCTACGGACGGCCGCGGTGTAGGCGATATCGGCGATCTCGGCCTGCCTGTCGGCCAGCGTCGTCCGGAACGCTGCCACAAGTTCGATCAGCCCCTGCGCGTCGCGCGCGGAAATCGGTACCAGGGCGGACCCTGAGGTGGGCGCAGCTACGGGAGGTTCGACTCGCTCCGGCGGATCAGCGACGATGACGTGTGCGTTCGTCCCGCTGATACCGAACGAGCTGACTCCCGCCATCCGCGTCACACCGTCGTGTCTCGGCCACGGGACCGGATCTCTCGGTAGCACCAGAGCGGTTCCGTCGAGGTCGATCCGGGGATTCACCGTGTGCAAATGCAGGTTCGCCGGAATACGCTCCCAGCGCAACGCGAGCACGGCCTTGATCAACCCGATCACCCCGGCAGCCGCCTCGAGATGACCGATGTTGGTCTTCACCGCACCGAGCACGCAGTGTGAGCCGTCCTCCCTCGGCTTTCCGATCACATCGATGAGCGCATCCACTTCGATCGGATCACCCAGGGGCGTTCCGGTGCCGTGTGTTTCGACATAGCCGATATCCGCCGCGTCGGCGCGCGCGTTGCGCAATGCCTGACGTAGCAACGCTTTCTGCGCGGACACGTTCGGCGCTGTCAGCCCGGATGAACGGCCGTCGGAGTTCACCGCGGACCCACGGATAACGGCGAGCACCGGATCGCCATCTGCCACCGCGACGGACAGACGTTTGAGGACCAGCATCCCGCATCCTTCACCGCGGACGTAGCCATCAGCCAACGCGTCGAAGGTCTTGCACCGCCCGTCGTTGGACAGTGCGCGAGAGCTGGCCATCATGTCGGTCATGTCTCTGGCCAGCATCACGTTGACACCACCGGCCAGCGCCATCGTGCTCTCGCCGGATCGCAGGCTCTGCACCGCGAGATGCACTGCGACCAGCGACGACGAACACGCCGTGTCCACTACCATGCTCGGCCCCTGCAACCCGAGCACATACGACAGCCGTCCTGCGGGGAATGAGTGCCCGTTGCCGGTCACGGTGTAGATATCGCGCTTGCCGACGCTGAGCCGGTCGTAATCGGTGACGACGACGCCGGCGAACACACCGGTTCGCGAGCCGTTCAACTGCTCCGGCAGAGCCCGTCCCGCCTGTTCCAGCGCCTCCCAGGCCACTTCAAGCAGCAGGCGTTGCTGGGGGTCCATCGCCTCGGCTTCGCGAGGCGATATACCGAAGAAGGCCGGGTCGAATCGGTCCACACCGGACAGGAAGCCGCCCCAGCGGCTCCCGGTGGCGCCGTCATCGGCTGCCCACCGGTCCGGGGGCACGTCGCTGATCGCGTCGACGCCACCGTCGATCAGCCGCCAGAACTCGTTCGGGCTAGTGCCGCCGCCGGGCACCCGGCAACTCATGCCGATGATGGCGATCGGCTCGGTCTTCGCCAGCAGTTCGCGGTCCAATCGTGCCTGCAGCGTTCGGATGGCCGTCAGAGCCTGCTTCACCGACGGCTGCTCAGTCATTGCCCAGTTCCTGTTCGACGAGCCGGATACTGTCCAGCAGCATGGCCTCGGCTTCGGCGTCCGAGAGTAGATCGAGGTCCGCCATCAGGGATGGCTCGTCCTCCGATTTCGAATCCGGTTGCCGCGCCGAGGGTTGCGTCACCGCAAGTTCATCCGCGATGAACTCTGCGAGCGCGGCGACGGTGGAGTAGGTGAACAGCAGCGCGACCGACAACCGGATGCCGAGCGTGGACTCCAGTCGGTTGCGTAGCTCCACCGCCATGATCGACCCCATGCCCATGCCCTGGAACGTCGCCCTCCGGCTCAGGTTCACTGGATCTCGTTGCAGCGTCAGGGAAAGCTGGTGCGTCAGGTGCTCCTCGAGCAGCGCGCCTCGTTCGGAGACACTGGCCGCGGCCAGCCTGGCGGCGAATGCGGTAGGTCTGTCCGGGGCCCTGGTTGCGACCGCATCGAAAAAGGGCGCGCCGGCCGCTCCGGGGTACGACTCGAACCAGTGTCGGAGGTTCGGATCCATGACTGCGAGCCGACCGAGTTTCGAGCCGATACCACGATCCAACGCCCGCGTGAGACTCCTCGCGGGCGCTTCGGCGATGCCTTGTGCCGCTGTGTCTGCCCGCGCGACATGCAAGCTCAGTGCGGGCAGGCCCAGGGCACGGCGGTGGTGGGCGATGGCATCCAGCCGAGCACTGTCCGGTGCGTCATCTGGGCGACCGAACAATGCGGCGACCGAGGAGCAGAGTACGAAGAAATCGAGCCTGCGATCGAGTGTGTGCTCGTGCCACCGCCATGCGCTGTCACCATTCCCCGTGTGGATCAGCCCGCGCAATGGGCCTGCGGCGGTTTCGATCTCGGCGATCAGGGAGCTCATCTCATGATCGCCGATGTCGTATGTGTCGACGGTCAGCACCCGGGCCCCCGGGACGTCGATCGGCCCGATGGCATCGGCCCGGCCCACGATCACGATGTTGCGCGCGCCGCAGTCGGTCATCCACTGGGCATACGGCTCGGCTGATGCCGTGGCCCCGCAGACAATCAGATATGTGGCGTCTGACTGCAACTGCGCCGCCCGCTCAGCGGCCTCGGGCACCCGAACCAGCCTGGCGACGAACCGGCCGTGGGGACGCAGGGCCACATCGGTATCCCGGTCGTCGCTGAGCAATTCTGTTGCCAGTGTGGCCACTTCATCGGGCGTCGGCCGCGCCGTGAGGTCCACTCGCGTGACGGACAGCGTAGGAAAGTCGAGCCCTATCGCCCTGCCGAGTCCCCACAGGGACGCTTGGTCGACGCTGACCGGAGTGGTATCCGCGCCGACTGCCTGTGCGGCACGGGTCAGCAGCCACAGTCGTGGCCGATCCCGCCATCCCATTCCGGTCAGCGCCTCGGCCAGCGCACTCGCGCTGGAGGCGCCGAGACTGCCGATGTGCACCACCCCGGCAGGTGGTTGTCCGGGAAGAACGGTGCGCAGCGACTCGGTCGTGGCAGAGCTGAGTGCCCGGTCGGTCTTCAGATCGCAGGGAATGTTTCGCGCACGTAACGCGTCCGCGAGTTCGGTGCCGAGGGCGTCCTCACCCGCGAACACGATCCACGGCCCGATCCGCTCTCGCAGTGATTCTCGGTGCGGGACTTCGCGCCATTCCACGGTGTAGAGGCAATCGGCAGCCGGATCCGGATCGGTGGGCGCGAGCGAGGTCAGACGCACGCCCTCGACTTCCACCAGCACCCGGCCGTCGTCGTCGAGCAGGTAGAGGTCACCACCCGGACCGGCCGATCGGCCGTGCGCCCAGACCGGGCCGGTCGGCGCCCGATACACCCGCAACCGGCCGATCTCGGTCACCACATAACTGCCCGACGAACCGTTGCACAGGGCGATCAGCGCCTGCAGACCAGCATCGAGCACCGGGGGATGGACGCGGTAATCGGCACGGCGAGACGGTGTCGGCGGGATGACCCTCGCGACCACCTCGTCCTGGCCGAACCATAACTCGGAGACCCCACGCAGGTGCTCGCCGATATCCAGTCCCGCCCTGGCCAGTGCCCGATAGTGCTCGGCGCCGTCCCGGCGCGTCGTACAGCGCTTGCGGATCGAAGCCGGCTGTTCGTGCACGTGCGGCGTACCAGTGTCTGGGCCGACCGTGGCCAGCGCGTGCCGCACCCACTCCGGACCACGGCGGCTGAACATCTGGAAGAGTTCGTCCCGGGTGCTGATCACCGTCTGGGTCGTGGGCGACACCGCGGCGGTCAGCTCCAGCAAGCGTTCGAACGTCAGCCGAGTAACGGCGATATCCGTGGTCTCATAGGCCTCCGCGGCCGCAGCCAACGCCATTTCGGCGAAGGTGGCCGCGGAAAGCACAACGCTCCCGCCCACCGTGAGGTCGGCCAGATACGGCAGGTGTGCCGGGTCCAGAGCGCGGTGCCAGTACCGGGTTCCGTGCTCGACCGCCGAGACCAGACCGGAACCCAGCAGCGGGTGACCTTCGGCAGTGCGGGACAGGACAGCGCGGCGGTCCGCCGCGAGCCAGTACCGCTTTCGCTGCCACGGATACGCGGGCAGCGACACGACTCGACCGGTACCCAGGAGCCGATCGAAGTCCGGCGCGCAACCGGCCGCATACAGCGCGCCGGCGGCGCGCCGCAGCGACGACAGATCGTCCTCGTCCCTGCGCAATGAACCGAAGACGTAACCATCGACGCTGCGGGCGGCAAAACATCGTTGGATATTCTCCATCAGGACCGGATGCGGGCCAATCTCCAGGAAAACTCGGTACCCGTCGGAGATCGCCGCGTCCATCGCATCTGCAAACCGTACGGTTTGCCGGACGTTTCGCCTCCAGTAGTCCGCGTCGAATCGCTGATCGGCAGCGAG
The DNA here is from genome assembly GCF_044465765.1 of Nocardia sp. NPDC049526. Classification (NCBI taxonomy): domain Bacteria; kingdom Bacillati; phylum Actinomycetota; class Actinomycetes; order Mycobacteriales; family Nocardiaceae; genus Nocardia; species Nocardia sp. NPDC049526. Next base: position 376,541 of record NZ_JBITMA010000002.1, on the reverse strand, counting down.
CTTCCCGGAAACTGTACTGTAGACGGGCAACCGGTTCGACTCGGGCGCAAGTGTGCCGAGTGCCTGGGACACGTCATCCGCAGCCGGATCCATCTGCGCGCTGTGGAAGGCGTAACCGACCCGGAGTTCACGGAAAGCGACGCCGTCGCAACGCAGCCGTCCGAGCAAGTCCGCCAGTGCGGAGTCACTACCCGAGACGACCGTCGAATACGGATCGTTGACCGCCGCGATCGCCACTTCTTCCCGGTATTCCCGCAGCATGCCGCGCAACCGCTCGGCAGGCAGTTCGACCGAAACCATGCCGCCCACCCCGGGCATCACCGCGGCGTGCATCGACCGGCTGCGGTGATACACCACCTCGACCGATTCGGCGAGAGACAGTGCCCCGGCCGCATACGCTGCGGTGACCTCGCCGACACTGTGGCCGATAACAGCGTCTGGCACGAGTCCCCATGCCTGCCACAGCCGAATGACCCCCACCTGGATTGCGAACAGCGCGGGTTGCGCGACCGTGGTGAGGTGCAGGCGGCTGTGTTCCGCCGATGCGGTGAGCTCGTCGGTCAGCGACCAACGGGTCAGTGGCCGCAGCAATTCGTCGCATTCCTCGACGGCGGCGCGGAAGACCGGTTCGCTCAACAGGTTCCGGCCCATCCCGATCCATTGCGAACCCTGACCGGAACAGACGAACACTATCCGGCGCCGCTCGCCATGCTCCACGGTGCCCATCCACGTGTTGCTCGGCATGCTGCCCCCGACTGTGGCGCGCAAGGAGTCGGCCAGCTCATTCGGCGACGCACCCGTCACAGCGAGGCGGTGTTCGTGATGGTCCCGCCTGGCGGCCGCCGTAAAACACAGGTCACCCAGGGCGGTTCCATCGTCGCTGATGAGCTTGCGCGCCATGTCGTTCGCCGATGCGAACAGGGAATCACGCGATCGAGCGGAAAGCACCAGCAACTCCGTCCGGCCGTGGTCCGGCGCGGGGGGCCGGGCGGCGCCTCGGACGTAAAGCGCACCGAGCGAATCGATCAGCGTCGAGCAGTCGCGGTCGCCTCGTCGCAATGTCGGCAGCGCCCGGCCACCGTTCTGCTCGACCACCGGGGCGAGAATCGGATGCGGGTCTACGTCGATGAAGATGTGACTGTCGTCGGCAAGCAAGCATTCCATCGTGTTTCGGAATCGCCACGGCTCGCGTTCGGTGCGCACCCAGTGCTCGGCGACCAACTGCGTGCCCTCCATCCGCTCACCGGTGACCGAGGAATAGAACGGTATTCGGGTCTCGCCCGGCCGCAGATTCGCGAGCGCGTCCCGCAAACCGGGCAGTATCGGATCCACATAGGGACTGTGCGAGGCGTAGTCGACCCTGATCAGAGCCGACCCGATCGATCGCCCAGCGAGTTCGTGCCGCATTGCCTCGATGGTCTCTCGGTTACCCGAGACCACAGTGGATTCCGGTCCGGCCTCGCCTGCGACCCACACCCGGCCCCCATGTCGGGACACCAGTTTGTTCGTGTCGGCAACGGACAGATCTAGTAGGGCCATAGCGCCGTGACCGGAGAGATTGCCCGCTAACGTGGCGCGCCGACACATGATCAACACAGCGTCGTCGAGGCTGAGCGCACCGGCGACGTGCGCGGCCGCCACCTCACCCATGCTCATCCCGGCGACGGCATCGGGCTCGACTCCCCTTGATCGCCACAGCTCGGTCAGCGCGACCTGCATCGCGAAAATTGCGGGTTGGGCGAGCTCGGTGCGCTCGATCCAGCTCTGGTCGGCCGAGGTCAGCAACTGGGTGAGGGACCAGTCGACGTGCCGGCGCAGCGCGGTCTCACACCGGTTGATCGCTGACTGGAATGTGGGCTCACGTAGCAGCCACGCGCCCATTCCGGTCCACTGTGATCCCTGCCCGCCGAACAGGAATGTGATTCTCGGCGCGTCTTTTTCGACTGTTCCGGTGCTGATTCCGGCTCCGGTGTAGCCGCTGTAGAACTTCTCGCTGGCAGCCGCGAGATCATCGGGGTCGCGCACCGACAGCGCGAGCCGGTGCGAGCCTTCCCCTTTCGCTGAGGAGGAAGCACACAACCGGGCCAGCGATGCCCGGTCCCGAACGGTCGCCAGGTCACGCACGGCGACACGAAGGCCGTCCTCGCTGTCCGCGGCGAGCGGCAGCAGGTGGATTGGAGGGTTTTCGCCGCTTTCCAGGATCACGTGACAGTTCGTCCCGCCGAACCCGAATGCACTCACCCCAGCGAGGAGGCGGCCTCCGGCGTCGCCTCGCCACTTCTCCGGCCGCGAAAGTATCCGCAAGCCCCATTCCTCGAACGGGATGTGCGGACTGGCTTGCGCGAACTGGCCGGAGGGCGGCAGCGTGCGATGCCGCATCGCCAGCAGCACCTTGATCAGCCCGGCGATCCCGGCCGCTGGTTCGAGATGCCCGATCGCGCTCTTGACCGAACCGATCGGCAGCAGCCGGTCAGGCGCCCGCTCCGCGCCGAGCACAGTGGCCAGCGCGCTCGCCTCGATCGGATCACCGAGCGCCGTTCCCGTCCCGTGCGCTTCAACGTACCCGACCTCGGACGGCGCAACGCCCGCTCGCTGATACGCGCTGCGCAGCAAGGACTCCTGGGCCAGCAAGCTCGGCGCGGTCAGGCCATTGGTGAACCCATCGTGATTCACTGCGCTGCCCTTGATGACACCGTGAATCGGATTGCCGTGGGCCAACGCCCGGTCCAATGGCTTCAGCACGATCATCCCGGCGCCCTCGCCACGGCCGTACCCATCGGCGCGCGCATCGAACGCCTTGGAACGCCCGTCCGGTGCCAGCGCCCCGAGCCGTGCCAGCGCATGCACCGTATCCTGCGCCAGCATCAGACTCACACCACCGGCCAGCGCGATGTCACATTCACCCGCCCGCAGGCTCTGCGCCGCGAGGTGCACGGCGACCAGTGACGATGAGCAGGCGGTGTTCACCAGCAGGCTCGGTCCGCGTGCACCCAGCGTGTACGACAATCGGGCGGGAATGATGCTCGGATCGCCTCCGGCCAACGTGTGTTCGGTGACCAGATCCGGGTCGGCGCGAATTCCCGCCCCGTACTCGCTCCACATCGCGCCGACGAACACTCCGGTCTGGCTGCCGCCGAGACCGCCTACCGGAATACCGGCGTCATCAAGGGCTTCCTGCATCAATTCGAGCATCAACCTTTGCTGCGGATCGATGTGTGGAGCCTCGCGCGGAGAGATGCCGAAGAACTCGGGATCGAACTTGTCTATCCCATCGATGAACCCGCCGCGTGGGGGACCGTCCCCGGCCCACCGCCCGTCCGGGGGTTCGGTGAGTGCGTCCGAACCGGTGCTGAGCAGTCGCCAGTACGCCGCCGCGTCCGGAGCTCCGGGGAAGCGGCAGGCGAGACCGACGATAGCGATCGGCTGTGGCTCCGAACCCGGTGCCTCATACTGTTGCAGTGGCTCCGACGTGGTCCCGATCAGCCAGCGTGCCAATGCAATCGGTGTCGGATGCGCCCACATTTGGGTCGGCGACACCGGTTGGCCGGTTGCCGCACTCAGCTCACCGGCAAGCATGGTCAAAGTCCGCGAATCGAGGCCGTAGCGGGTGAACGGCTCACGTCCGTCTATCGCGGCGGGGTCCACCTGGCTCAGCTCGCCCATTCTGGCAATGAGCCAGTCCCGCACGTCCTCCATAGACCGGGACCGCATAGGCCGCCCACCTCCAACACGCAAAATTCTCATCATTGCGTGGCCGTGTCCTGCGGCGTCGGCACGCGCCCGGATCATACCCTGGGTATATACCGGACAGTCTTCTTTGCGTGTGGCTCCCACTGGCCGCCCAGGTGTCGAAGCGTCCGCAACTTTCAGGGCGGATTCATATGACAACCCCTCGAAGCCGTGACAGGTGACGTATTGCCTCTGCCCGCGCGGTTCCCGGCAATGAGAAACCAGTGAAGACAACATCGGCGTTCTGGGTCAACACTTCTCGGCCTGCTAGTGGATCCGGGGTATTACGGCTCGGCAACGGCATCCATAACTCGGCCACTGATCGAATCCGGCGTCCGCGCTACCGCCGCTGCCGACTCGGTGATGCGAAATATCTTGCGGTGCAACACATCTGATATCGACTGACAGCGCTGCTGGCGACTTCGAGACAGTGGACCACGGCTTGGTCACTGGCAGACCGAATGGTGCACCAAGCCGCCATCGCAGCCTCGATTGCCATCGGCTGCGGCTATTGCCTTGCAACAGTGAGCACCTCAGTGCCACGAATAGAGTTGCTGGTGGCGTGCTGGCCGGGATCGACTTCGAGTCGGCGAACCTTTCGACCTGCACCCCGCGCCCACGATCGCTTCACATTGGCGCTGAGCGCCCTTGCGGATAGAGCATTCTCACATCGAAATGTTCCCAACAATGGCAAGAATGGTCGAGCTTCCCATCAGACAGCGAGATCGTGCCCCGCTTCGTCAGTGTCTTGATCTTGTGCATCACGGACCCCAACGCGTTCTTGGGCGGGACAGTGAGCACCTCACGACGGCCGCCGGCTCGGGTCTTCGCCTGGATGCGGAAGCCGAGGAACATGAATCCGTCGTTGATGTGGGTCTCGTCCGAGAGGGTCATCTTCAACCGCTCGGCCAACAGGAGCGAGATCTGCGACTCCAGGTCTTCTGCTTCGAATTCCGTGCCGTGCACCAGCACGATGAAATTATCGGCATAGCGAATCAGCCGGTAGTTCGGTCGGCCCGTGCGGCGGCGATACTGCCGCCGCCAAGGCGGACTCATCTGTTCGTCCCAGATCCGCGCGAAATGCCGATCCAGCACGGACAGATAGACATTGAGCAATAACGGGCGAGGTCAGCCCGTTATTGCCGAACCTGGCCTTGCATGGGATGGAAGATTCCGCCGGAGCTCGATACGACCGCGTCGGCCCGAAAGCCGCTGCGGCGCACCGGAATTCTCCGGTGCTGATCAGATATGCCGACGACCTGGTCGCCCTCTCACTCCAGGCAGCAGGCCGAGCAGATCAAAGCTCAGCTCACCGCAGGGCTCGCGCCGAGAGGACTGGCCCTCAACGAGGACTGGACACGCATCACCTGCCTCGACGAGGGCTTCGACTTTCTCGGGTTTACCGTGCGCCGTTATCGCAACACGCTGCTGATCACACCGAGCAAGACGGCGATGAAACGGATCCGGCAACGGTTGCGCCACCGAAATGCGTTCCCTGCGCGGGTCCAATGCAGAAGCGGTGTTCGCGAGGCTCGAGCTCAACCCCATCATCCGGGGATAGGCTGCCTACTACCGGAATGTGGTGTCCAGCAAGATATTCAACGATCTGGATCACCACCTGTGGAGGCTCACCTACAAGCGGGCTAGACACACTCACCCGAACAAGCCGACGCGGTGGGTCGTCCGCCGCTACTTCGGTGCGTTCAACAGGTCTCGGCGTGACCGGTGGGTTTTCGGTGACCGCGACAGCGGCGCTTACCTGCTGAAACTCGCCTGGACCAGGATTGGCCGGCACCAGATGGTCGCTGGCACCGCATCACCCAATGATCCCGCCCTGATCGACTACTGGAACACCAGGCGGCGCACCACAATATTTTCCCAATTGTGCGAGCCAGGGGGTGTGGCCTTGGCCGAAGTGCGCGGTCGGGCGGACGTTTGATCAGTGAGCTTCGCCAGGTGGTCTGTGCTCTCTATTTCATCCGAATCTGATCGAAATCTACTGAACACCAAAGTATCTCGGTGCCACCTTCCGAAGATATCTGTGCAGATAGGCTCGTAGAATCGAAGCTAGTCGAACTGGATCGGAGGCTGAGTTGAGCCTCTGGCTCATATTCGATTGGTCGCGAGTTCGAGTTAGGCTTGCCTCAACCAGCCCAGCAGGGCCATGCGTGCTGCAAGTGATGGCGGCGTGCCGGTCCGGGCGGAGGGGGCGGAGCCACCGTGCTCGCGGCGAGCCAAGAAGCGTCGTTGGGTTGTCGGCAGGGGGTCCGGTTCCGTCGAGTTCGTGTTGCGTCAAGTGAGCTATACGTCGGACTTTGCGGTGCGCCGTCATGGAAACTGGTTCTGAGCTGCGCTTTTACGCTTCTGCGGCGGGGTTGTCCATCGATAACTCTTTCCGTGGTTCTCCTGGCTCGAGCAAGGGCGCAGCATCAATGTCAGTGTGCAGGTGTTGAATTCGGTTGCGCAGACGTCGTCGTTGGATGCTGCGGAGAAGGCGCATTTGTATCGGTTGGCGGATGTGCCGACGGTGCCGACCGCGCACGCGGGAACTGCTCTGCCGGAGGAGCTTCAGGTGATTTTGGATCATTTGGAGCCGTTGCCGGGTGTGGTGTTGAGTCCGCGTTATGACGTGCTTGCGCACAATAAGTCGTATGAGGCGCTGTGTCCGGGTTTCGTGCAGGGGGAGCGGAATGTGGCGCGTCGGGTGTTTTTGACTCCGGAGTGCTGCAATACCTATCACCATAATTGGGATGATCTGCGTCGCATGGTCGGTTATCTGCGTGGTTCGTATGTGAAGAATCTCGGTGATCCCAGTTGGGAGGATTTCATTTCCGAGTTGTGTGCTGAGAGTGAGGCTTTCGCGTCGTTGTGGGCGCGTAATGATGTTGCTGTTCCGGCGAGTCGTACGAAGCAGATCCGTAATTTGGCGGTGGGGGAGTTGGAGATGTTTTTGACGAGTATGAGTTTGCCTGCGTTGCCGCATGCGTGGATGCAGATCTATACCCCGGTTGATGAGGTGGCGTGGGGGAGGTTGGGTGAGTTGTTGGCGATGAGTGAGGAGCAGCGTCAGCGTCCGTGGATCGAGCATCGCGAGCGGTATCACGCTGCCGCGGGGTAGCGGGCGGCTCGCTGCGTTCGCTGCCGTGGACCGGAACTTCGGTGTCTATGGCGCCAGAAAAGTGTGGCTGCAACTGAATCGAGAGGCATCGTGGTGGCCCGCTGCACCGTCGAACGGCTCATGCGACAGGCCGGGCTGCGTGGTGCGCGGTGCGCGGGCAAATCAAACGCACCACCATCGCCGATCCCGCCGCGGAACGGCCGGAGGACCTGGTGCAACGCAGATTCGCGCCGTCTGCGCAGAATCGTTTGTGGGTGGCGGACATAACGTATGTCCGGACGTGGTCGGGGGTGGGTGTACGTCGCGTTCGTCGTCGACGCTTACGCGCGGCGGATCATCGGATGGCGCAGTGCCACATCGATGACCACCTCGCTTGTACTCGATGCCATCGAGCATGCCATCTGGACCCGTGAGCGGCAGGGCTGGGACGTGAAAGATATTGTCCACCATAATGATCGAGGATCGCGATACACGTCGATAGCGTTCACCGAACGCCTCGCCGAGGCCGGCATCCAGCCCTCGGTCGGGGGGCGGCTCGTCCTATGACAACGCCCTCGCCGAGACGATCAACGGCCTGTTCGAGCAATGCCGCGTAGTTGAGCCATTGGGAGGCAGGGCAACTCGGGTATTTCCGAGGTGCGTGTCGTGTGTGGCAACGGGACCTCTGCTATTGCAGAGAAGCCGTCCAAGGTCTTCCCGTATCCGAGAGGTCCCGTTGCCACACCCGTCTGTCACTACGACGCTCACCCGCACGATCACTGTGGCCGGAGGAATCTTCGCGCCCGGTCACCTCGGGGAGCTGACACAGTATCTGCCATTCGAGTTGATCGATGACGTGCTTGCCCGGACCCGGGCGGTGCAGCGTCGTACCCGCCTGCTGCCCTCGCGTGCGGGCGTGTATTTCGTTCTGGCCCTGGCTGTTTCCCGAGTCTGGGTTACGAGCAGGTTTGGGACGAGCTGATCGCCGGGCTGGGATCGTTGCTCCCGCATAGGCCCTCGGAGAAGGGGCTGCGGGATCTTCGCCGACGGTTGCGGCAGCACCGTTAAAGGCGCTGTTCGAGGTTGTGGCCGGCCCGCTGGCGCAACCGGCCACCCCGGGGTGTGTGCTATCGGCGTTGGCGCACTGTGGCTTTCGATGGCTGTGGCTCGCTGCAGGCTCCTGATCAGCCGCGGATCCGCCTGTGGCTGGGTAAGTTCAATCGATACCGGGGCGGCACCGAGGGTTATCCGCATCTGCGGTCTTGACATTGTGCGAGACCGGAACCCGCGGCCTGCCCGGTGCGGTCTTCGGCTCGATCAAGCGCAGTGAAACCGACTACGCCGCCACTTTGGTGCCCCTGTTGAACGACACGATGCTGTTGCTGGCCGACCGAACTTCGGCGGCGATGACATCGTGACCCGCGTCGCTGCCACCGGCGCCCAACTCGTGGTCCGGCTCACCTCCCGCCGTCGCCCGGCCGTGTGGGCCACGCTGCCCGATGGATCGGTGCTGACCAGGACCAACCAACCAGCCCGGCAACCCGCCGAGCTGTCACACCAATAAGTCTCCGGACTCACCGGGCGGATTCAGTCGCTTTGATCGAGCACTTCGGATTCCACCCCGGACACAAGCCCGAGGACAAGTTGGTTGCCCTTGCGGCATCAGCCGACCTCTTCTGCGAACCAGCGCACGAGGTCGCCACCATAGGCGACTTCACCCCGTGCCTCGTGCAAAGTGGACCTGACCCGCTAGCCGACGCGCGGCAGGAAGGTCGTCACGAGCAGGGAATCGTAGTTCGGCAACTGGGTCGACTGGTCGATCTTGCCTTGGGCCTTGGCCCATGTGCCGAGGCTCGTGAGGTTGGCGGCGAGATCGGGCTGCAGCTGAATCGTGTAGTCGAATTCGGGCAGGATCTTCTGGAGTAGGTCGGGTGCGAGCTGGGTGGCGGCGGCGATGGCGGCGATCGCGCTGTCGGCGCGCGTCGACAGTGCCGTGCTCGCCTCGTTCAGAGCTGCGAAGAACGCGCTGAGGGATGCCGGTTTCTGGGATACCACGGTGTCGGACGACAGGTAGAGGCTGTGCTGGTTGTAGCTGCCGCCCGGGAGTTGGACGGCGTCGTCGCCGAGGGCGGCGATCACCTGCGCCTGATACGGCTGGAATATGGAGACGGCGTCGACGTTGTGCTGGGTCGCGGCTGTGAGCGTCGCCTGCGGTGCCACCTGTACCAGATCGGCTTCGATTCCCTTGTCGGAGAGCGCTTTCGCGGCGAAGTACGCCGCACTGGTGCCGAGCGGTGTGCCGATCGATCGTCCGGCCAGGCTTTCGAGCGAGGTGATTCCGGCGCTGCGCCGGGCCACGATTCGTGATCCCTGCCAACGCGACCCGTCGGCGACGACGCGCAGCGACGGAGATCGTGTCAGGGTGGCGGCAGCTGGGACATCGGCGGCGGTCGCGACGTCGACCTGGTGCGCGGCGAGCGCTTGCAGCGCTTCTACACCCGAGGGGAAGTTCACGACTTTGACGTGCACGCCGTGCTTTTCGAACAATCCATCCTGCTGGGCTACGGGTATCTGTGCCCAGGACGGATCGACGACGAACGCAACGGTGAGGGTGTTGGCATCGGCCCCGTCGGAGGTGGCGCACGCGGCGAGAGTCGTTATCGCGGTGACTGTCAGGACTGCCGTGAGCAGCCGGTTCGTGAGTGTTTTCATGGGGTCTCTGTTCGTGTCGCGGGTAGGTTCAGCTGTCCAGCAGCTGTCGATCGTTGTGCTCGACGCCGAGTTCGTGATGCAGAGTGCGGCGGAGCTCGCTGTAGCCGGGTTGGTCGGCGAGCGTATCGGCGGGGCGTGGGCGGGTCAGCGGATTGGTGATGTGCCGGGTGATCTGCCCGTCCCTGAGCACACTGATGGTGTCCGACAATCGAATTGCTTCGTCGACATCGTGGGTGACGAAGATGACCGTACGGTTCAACCGCGTCCACAGATCGATGAGCAGGTCCTGCATGCGCAGGCGCGTCAACGCGTCGAGCGCCGCGAACGGTTCGTCCATCAGCATGACGGTGGGTTCGCCGCCGAGCATGCGCGCGATGCCGACGCGTTGGCGCATGCCGCCCGAGAGCTGGCTCGGGCGTTGTTTGCCCACCTCGTCGGCCAGTCCGACGAGGTCGAGAAGTTCGTCGATGCGCGCACGCCGCTGTTTGCGCGGAAGACGATGTGCGCGCAGGGCGTAGCCGATGTTGTCGGAAACGCTCATCCATGGGAACAGCACGTCGCGCTGGAAGGCCACGCCACGGCGCGGGTCCGGAGCCGTCACCGGTTCGTCGTTGTCGATCACCGTGCCGGAGGTCGGCGTGACGAGCCCGGCGAGACAGTGCAGCAAAGTCGATTTGCCGCTGCCGGACGCGCCGACCAAAACGGTGAACGAGCCGTCGGGCACACTCAGCGTGATGTTGCGCAGTGCGGGGGCGGACTTGTTCGGGAATTGAACGACGAGATCCTGTGTCACGATGGTCATATCACTGCTCCTCGTGTGCCCATCGCGTGGCCGGTGCGGAAATCGAGGCAATCGCCAGATCGCATGCCGCCCCGATTACTCCGAGCACTATCAGGCAGAAGATCAGCCGATCGGCCTGCGAGAATAATTGGGCTTGGTAAATGCGGTAGCCGATTCCCGCTGTGGTGCCGGTCATTTCGGCGACGACGATCAGTACGAAAGCCATCGCCGTGCCGACGCGGAGGCCGGCAACCACATCGGGCGCCGCCTCGGGCAGGACGATCCGAGTCATGGTCTGCCAGCGGCGCGCGCCGAGGCAGCGTGAAGCCTGCAGGTAATCGGCCGGGGTGCTCGCGAATCCGGTATGACTGTTGATCCACACCGGGACGAAAACTCCGAGGGCGATGACGAAGGTCTTGCTGCTCTCGCCGATCCCGAACCAGAGAATCGCCAGCGGCACGATGCCGATAGTTGGAATGGGAGATAGCAACCTGAGCACCGGTTGCAGAATCCTGCGTCCCAGCCAAGTGCTCGCGGTGACGATCGCGGCCGAGATGCCGGCGATTGCACCCGAGACGAATCCGAGCAGCGCCCGTTGCAGGCTGGTCGCGATATCCGGTATCAGCAGCCCCTGAGACCACAGGCTGTGCCCGGCCCGAATGATCTGCGGCACAGTCGGAAACAGTGCGCTGGGGAAGCGCCCCGTCGCGACGACAAGACTCCACAGCAGGCTTGCCAGGGCAAGGCCGCCGACGATTCCCCCGATCGCTGCCCAGCGTTTGTTCGACGTCCTCATGGCGCAGTCCGCCGGTCGACGGGTTCGGGAGCCGACTGCGGAGCCCCGACGGGCACCCATTCGAACGGAACCGCCTGTGCGCGATAGATGAGCGAGGTCCGGCTGAGGCGATCGACGCCCGGTACCCGAGGTTCGCGCACTTCCGGTTCCCCGGCGACTCCGTAGCCTTCGTAGGGGGTCTGGTACTCCCAGACCACCTGGCCGCCCGGAGTCACCTGGAACAGACGGCCGTTCATGCCTTCGGTGATGAGGGTGTTGCCATTGGGCAGGCGTTGGGCGTTGCTCACGAAGGAGCTGAAGAACGTCCACGACGGCTGCCCGGAGTCCTCGGCCGTGTACTGCCACACGATCTGCTCGGTCGCCGGGTCGATCTCCAGGACGCGTGATCCCGCGTAAATCCCCAGTGCCGCAGGCGGATAGCCGGCCCCGCCCTGATTGTCGAAGACCAGAATATTGCCCGCGCCGGGGAGCCCGTCGGCGATGAAGTGCGGATTGTGCTGTCCGGAGATCTGATCGAGCGGACGCGGCACCTTGTGCGTGTTGATCCGCTGATGCTGCGCTCCGGGCTCGGCCGCGAAATACGGACCCAGTTTCCAAACAATGGCTTTGGTGGTCTTGTCGATCAATGCGATCACATTCGCCTTGCGCAGGCTGATGAGGATGTTGTCGGGATGGAATACGCTGCGCGGGTCCGCGCGGTGCCACCGGTTCGGTCCCAACGTCTTGGCGCTGTTCATCTCCAGATAGCCCCATGGATCATTCGGATCACGGGATACGGTGTCCTGCAATGCTTTCCAGCCGTCCTCGGAAAAGCCGAGTTCGTCGAGGTGATCGCCGGCCCGCCACTCCCACACGATCTCGCCGTCGGGCGTGACCTCATACAGTCCCTGGTCGCCGATGACCTCGTCGCCCAGGCCGGGCACGATGCGCGGGATGGTGACCAGCAGCAGGCGGTTCCCGTTCGGCAGTAGTTCCCAGTCGTGGTTTTGCCGCGCGGCCCCGCCTGGGGCCTGTTCACCCCATTCCCACACGCGCTCTCCCGTCCAAGCCAGTTGCCCCACAGTGCCATTCGCGTAGATACCGCCCCTGGCATCGCCGCTGGGCGCGAGTTGTACACCGACATCGCCCAGCCGATCACCGGTGAGCGCGGGATCGATGATGCGTGGCGGCACACCCGCGAACGGCCACTCGTGGACGACCGCACCGTTCAGATCGATGAGGTGGGTGATCGAATCCGATCCGGTGTAGAGGACATAGCTGTTGTGCGCCAGATCGGGGTCGTAATAGGTGACGCCAGTGAGCCGAACGAATGCCATGCCAATTACTCCACCAGTCGGTTGTTAAGTGCGTGAATCGCGAGCGTTACCAATCTAATCGATTTGCGTGGGTTTTCCGGCGGGCGTACCGTGTGAGAATCAGGACGATTGAAACCATGTCCGACCTGCGTAATGCCGACCAGAATGGGCCAGTTGTGACTGTCAAGCGTGTGACCCTCGCCGACGTGGCGCGGCGAGCGGGGACCTCCACCGCTGTCGTCAGTTATGTCCTCAACGATGGCCCGCGACCGGTATCCGACGCATTGCGCGCACGCGTGCTCGAGGCGCTGGATGATCTCGACTATCGCCCGGACCGCATCGCCCGGGCGCTGCGGCGGCCGAGCCGATGGCGGCAGATCGGACTGCTGATCCCCGATGTGACGCTACCGCTTTTCGGCGCACTGGTCGGGCATATCGAGGTCGAGGCGCGGCTGCGTGACCATCTGACACTGATCGGCAACACCGGATACGACCCGGAGCGGGAGCTCGAATTCGTCGGCGCCTTTGCCGACTCGGGTATCGACGGCCTGATCGTCGTTGGCGGCGCCAACGGTGCCGCAACCGCGAAACTCTGTGCCCAGAACCGGATTCCGATCGTCTGGGTGCACAACAACAGGGATCACGTCGACGCGCCTGTCATCGGCGCCGACCATCTCGAGGCCGGCGCACTGGCCACCCGTCACCTCGCAACCGCGCACCATCGCGACGACATCGTGTTCGTCGGCGGATTCACCAGCGAAGACGTTCAGCACGGTGACCGCGAAACCGTTGTGCAGCGCTATGCGGGCTATGCCTCCGTCGTGGGCGCCGAGGCCGCACGCCATATCCGCACCGATCTCACCCCGGCGGGGGCGTACCGCGCGGTGCGCCGGTACCTGACCGACAACCCGACGCCCGGCGGCGTGGTGGTCGGCACCTACGGACAGGCCGCCGCGGTGCTGCGTGCCATCACCGACACGGGAGCGCGGATCCCCCAGGACATTTCGGTCGTCGGCTTCGACGGCGACCGCACCAACACCTACGCGCAACTGGTCCTCACCACAGTGCGGCAACCCATCGACACAATCGCCCGCACGGCCCTCAACGCAGTGCTGAGTTCATACAGCACTGCCGAGATCGACGAGAGCCCCGTGGCCATCGATATCCAGCTCGATCTCGGAGAAACGTGCGGCTGCCGACCGCCAATGCCCTTGGCGCAGTAGTCTTCCGTAGTCGCAGAGGCTCCGGGCCGAGTGAGATGCCTCGGCTGGCCAGCCAGGGCAGCGGCGCTGGTGGTTCTGGAATCTGGACGAATTTATCTCCGATCGCATCGAAATATCCCAGTTCAGAGCCTGTTCTTGTGGTGTATGACGCACGTTGTGAACGGTTTTCGTCGACAGCCGGGGGCAATAATCGCGATGTCCGAATGAGGATCATCGTCTGTCGAGTGATCCGCATTCTCGGCGCGGAATACGGAAGGGACGCAATGACAGTGGCGAATGTGGTGGGCGGCCCGGCTGTGGCAGCCGCGGACGGTCTCGCACCGAACAGGAAGCCGCCCTCGAGCCTGGAGTTCCTCTGGTACATCCCCAATCAGGTGACGCCGGGACACCGTGGCGACGCCGTCACGGTCGACCACAATAGCTTGGAAACCCTGAGCGCCCAGGCGAAGGCCCTCGAGGACCACGGCTGGAAGGGGGCATTGATCGGCACCGGTTGGGGCCGCCCGGACACGGTCACCGTCGCCACCGCCCTTGCCGCTAGGACGACGGCATTCGAGCCACTCATCGCGATCCGGCCCGGTTACTGGCGACCTGCGCATTTCGCGTCCGCCGCGGCGAGTCTGGATCATCTGTCCGGTGGTCGGGTCCGGGTCAATATCGTGTCAGGGAAGGACAACCTCGCAGCGTACGGTGAGACCGAAAGCGATCAGGCGCACCGTTATTCCCGGACCAAGGAGTTCATTCAGCTCGTCCGCAAGCTGTGGACCGAGGAGAACGTCACCTACCGCGGTGAGTACTACCGGGTGACCGATTCCACTGTGGTGCCGCGGATTACGCCACGCGGAGACCGGCTCCACCCGACGCTCTATTTCGGCGGCGCATCCGAAGCCGCCGAGCGGGTCGCGGCGACCGAGGCCGACGTCCAGCTGTTTTGGGGTGAGCCGCTCGAGGGCGTGCGAGAACGGATCGAGCGCTTACGGTCGCTGAGCGAGGAACTCGGTCGCGAGCACGCGCCACTGGAGTTCGGTCTGCGGATCACCACGTTCGTTCGGGACACAACCGAGCAAGCCTGGGTCGAGGCGGAGGCGAAGGTGGCGGCGATGGCGAAGAATCAGGGTGCGCCACCGCAGAACCCGCACCGTGAGACCGCCGTTGGACAGCAGCGACTGCTCGACCTGGCCGCCCGCGGCGACGTACTCGACGACAACCTGTATACCGCACCCGGCAAATTCGGTGGCGGTGGCGCGGGCACCACCTGGCTCGTCGGCTCTCCCGATGATGTCGCCGAGTCGCTGCGCAAATACCGCGACCTCGGCATCACCCACTTCGTCCTCTCCGATACCCCGTACCTGCCAGAGATCGAGCGTCAGGGCAATCAGCTGCTGCCCTTGCTGCGAGAATGAGCGTGCGGGCGGCATCCGACTACTGGGCCCTCAGAGCCTGAGACCGGTTCCATGCACACCGTGCTCCTCGATGAGTGCGAGTTCTTCGTCGGTGAGCGCCGGGAAGTCCAGTGCCGCGATGTTGTGGTCGAGTTGTTCGGTGGAACTCGCACCGATCAGCGCCGAGGTGACCTCCGGTCGCCGCAGCACCCATTGCAGTGCCAGTTGGGCGAGTGACTGTCCGCGGGCCGCGGCAATCTTGTTGAGCTCGGATGTGCGCTGCCGGTAAGTCTCATCGATCACATCGGGCGACAGGAAGGTGCTGTTCTGCGCCCGTGCGCCCGAGGGAATCGTCTCGAGGTATTTGTCGGTCAGCAGGCCCTGGGCGAGAGGTGAGTAGACGATCAAGCCGAAGCCGTCCTGGCGCGCGGTGTCGAGGAGTCCGTTCTGTTCTGGTCGTCGGTCATAGAGCGAGTAGCGGGCCTGGTGAATGAGCAGTGGGACACCCGCCTGCCGCAGCAGTTCGACAGCTTCATGGGTCCGATCGGGCAGGTAGTTGGAGATACCTATGTAAAGCGCCTTGCCCTGCTCGACTGCGCTGACCAGTGCGCCGACCGACTCCTCCAACGGTGTACTGAGGTCGGGGCGGTGATGGTAGAAGACATCGACGTAATCGGTGCCGAGGTCGCGCAGACTGTGCTCGAGCGAGGTGAGGATCGACTTGCGTGACCCGCCCCTGAGGTAGGGGCTCGGACCGATCGGGTTACCCGCCTTGGTCGACAGGATGAGCTCGTCACGGTAGGGGGCGAGGTCCTTGGCGAGCACCGCGCCGAAAGTCTTCTGGGCGGCACGGTGCGGGGGTCCGTAGCGGTCGGCGTTGTCGAAGTGTGTGATGCCCAGGTCGAACGCGTGCAGGATGATCTCGCGCTGGGTCGCGAACGCGTAGTCGGTACCGAACTTCTGCCACAGGCCGAACGAGAAGGCGGGGAGATCGAGGCCCGAGTTGCCGCTGCGGCGGTAAGGGACGTTCTCGTAGCGGTCCGCCGCGGCGGCGTAAGTCAGATCGAAGGGGCTGGAGGTCATCGGTGTTGTTTCTTCCGTTCGGATCGTTGGTTCGGTGGGCAGTGCTCAGAACAGGCCGGTAGTCGGTGGTTCCTCGCCAGTAAGGTGATACGCCCCTGCGACCGCATACTTCCACTGTCGCGGGTTGTGGTCGGCGGCGGTGCGCGCGTTGCGCCAGTGCCGGTCGAAGCCGAGATCGCGGTTGGTAATGGAGCTGCCGCCCACGTCGAAGAGCAACTCGGCCGCCTTCAGCGCGGACTCGATGGCGATCGCTCCGGCTTGCGCGACGTGGACCGCGGCAGCGGCACCGGGTCGCGCGCGGCGGGCCCGGTGTGACCCCGAACGTCCTCGAGTGTCTCGGCCGCCAACAGCACGACAGCTCGTGCTGCCTGCGCACGTGCGGCGATCTCGCCCACGGACGGATCCTCGACGCCTCTTGTTCGCGGAACTGTGCTTGATCGGGCGGACCTTCTCCCGGACGTACCAGACCGCGTCGTCGAACGCTCGCGCGGCCACTCCGGCCTGCACCGCCGCGAGATACAGCTGTGCGAAGGAGTCGGTCCACGGATTGTCCGGCGGGCTCGCACCGAGGCTGGTCAATTCGTCATCGGACACCCGCACGTGGGTGAAATGTGTTGTGCCACTGGCTGTGAGACGCTGGCCGACGGCATCGAAATCGTCGAGCCGCTCGACGCCCGCACTGTCGACGGGCACGGTGAAGCGCACCGTCGTACCGTCCTCGGCAAGCGCCTGTGTGGAGAACCAGGACGCGTACAGGCCACCAGTCGAGTAATACTTCTCGCCGTTGACCACCCAGGCGGCACCTTCGCGCCGGGCCGTGGCGTTGACCTGTCCGCTCGCGCCGCCGGTACGCTCGTTCGCGGTTCCCGCGAACAGGTCCCGGTTCCGCGGTCGCGTCAGAGTGCGAGCACGGTGCGGCAGGTCGGCTCGGCTCGCCATCTGGTCGGCGATCAGGAGGTGCTGCGCAGTGCCTGCGCCACACTGGAATCGGCGCGCGCCACGTCGATCACCACATCGGTCACCACACGCAACGAGCCACCGGCGCCGCCGTCCTGTTTCGCGATTCCGGCCAGCGCGATGCCCGCGTCCGCGAGCGCACGGACCTCGGCGAAGGCGTAGTCGCGCGTCTGCTCTCGTGCTTTGGCCCTGTCGCCGAGTCGCCGCCGGACCGGACTGATCGAGGCGCGAATGCTTGCCACGGTGAGTCCGGAATCCGCTGTCGCCGGGAGCGATTCATCTGGGGAAGTCGGCTGTGCCGTCGTGGTCATGACAATCCTCCGACCGTGTTGATGATGAATGCGTTGAGCAACAGCCCGCGACGGCGATGATGTTCTGTGTTTCCATCAGGAACCGTAGAACGGTTCTCCCTCAACCGATTCCGATGCTCGCTTGTCGACGCCGACGGGGATATCGCCTTCGAGGGTGACCCGGTACAGCACGCGGTCGTGGCCGAGATGTCCGGCGTCGGAGATGGCCAGATGTGCGGTGGCGCGATTGTCCCAGAACGCGACGCTGCCCGGCTGCCAGCGGAATCGGACGGTGTATTCGCTGCGGGTCGCCTCCTCCCAGAGGGCGTCGAGGATGTGGGAGCTCAGGCGCGGTGCGAGGCCGCGCAGGTTCTTCAGCTTGCGTGTGAACCCCGGGCTGACGAATAGCGCTCGCGCGCCGGTCTCCGACCCGTGACCGGGTCAACGCCACGCACCCTACCCATAAACGCCACTGTGCTAACGCGTTCAGGGGAGGAGACTGCAAAAACCTCGCGGACCGATCGAAGGGCGATCTGCGCGATAACGCGTTGGTAGGGGGATCGCTGCTGCTGAACCTCGAGCAGTATGTCCGAGCGGTCGCGTCCGTCACGAGTCCGAATACGGTGCGGGCAAACCATCCGACGCGAGATCGGCTCGAATAGCCGGATCGGTCAGTGGATGTCGCGCGCGTGCCGGTCTGGTGGGAGACGGGATTCCAGCTCGGCGAGATATGCGGAAGCGGTATCGACTTCGGGGACGCCGAGACGGCGATAGATCTCGGTGGCGCGGCGAAGCTCGGTCACGGCTGTGGAAGTGTCGCCGAGGCGGGCACTGCTGCGTGCGGAACCGTCGAGAGCGCGGGCCTGTTCGCGTTGGCTGCCGATGTCGCGGGCCAGTCCGACGGCATCGGTGAAGGCGGTCAACGCCTTGGCCGGTTCACCGGCAGCGAGCAACACTGTCCCGATTTCGTTGAGTGCCGCGGCTTCACCGGAGCGGTGCCCAAGCTCGCGGAAGAGGACGAGGGCCTGTTGATGCAAGTCGGCGGCCTGCGCATGGTCTCCTGTCCTCTGGCGCACGAGGCCGAGGTTGTTCAGGGCGTTCGCTTCGCCGAGTCGGTTGCCGAGTTCCCGATGTAGGGCCAGGGCCTGCTGTTGTAAGTCGGCGGCCTGCGCGTAGTCGCTGGTGCGCATGCGCATGAGTCCGAGGTTGGTGAAGCTGTTGGCTTCGCCGAGTCGGTTGCCGAGCTCTCGATGCAGGATCAGGGCCTGCTCATGTAGGTCGGCGGCCTGCGCATAGTTCCCGGTCCGCTGGCACACGAAACCGAGGTTGTTGAGGGCGTTGGCTTCGCCGAGGCGGTAGCCGAGTTCGCGATGCAGGGCCAGAGCTTGCTGTTGTAAGTCGGCGGCCCGCGCGTAGTCGCCGGTCTGCATGTGCACGAGGCCCAGATTGCCGAGACTGTTTGCTTCGCCGAGGCGGTTGCCGATCTCCCGGTATACCGCCAGGGCCTGTTGGTGCAGGTCGGTAGCCTGATCATGGTCTGCGGTCCGCAGGAATACCAGACCGAGGTTGCCGAGGCTGTTTGCTTCGCCTTGGCGGTTGCCGATTTCTCGGTAGTGGCCAAGTGCCTGTCGGTAAAGGGCGGCGCTCCCGCTATGGTCCCCGGTTTCTTTGCGTAGGTTGCCAAGGCTGACAAGGGTGTTGGCCTCGCCCAGGCGGTTGCTGATTTCTCGATAGCGGCCGAGCGCCCGCTGGTACAAGTCGGCGGCCTGCCCGTAAGCCCCGGTCCGCCAGTATGTGTCGCCGAGGGCGCCAAGAGCGTTGGCGTGTGCGAGCCGGTCACCGAGGTGTGCACTGGCATCGGCGGCGCGCTGGTGCAAGTCCCGCGCCAGCGGCCAGGGTCCGTCGCGTTGCAATAACCCGGCCACCACTTCGGTCAAGGTGACCATCCGGCCAGGGTCGCGGCCGGTTGTGTGTTCCAGGCAGGCCAGCAGGTTGGCGCGTTCCCTGCGCATCCATGCCAATGCCCGCATCTCCCCGAATTCCGGCACTTCGACACCACCTATGGTGTTGGCGGTGGGGCGGGCTTGGCGTGTCAGCCGCGCATCTGCGGCTGCGGCAGTGTGCTGGTAGTAGTTCAGCAGCCGATCCATCGCGTCGATGGTGTCGTCTGCCGCATCTGTGGTGGTGAGCGTGCGGGCGTAGACACGCAGCAGATCGTGCAAGCGGTAGCGGCCCCGCGCTGTTTCGTCGAGGAGGTGGTCGCTGTACAGAGCCTGCAATTCCCGCCGTGCAGTCGTGACATCGACCGCGGCCAGTGCTGCGGCAGCGGAAGCGTCAAGATCCGGGCCCGGGTGCAGGCCCAAGCGGCGAAACAGCAATCGCCGCTCGGGTGGCAATTCTCGGTAGGACAGGTCGAACGCGGCGCGGACGACCGAGCCACCAGCATCGAGTTCAGCCAGCCGGTCCGTCGCCGCGTCGAATTCCTCGGCCAGCTCGGTGATTTCAGCTGTCGTCCAGTCCGGGTGGTGCGCAATGCGCCCGGCCACCAGCACGACCGCCAGCGGCAGACATCCACACAACTCGGCGATTCGCCGCGCCACGTCTCGCTCGCCGTCGCCAAGAGAGCCACGATGGGCGACTGTGCGAAACAGGTCCGCGGCGGAGTCCACGTCGAGAACCCTCAGCGCCAGCGGTTGCATATCCTTCAGCAAGAGCAAGCGCCGTCGACTTGTAACCAGAGTCAGGCAGTCGGGCCCACTCGGGACGAGTGGCTCGATCTGCCCCCGATCGGCCACATCGTCGAGCACGATCAGTGCTTTCTTGGTCGCCAGCCGGTTACGCCACAAGTCCCGACGCCCGGTGAGGGTGTCGGGAATGTTCCGCGGATCCAAACCCAACTCGATCAACAACCCGGCCAATACATCCGACGGATCCGCGGCCTGTCGTCCCGGAGTGTGTGCGTGCAACTCGACGAAATACTGCCCATCGGGGAAACGCATCGCCAGTTCGTGTGCGGCGCGGATGGCCAGCGTCGTCTTCCCGACCCCGGCCAGACCGTCGATCGCGTAAATCGACACCGCCCGGCTCCCATCGGCCGCAGCCAGAATCTGCCGCAGCTCCCGATCACGCCCCAGGACCGTACGCGAATCGGCGGGAAGGCTGGATGTGATCGGCTGCCGCGGCGGTGGCGCAGCCTCATGGTGGTGGACGCCAGCGTTGATGGTGCCGGTGTTGTCGCCGACCACGTTCACCTGCAGGGCATGGTCGCGGGCCTCGAACTCGGGCACCGGAATTCCTTGATCAGTTGATATTGATGGTGCCGGTGTTGTCGCCCCGGATATTGACCTGCTTGGCGGTGTCGTAGGCATTCGCAATGAATGCTTCGACGGTCCGGTCCTGCCGTGCGGTGGCCACAAGGTGTTGGAGGTCGGCGGCGAAGCCGGGATCGGACCGGGCGGCCGAGGTGATCACCTCGGCCGCGGCCACCTGGTTCTGCGGCGTTGGATCCTGATCCAAAGCTGCTAGGGCAGTGGGGGTTTCACCTTCATCACTGCTGAACTTTTTGGCAATCAATTCGCGTAGCCGGGTGACGGCGTGCAAGCTGCTGGCAGCCGTGGTCTGGGCGAGTTGTTCGCCGAACTTCGATGCCAGCAGCGCCGCTGCCGCGATACCCAGTGACACCGGATCGATCATGACCTGCCTCCTGAATCCTTCAGCCCGAGACCGACTTCAAGGCTAAGGCTTGCCCGCTCACGGTCGTAGTCGATTCCGTCACCCCGACAACACGACATGCAACGGTCGGCCGCAGCCGAGCACGTCGGCACGCGGTTGAGACGGCCACAGCCACAATAAGTTACACTGTCCGGCTCGCTTTGGCGTGCACCAGCATTCAGCACTCGAGCCCCCACTAGCCGTACAGCACCAGCCGAGTCCTTTCGGCGGAGGGGTTTCGATGCCAAGTGAACCTCCAGGGCTCGGACCGCCACCAGGACAGTCGGCACTCATCAAACGTCAAACCGCGATGCAACTGCTTGTGTACCCTCACTGCCATGACTTTGGAGTGGGGTACGGGTCAGCCCCCGTCCGCGGCTCAGATCCAGCACTCTGATCCGCGAGGACGAATCCTCACGACTCGAGCAGCCAACCGAATCACGTAAGCCAAGGCTGCGGATGTTTGTCGCCGGTCGCTGCTGGGCCGTCCGGGTTATCGTGTCCTCGACGTGACATTGCGGATGAGGTGGAGCAGGGCGCGAGCAGTGGCTGGTGTGAGGTCGGGCGGATCCTTCGGGACATCGACTCTGAATTCGGTTGCTCTCGCGTCGTCATGCGATGGGCGTGGGGGAGTTGATCGAGTGGTCACCACCGAGGAGTCGACCGGGCGAACGTTCCGCATAAGGGCCCTTCGGATCGGCGTGGCGAGCGGAGCCGTGGCGAGGATTGTGTGATGGCCACGCCCGATATCCGCAGAGCTGGAAAGACTTCCGTGATATGACTTTCCTGATTCGTCGGGCCGACGTGCCGGTTTCTCAGGGTTCTCTCAGCTGAATCCGAATTGAACCCAGACATGGCTCCGACTTGCGGTTCTGAACTGATTCGGATCGACGCCGTCACTCACCCTTCCTGCGTAACGGCAGGTAGAGCGGGGACGTGTCGTACTGCTGTGTCCAGAGGGGGTATCGGCCAGTACGCCAACCTGCTGCAACAGCGGCCAGAGCTGGTGGGGTCCCGGAATTTCTGATGTGCTGCTGCTGCCCGATAATCCGGTGGGCGACATTATTTCGGATGATCCGGCCTGTACGTCGACCTTGCTAGTGCAGTCAACCTTTTTGTCTGCCAGCACTATTCGTCGACGACATAAGGTTTCGAAGTCGCAACGTGAGAATTCGCCATCGTGCTCGTTGGTTCGATCGTCGCACCGGGCTGGTTTCGTGGATTTGCTGTATTGCAGGCAGCGGCACCGGCTCTGGGTCCGGCGTAGCCGGATCCTGTTTGGGTGGAGTCTTTCCTGCCTTCGCGATGACCTCTCTGGCTGCGTCCTCGGCGCGGTTGCGATGCCGCATGCCCGAAGCCCAGAAACACAAGAAGAACGTGAACATTGCGATTCCTAGACCGGATTCCGTCCAAAGGAGTGCCCACTGGATGTACTTCCAATCGTGGGCGACTGATTGTCCGAAGGCTGCGTAGATCCCCACTGCGTCGACAATTCCAGTGAATCCCAAGACCAGTAGAGCGGCAAGAGCGTAGTAAAGATTAAGCAAAGCGGCGTGCCAGCGATTCGCATGCCCAGCGTCGTAGAAAAGCTCCGTTGCGTGGAGTCCGATGTTGGACTGGCGCATTGCGTTTCGGCTTCGGCGCAGTGGTGGGGAGAAGGGGAGTGGGGATACTGTGCGCATGCGGTTGCCTGACTGTGCAACCCGTCTGCTGATTCTCCCTAACCCATGAAACTGAATCCGCCCGGTGAGTCCGGAGACTGAGATCGAGGGTCGGAACGCGGTGGTCACCTCCGCGCCGACGACCAACTCACGCAAGCCCCGAGCCCACAGCGCGCGATCCAGAGGCCGCGGTGTCACTTCCCACGGCGTCAGTGCTACCCGGACGCGCGATCCTCGCCTCCGGCACTGGATGGTTCGCAGTACGGACACGCCGCCGATGTCCTCCAAGAGGAATCTTGGAATATTCGACGTCGAGCGGCACGTCCGGTTTGCATTCGGCTGAACCGTATTCAGCCTGTCGTCCGCTCTGGCGCTGTCAGGGGCGATAGCCTCGAGCTATGGGTCGCATCTACAGATTCCTAGCCGGAACTGCGGCGGTATCGCTGGTCGCGTGGAGCGTTTTCGCCGGGGGTGCGCAGGCCGCGCCCGCCGAGCAGCTGTCGTGTGAGGTGTCGTCCGGGCGGGATCCGGAACGGGCGGCGCCGGAACAGGTTGGACTGGATTCGGGACTGCTCGCGGACGCCTTGACGTTCGCGAGTGGGCGTAATCGGTTTAATGTGCAGGTGTTCCGGCACAACTGCCTGATCGGTGAGGGGCCGACGAACGACGAGACCGGCAATGTCGCATGGAATATCTGGAGTGCGACGAAGAGCGTTGTCTCCCTGCTCGCCGGAATAGCCTGGGATCAGGGGAAACTCGATATAGAAGCGCCGATCGATCGGTATCTGCCACCCGGCCTCGGTGATGCGCAGCATCGGTCGATTACCGTCGAGAATCTGCTGACCGAATCGTCCGGCCTAGCGGTGGGTCTACTTACCGAGGGGATCACTGGGGTGATTCCACTCGATCCGAATAGTGCAGTGCAGGCGCTCGGGGTGCCGTTGGTCAATCCGCCGGGCGCGGTATTCAGCTACAGCGAGCGCGATGTCGATTTGCTCGCCTATGTCATCGAATTGGCCGTCGGGGCACCGCTGCAGCAGTTCGCGCAGCGTGAGCTTTTCGATCCGCTCGGCATCGAACGCGGCGACTATTACTGGGCGCGCGATCGCGCCGGGCACACCTATGGATACGCCCATCTGATGATCCCGCCGAACGATTTCGCGAAGCTCGGCCTGTTGGTGAGCAATAACGGACGCTGGGGCACACAGCAACTCGTCTCCGAGACCTATCTACGCATGGCACGACAGCCGTCACCGGCGAACAAGTGCTTTGGCTACCTGTTATGGATCGGCCTCGGATGCGAAGAGTCCCACGACTTCCAGCCCGCCGACGTGTATATCATGGTCGGACTCGGCATGCAGAACGTATTCATCGTGCCGAGTCTGGATTTGACGGTGGTGTGGACCGGAGTTTTCGGAAGTGTCAGCAACCAGGGCATTACAGGGGCCCTGCAGGACACCACGGAGCTGCCGCACGAATTCTTCCGCCGATTATTCGCGGCATTCCAAGACCATCCGGTGCCCGATCCCGGTCCGTATGTCGAACCGCCGCTGCGCGCGGATCCGAGCCGGTACGTGGATACGAATCTGCTGCTCGCGGTCTTCGGCATCGGGCCCGCGGCCTATCCGGGCTGCAATGTCTTCAGCTGCCTGAACTACCCGCTGGCGCCGCCGTTCGCGGATACCGCGCCGGGCTGCGTCCTTCAAGCCTGCCTCGGTCCGGACCCACGCACGCCCGGCATCCGCTGAATCACATGCCGAAGAAAGGGGTATCGCCTTCCTTCGCACCGTGCGCGAAGAAATAGTCCGGCGAGACGGCGACGAACGGAGCCTTGCCCTCGGCGTCGAGTGCACCGTCGTGTTCGAGGCGAGCGTGGATATGCAGTTTGCGCTCGCCTTCGCGCCGATAGAAGCTGGCGGTCACGCTCATCGGTGCGGGGCGTACATAGTTCACCTCCAGCCTGGCGGTGAACGCTGGGCACACGGTGGTCGGCACGGTACCGGCTGCCTCGTCGAGGATCGCGGCGATGACCCCGCTGTGCGCTACGCCCGGTGCGCCCTGGTGATGTCGATGACCCCCCCGCACCCCCGGCGCCGGGGCGGATACCGCGCACAACGACGCGGATGTGACGTTCCTGCAGATGATGTATCCGCATCACGCACAGGCTGTGGAGATGGCGGAGCTTTTACCGACCCGTTCACAGAGCCAGCAAGTGCGCGACCTGGCCGCGAATCAACCATCACACCGGGGCTATCGACATGGCCGAAACCGAACAGGCGACCGGGACGAACCCTGAGGCCGAAAAGCTCGCCGACAGCATCATTTCCGCTCAGCAGAGCGAGATCGACCAGATGAAGGCGATGCTCGGGCAGAGCTGAGCGGCCCCATCAGACGCGCTAGGTGGCGGGGCGCGCAGCGTGCTCGGCCCGTTCCGCTGTTCTCGGGTGATTGATGCCGAAGCTGGTCGGTGCTGTGCAGGGGCAAACCCGTTTGTTACTCACTATGATTGGTTCACTGTGAGCGTCAAAAGTCGATTGCGTCGCGGTAGCTATGTTGCGGCACTGCTGATGGCAGTGTTGCTCGTAGCGCCGATGATCGACTGCGCGCTGTTGGGTGACGCTGGACATCTGCATCCAACACCTGCGGTGTCCGCCGGGCCTGCCACACATTCTGTGTCGGCGGATCTCGAGCATGGGGTCATCACCATTTTCGACGATGACTGTGGGCCGCATATCGTCCACTGCCTCGTCAAATCAATGCTGCCCGGCACTGCGGCCGGCCTGCTGCTGGTACAGCTGTTGACCTTGATCCTGGCTGCAGTCGCGGTTGTCGCGACCGCTCTGTGGTCCACCGGCGCTGGTATGCGCGGCCCGCCCGTGGCGTATCTGCCCGTTGTCGATGGGCGCGACATTCTCACGCGGTTCTGTATCTCGCGACGCTGATCGGTCAGCGCCAAGCCGACGCCGTGCTGTGTTGTCGGCTGGTGTTCGCTGCCCGCTCACGTCTTCGCCGCCTTGTTGCGGCGGTCTCGATACAGGAAGCGACAAAATGAACAAGGCTGTGCTGCACAACCCCAGGCAGATGCCGACGGCTCTGGTCACCGTGCCGGATGCTGCTCGGCAGCCGCGCGAGTTGGTGGGAAATACCCCGGTGCTGTGGGTTGGCGCGCCGTTGGCCCCCGCAGGTCGAGGGTTCTGGGCCAAGCTCGAAGGATTCAATCCCGGCGGCATGAAGGATCGCCCGGCGCTGCACATGATGCGCCGCGCCGAGGAACGCGGTGACCTGGCGCCGGGGGCGCGGATCATCGAATCCACCAGCGGCACACTCGGTTTGGGTCTGACACTGGCAGGGATGGTTTACCGGCACCCGGTCACCGTGGTGACCGATACAGGTCTGGAGCCCATCGTCGCGCGGATGCTCGCGGCCTATGGGGCGCGGGTAGATCTGGTAGCGCAGCCACATCCGACCGGAGGCTGGCAGCAGGCACGCCGCGACCGGGTGAACGAACTGCTCGACCGGGAACCCGATGCGTGGAGCCCAGACCAATACAACAATCCGGACAACGTCGCCGGTTACGAACCCCTGGCGCTGGAGCTGATCGAACAGCTCGGTTCGGTCGATGTGCTGGTGTGCGCGGTGGGTACCGGTGGGCATTCGGCGGGGGTGGCGCGGGTGCTGCGCCGGTTCAACCCGGATCTGGAGCTGATCGGCGTGGACACGGTGGCCTCGACGATCTTCGGTCAACCGGCGGGTCCCCGCCTGATGCGGGGCCTCGGATCCAGCATTTACCCGAGCAATGTCGACTACGACGCCTTCGACGAGGTGCATTGGGTGGCGCCGTCGGAGGCGGTGTGGGCCTGCCGCGCCCTGGCCGCGACGCACCACGCCTCCGGTGGCTGGAGTGTCGGTGCCGTGGCGTTGGTCGCGGGCTGGGCGGCTCGCACCCGCGATGACGACGCTCGGATCGCGGCGGTGTTCCCGGACGGGCCGCACCGCTACTTCGACACCGTCTACAGCGACACCTATTGCGGCGAGCACGGTCTGCTCGATGCTGCCCCGCCGGTGGAACCGGACACCATCGCGCATCCGGCCGAGCGGGTGGTCCGTTCCTGGACTCGATGCACCACGGTCGTCGATCCGCGCCACTCGGCCCGGGTCGGGGGGTCGGCCTCGTGACGGTGTTGAGGAAGTTCCGTAGCTTCGACCTCGCCGCCAGGTTGTTGATGGTCAACCAGTTCGGCATCAACCTGGGCTTCTACATGCTGATGCCCTATTTGGCCGGGTACCTGGCTGGTCCGCTCGGTTTGGCGGCGTGGGCGGTCGGGCTGGTACTGGGAGTGCGGAACTTTTCCCAGCAGGGCATGTTCCT
Source organism: Nocardia sp. NPDC049526 (assembly GCF_044465765.1). NCBI lineage: Bacteria > Bacillati > Actinomycetota > Actinomycetes > Mycobacteriales > Nocardiaceae > Nocardia > Nocardia sp. NPDC049526. Next base: position 349,455 of record NZ_JBITMA010000002.1, on the reverse strand, counting down.
CCTCGGTGGCACCCTGGCCGACCGGCTCGGCTACAAACCGCTGATCGTCGCGGGTTGCCTGCTGCGCACCAGCGGTTTCGCGCTGCTGGTGTTCGCGACCTCGCTGCCGGGGTTGCTGATCGCGTCGGCGGCAACGGGTTTCGCCGGCGCGCTGTTCAATCCGGCGGTGCGCGCCTACCTGGCGGCCGATACCGGAGAGCGCCGGGTGGAAGCGTTCGCGGTGTTCAACATCTTCTATCAGGCGGGCATCCTGGCCGGACCGCTGGTGGGTTCAGCACTGATGGCGCTGGATTTCCGGGTGACTGCGGGCGCGGCGGCGGTGGTGTTCGCGGCGCTGACGGTGGCGCAGTTGTTCGCGCTGCCCGCGCGCCGGGCCGAGGTGGCGATCGAGAAGACCCGAGTGCTCGACGATTGGCGCACGGTAGCCGGCAATCGGCGGTTCGTGTGGTTCGCGGTGGCGATGATCGGCTCGTATGTGCTGTCGTTCCAGGTGTATCTCGCAGTGCCGTTGCAGGCGGAATTCGTCGCAGGCGCACGATCGCAGCTGCTGGTGTCGGCGGTGTTCGTCGTGTCGGGAGTGGTGGCTGTGGCCGGGCAGTTGCGTATCACCGGATGGTTCGCGGCGAGGTGGGGTACCGGGCGCAGCTTGGTCGTCGGGATGGGAATTCTCGCGGCGTCGTTTCTGCCGTTGATGGCGATCCCTGATTCGCAGCGATTCGGTACCGCCGCCGCGGTCGCGGCTCTGCTGGTGTCGGTCGCGGTGCTGGCCGTGGGCACGGCGGCGGTATTTCCGTTCGAGATGGATACCGTCGTATCCCTGGCCGGCGGAAAGCTGGTCGCGACGCACTACGGCTTCTACAACACGGTGGTCGGTGTCGGCATCCTCGCCGGCAACCTCGCCACCGGCGCGGTCGTCGGAGCTGCCCGTGACCGCGGCGCGGACTGGGCGGTGTGGCTCGGGCTCAGCCTCATCGGTGTGATCGCGGCCGGCGCATTGCACCGGCTCGACCGGCCCCATCCCACCTCGCACAGCACAGTCCACACCGGCCCCCACCACCCGCACACCGACATGGCGGAGCCGACCGGGCGAACGCCAGAGACAGGCCCTCATCGAACGCCTGCCAATGCGAAGGCGGATTGGGTGCCGACTATTGAGTGTCCCGAAGGCGACGGAGGCCGCAGGTATCCGTGGCCGACCAGGGCGGGGCGGCGATAGTACCCGCCCACGTCGAGGTTGGTACGAGACGTTCCAGGCCGTACACGCCGCAAGGAACAGCGGACGGGCGCCCGGTGACCCGGGCGCCCGATCGGTCCTCATGACGATCGCGATGGAATTGCTTCGATGACCTTGCAGTGGCGCTCGGCCTACATCGCCGGGAGTTGTTCCCCTTGCACCACCTCGATGTCCAGGTCGATCTTGACCGTGGTTCCGATCGCGGCTACCCCCGCGCGGACTACCGCGTTGTAATCGATCGCGAAATCGTTGCGGTGCAATAGTGTTTCGGCATGGAATGCGGCGCGCACGCCGCCCCACGGGTCTGCTCCGAAGCCACCGTAGGTCACATCGAGATCGACCGAGCGACGCTGCCCGTGCAGGGTCAGCTCGCCCGACATCACCCAGGTGTCGGCGCCGCTACGACGCAGCGCATTGCTGGTGAATGTGATCATCGGATAACTGTCGACATCCAGGAACTCGGGCGAACGCAGGTGGTTGTCGCGCATTGAGATTCCGGTATCGATGCTCGCCGCCTTGATCTCGGTGTGACCCGATGACTGCTCGAATGGTTCGGCGATATCGATCCTCCCGCTCACCTCGGCGAAGCGGGCCTTGATGCTCGCGATGCCCAAGTGGCGTGCGGTGGCGATCACTGTGGAGTGCATCGGGTCGATCATCCACGGTCCGGGTGGCGGCAGCTCGACTACTCCTGCCGCCAGTTCCAGGGTGATCTCACCGAGCAAACACCTTCCCTCCGAAGATATCTGGGCGGTCCGTGCCACCGGCTGGTACCCCGCTGCAGTGAGTACCGCAGTGTGCACCCCTGGGGGCAGCACCTCGGTGGCCACTGCTCCGGTCTCATCGGCGACCGCACGGGCGATCTGGCGCCCGCTCATGTCTGTCACGGTTAGCACGGCGTTCGGCACCGGCCACCCCTTGGCGGTGCGAATACGGGCAGTCAACCCGGTCATGAGCGGTCGTCGAGGTCGTAGCCGAGCCGAACATCGTGGCGGACTTCTCCGCCCGAGACGGTGACTTGGCTGGTCACCGGTGGGTAGCCGCGTGCGATGACCGTGTACTGCCCTTCGAGCAGATCTGGCACGACATAGCGGCCGTGCTCGTCGGTGCGTGCCGTGGCAGTCGGATTGCCTGTCGCGTCGAGCACCGTGATCTGAACGTCTGGTAGCACACGGCCGCCGTCGGCCGATGTCGATCCGGCCAGTACGGCCATCGGGGAAAGCTCGACGTCTTGGCGCAATAGACCACTCTCCGGCACGGTCAAGGTGGTTGCGTTGGGGCGCATGTGTTCGGCGGTGGCCACCAAAGTGTAAGTGCCCGAACCCAAGCCATGGTAGACGTACGTGCCGTCGTCGGCCGCGATGGCCGCGCCGACGACCTCGCCCCGCAGGTCGGTCAGTGTGATGGTGGCGCCAGGCAGCGGCTCGCCCTTGCCGACCGCGCGGACCACACCCGACAGTTCGCCGCCGCCCATCAGTGTGAGATCCAGTGGCTGTGGTCGCTGGCCAATGGCCACATTGACGGCTGCGGGCAAGTGTCCTGTCGCCGACACGATCAATACGTAGTTCCCTGCTTCGGGTGCACTGATCGTATAGCCGCCGTCGGCGGCTCCGGTTGCTCGCGCGACCTGATGGCCATGATGGTCGATCAGGGTCAGTGCCGCATCGGGCACCGGGCGGCCGTCTTCGCGGTGGATGCGGCCATCGAGCGACCCACCGCCGAAGTCGGCCCCGGTGAACACGGCGGGAGGAGTGGTCTGCGACAAGGCGCCGACCGTGTGCGGACCGTGACCGTTCTGTTCGATCGACGTGTGCCTGGCGACCGGCGTGGCCGGCACCGGCTCAGGCTCGGATACGGTCTGGACTGTCGCCTTGCGCATGGGAATGCAAGCAGACAGAGCGAGTGCTGCCAGGGCCGCCACCATCGCGATGAGGAAAGTGGTGTGGAACCCGTCGCGCGATGGCAACAGATGCGGCCCGAACTGAATGGTCATATGCGCGAGCACCACACTCATCACCGCCGCTGAGGTCGAGGTTCCGATCGAGCGCATCAACGAATTGAGGCCGTTGGCCGCGGCGGTCTCGGTGATCGGCACCGCGCCCATGATCAGCGCGGGCATCGCCGCATACGCCAGGCCGACGCCAGCGGCCACGATCACCGATGCGAGCATGATCTCCCAGACGCTGTTCATCAGAACCACCGCGCACAGGTAGCCGACGGCGATCACCGCCGAGCCGAGCGCGAGGGTGACCTTTGGACCCTGGCTAGCCGATAGCCGCGCCGACACCGGCGAGAGCAGCATCATCACGAAACCTGTTGGTGCCAATACCAATCCGGCGCTGACCATTGATAACCCGAGGCCATACCCGGTCCGCTCCGGTGCCATCAGCAATTGGGGGAAGGTCAGCGACATGCCGTAAAGCGAGAACCCTACGGCGATGGAGGTCACGTTGGTGAGCAGCACTCGTGGCCGCGCCGAGACGCGCAGGTCCACCAACGGCGAGCGCTGCCGCAGTTCGTAAGCGCCCCAGCCGAGTAACACCACCACCGACACCGCGAAGAGGATCAGGATCCGAGTGCTGGCCCAGCCCCAGTCCGCGCCCTTGGTGATCGCGATGAGCAGTGCCAGCAACGCGACCGACAGGCCGACCGCGCCGCCCAGATCGAATCGCGCGGGCGTGCGCACCGGCGATTCCGGCACGAACGCGAAAACCGCTGCGGCACAGAGGACGCCGAGCCCGGCCGAGGTCCAGAACAGCACGTGCCAGTCCGCGTTCTGCGCGATCACAGCCGCGGCCGGCAGACCAATCGCGCCGCCGACGCCGAGCGTGGCGCTCATAATCGCCATCGCGGAACCCACACGCTCGGCGGGCAATTCGTCGCGCATGATGCTGATCCCCAGCGGAATGGCGCCGACCGCGACGCCCTGCAGCGAGCGACCGATGATCTCGGGCACCAGCGCGGAGAAGGATCCACAGACCACCGAACCTGCAACCAGCAGAAGCAGATTGGCGAACAGAATCCGGCGCTTGCCGAACATGTCGCCGAGGCGGCCGCTGATCGGGGTCGACACCGCACCGGCCAGCAGGCTCGCCGTCACGACCCAGGAGGCATCGGACGCCGAGGTGCTCAGCAGAGCGGGTAGCGACGGGATGATCGGAATGACCAGGGTCTGCATGAGCGAGACCACGATACCGACCATGCCGAGTGTGGAGATGAGTAGAGCTGGCGTGGGATGGCGCAGGTCACCGGAGTCCGGGACGGTCGAGGGCGCCGCGGCGGCAGCAGTCACATGTGTACGATACATGTTGTGTGCATCATGCACAAGATCGCCAAGTCCTGGAATCGCGAGGGCGCCGTGTGGCGCGGTTGATTCGAGTGGCGTGAGAGACCTTCGCCCGCCAGCCGTCGCGGCAGCTCCACCAAAAAGGAAAGCCGCAGGCTCGGTGACCCTAGCGCGATGATCAGGGACGGGGTCCGATCGACCGGGTGATCCGTCGGGCGCGAACGATCCTCGTTGTGGCGCAGTGGGTGCCGTCGGCGCGAAGCGCTCATTGGTCTGAGGCGTAGCCGCCGTGCCATCAGCGGTTCAGTATGGCGAGTTGTCGTTCCGTGAGGGGTCCGGCCAGTTGTTCCTCGACCTTGTTGAGGTAGGCCAGTTCTTCGGCAGTTCACGCGCGGCCGTCCTCGGCGTTGTCGGTCAACGATTGCTCGCTGCTGGGGTATCCGCTTGTTGCCGGTAGCGGCGGTGACTGTCGCACTGGCGTAGTGCGTTTAGGCCTCGGCGCAGTGGTGGGGAGAAGGGGAGTGGGGCTACTGTGCGCATGCGGTTGCCTGACTGTGCAACCCGTCTGCTGATTCCCCCTAACCCATGAAACCTTATTTTTGGGCGGTGGTGTCACCATTCGTGGTTGTCGAGGATGGACGGTCGGTCTTGGACAGCCGGTGGCCGACACCTACCTTGGATAGCTGTTGTGGAACTGGGGTTTCGCCGTCGCCAGCGGCGTGCGTGAGTAGCTCTTGTCGCACGATGGGGTGGCGTTCTGTCTGAATATCTTGTGGGCCCGAGGCATTGAGCTCGAGATCCTGGCTCCCAGCCGGTCAATTGCAACGTGACGGTGTCGGGGTGATTCCAAGGCCCACTGAGACTTCGGGTGGGAGCTGGTTGTGCCCGCGCCAACCTGGATGATCTAGCCGGACAGGTCCCGTCGAGTCCTCGACGGCGTCTTCTCCGCGCTCACTTGTTATCCGCCGGGTAGCTGTGAGTAGTGGATGTCGTCTCGCCGGGCAGTTGGCACCGCATCGAACCGTGAAGATCGGCCGTGGTCGGTGGTGCGAGCAGGGCGGCGGCGGCGATCTGGTGCAGGTCTGCCGAGGTGGCGCCGTCGCGGGCTCGGCGGACATTCCTGGCGGGAGTACCAGCAATCGGCCATGGTCAGCGGGGATCGTTGTGTCCGGCCCCGGTGAACATGGTGGCGACGGTGTCCTCGACGATTTGCAGATGTTGGGCCATCGCGCTTGCTGCGGCGTCGTAGGACCGCCCGGCGATCGCCTCGACGATGGCGTGGTGTTCGACGTCGGAGGCCTGCTGACGTGTGGTGAGACGGTTGATCGCTCGTGACTGCTGGGCCATCGCGTCCCGGATCTCGCTGACGACCGCGGCGAACACTGTGTTGCCGCTCGCCTCGGCAACGGCGAGATGGAACGCGCTGTCCAGTAGCACCCATTCGGCGGGATTCTGCTCATGGCGCATGCGGTCGACGAGCAGGCGCAGCCGTGCCAGTTGATCCTCGGTGCGCCGCAGCGCGGCGAACCCCGCGGCAGGCACCTCGATATGCGGACGGGCTTCGCGCAGTTCCGCCGCCGAATAGCTGCCGAACACCGGATTGCTGCGCACACGGTCGGCGATGACGAATGTGCCCTTGCCGGTGTGAGTTTCGGTCAGGCCGAGGGTGGTGCTCGACCGCAGTGCTTCCCTGATCACTGTGCGGCTCACGCCATACCGGACGGCCAGGGCCGACTCTGCGGGCAGTTTGGTGCCGACAGGGAGCTCACCGGACTCGATATCGGTGCGCAGATCGGCCAGCACCGCCTCCGCGGCACCGATCCGCATGGTCTTCGGCTGTCGGCCAGCCCAGCTGTCGGACAGGTTCATGAGATCACTCTCGTCCACGGCGGGCTGCTGCGTCAATCGCAGCGGTTGACGACGCGTATGGGGTGCGCGATCATATTTTGATGAACTTGTCTGACAGGCAGACAGCACGACAGCTAGACTTCTATTGCCTTGCCTCGGAGCAGGAACTCTTCGAGATGTGGGCGCTACTGACGATCCGCACCGCGTACGAGGCGGCGAAGTGTGCCACCAGTGAGCAGGCGCGATCACTGCGCGTTATCGGTGCCGAGCTGGATGGCCAGACGGATGCGCAGGCGTGGGAGAGCATCACCGATGCGTTGCTCGCGGGACTGTGCGAGGCGTGCGGTAATCGCGCGTTCGAAGCGGGCCGGGCTGCGGTATGGATGTCGCTGACAGGCGGGGTGGACCGGGCACCTGCGCTGTGGCATGCGCGTGAGTCGATCAATCGGGCCGTGGGCGCGGTAATCGACGCGGTGCGCCGGTACGCTCCCGATGCTGCGGCAGAAGGGATGCGTCAGCACGTCGAGGCCGTGCGTACTGTGTTGTTCAGCGACGAGGGCGAATTGAGTGATCGCCGAGTCGTGCCGTGATCACGGTACAGTCGTCGACCGCTGTCCACTCATACCGAGACCCCGCGGGCACGATGATGCTGTCACCACCGGCGAGGTCAAGCTCGGTGGCGCCGATGACGAGTTCGATTCGGCCGCGTGCGACATAGACGACGCAGTCCTGTGGATGCGATCGCATCTCAGTTTTCCGGCCTGCCCGACACCGGATCTCGTGCACTGCAATGCCCTCCCCAGCAGGCGCCAAGGACCGCTGCCCGTCGTCGAATACGGCAGGCGCCCTACCGATCTCGATCGGACCGTCAGTGGTTGCCGCGCTGAGTAGGTCGTTGGCGCTACAGTCCAATGCTCGGGCGATCTGCCCCAATGAGTGCAGCGACGGATTGGCCCGGTTGTTCTCGACTTGGCTGAGGAAGGCCACCGACAGGCCACTGCGCTCGCTGAGCTGGGTGAGCGTCAGTCGATGGTGTCGGCGCATAGCCCGGATCGCGCGACCCAACTGCGGTTCGGTGGCCATCCACACACGCTCGCTTGTCATGTCACTCACTTGTTACGTGAACCTAACTCCTTGTGCGACGACGACGGATACCTTCGTCAAAATTATATCCCTATCAAAAGTTTGACGCTCTGATGCAAGGACTCCGACCATGACTGCAACTGCCTCGCAGACATACGACAACTCCGCTCACGCGCACGAGGACGTGGGATACCACAAGGGTCTCAAACCCCGGCAGCTGCAGATGATAGCCATCGGCGGCGCGATCGGAACCGGGCTGTTCCTCGGCGCAGGCGGTCGACTGGCCAATGCCGGGCCGGGCCTGTTCCTCGTGTACGCCGTGTGTGGTGTGTTCGTCTTCTTTATCCTGCGCGCGCTCGGTGAGCTGGTGCTCCACCGTCCGTCGTCGGGATCGTTCGTTTCCTATGCGCGTGAGTTCCTCGGGGAGAAGGCCGCATTCGTCGCCGGCTGGATGTACTTCCTGAACTGGGCGATGACCTCGATCGTCGATGTCACCGCGATCGCGACCTACATGCACTACTGGGGCACCTTTCATGCCATCCCGCAATGGACGATCGCGCTCATCGCCTTGGCGATCGTCTCGGGCATGAACCTCGTATCGGTGAAACTGTTCGGTGAACTGGAGTTCTGGGCTGCGCTGGTGAAAGTTGTCGCCTTGGTTGGCTTCCTGATCATCGGGACCGTCTTTCTTGCCGGCCGGATCGATATCCAAGGACACAGCGCTGGGCTCGCCGTGATCACCGACACCGGCGGGCTGTTCCCGACCGGCTTGTTCCCTCTGGTAATCGTCACCTCGGGCGTGGTATTCGCTTACGCCGCAGTCGAACTCGTCGGCACCGCGGCGGGCGAGACCGAGAATCCGGAGAAGATCATGCCACGAGCCATCAACTCCGTGATTGCCCGCATCGCGGTGTTCTACGTCGGATCACTGGTCCTGCTGGCCCTGCTACTGCCGTACACCGCCTACAAGTCGGGCGAGAGCCCGTTCGTTACATTCTTCTCCAAGATCGGTTTCGATGGGGCCGGCACGATCATGAACATCGTGGTGCTCACCGCGGCGCTGTCGAGCCTCAACGCCGGACTGTATTCGACCGGTCGCATCCTGCGCTCGATGGCGATGAACGGTAGCGCCCCCACCTTCACCGCCCGAATATCGAAGAACGGCGTGCCCTACGGCGGCATCGCGCTGACCGGCGCGATCACGCTGTGCGGCGTCGCATTGAATGCCATCGCACCCGGAGAGGCCTTCGAGATCGTGCTCAACATGTCCGCACTCGGCATCATCGCGTCCTGGGCCACCATCGTGATCTGCCAGATCCAACTCCACCGCTTCGCACGCAAAGGCATCCTCAACCGACCGGCGTTCCGACTTCCCGGCGCGCCCTACACCGGCTACGCGACCCTGGCCTTCCTGGCCGCCGTGCTCGTACTCATGGCCTTCGACCGGCCGATCGGCACATGGACCGTGGCGACCCTCGTCCTGATCGTGCCGGCCTTGATCGGTGGCTGGTTCCTGGTCCGCGGCAAGGTGATGGCCGCCGCGCGCGAACGCATCGGCTACACAGGCGAATTCCCCGTTGTGGCCAACCGTCCCCTCGAATAATGAGCAACTACCGGAACCCTCGCCTCAGGCGGACGCGGAAGAAGTAACAGCGGTGTGGGTGTCGTGCGTGGTGCTTCGAGACCACCACCGATGGCCTGCGGGAGCCGCTCTCGCGACTGCGACGCTCCCCGATGAGGATCACTGTCTGGAGGTCGGTCAAAGGGCTGCGCCACCGATGGTGTATCGCCGTCGGCTCTGCTGCCGGTTCCGCAGCGGTATGCCCCCAGCCGGTGCTGGAGCTCGAAGCATGAATCTCCGGTCGATGCCGCAGAACTCGGTTATTTGGAAGTGCGCAGGCGTTGCATCGTCGCGATGGCATCGGTCAGTGCCGCGGCGATGGCTTCCTTCGCCGCGGCGACCTGAGGTCCCATGTCCTCGGGGGCGACCTCGCGCTGCTGCACGCGCCGTTCCAGTTCTTTCCAAGCTTCGTAGACCGCGCGGTCGAGGTGATCGATCAGGCTGACGATGCCGAGCAGATCAGGGGTGTGGTTGAACTTTTCGCATTCGTCGAATACCAGATATTGAATAGCGCCGTTTCGCTGATGTAGTTCCCGATGAGGACATTGATATCGAGTCCGAGAAAGCCGCAGGAAAGCAGTTTGATCGCAATATTATTCGCGGTTGTTCGGGTCGGTCCTTCCAGTTCTTCGGGTAATTCCCAGTCCGGGAGGTCATGAATCCAGTTCCAGTTGTCGTCGAGTGGCAAGTGCCTTCCTTTCCAAGCAGGTCAAAGGTGCTGCATCAGCCAGTCGGTCGCGGGTTTGGTGTTGGTCGGAATGTCCACGCCGCCTGTCCGTAGAACTTGTGCATGTTACGCAGCTCTGCCTGCCCAGGTTGTAGTCCGGATAGGTGCCCCGCGCTGTATGGGACATCATCGTTTCCGCGTAAGCCATTGCCGCTGAGGGATTCGTGAGCGGTATGCGTACCTCGAGTCGTCCCTGGGGAAGGGTAGCCGGATCGAATTCGGACACACCGTTGTTCGTTGGATTCGTCATGCCGCCGAACTGCGCTGTGTGCATCCATTCGTCACCGTTTCGGACGGAGATGAGTGCGTGCTGCGGCTGACTCGTGTAGTCCAGGTACACGATCGCTTCACCGGGAGCGTCCGGGTATCTCGACGTCGGGTTGCCCGGATACAGCTCGATCGGATCGCTCCAGAAGGTCGGATTGGGCGGGTAGGTGCTGGGATCGGGCGCAGGTGCGAGTTCACTTTTCAGCGCTCGGCGACCCTCGAACATACAGCGACTGGTAGATCGTCTCGTGGGAAACACGCATGCACGGATCGTCGGGAAAGTCGATCAGCAGGCGCCTACTGATCTGCTCCGGGCTCTGTTCGACCAGCAACTGCTGCTCGACATACGCGCCCAGCCCGGAATGGCGGCGGAGCAACGGCACCTTGGGACGGCGAGCACGCTGATCGGCCAACGCCTGGGCAACCGTCGCATCCGCACCAGCGCGGACAGAACCTTCATCTTCATGCAGAGCCCTCCACACCCGAATACCAGGATGTGCGCCCTGTCGATCCCGCGCGGTCACCGGCCCGATCCGGCAAGTGCCGCATCGCGGTACTGGTGCTGCTGGCCACCGCCCTGTATCCGGTGATGGCGGCGATGCTCGTCAACGGGCCGATCAGCCCGATCGGCCGCGACGACATCGACGCCGCCCTGTCCGCTGGCAAACACCGGTGCCGTGTATTGCACCCACCGAGCGGGCGACCGGCCGAACCCGAAAACGGATACAAACCGGACGAAAACGGACCGGGGATTCATTGCCGAAGTGCCGCCGCTGGAGGTTACTGGGGATAAGCGGTTGTAACGGCTAGGCCTGTGCTGCTGCGGGAGAACCCTTTTCACTGACCACTGGTTGGAAGGCAAAAAATGCCGCCTGTAATCACCTCGCTGACACCCTCTTCCGGCCCCGCAGCGGGTTTCAACTCTGTCATCATCACCGGCTCCGGGTTCAGTGGTGTGGGTCCCTTGGGTGTCCGGTTCGGTACGACGGCAACGACATTCACCATCGACTCCAACACCCAGATCACGGCCATCGCCCCGTCAGGAACCGGCACGGTGAACGTCACCGTACAGGCACTGCTGGATGGCACGAGCAACCCGCTGCCCTACACCTATGCCGGGGTTCCTACCTTGACCAGCATCAGTCCGGCTTCGGGTTCGGCGGCTGGTGGTACGACGGTTGTGCTGACCGGGACGAATCTGACGGGTGCGACGGCGGTGAGTTTTGGTGGTACACCGGCGACTTCGTTTACCGTCAACTCGTCGACGCAGATCACGGCGGTGACGCCCGCCCATTCAGTCGGGACGGTGTTGGTCAAGGTCACCACAGCCGGCGGAACGAGTAACGGGGTCTCCTACACCTACGTCGCGGTACCCACCCTTACCGCAATCACCCCGAACGCTGGTCCGGTGGCAGGTGGTACGACGGTTGTGCTGACCGGGACGAATCTGACGGGTGCGACCGCGGTGAGTTTTGGTGGTACACCGGCGACTTCGTTCGTCGTGAACTCGTCGACGCAGATCACGGCGGTGACGCCCGCCCATTCAGTCGGGACGGTGTTGGTCACCGTCACCACCGTGGGTGGAACGAGTAACGGTGTCTCCTACACCTATGTCGCGGTGCCGACTCTGACCGCCATCGCCCCGAGCGCTGGTCCGGTGGCAGGTGGGACGACGGTGGTGCTGACCGGGACGAATCTGACGGGTGCGACTGCGGTGAGTTTCGGTGGTACACCGGCGACTTCGTTCGTGGTGAACTCGTCGACGCAGATCACGGCGGTGACGCCCGCCCATTCAGTCGGGACGGTGTCGGTCACCGTCACCACGGTGGGTGGAACGAGTAACGGTGTCTCTTACACCTATGTCGCGGTGCCGACGCTGACCGCCATCGCGCCGAGCGCTGGTCCGGTGGCAGGTGGGACGACGGTTGTGCTGACCGGGACGAATCTGACGGGTGCGACTGCGGTGAGTTTCGGTGCTACGCCGGCGACTTCGTTCGTGGTGAACTCGTCGACGCAGATCACGGCGGTGACGCCCGCCCATTCAGTCGGGACGGTGTCGGTCACCGTCACCACCGTGGGTGGAACCAGTAATGGTGTCTCTTACACCTACGTTGCGGTGCCGACGCTGACCGCTATTGCGCCGAGCGCTGGTTCGGTGGCAGGTGGGACGACGGTTGTGCTGACCGGGACGAATCTGACGGGTGCGACTGCGGTGAGTTTCGGTGGCACGCCGGCGACTTCGTTCGTCGTGAACTCCTCGACGCAGATCACCGCAGTCGCTCCCGCCGGTGCGGCCGGATCGGTGTCGGTTACGGTCACCACGGTGGGTGGCATCAGTAATGGTGTCTCTTACACCTACGTTGCGGTGCCGACGCTGACCGCCATTGCGCCGAGCGCTGGTCCGGTGGCAGGTGGGACGACGGTTGTGCTGACCGGAACAGGTCTGACCGGTGCGACTGCGGTGAGTTTCGGTGCTACACCGGCGACTTCATTCGTCGTGAACTCCTCGACGCAGATCACCGCAGTCGCTCCCGCAGGTGCGGCGGGATCGGTGTCGGTTACGGTCACCACGGTGGGTGGCACCAGTAATGGTGTCTCTTACACCTATGTCGCGGTGCCGACGCTGATCACGGTGGTGCCCAACGCCGGTCCGGTGACCGGTGGGACCACCGTCGTGCTGACCGGGACGAACCTGACGGGTGCGATCGCGGTGAGTTTCGGTGGCACACCGGCGACTTCGTTCGTGGTGAACTCCTCGACGCAGATCACCGCAGTCGCTCCCGCAGGTGCGGCCGGATCGGTGTCGGTTACGGTCACCACGGTGGGTGGAACCAGTAACGGTGTCTCCTACACCTATGTCGCAGTGCCGACGCTGACCACGGTGGTGCCCAACGCCGGTCCGGTGGCCGGCGGGACGACGGTCGTACTGACCGGGACGAACCTGACCGGCGCGACCGCGGTGAGTTTCGGTGGTACACCGGCGACTTCGTTTACCGTCAACTCGTCGACGCAGATCACGGCGGTGACGCCCGCCCATTCAGTCGGGACGGTGTCGGTCACCGTCACCACAGCCGGTGGAACCAGTAACGGTGTCTCCTACACCTACGTCGCGGTGCCGACTCTGACCACCATCGCCCCGAACGCTGGTCCGGTGGCAGGAGGGACGACGGTTGTGCTGACCGGAACAGGTCTGACCGGTACGACTGCGGTGAGTTTCGGTGCTACACCGGCGACTTCATTCGTCGTGAACTCCTCGACGCAGATCACCGCCGTCGCCCCTGCCGGGTCGGCCGGAACGGTGTCGGTTACGGTCACCACAGCCGGTGGAACCAGTAACGGTGTCTCCTACACCTACGTCGCAGTGCCGACGCTGACCGCCATCGCCCCGAACGCTGGTCCGGTGGCAGGTGGTACGACGGTCGTACTGACCGGCACGAATCTGACCGGAGCGACCGCGGTGAGTTTCGGTGCTACGCCGGCGACTTCGTTCGTCGTGGACTCCGCCACCCAGATCACCGCGGTCACCCCAGTGGGGTCGGCCGGAACGGTGTCGGTTACGGTCACCACAGCCGGTGGAACCAGTAACGGTGTCTCTTACACCTATGTCGCGGTGCCGACGCTGACCGCCATCGCGCCGAGCGCTGGTCCGGTGGCAGGTGGGACGACGGTTGTGCTGACCGGGACGAATCTGACGGGTGCGACTGCGGTGAGTTTCGGTGCTACACCGGCAACCTCGTTCACGATCGACTCCGTCACCCAGATCACCGCAGTCGCTCCTGCCGGGTCGGCCGGAACGGTGTCGGTTACGGTCACCACGGTGGGTGGCACCAGTAATGGTGTCTCCTACACCTATGTCGCGGTGCCGACGCTGACCGCTATTGCGCCGAACGCTGGTTCGGTGGCAGGTGGGACGACGGTTGTGCTGACCGGGACGAATCTGACGGGTGCGACTGCGGTGAGTTTCGGTGGCACGCCGGCGACTTCGTTCGTCGTGGACTCCGCCACCCAGATCACCGCCGTCGCTCCTGCAGGTGCGGCCGGATCGGTGTCGGTTACGGTCACCACCGTGGGGGGCACCAGTAATGGTGTCTCTTACACCTATGTCGCGGTGCCGACGCTGACCACGGTGGTGCCCAACGCCGGTCCGGTGACCGGTGGGACCACCGTCGTACTGACCGGGACGAATCTGACCGGTGCGACCGCGGTGAGTTTCGGTGCTACACCGGCGACTTCGTTCGTGGTGAACTCCTCGACGCAGATCACCGCAGTCGCTCCCGCAGGTGCGGCGGGATCGGTGTCGGTTACGGTCACCACGGTGGGTGGCACCAGTAATGGTGTCTCCTACACCTACGCGGCGGTGCCGACGCTGACCACGGTGGTGCCCAACGCCGGTCCGGTGACCGGCGGGACGACGGTCGTGCTGACCGGGACGAACCTGACGGGTGCGACCGCGGTGAGTTTCGGTGCCACACCGGCAACCTCGTTCACGATCGACTCCGCCACCCAGATCACCGCAGTCGCCCCAGCCGGGTCGGCGGGAACCGTACTGGTCACCGTCACCACAGTCGGTGGCACCAGTAACGGCGTCTCCTACACCTATGTCGCGGTGCCCACCCTCACCGCCATCGCCCCGAACGCCGGTCCGGTGACCGGCGGCACCACAGTCGTGCTCACCGGCACGAACCTGACGGGTGCGACCGCGGTGAGTTTCGGTGCTACACCGGCAACTTCGTTCACGATCGACTCCGCCACCCAGATCACCGCAGTCGCTCCTGCCGGGCCGGTCGGAACGGTACTGGTCACGGTCACCACCGTGGGTGGAACCAGTAACGGTGTCTCTTACACCTACGTCGCGGTGCCGACTCTGACCGCCATCGCCCCGAACGCTGGTCCGGTGGCAGGTGGGACGACGGTTGTACTGACCGGAACAGGTCTGACGGGTGCGACTGCTGTGAGTTTCGGTGCTACACCGGCGACTTCGTTCGTCGTGGACTCCTCGACGCAGATCACCGCCGTCGCCCCAGCCGGGTCGGCCGGATCGGTATTGGTCACGGTCACCACGGTGGGTGGCACGAGTAACGGTGTCTCCTACACCTATGTCGCGGTGCCGACGCTGACCACGGTGGTGCCCAACGCTGGTCCGGTGACCGGTGGGACCACCGTCGTACTGACCGGAACAGGTCTGACGGGTGCGACTGCGGTGAGTTTCGGTGCTACACCGGCGACTTCGTTCGTCGTGGACTCCGCCACCCAGATCACCGCTGTCGCCCCTGCCGGGTCGGCCGGATCGGTATTGGTCACGGTCACCACGGTGGGTGGCACGAGTAACGGTGTCTCCTACACCTATGTCGCGGTGCCCACCCTCACCACGGTGGTGCCCAACGTGGGTTCGGTGGCCGGCGGGACGACGGTCGTACTGACCGGCACGAACCTGACCGGTGCGACTGCGGTGAGTTTCGGTGCCACGCCGGCGACTTCGTTCGTCGTGGACTCCGCCACCCAGATCACCGCTGTCGCCCCAGCAGGGGCGGCCGGAACGGTGTCGGTCACCGTCACCACGGTGGGTGGAACCAGTAACGGTGTCGCCTACACCTACGTCGTGGTTCCCACCCTCACCACAATCGTCCCGAACGCCGGTCCGGTGGCAGGAGGGACGACGGTTGTGCTGACCGGAACAGGTCTGACAGGTGCGACCGCGGTGAATTTCGGTGCCACGCCGGCGACTTCGTTCGTCGTGGACTCCGCCACCCAGATCACCGCCGTCGCCCCTGCCGGGTCGGCCGGAACGGTGTCGGTCACGGTCACCACCGTGGGTGGAACCAGTAACGGGGTCGCCTACACCTACGCGGCGGTGCCGACGCTGACCACGGTGGTGCCCAACGTGGGTTCGGTGGCCGGCGGGACGACGGTCGTACTGACCGGGACGAACCTGACCGGTGCGACCGCGGTGAGTTTCGGTGCTACACCGGCGACTTCGTTCGTCGTGGACTCCGCCACCCAGATCACCGCCGTCGCCCCTGCCGGGTCGGCCGGAACGGTGTCGGTCACCGTCACCACAGCCGGCGGAACCAGTAACGGTGTCTCCTACACCTACGTCGCGGTTCCCACGCTGACCACGGTGGTGCCGAACGCTGGTCCGGTGGCAGGCGGGACCACCGTCGTGCTGACCGGAACAGGTCTGACAGGTGCGACCGCGGTGAATTTCGGTGCCACGCCGGCGACTTCGTTCACGATCGACTCCGCCACCCAGATCACGGCCATCGCCCCGGCGGGGGCGGCCGGGACGATACTGGTCACCGTCACCACCGTGGGTGGAACGAGTAACGGTGTCTCCTACACCTACGTTGCGGTGCCGACACTGACCGCCATCGCCCCGAACGCCGGTCCGGTGGCAGGTGGGACAACGGTTGTGCTGACCGGAACAGGTCTGACCGGTGCGACCGCGGTGAATTTCGGTGCTACACCGGCAACCTCGTTCGTCGTGGACTCCGCCACCCAGATCACCGCTGTCGCTCCCGCAGGTGCGGCCGGGACGATACTGGTCACCGTCACCACAGCCGGTGGCACCAGCAACGGGGTCGCCTACACCTACGCGGCGGTGCCGACGCTGACCACGGTGGTGCCCAACGCCAGTCCTGTGACCGGCGGCACCACGGTCACCATCACCGGGACGAATCTGACGGGTGCGACCGCGGTGAGTTTCGGTGGCACACCGGCGACTTCGTTCAGTGTGGACTCCAGCACCCAGATCACGACCATCGCCCCTGCCGGGGCGGCCGGGACGATACTGGTCACCGTCACCACCGCGGGTGGAACCAGTAACGGTGTCTCCTACACCTACGTCGTGGTTCCCACCCTCACCACAATCGCCCCGAACGCCGGTCCGGTGGCAGGTGGGACAACGGTTGTGCTGACCGGAACAGGTCTGACCGGTGCGACCGCGGTGAATTTCGGTGCTACACCGGCAACCTCGTTCGTCGTGGACTCCGACAACCAGATCACGGCGGTCACCCCTGCCGGGTCAGCCGGGACGATACTGGTCACCGTCACCACCGCGGGAGGAACCGTCAACGGCGTCTCCTTCACCTACGCGGCGGTGCCCACCCTGAGCGCGGTCAGTCCGACTTCGGGCACGGCGGCCGGCGGGACCACGGTCACCATCACCGGGACGAATCTGACGGGGGCGACGGCGGTGAGTTTCGGTGGCACACCGGCGACTTCGTTCAGTGTCGACTCCAGCACCCAGATCACCGCCATCGCCCCAGCCGGGGCGGCCGGGACGATACTGGTCACCGTCACCACCGCGGGTGGAACCAGTAACGGGGTCTCCTACACCTATCTCTGACGGCTGGTGTGGCTGGGCCGTCGGTGGGCAGTTGCCTGCCGACGGCCCAATCGCGTTGCGGCCCAAGGTGTGGGGCCACGATCATGGACGACCATTGCCAGGGTGCTCGACAACCTCCCGAAAGACAGCCGATCGCTGGAGGCGGTTTCGAGCGATCGTCGCAACACGTGAACGGTGTTCCTACTTGATCTCTACGGCGTTGATGGCGATCTGGGGGCTGCGTTGCTACAGGTCGGCAGGCTGGGAAGGTCCTACATCCGTGCGCCGCGACAACGGTAGCCGCCGTTACGACGATCAGCCCTGATAGCGCCCAAAACCGCGGCGCCAAGGCTAGCGCCGATGAGGATTCCAACCAGCAATGTGCCGCCGCTGAGAACGATGGTGGGCAGCACCGAACCGGGGCTGAAAAAGTCCGGCATCGCTGGAACATCCGCTCCTGCCACGACCCGAGCGAATTCGGGTGGTGTTCTGGGCATCGTGAAGCATGAGTACTTCAACCGATATCGACGTCACCTTCGCCGGGGACGATCTCGTACTGCGGCTGGCCATGCGGCCTACCTGGCCCGGTTCACCGGCAGCTCCCTCTCCAGTGCTCACCACCCGAACTCTTTCTGGGATACGAAAGGTGGTGTCCTAGAGGATAATTCGCTGTTCAGGTATGTTGTCGACTTGTCTGTCCTTGGCCGATGGAGGCGAGCTCAGAAACGTCGCCTGTGCTCATCGCAGCGGGTCGCGCCGGATCTTCACTGAGACGAATGCGCGGGATTCGACATCACAAGGCTTCCTCGCGGTCACCTATTGTGTTGTCGGTCTTGCGATGCCATGTGAGTGCCACTGAGAAGTTCGCTGTGGTGCTGCCTGCGGCGATGAACCGCCGACTTCGGCGTGCAGGTCGAGGCCGAACTCGACATGTACTCCCTTCGTTGGAACCCCTGTCCACACACAAGGAAAGTTGAGCCCGAATGCCGTGCCGCCGCAGTTCGTCGGCCGCCGAGCCGACAGGTGGTCATCGGCTCGGCGGGGTACGAGAATCCTTGTGTCAGGCGAACTTTCCCGGGTTCGCCGCCACGGCACGGCGCAAGGTGGGTCGGTTGGCGCGGTAAGCGTCCACCACCGATGACAGCTCATGCGGGCTCGCGCCGTGCATGATCACCGAGTGGCAGCCGAGGTCGTATTCGCGGGAGATCTTCCGCACGCACTGCTCCGGCGTGCCGTATGCGGCCGAGTCGAGCCATTCGTCCGGGATGAGGGCGTCGAACTGCTCCAGCACCTCGACGGAGGCGGAAGCGTCGATGGGGCCCGCCGCCGCGGCGTCTTGGTACAGCTGCGTGGTGCGAATTCGCTCCCACACCTGCGGATCCCAGCCGTTGGCGCTGATCAGGATGTCGGCGTACGCCTGTAGGTAGGTCACCAGCCGGCCGGTTCGCCGACGCAGCTGATCCGCTTCGGAGAGTGCGTCACTCGCGGTCGCCAGGCACGACCAGATGCGGACGCTGTCGGGGTCCTTGCCTGCTCGTTCGGCGCCGCGGCGCACCGCCGCAACGGAATTCGCTGTGGCCTCGTCGGAGAAGAAGGTGTGCAGTACGACGAAGTCGCCGATCTCGCCGGCGAGTTCGAGGGTCTTCGGGCCTACTGCGACAAAGCCGATCGGGGGCGCGGCGTCGAGGCCGTTCTGGTGGTACAGGACGGGCCATTTGCCAGCGGGCCCATCGTGATTCACGATGGTCTCGCCGTCCCAGAGGCGGCGCAGGATGCCGACGAAATCCCGCAGTTGCGCTTCGGTGACGGCGCGCAGGCCGATCGCCTTCCAGTTCGCCGCCATCCCGCGGCCGAATGCCATGGCGTATCGGCCTTCGGTCATCGCCTGCATGGTCGAGCCGATCGTTGCCGTCACCATCGGGTGCCGGGTGTGGTGATTCGTTGCCGCCGCGGCGATTCCGAGGTCGGTCGTGCATCCGGCGAGGCCGCCGGACAAGACAGCGGAGTCCTTGACGGTCATGCGCTCGCCGATCATGCACGAGCCGAGTCCGAGCTGCTCCGCGTCGCGAGCCTCGGGCAGCAGAACACGGGCGTCGGCGGGGTGCCGGGTGATGCAGTAGTAGGCCAGTTCGTTCAGTTGGTCGGTCACGAGAGTGGTACTTCCCCAATAGTGTTCGGAGCGGCGAAGGTCGACGCCGGGTGTCAGGCGCCGAGTTCGGCGAGCAGTTCTTCGACGAGCGATCGGTGGTGGAGCAGCAACTCGATGTCGTCGGGACGTTCCATCTCGCCGAAATGGATCTGCCGACCACCGGCGCGCATGAAGACGACGCTGTAGTTCAGGGCGGCGAACATCGTGTACCAGGTGAGGTCGGCGAGCTCAACGCCCGAGTGCACGGCGTAGGTCGCGCGCACGTCTTCCACGCGCATGAAGTCCGGCATGCCCGGCAGGCCGAAGTTGTTGGCGATCGCATGAAAGACGCGGTGCCCGAACACGATCCAGGCCACATCGAGCTCGCGGGGGCCGATCGTCGCCATTTCCCAATCGAGTACCGCGACCGGTGCGAAGTCCCGGTACATACAGTTGCCGAGCCGCGCATCACCCCAGGAAAGCACGGTCTCGTAGGACGAGGGCTCCGGGAGCTTGGCCGTGAGCCACGTCAGGATTCGCTCCGCCAACGGTGACGGGCCGATATCGCGAGCCGCGAACTCGTACCATGCGCGGGCTCGGTTCAGGTTTCGTTCGAGCAGGCTCGCACCGGGCTGCCGCGGGTCCAGGAACGCGAAAGTGGTTGCCGCGTCCGGGATTGCGTGCAGTTTCGCGAGCGTCTCGATGGTGCTTTCCTGCACTCGGCGCTGCTGCTCTGGGGCAGCGTCGAAGAGCCAGTTGTCGCCGAAGGTGTAGGGCATGACATCGGGCGGCACCCGGCCGGCGACGCGGTCCATCAGAAGAAGCGGCGTGCCCAGCACATCGCCGGTCGGCTCGAGGAACCGCACCTGTGGGACGGGGACGTCGGTGGCTTCAGCCACGATGCGCATGACGTCGAATTGGTCTCGCAGGTTGTAGTGCTCGTAGACGGGGAAGTCGCCGGGAGCTGGCACCACCCGGGCGATCAGGTCGGCGACCTGCGTGTCTCCGGCTTCACGCCAGCTCAGGGTGAGGGTCAGGGTCTCCGCGGACATGCCGTTGCTGTCGATGCCGGACCCCAGCGTGAGCTTCGGATCAGCCTCGTCGGGCAGCTGTGTTGCCAGCCATCCGGTGAGGCGTGGGATCAGGGCGGCGGGGTCGCGGCTGCTGCGCTGCAGGCGCATGCCCTGGTCATCGGGAGGCGGAGACATGGATCACTCCTGACTGAATTGCAAAGGCTGGAGGTAACAGTGGACCTCCCCTTCGCAATTGTCAACGAGGGTTCTCAAAGAATGCGAGTCACTGCAGGTAGACCGCTATCGCGTCGACCAGGCAGTGGCGCGCGTTCGCCAGCTCGGCGGGTGAGGAAAGCCGGCGCTCGTTATTGATGCCGCGCATGGCCATCGGAATGAGGGCCTGGACCCGACGCACCTTGTCCGAATCGAGGGGCAGGTCCGCCAGAAAGTACTCGAATGCCCTGAGCCAGGCATCCTCGTACCCGGCCATCGCCGCCGTGGTCCGGGGGAAGACCTCGAGCCGCTCGTCCGGACCATTGGGCAGTCCGGCCCGCAGCGTCTCGACCGCTCGCCCCTCGGGTGTATCGAGGATGGTCCAGATGGCATCGACCACCTCCCACACTCGCTCCCGGATCGAACCGGTCACCTGCGGCCAGATCTCGGGGCTGTTCGCCCCACTACGATCGGTCAACTCGATGAGCACCGCGGCCCACAATCCGTCGATGTCGCCGAACTGATGCTTCAAGGTGCCCCAACTGACCCCGGCCGCACGGGCAACCCGATTCGCCGACAGCGGTTCGCTGGACCCCGCCGCGAGACAGACGATGGCGATATCGAGCAGCCGCTGCCTCGTCTCCCGCCCCTTCCGATTGAGGCGAGTTCCGGCCGCGGACTGCATTGTCGGACTCGCTTCGGTCATCGCTGCTTCCGTTCCGCACATCCCGAAATCTCGGAATCTCCGATTGTCGTTCCGACGATAGCGCCACGTTTGTCAGAGCCCGCGACCCGCTCGGAGCGACACCGGCCACCACCTCGAACGTTGAACGCCCCGTGGGGGGCATGACGGCAGGTGGCCCAGCCACGCCCGCGCTGGACTCCGGTCGGGAGTCGCTCGAGCGCAGCTCCGGTATGCGGATCCGGCGGGCCCGCGGATCGCACAAGGCGCAGTCGCGAACCCGCATCCAGCTGCATTGGCTACCTGTAGGGTCGTCGGTCGATCGTAACCGTAACTTGGAGAGGGTGATTCACGTAGAAGCCCGACACCGAAGGCTATTTGCGTGCTCTGATGGAGCAACCCCGCACCAGCACTGAGAAGGGACACCTACCATGCCTGATGAGGATCGCTTGGTCGACTGGTACGACTGTTCGGGCAAGGAGGACGGCGACTACCCGCATCCGGACGGCGACACCACCAAGTTCATGTCGTGTGTCGCCCGAAGTCACGCCTACGAGCGCAATTGCCCGCCAGGCACGCATTTCGACCCTGAACAGGGGAAATGTGTATAGGAGCAGGACCAACGCCATATCCGTGTTTTTCAGCTATTACTACCGAACCGCTGATAGGGCCACACGTCGCCGCATGCCGATGGTGATCTTGCCGGATGTGTGGATCCGGTCCGGTGGGGTAGCGAGCTTGGTTTACTCGATCTTGGAGATTCACCCTGGACGACGACTACGACATCATTCGTGGTGACCAATCGATGACAGCGGATGAGTCAGTGTTGCGTGCGGAAAGGTATGCACCCCAGCTGATTTGGGCGTAGCTGGGGACTGCCGGAAAGACGGCGGATCTGATCTCGGTCCGATGAGTCGGACCTTCGATGGGACCACAACATATCTGGTGAACCGGGCCCAGGCCGATGACCTGAAACAGAAGGGCGCAGGGTATCTCGGGCCGCGGTCGTGCGAGGTGCTCGCCCTCGAGGTCGCCGATGTCGATGAGAGCCGCGGCAGGCTACGGGTCTGGGGCAGGGGCGGCAAAGAGTGGGCGGTGCCGCTCGATAGCGATGTCGCCCGGAAATTCGGGCTTATCTGCTCATCCAGCGACTCGGATCCCGTTCTGTGCGTGCGTTTCTGGTGTCGAAGAGTCCGCACGACGGTCAGCCGGTGCTCGCGGCGGCGGTTGCGTCGATGACGGTCGGTGCGGGTGCGATCAGGGCGGTAAGGGTAGCGCCGACGGCGGCTCGGGCGGCATCCACGGAGAGGCCTTGATGGCGGCGGAATACGTCCCAGGCCTCCCATGAAGCGGCGGCGTAGGCGGCCTCGCGGGCGGGGCGGTCGAGGCGCTCGAGTTCGGGGAGGTTGGCGCGCAGGTGGGCGCGCAGGGCGGCGCGGCTTTCGTGTAAACGCTCGGCGAGGACGGCGGATTCGTGCTCACGCAGCACGGCCGCGCGGCGGGTGCCCGAAATGCGCTCGTACAGTTCGGCTCGCAGCTCGACCAGGATCTCGATGCGATGACCCGGATCGCCGATCACCGGACGGAGCAGGGGAAACCAGTGTCGCTGCATTTGCGTCTGGGCGGCGTCGGCATACATCGACTCGAGATCGGTGAAGTGATGGAACACCGACCTGGTCGCGACCCCGGCTCGCTCGGCCACGGCCCGTGCGGTCGGCTGCAGATCGCCTTCTTCCGTGAGCGCCAGCACGGCATCGAGCACCGCCTGACGGTTTCTTGCCGCCCGAGCGGTGCGTCCATCCATCGCGGTTCATTCTAACCTGCCGCAGCAATAGTTGCACTCATGATGCAAGAACATTTAGTGTCAGGACTATGCACGTACTGCGCACGCCTGAGGAACGGTTCTCAGCCTTGCCCGACTTTCCGTTCCCGCCGCACTATGTCGACGTTGCGGCCGGTGACGGCGACAACTGCCTGCGCGTGCACTACCTCGACGAAGGCCCACGAGATGGCGAAGTCGTCGTACTGCTGCACGGCGAGCCATCCTGGAGTTTCCTGTACCGCAGCATGATTCCGGTGCTCGTCGCGGCGGGCCGGCGGTGTGTCGCACCGGATCTGATCGGCTTCGGCCGCAGCGACAAGCCCGTCGACCGAGCTGACTACACATATGCCCGCCATGTCGAATGGCTGCGAGAAGCGCTCTTCGACCACCTGGATCTCGCGTCCATCACGCTGGTCTGCCAGGACTGGGGCGGTCTGATCGGAATGCGGCTCGTCGCCGAACATCCCGATCGCTTCGCTCGGGTGGTCGCGGCCAACACCGGACTTCCCGACGGAACGGCAACGCTGAGCGACGCCTTTCTCACTTGGCAGCGGTTCTCACAGGAAACGCCGCAGTTCCCGGTCGGGGCCATAATCGAAAATGGTTGCCGGGCAAAGCTTTCCCCCGAGGCAGTGGGCGCCTACGACGCCCCGTTTCCCGATGAGAGCTACAAGGCCGGTGCCCGTGCCTTCCCCCTCCTGGTCCCGACCCGGCCCGACGACCCGGCCGCCGCGGCGAACCGTCGGGCCTGGGAGCAGCTGGCCCGCTTCGACAAACCGTTTCTCACCGCCTTCTCCGATGGCGACCCGATCACAGCCGGCGGCGAGAAGATCTTCCAGCGCAAGATCCCCGGGGCGTCCGGTCAATCGCACACGGTGATCGAGGGCGCGGGACATTTTCTGCAAGAGGACGACGGTCCTCGGCTCGCGTCGGTGGTGAACCACTTCATGGACGCTTCATCTCAGCACCCGACCGAAAGGCAGTAGGACACAGTGTCGATCAGCAGGCGTGGGTTCTTCGGTGGCGGAGCGGCGGCGACCGCTGCCATGACCATCGGGAGCCCGAGCGCATCCGCCCGGCCGCGCATGGACATTCACCCCGACAAGCCGAATATTCTCGTCGTCATCGTCGACGAGATGCGGGCCCCCATGTGGTTCCCGGACCAGCCCGTGCTCGACACCATCCTTCCGAACATCGCCGGGTTGCGGTCCAAGTCGGTCTCGTTCGAACAGCACTACACCGCCGCCAACGACTGCACGCCCTCCCGCGGCGCGATGGTAACCGGCCTGTACTCACATCAGACCGGCTGTATGTCGACCTCGACCTCGCAGCTGTCGCCGAGCTTCCCGACCTGGGGCTCGATGCTGCGCGAACAGGGGTATCGCACCTCGTGGTGGGGCAAATGGCATTTGGGCCACGACGCCGACACGACGCCGGGCGGGTTGGAGCGTCATGGCTTCGACGGCGGTACCTACCCTTCGCCCAACGGCACGCCCGAGCAGGGTCTGCAGATGGACGGCCGGATCGTCGACCAATTCGTCGACTGGTTCAATACCGATGCGGGCCAAGGCCCCTGGTCTACGACGGTGTCGCTGGTCAACCCGCACGATGTCCAGTGGTGGCCGCGCTGGACCCGGCGCACCTCGGCGTTCAACAACATTCCGCGCTGGATCGACACCTTGCCCGCCAATCATGAGACCCTCGAACAACTCTCGCGCAAGCCTCGTCTGCAGCTGGCCTTGGTACAGGTGTCCGCGGCGACCTTCGGCGTCGCGCCGTACGGCACGCCCGACGCCGACCGGGAGTGGATCGACCTGCTCAATCTCTACCTGTGGTTCCAGCAACAGGTGGACATCCAGATCGGCCGGGTACTGACGGAACTGGCGACTCGTCCGGAGGTGGCGGCCAATACCGTGGTGGTGTTCACCTCCGATCACGGTGACTACGCCGGCTCCCACGGCTTGCACGGCAAGGGTGGCGGGGCCTACGACGAGGCCATCCGGGTGCCGCTGTTCGTCTACGACCCGCGCGGTGACCTCACTCCGGCAGCCGGCACCCGCACCCAGCTGACCTCCAGCATCGACCTGGCCCCACTACTGCTGACGATCGGCGCGGGCGGCGACGGCTGGCGCGGCGACGAGCGCTACGCCCATCTGGCAAGCAGACACGATATCGCCGCGGTCTGCCGCGACTCGGGCGCGCCGGGGCGGCCCTGGATCGTGCACACCACCGACGAACACTCCATAGAGGAAGCGGCGGTGCTGTTCGACCGCAACGCACCCGGCCATGTGGTGGCCGTCCGGACCGCCGACGCGAAGTTCGTCCGCTACTCGCACTGGGTGCAGGGCTCCGCGGAGATCGACCCGTTGCTCGAGGAGGAGTACGAGCTCTACGACTACTCGACCCGCGACGGTGAACTCGAACTGGACAACACCGCCGCGGTGGGCGGGGGCCTGCGCGACGCGATGAGCCGGCTGCACGACGAAGCCGTCAGCGAAGAGCTGCACCGACCGCTGCCCGACTACCTGCAGCGGGCACAGCAAGAGGGCTGGAACGACTACAACACCCAGATCGCCAAGCCGTTCGGCGAGCAGCTCAGCGACTTCCTCCGCGACGGCATCGGCGCGAAGTAGCCCGCGCGACCAGTACCTATCGGCCGGATCAGGTTGTGTCCGAATGGATTCGGGTCAATCTCACCGCCTACCACCAGCAGGCGCGAACGGTGCACCTCCGCTGGGGCCGGCACGGTATGGGCGCTGCTCGAGGAGTACGTCGCGGGCATCGGCCTGGACGAAAGAGTTATCCGGCATTGCATGATCTCGCGATGTCGGGCCGGGTCCGCCGGACCCGCTACGAACAAGCCGAGGGCCTGAGTCTGCAACAGCCGCAACGCGATCTGCGCGACCTCGTTGCACTGGGGGTGCTCGAGCCGGTCGGCCGTACCCGAGCACGCTTCTACACCGCCGGACCGGATTACCTGGGACACGTATCAGAAGTC
Source organism: Nocardia sp. NPDC049526 (assembly GCF_044465765.1). Taxonomy (NCBI): domain Bacteria; kingdom Bacillati; phylum Actinomycetota; class Actinomycetes; order Mycobacteriales; family Nocardiaceae; genus Nocardia; species Nocardia sp. NPDC049526. Next base: position 323,209 of record NZ_JBITMA010000002.1, on the reverse strand, counting down.
GCCGGCACCCCGACCATCCTTACCGGCGGTAACGCGGACCGCCGCCGTCGGGTCAGGGCCGTGTTGAGGTCGGCGAGAAACCGCAGCCAGGCGCGCCAGTCGCTGGCGTGGGCGTCGGCGGTATTGCGGCGCGGCTGGATGTGGTCGGCCGCGTCCCGGACATTTCGCGGGAGCGGATTCGCTGGGCTGAATCGCTGTGCGGCGTACGTCAGCTGGCCAGTGGCTGCCGTGCGGGTGGATCGGCGGCGGGCAGCAGTTCGTGGGTTCGCGTGGTACGCGCGACTATCCGGCCCGATTTGATGACGTAGCAGCGGTCCGGGCGGTCGAGTAGGGCATCGGCGACGCGATGGGTGGACAGGACGACGAGATCCGCGGCGGCGCCGGGGCGGATGCCGTAGCGATCGGCGATCCCGATGACGGCGGCGGCCTGGGTGGTGGCCATGGTCAGGATCCGGGTCAGCTCGGCGGGAGTGGAAAGGTGGCTGGTCTGGGCCAGGAACAGGCCGATGTCGAGGAGGTCGGCGTTGCCGTAGGGGGTGAACGCATTGCGAATGTTGTTGGAGGAGTACGCGGTGGTGATGCCCGCGTCCCAGAGTTCACGGATCGGGGCGATGCCACGGCGGATATTTGTGGTATCAGCGCGGCCGCCGAGATGTATGTCGGTGGCGGGCAGCGGGACGACCGCGATGCCTGCTGCGGCCAGACGTTTCAGGGTTGCGCGTCGCTGCCTCGGTGGCTGTCCAGCCAGGGAAGTCATGTGGCCCAACGCAACTCGGCCTCGCATGCCGGTGCGCTCGGTGACCTCGGCGATGTAGTCGGCGAGCGCGAAGCGGGGATCGGTCGCGTCGTCGGCGAAATCGGCGTGGATATCGATCGGGACGTCGAATTCGGCGGCCAGTTCGAAGATGAGATCGATATGGCGACGGCAGTCGGCGACGGTCGCTTCGTTGTAGGCGCAGCCGCCGATGACGTCTGCGCCGCGACGCAGGCTTTCGCGCAGCAGGTCGATCGTGCCGGGGGCACGCAGGATGCCTTCTTGCGGAAAGGCGACGATCTGCAGGTCGATTCTGCCGCGATACTCCTCGCGCAGGTCGAGTAGTCCCTCGACGCCGAGCAGTCCGATGATCGGGTCGACGTCGGGATGGGCGCGAATCATGGTGGTGCCGTTGGTGATCGCCAGGTCAAGAATGCGCCGCGCCCGGTCGCGGATCGACGCGCGGGTGAAGCTGCGCTTGAGTTCGCCGGTGACCGCGATCGCCCCGGCCAGGGTGCCGTCGAGGTTCGGTCGTTCGCGATCGAGCAGTGCCTTGTCCAGGTGCAGGTGTGATTCGATGAGTCCTGGGATGACGACGCGTCCGGCGCAGTCGATTTCGTGGTCGGCGCGCCCGGGCGGTAGGTGGTCGAGCTGCATGATGACGCCCTGGTCGATGACAATGTCGACCAGAGCCGCGTCGTCGGCGATGCGGGCGTCGCGCAGCAGCAGATCCGCCATGGGCAACCTCCGGGAGAAGAACGGGACAAGGGTTGTATACGACCCTCGTGTTTCGTTCCAGCGCGAGAAATGCGACGTCTGGGTTACGGATCCTGTTGCGCCGCCGGATCAGCGGCGCGGTCGCGGCGGCGGTATGCCGAGGTGGCGTGGGCGATATGTGCGGCGACCACCTGAGTGGCGCGCTCCGGATCGCCCGCGTCGAGTGCGGCGCAGATCTCCTCGTGCTCATGCCAGGAATCCTCGGCGCGCCTGGGCAATTCGACCGCGTATACCCAGGCGATCTTCCAGCTGAGCTGGGTGATCAGCTGGCTGAGCAGGGTGCTGCCCGAGGCCTCGGCGAGTACCTCGTGGAAGCGGCTGTTGAGTCGCGTGAGCTCGTCGAGCCGTCCGTCGCGCACGGCGTCCTGGCCGAGTGCGGTGAGTTCCTTGAGCCTGCCTAGCTGCTCCGGGGTGCGGCGCACGGCGGCGCGGCCCGCACACAGTGGTTCCAGCAGGGCGCGAATTTCGAGCAGATCGGCGGCGTCAGCCTCGGTCAGTTCGGCGACGAAGGTCCCGGCGTAGGGGCGCGACCAGGCGAAACCCTCGGCCTCCAGGGTGCGTAGCGCCTCGCGCACCGGAACCCGGGATACTCCGTAGCGCTCGGCGAGGGTGTCCTCGGTGAGGCGTTGGCCGGGCGCGAAAACGCCGCGGATGATGTCGTCGCGGATGGCTCGGCACACTTGTTGCGGAGTCATTCGCCGGGTGGTGCTGCTCACATGGCTCCCACAGCGCGCTGGGTGGTGTTGTTCCGAGCGACCTGCAAGCAGTCGCCAGCCGATCCTTTCGGGCGACCTGCAAGCAGTCGCCAGCGGTGGCGGACGACCGTGAGCAGTGGTTGTATACGATCCACTGCTCAATCGTCGGATCGGATGCCATGAATTTACTACAGTCGCGCGCCGGTGCCCGCTCCACAGACGTATACCTTCCGGCGGATCCCCACCGGATCTCCTGGGGCCTGCTGCCGAATTCCCTCGCCCAGCCGGTGATCACGGTGGATTCCGGTACGGCTGTGTGTTTGGACACCATCAGCCACGAAGGCATACTCGAGGACCAGGGCCGGGATCCGGCGGCCTTCTTCGCAGCGAGTGGGATCACGGAGATCCTGGCTGACACCGCCGAGGTGGCGCGCTCGGTCGTACACGACCCGAGCATGCACGGGCCGCATGTGGTGACCGGCCCGATCGCGGTGCGCGGTGCGTGCCCCGGGGATGTGCTCGAGGTCGAGGTGCTCGAACTGCTGCGGCGCGCGCCCTACGGCGTCATCAGCAATCGGCACGGCAAAGGTGCGCTGCCGGGCGAATTTCCGCAGCGGGGGGACCATGATCCGGATGGTCCGGTGCCGCCGGTGTGCACGATCGCCACCGTCGATGCGGCCGAGCGTGGGGTGATCGATATCGGTGACGGTCGTGCGCTGCGCTTTCCGCTCGACCCCTTCCTCGGCATCATGGGCGTGGCCGCGGCGACCGAACAGGCTGTGCACTCGGTGCCGCCCGGCCCGCACGGCGGGAATATCGACGTGCGGATGCTGGGAGTCGGTGCGCGGCTCTACCTTCCGGTTCAGGTGCCGGGCGCGATGTTCTACGCGGGTGACCCGCATTTCGCCATGGGCGATGGTGAAGTCGCGCTCACCGCCTTCGAGGCGCCGCTGCGGGCCACCGTGCGACTGACTCTGCACGCCGATCCCGGAGTGCGGAAAATGGCTGCCGCCCTGGCTCTTCCGTATGCGGAGACCGCGACCGACCACCTGCTGCTCGGCCTGGACACCGATCTGGACGAGGCGGTGAAACAGGCCACCCGCAATGCCATCACGTTCCTCGGTGTGCGTTATCGGATACCCCCGGCCGTTGCGCTCGCCTACCTCAGTGCCGCAGCGGATTTCCGTATCTCGCAGGTGGTGGATGTGGTGAAGGGCGTGCACTGCTGTATCAACAAGAGCCATTTGGAGGGGCTGTGAGCGAGTGCGTCCGGTTCTGCGCGTCCGAGTGCGGCGCGGTGGCGTCGTGAACGGATTCGTGCCCTGGTTGCCGGTGGGCTCGGCACCGGCAGGACAACGTCTGGCGGTCAAAGATGTCATCGATGTGGCGGGGATGCCGACAGGTGCGGGCCACCCGAAATGGCTGACCACACATGAGCTGCCCGCCCGTGATGCGGTCGCGGTCGCACGGTTGCGCAGCGCGTTCACGGTGATCGGCAAGACGCACACCGACGAACTCGCCTACAGCCTGGCCGGCACGAACCATCATTACGGCACACCGGAGAATCCCGCGGCGCCCGGGCGGGTGCCGGGTGGATCCTCCAGCGGCAGCGCCGTTGCGGTGGCCGGCGGGGTCGCTGATCTGGGGCTCGGTACCGACACCGCTGGATCGATTCGGGTTCCGGCTTCCTATACCGGCCTGTATGGATTGCGGCCGACGCACGCGCGCGCACCGCGGACCGGAATCGTGCCGCTGGCACCGTCTTTCGATGTTGCCGGCCTGCTGACCCGAGACCTCGCGACGTTGCGCGTGGCGGCGGCACTGCTGCTGGATGGGGCGCCGGAGGCGGAACCGCCTCGGCGACTGTGGTTTCCGTCCGATCTGCCCGTCGCGCCCGCTGTGCGCGCGGCTTTGCTGCCCGCGGTCGAGATGCTGGCAGCCGAGTTGGCGCTGGACACAACACCGCTGTTCGAAACCGGGGGATGGGAGCGAGTCCGCGCGGCCTTCGCGACTGTTCAGGCGGCCGAAGTTTGGGCGACGCACAGCGACTGGATCCGCCGCGAACAGCCGACATTCGGCCCTGGCGTGACCGCGCGCCTCGCGGTGGCCGCCGAGGTCGGCGCCGAATCCGTGGCCGCGGCCCGTGCGACCCTGCGCGCAGCCACTGATCGGATCCTGCACGGATTGGGGGACGACGGGCTGCTCGCAATGCCGAGCGCACCCGCTGCCGCACCGCCGATTCTCGGCCCGGGCGAATCACCGGCCGCGCAGCCGATCATCGGGTCCAGGACTGCATCATCGGCTGAGACGTTGTCGAATGTCGGATCGTCGATCGACACGATACCGGCCACTGGATCCGTGGCGACCACACTGCCGGACGGGCTGGGCACAGCTGATCGGGCCGCCGTCGTACGGCTCACGTGTCTGGCGCCGGTCTGCGGTGCTCCCGCCTTGAGTGTGCCGGTCGCCGCGATCGATGGGCTACCGCTGGGACTTTCCCTGCTGGCGGCTCCAGGTCGGGACGAATCTCTGCTGGCCACTGCCGAATTGCTGAGCTGATCACCGGAGTCTCGCGCCGCGCCGCCATTTCTGGCCGCGGCTGTCTTCGTGGACCCCTTGAAAGGACTTCATGGATGGATCTCCCACATCTGGCCCTACTGCTCGTCGCGGGTTTCGGCGCGGGGGTATGCAACGCCATTGCCGGGGGCGGCAGCCTGCTCTCATTTCCGGCACTGCTCGCCACGGGACTGCCGCCGGTCGCCGCCACGGTGACCAATTCGGTGTCGGTATGGCCCGGCTATTTCGGTGGCGCGGCGGCGCTGCGGCGGCGACTCGACGACTATCGCGCGCTCGTCCCGCGTCTGGTCGCGACCGGGGCGGCCGGGGCGGTGGGCGGCGTGATCGCCCTGCTCGCCGCGCCGGCGCAGATCTTCGCCGCGCTGGTGCCCTATCTGATTCTGTCGGCGACGGCCCTGTTCGCGGCCCAGCCGTTGGTATCGCGGAAGTTGACCGCCCGACAACGGGATTCCAAGACAACCCTGTTCCTGGGCGTATTCCTGGGCGGTGCGTATGGCGCGTATTTCAACGGCGGTATGGGCATCGTCGTACTCACCGCGCTCGCCCTCGGCATCGACGCCACCATCACCAGCCTGAACGGCCTGAAAAGCCTACTGACCCTGACAGTTTCGACGACTGCCGTGTTCGCCGTCGCATTGTTCGGCCCCGTGCACTGGCTCTCGGTCGTGGTCCTCGCACCGGCCTGCCTCGTCGGCGGCGTCGCGGGCGCGAAGCTCGCCGACCGGCTGCACCCCAACGCTTTCCGCGCCGTGGTCATCATCTTCGGCATGGGTGCGGGGGCAACGATGCTGCTCAGCTGACTACTCACCCCGAATACCGAGAGGACTCTCAATGAACAACCTGTTGCTGCGAGGCGGACGCCCCTGGATTCCCGGGCTGCCGATCGACACCGCGGATATCCTCATCGTCGACGGACGGATCGCGAAGATCGCGCCCGATCTGGCAGCGCCGGACGGCGAGATCATCGATCTGGTCGGCGCACTGGTACTTCCGGGTCTGGTCGATACGCACTGCCATCTGGACAAGACGCTGTTCGGCGGCCCGTGGGTACCCAACACCGGCGGCCGGACCCTGCCCGGGCGCATCGCCAACGGTGAGGGCCGGCGGGCCGAACACGGCCTGCCCAGCGCGGACTACGCCGCAAACCTGTTGGACGCCATGGTCAGCGGCGGCACCACGCAGGTGCGCAGCCACATCGATATCGATCCGGAGGTCGGTCTGCGCGGCGTGGAAGCGGTGCGGGAAGCCGCAGCGCGGCACGCGGATCGGGTGGATGTCGAGTTGGTCGCGTTCCCCCAGGGCGGGCTGCTGACCCGGCCGGGGACCGCCGAGCTGATGGCGTCGGCGCTCGCGGACGGTGTCGAGGTCGTCGGTGGTCTCGATCCGGCGGGCTACGACCGGGACGCGGTGGGGCAGCTCGATGTGATCTTCGGCCTCGCGGAACGCCACGGCGCGAAGATAGACATCCACCTGCACGACGGCGGCGCCCTCGGCGCTTGGGAATTCGACCTCATCATCGAGCGCACTCGCGCTACCGGCCTGGCGGGGCGGGTCACGATCAGCCACGCGTACGCGATGGGGGCCCTCGCACCCGATGAGCAGCGGCGAGTCGCCGAAAACCTCGCCGAGGCAGGTGTTTCCATGGTGACGTGCGCGGTCGGCGAGGCGCCCGTCGTGCCGGTGCGGGTCATGCACGACGCGGGCGCCACCCTGGCGCTGGGAAATGACGGTGTGCGGGACCTGTGGACCCCGTACGGCGACGGCGACATGCTGCGTCGGATCAACAGCGTCGCGTATCGGGACCGGCTGGTCGCCGATCCCGAGATCGAGTTGGCCTTGCTCGCCGGAACCTACGGTGGCGCAATGGTTCTCGGGCTCGATGACTACGGGATCATGGCCGGGGCATCGGCCGATCTGCTCGTCGTCGACGCATCGACACCGGCGGCCGCGGTGGTCGCGCTGCCGCCTCGCAAACTGGTGCTCAAACGTGGCCGGATCGTCGTCCGCGACGGTGTGGTCGTTACCGAGAAATAAATTGTATACGAAACAGGCGCGTAATCGCGCCGACCGCGTTCGGCAATCACCCGCCGATAGAACTAGTTCATGAGCACAACGGCTTCTCCAGCGTCGACGACGCAGGGCGCATCTGCGTATACGACCGCTGCCGACCGCAGTCCCGCGGATTCCGCACCGGCCCTTGCGTTTCGCGGCGCATCCCTGACCTTCGAGAACGGCACCCAGGCGCTCGCTGACATCGACATCGCTATTCGCGGTGGTGAATTCGTGTCACTGGTCGGCCCGTCCGGCTGCGGTAAGTCCACGCTGCTGCGGCTGGCCGCCGGTTTCGAGCGGGCCACCGCGGGCACTGTCGACGTCGCGACGGCCCAGCTCGGCTATGTATTCCAAGAGTCAACCCTGCTGCCGTGGCGCAGTGTACTGCGCAATGTCGAACTGCCCGCCGAACTCGCGAGCGTGGACAAGGCGACCCGGCAGGCGGCCGCCCGCGAGGCCATCGAGCGGGTCGGTCTCGCCGGGTTCGAGAAGCACAAGCCCGCACAGCTTTCCGGCGGCATGCGGATGCGCGTCTCCATCGCGCGCGCGCTCACCATGCGGCCCGAACTGTTCCTGTTCGACGAACCCTTCGGCGCGCTGGACGAGATCACCCGCCAACGGCTCAACGAGGAGGTCGGAACGCTGTTCCGCCGCGATGGTTTCGCCGGAGTGTTCGTCACCCATTCGGTAGCCGAGGCGGTCTTCATGTCCACCCGGATCGTCGTGCTGACCGGGCAGCCGGGCCGGGTGTGCGCCGATATTCCGGTACCACTGGGCTTTCCACGGGCACCGGAGCTGCGGTATACGGCCGAGTTCGCCGAAATCGCCGCCGATGTGTCCGCCGCGCTGAGCGGCTCCGGACAGGCGGTTGCCGCATGACCGCCGCCACTGCGGGTCCGGTCTCGGCGGCGACCACGAGTCAGATCGAATCGGCCACTCGAAAACAGCACCGGCGCATGCCGATCGCACCGATTCGCATCATCGCACCGGTCGTCGTTTTCGTCCTGGTCATCGCGCTGTGGTCGATCGCGAGTCACTTTCTGCTGGCCGAAGAGTCGCGATTCCTGCTGCCCGCACCCGAGGCCGTCATCTCGCACGGTCTGCTGGATTCGGTGGCGCGCACCGAGATTCTGACCGCGCTGTGGTCGACGGTGCAGGTGGCGCTGGTCGGGCTCGGCATCGCCATCGTGCTCGGGGTGGGGTTCGCGGTGCTCATGAGTCAGGCGCGGTGGGCCGAGTATTCGCTGTATCCGTATGCGGTGATCCTGCAGACGATTCCGATCCTCGCGGTGGTGCCGCTGTTCGGTTTCTGGTTCGGCTACGAATTCGGCAGCCGTGTGATCGTTTGCGTGATGGTGGCCCTGTTCCCGATCATCACCAACACGCTGTTCGGCCTGAAATCGGTGGCTGCGGCCGAACATGATCTGTTCACCCTGCACGGCGCCAATCGCCGGCAGCGCCTGCTGAAACTGCAACTGCCCGCGGCGCTTCCGGCCATGATCTCCGGATTCAAGATCTCCGGTGGGATGGCGGTGATCGGCTCGATCGTCGCCGACTTCTTCTTTCGCCAGGGCCAGCCGGGCATCGGCCGCATGATCGACGTCTACCGCCAGCGCCTGGCCACCGAGGAGTTGCTCACGGCGCTGCTGCTGTCCTCCCTGGTGGGTCTGATCCTCTTCTGGTGCTTCGACTTCCTCGCCGGGCGCGTCGACCGCGCACATGGTGTCCGTCGCGGCAGGTAATGCCGACTCGCTTCGCTCTGCTCCGAACCCGCTCGACCCCAAGGAAATCCCGTGAAGAAATGCCTCCTCGCCGCTGCCGCGCTGTTCGGCACCGCAGTGCTCACCGCCTGTAGCGGTGCCACCTCGACACCCGCGCCGACCGGCAAGGGCGAACTCGCGGGCGTCTGCCCCTCGACCGTCGTGATCCAAACGGACTGGTACGCAACACCGGAACGCGCCGCCGCCTTCCAGCTGGTCGGACCCGATGGCACCGTCGACGTCAAGAAGGGCGCCTACTCCGGCCCACTCGGCGATACCGGCGTCAATGTGGAAGTGCGCCTGGGCGGTCCGTTCCTCGGCGGGCAGCCGGTTCCGGCGCAGATGTATCAGGACCCCAGCATCACCCTCGGCATGATCCCGACCGACGAGGCGCTGCAGGCGCGCGGAAAGTTCGATGTCACTGGCGTTTTCGCCTCGCTCGATATCAATCCGCAGATCGTGATGTGGGATCCCGCGAGCTATCGTGTCGAGTCCTGGAACGACGTGGCCGCGACCGGGGCGCCCGTCGTGTACAGCGAGGGCAAGATCTACATGGACTACCTGATCGCCAAGGGCTATGTACGACCCGGACAAGCTGACGCGTCCTTCGACGGGACGCCGAGCCGGTTCGTCGCCGAACGCGGCAAGGTGATGCAGCAGGGTTATGTCTCCAATGAGCCCTACCGCTGGGAACATGACGTCAAGGGCTGGCTCAAGCCGACGAGCTATCTGCTCGTGCACAAGGCGGGCTACGAGATCTACCCGCACCAATGGTCGGTCCGCAGTGACAAACTCGCCGAGCTGAGTCCATGCCTGACCAAGCTGGTCCCGAAACTGCAACAGGCCGAGGTCGATTACGTGACCAACCCGGAGCCGACGAATCAGGCACTGCTGCGCATCGCGCAGACCATTCCGGACGGTCCGCCGATCACCGCCGCTGGCAATGCGAATTCGGTTAAGGTTCAGCTCGCGGAGAAGATCGTCGGAAACGGAACCGATGGCACCCTCGGCAATTTCGACACCGCCCGGGTCGACCGTGTCATCACCGCCGTGACCGATACGCTGCGTGGTCGTGGTCAGCAGGTTCCCGACGGCGTCACCGCAGCCAACCTGGTTACCAACCAATTCATCGACCCTGCAATCGGTTTGCGGGTCCAGTAGTCCGCTCAGATCGCCTCGGGTACGGGGAGCCCGAGGCGGGCGACGATCCACGGGAACGACGAGGTGCAGGCCGCTGAGTCGAATTGCCAGGTATGGCCGCCCCGGGTGGTGTGGATGGTGCAGTCGATGCCGACCTCACGGCCTTGGGTACGCAGCTTTTCGGCCGCGCCGAGCTCAGCGCGGTTCGCTGGTCAGATCCGCCCTGCCGCCGTGGGCAGCGACCAATGCCGGGCCAGTGGTGGGTCTGCGACCGAAGGGCTGGGCGAAAGCCGTTGACCGCCGCTACTCGGACCATTCGTTGGTCCAGTCCGGCGAGTGGCCTGATCGGCGAGCGGATGGGTCGAGCGGCTACCGGCCAATGCGCGGTGCCCGCCGACATACACCGCACACAAGTTGCGTGTCCAGCAGACCAAGACGTAGGTGGCGACCGGATCCCAGACTGGTCCAGTGTCGGGGTCGAACGCGTCGACGATGCGCAGTGGGTGCAGTCGGCGCGGGGCTCTCATCGGTTTGACGCGTAGCCGCCGACGGCCACCCGGGGGTTGGGGAGCAGTGGCGAACTCTCGATCAGTGTTACGCGGGCGGGATGCTCTGCTCGTACTGGAAGACGTTGTGGGGGTCGTACTTCGCCTTGATCCTGCGCAGCCGGTCGAAGTGCTGTCTTCCCCAGTAGGCGGTCTCCCACTCGTGCATTCCGACGTTCGGCACGTTGACGTAGGCGCCGTCCGCGTAGGGCCGCAGCGCCTGGCTGAACTCGGCGGTCCAGGCCTGGGCCTGCGAGGTGAGCGGGTCGCTGACGCCTGGTTGTGTTGAACGAGTCCCCCAGGCTGCGCCGATCTCGCCGTAGAAAAGCGCGTCGCGATGCACGAACGCCGTGCCGCCGCGGGGCTCCCTCTTGATCGCCCCACCGAAGGCATCGACGAAGTAGTTGCTCTGCTCTGTGGGAGCGTTTCGCATGAAGTCGCCGATGACGTCGATCGCCTTCTTCGGGAACAGCTCTTTGACGAACTCCGAGAAGAACTTCGAGTTCGCGGGCTCTTGCGCGAGCGGGAGCTGGGCTCCCGCAAAGATGTCGCCCCAATTACCGACCTGCACCGTGACATCGGGCGTGCCGACCGACAGGATCGGAGCCAGCATTTCTCTGGCCTGTGCCGCCGTCCCCTCCGCAAGCCACGCGGACAGCAGAATCTGCGACTTGTGGATCTCGAGCTCGGATCCCAGACGGCTGTCGGCGGACGGTACCGTTCGCTGCCATGCCTCGAAGACCCCGTACAGGTCCCCGAGTCCATCCCATGTCGCCTGCACATAGGCGAGATGCTCGAGCGGATACACGTTATAGGTGAGTTGTGTGACGATCCCGAAGTTACCGTTTCCCGCCCCGCGGAGCGCCCAGAGCAGGTCCGAGTGGTGCTGCAAGTCCGCGTTGATCACCTTGGCGCAGTCGTGACCCGACGCGACGACGACCTCGGCCGCCATCAGGCTGTCGCAGGCCATGCCGAGCCAGCGGTTGAGGGGCCCGAGGCCACCGCCGAGCGTCGCACCGCACACGCTTACGCTGCCCTCACTTCCGGTTGTGACCGCAAGGTTCTGCTTCGCGAGCGTCGTCACCGCTTCCAGCTGGTTCAGCCCGGCGCCGACCGTTGCGATACGAGCACCAGGGTCGATCTGGACCGACTTCAGCTGGCTGACGTCGATCACGATGCCGTTGTCGACGTTCGACCAGCCCTCGAGGGCGTGGCGGCCGCTCCGCACCCGCAGCGCGACGTTGTGCTGCCGCGCCCACGTGATGGCGTTCACCACGTCCTGGGTTTCCTGTGCGAAGACGATGACCAGCGGATAGTGAGAAAAGAGCTGGTCCCAGCCGAGTCGCGCATCCGTGTACGACGCGTCACCGGGGCGGACGATGTGGCCGGTCAGCGTCGCGGGCGGGCATCCCGAGCTTTCACTCGGGTGGCCCGCGGCCACCATTCCCGGGGCGCTAGCGTCCGCAATATCCGGTGTGTCTGCGGCCGTCAGGCCCGGAACAACGACCGCTCCGATGCCAGCGGCGGCCGATGTCCTGAGCAGGTCACGGCGAGAAAGATCGCTCAAGTCCAGATCCTCTCAATCGGGCTACGCAGTGCCCGGCTGCTGAGCGAGCTCTTACCCGTCAGCCGCCGGGCAGTCTTTGTGGTCGATCCCCGAACGGTAGCGGGGTGACGTTGCGGTGTGTCTCGACACGCCAATCGAGGACGGTGGCGACAGCATGAAGGAGTAACTCAGCGGATCCCTGCATAACCGGTTTGGACAATCGTCGGGGCCGAGCATGGCCGATCTTGATAACCGGTTTTATCGGGTGATCCGCGGTGCTGGCGATGCTCTGCGGGGAGTTGGAATTGCTACGGGGCCGAGTGTGCCGGGTAGCCCGAACTCCGCCGAGAGTTGCTGGCACGCATCGAAACCGAGTCCCGTGTACGACGCTGCGCCGTGTGCCGGCTACGAGATGCTTCGGGCTGTTCCGTCGGCCGCGGACTGTTCGATGGCGGCGAGGAGCCGGTGGTGGCGCAGGGCGGTCTCGAAGCTGGGATGCGGTTGCCTGGCATCGGTGATGGCTTGGGCGACTTCCTGGTAGAGGGCTGCGATGTTGGCCGGCGGACCGGACTGGACGCTGGCGGGGACAGTGCGATAGGTGTCGGGCACGGTCAGGGTCTCCTTGCCGATCCGGACTTCCCAGTCGCCCCAGTGGATGAATGTTCCGGGCTGGGTTGGTGTGGCGGTCAGTGTTGCGTCGCTGCCGATGAGCTCGAGGAGGAATCCGTCCTGGGTGGGTCCGTTGCCGCCGTGCACGGCGATGGAGGCGGTGGCGCCGTTGGCGAGCAGTCCGTGCAGCAGCACGTGGCTGGGGGTGTCGTTGGGCACCGTCTGGTCCGTCCCGGCGACGAGCACGCGGTCGTGCGTGCGGGGCAGTCGTGCACTGACTTCGGTCAGTGGGCCCGCGATCGGTTCGAGTGCGGACAGGAAGTGACCGGCCATAATGGTCACGATGTTGGTTCCCGCCGAAGGATCCAGGCTGAACACCAGGTCCGGCCATATCCGGCTGCCGCCGAAGGGAGCGCCCTCGGCTACCAGCGCGATCGATTCGAGTGTGCCGATCCGTCCGTTGGCCAGCAGGTCCGCGACGAAACGGGCGCTCGGGGAGTGGTGGCCCTGGAGGACCACCGCGTGAACGACGCCGGCGGCGGTGGCGGCCTCGGTCAGCTCAGCAGCTTCGTCGGCGTCGATGCCCAGCGGCCACTCGGATACGACGTGCTTGCCGGCGTCGAGCGCTGCCCTGATCACGGCGGCATGCCCGGGTGCTTTCACCGAGACGACAACCAAGTCGACCTCAGGGTGCGAGGTGAGTTCTCGCGAGTCGGCGAAGGCGTGCCGTGCGCCGTGGGTGGCGGCTGCCCGGGCCGCGCTGGCCTGGTTGGTTGTCGCGACCGCAGTCAGGTCGAACTGCTCGAGCGCTGTGAGTGCGGGCAGGTGCGAGCTGTCTGCCCAGCCGCTGGCCCCGACCACTCCGACTCGGATCATATGTGCCACTCCCTTGTTATGTACCGTTTGGTAAGAAACTAGATGGGCGTGGCACTTGCGCGCAAGAGGTAATGTACCGATAGGTAAAAAAATATGGAGAGGTAGGAGAACGGTATGCCCGGCGGACGCCCGCGCTCGTTCGACGCCGACACCGCGCTCGACTGCGCGTTGGAAGTGTTCTGGCGCAACGGCTTCGAGGGCACCTCGCTGACCGATCTGACTGCCGCGATGGGCATCAACAAGCCAAGCCTCTATGCCGCCTTCGGCAATAAGGACGAACTGTTCGGGAAGGTCCTGGCCCGCTACCTCGACGGTCCCGGCGCCTATGCCGTGGACGCACTGGAAGCGTCCACCGCGCGCGAAGTCATCGTGCGGTTGATCCTCGGGGCTGTCGACCTGACCGCAGGGGCGAGCACGCCCCAAGGTTGCTTGTGCGTCAAGACCGTTCAAGCCTGCGGACCCGACGCTCACGCGGTACGCCAAGAGGCGGTCGCGGTACGCAAAGCCAGCGAGACCGCGCTGCGCAGGCGGCTCGAGCAGGCCACCGACCTGCCGTCCCACCATGAGCCCACCGCCCTGGCCGCACTCGTCCACACCATCTCCGACGGCATCGCTGTCCAGGCCGCGGCCGGGCGTAGCCACGATGAGCTACGGCAGATTGCCAACCTGGCTCTGCATACCCTCCTGGTCGACGACAGGTAGACCACGCGCCGCTCGATAATCGGCTTGTGCGGATGTCACCGCATTCGAACCATCGCCCGGGCTGGGCGACTGGAGGGTCCCGCCGCCTGCTCACCAGACCCAGATCTGCTTACGGCACAACATCTTTCATGGCGAATCGATGTGCCGGCTGTGTGACCCGTGGCTGCAGCCCATCGACGCACCAACCGTGTGGGATCTGGTTTCCACCGCCGATCACGGGGAGAGCGCCGACCGTCGGGTACGGCAGGTACCCGACGAGGCGCTACCGGCCCTCGACACGCTCATGGAGATGGCGGCGAAGACACCAAGCCGATCGGCGACCATCCCCAGGAACGTAATCGACCAATTTGCGACCTTCTACGGGGTCGAGCTGGACCCAGCCATGGACCACTACATCCGGCGCTCGATCGCGTAACCGGTCGCGACTGCCCCGCAGGCGGTGTGCCAGCAGCGGCGTGACCGGTCCGAACCACGCGCCATGCCGCTACTCGATGCTACTTGTCAGTGAACGATGCACCGGTGACCTCTGAGTCCGGGGCGATGAGATAGTGCTTGGCTATGACACCTTGGGCGTCGCCAAGCCCGACCTGCGCACGATCACCGAGCCAGCCGAGGCCAAGGCACGGCCGGTCTTCGAGTACCACGCGGCGTTCAGCGGCCCTACACGCTCGCCGCGGCGCTGCTCAGCTCGCGGCCCGAGCGCTCGCCCTTCCGGACGCTCAGAGCGTCGAGGATCTCGCCGCGCTGCCGACCTCGGCGGGGGAGCGCTGAGTTCGGGACATTACCGCTCCCGGACTGCGTAGGTCAGGTGGGTCACCCGCTGCGTCGGCTCCGCGCAGACCTGCTCCAGGGCCACGCGGCCCGCGTCCACGCCCTCGAACAGGCGGATTCCGGAGCCGAACAGCACCGGTGAGAGCGCGGTCGTGAAATCGTCGATCAGGCCGGCGTTCATGTACTCCAGGATCATTGCGCCGCCGCCCGCGATGCGGACGTCCCGGTCGCCGGCGGCCTCGCGGGCCTGGTCGAGCGCACGCTCGATGCCGTCGTCGACGAAGTGGAAGGTGGTCCCGCCCGGCCGCTCCCAGGGGTCACGCTTCTCGTGCGTTACGACGAAGACCGGCGTGTGGAACGGCGCCTCCTCCGGCCACGCCTGCTCGCCGGCGTCGAACATGCGCTTGCCCATCACGTTCGCGCCCGTGCGCTCGAACGTCTCCCGCACGATGTCGTTGTCGCGCCCTTCCTCGCCGCCCACGCCGAGCTTCAGGTTCTCCCGGAAGAACCGCTGCGGGAATATCCACTGCTGCAGTTCCATCCACTGCTGTCCCATCAAGTCCTCGGGGGACTCGGGCGCGATGAAACCGTCCAGCGACATCGACACGCTGAAGAACACCTTCCCGGCCATCAGTCCTCCACTCCCTTCCGAACGATCTCGGTGATGTAGGCAGCCAGGTTGCTCAGGGTCTGCTGGCCGCCCTCGATCGCGTGGTACTTCTCGACCGCCTCGGCGCGCAGCTCCTCGGTGGGGAACACCGTGCGCATCTCGATCCGGGTCGCCGCGCCGTCGGGCGAGAACGTCAAGACCGACTCGAAGGCGTTCGGGTCGCCGCGGGACTCACCGTGCAGCAGCACGATCCGCTGCGGCGGGGCGATCTCGGTCCAGGAGATCCACTCCTGGTAGTCCGTCCCGTCCGGTCCGTGCATCACGAAGTCCCACTCCCCGCCGACGCGGAACTCGAAAGCCCGCGTGGTGGTGGTGAACCCCTCCGGGCCCCACCATCGCGACAGGTGCCGCACTTCGGTGAACGCCTCGAACACCAGCTCCCGTGGGGCGTCGATGACCCGGGAGATCACGATCTCGCGGTCGGCCGTCGCGGACTGCGTCAGCGCTCCTCGTCCCATCTCGCTCATCAGTTACTCCTCCTGCCTTTCCTGCTTCAGGTGCTGCACGTACTCGTCCAGCCGGTCGAAGCTCTCGTTCCAGAACCGCTCGAACCCGCCGGTCCACTCGTGGACCGGTCGCAGCCCGCGGGCGTCAAGGCCGTACAGGCGTTGCTTGCCTGCCTTGCGGTCCCGCACCAAACCGACCTCCCGGAGCACCCGCAAGTGTTTGGACGCTCCCGGCTGGGTCATCCCCAGCTCCTGGGCCAACTCGGTCACCGGCCGCTCACCCGCCCGCAGCAGTGCCAGGATCTCCCGGCGCTGCGGCTCGGCGATCGCGTTGAAGACGTCCGACGTCGTCGGTGCTCGTGCCATGGCCGCAATCATATTCCGATATGGGAATGTGTCAAGCCACGCTGAAATCCACTGAGTCAGCAGGGATCTGGACCGTGCAATCCGGAATATTTCCCGAGAACACCGCCAGCTTCGACCTGCACGCCAAAGCCGGATTCCGAGCCATCGGCACCCACGAACGCATCGGCCGACACCGCGGCCGCTGGCGCGACGTGATCCACATCGAACGCCGCAGCCCCACCGTCAACTGACATTCCGGCCCACGACGGTGACATTGGCGGGGGGCGGTGGCATGTAGGCGGGCGTTCTCGATGGCAAGCTCATGAATGAGCGGGGCGTCGATCGCTACCTGTTGCGCACCAGCCTGAGGATCTGCTGGCGGCGGTGGTGCGGGAGCCCGTTGCACCAGCAGACCGGCATAGCTTCGTCATCGAAAAGCGAAGGCAGGCTGAACAATCCATCGGCGTCGTCCAATTTCTGGTCACTCCCGTCGTCCGGCGGGCCGATCGGGTCATGGGTCCCAGCCGGCGTACTTCGGCACCGAGTTCGAGACCGTCCTGGACGAGGAAGGACTGACCCTGCGGCGCCCGGCCCGCAAGGGTGAACTCCTATGCCATGGCGCACGTTTGTTCAAACTCTTGCGTCAGATCGTCGAATCGATCAACCAAACACTGAAAGAGCAGCTCGACCTGGAACGACACGGCGGCAAAACACCGGCAGGCGTGGGCGTGCGCGTCCTGCAACGACTCCTGGCCCTGACCGCCGCGATCTGGCACAACGACAGAACCGGCGCACCCGTCCACCGATCACTGACCTGCTAGGACCACTGAACCCCACCGCCAGTCCGAGATCGGCCCCTGCTTCATTGTGTAAGGCCTGCTTCGTAATCGGCGGCAGCGATTTGGTCGTGGAAGCGCTTGTGGACCCAATGCCGCTCACCGAGGATGTTCACCTGTCCCCATCGGCCAGAGACCGGCCCGAGCCGAGTGTTGCGCGGCAACGTGCCCACCAGATGCTGCGGCTTGGCACCGCCCGACAGCTTGCCGCTCTGCAGCACATAGATGGCGTCCTGAGTGATGGCCACGCAGCGGTACTTGATCCAGAACATCGTGAGACCAGTGAGATACGTCATGAGAAAGAAGATGAAGCTCGGCGCGGCCTGGCAGATGAACACCTCCCGGATCTCGCTACCTGCGGGCAGGAACGGTAGCGAACTCTCCACCAGGTCTTCCCGCAGCCTCAGATTGCGCTGGGGGTCGGGTTTGTCGTTCACCTGCGATTCCTACCACATCCCACCTCAAAGCTAGGCAGCGTCGACCCTTGAAATATGTCATCTAGGTGCCGGGGGCTGATGGCGGCGATGATCATCGAGCAGATGGCCAACTTCAAACGGAACAGGTGCCCTGCACCGGCCGTAGCCCCGACAAAATGCTGCTCGCCAGCGGATTCTCCTACGACGACGCACACCGCGCACCTCTCGGAGTCGACTACAAATAGATCCCCTTCAACCGGCGATAGGATTGAAGTCGCAGTCCGCGACGAATCTTGCCGAGGCGATGAGATGTGGGGTAAGCGCGAGGACATGATTGTGCGGGGACGGCTGCCGTTCAACGCCGAGCCGCCGCCATCGGTGCTGGCGAGCAGCGAAATCACCGCGGTGGACGCGTTCTATGCGCGCAATCACGGTCCGTTCCCCGACATCCCCACCGAGCAGTGGCGGTTGGACGTCGATGGACGGGTGGACAATCCGCTCACCGTGACCTACGACCAGCTGACCACCGGTTTTGAGCAACACAGCGTGGTAGCGACGCTGGCGTGTGCCGGCAACCGGCGCGCTGAACTGCTGGCGGTGCGCCCGATCCCCGGCAAGGAGCCATGGGAGCACGGCGCGATCTCGACCGCCGAGTGGGCCGGGCCCAGGCTGGCCGATGTCCTGCGGGCGGCCGGGGTGCACCACGATGACCGACTGCACGTCGCATTCGCTGCGCCCGACGTGGCCCAAGAGGCCCGGCCGGTCCAGTCCTACGGCATCTCCATCTCGCTGACCAAGGCGCTCCGCGAAGAGGTGTTGTTGGCCTGGCAGATGAATTCTCAGCCACTTCCGCGCGCTCACGGTGGCCCGGTGCGCGTGGTGGTGCCTGGCTACATCGCGGCTCGCAGCGTCAAATGGGTCACCGCCGTCACCGTCCAACCCGTCCCATCACAGAACTATTTTCAGGCCCTCGACTACCGTATTCTTCCGCCCGAGGCCGACCCAGAAGCGGTCGCACCGGGCGAGGGCATCTCGCTATCGTCGCTGGCGCTCAACTGCGACATCCTCGTGCCCACCGGGGGCGATCAGCTTCCGCGTGGCTCCCGTACCGTCCGTGGATGGGCAATCGCCGGCGACGGCCACGGCATCGGACGGGTCGACGTCTCCGTCGACGACGGCCGCAGCTGGCGGCAGGCCGACCTGCACCCCGCACCCAGCCGGTGGGCGTGGCGGCCCTGGTCACTGACCGTCGACATGCGACCCGGGCCACTGAACATCACCGCGCGCGCCTGGGACGACACCGGAGCCACACAACCCGAATCCCCAGCATCCATATGGAATCCCCGCGGATACGGCAACAACGCCTGGGCCCACATCAAACTGTCCATCCTGTAGGGCGTCGCGGTGTGCAGGTCAGGCCACTAGCCAGATTCCGGCACTACTCGATGCCGAAGTCCTTGATCCTGCGGTAGATGGTCGCCCGCGACATCCCTAGTGCCGCGGCGGCTTCGGCCTTGTTGCCGCTGTTCTCCTGCAGGCTGCGCACGATCGCGTCGCGTTCCAGTGCCTCGATCCGGCTCAGTCTGCGCCGGGTCAGCGAACGGCATTGTGGTGGCAGGTTGTCGACGTGGATCAGACCGGATCGTTGCTGTGAAATGGTTTCGGCTAGCACCCGGCGTAGTTGGGCGACGTTGCCTGGCCACGAAAGTTTGTTGAGCTGGCGCATGGCTTCCGGGGCGAGCCGGACTTCGGCGCCTTTGGTCAGCTCGCCCAGCAGGAAGGGGACCAGCTCTTCGAGGTCTTCGATGCGGTGCCGGAGTGCGGGCACGCCGACGGTCTGACTGAACAGTGGCAGCAGTGCATCGAGAGCCGTAGAGGGCGTTACCGAATGCATTGTTGCCGCGATCCATCCACGACCGGCGCAGGTCTGGAGTATGTCCGCGATCGGCTCGACCGCCTCGGTCGGCAGGCGGTCCACATCTTTGATGACAACGTTGAAATTGTCGTTGCCGGTTTCGGTGCGCAGCGCGGCCAGCAGGCCCTCGGTGTCGGCGAAGTCGGCCGTCCGCAGCACCCGGGCCATCTTGCCGGGGCTGACGTGCGCGACGACAGATTTCGCGAGTTTTGTTCGTCCGGAACCCTTTTCGCCATCGATGACCACCCACTCGCGATCCCGGCAGCAGCGTTCGACCTGCTGGCAGCTGCGCAGCCACGAGCTGCTCCTACCGGCGATGCCGGGCAATGCGAGGGTGCCGTGCGCGATCGGGCGGTCCACGGCGCGGTCGATGACCAGCTGAACGTGCAGGACCATGTTGAAGCTGCTGCCACGTATCGAAATACGTTCGACTGCTGTCACTTTCGCGGTCTGCCCGCTCGGCAGCGGGGCCAGGAGGGTGTCGACGGCCCCGGGCCGAAGCAGGTCGGTCGAATATTGCAGCAACGCCTCTTGGTCGTGCGGGTCAAGAGCCAGGCGCAGGTAGTGGTTCATCAGGACCACGTCGCCACCGATCGCGAGCACGCCGAGCGGATACTGGCGGCATTGGCGCAGATACGTCTCCAGCAGCGCGGTCTCGGTTTCGCTGGCGAGCGCGCGGAGCCGGTCCTGGATCTGGCTGCTCGCGCTGTTGGCGAGGGCGAGCAGCAGCGGATCGGATCTGCTGGCCCAGCAGGTGAGATCGATGACGCCCAGCACCGAGCGCGTCAGCGGGTGGCGAATGGGCGAGCCTGCACACGCGAGCCCGCCGAGGGTGCCGAGATAGTGTTCGCCGCCGCGAATGAACGTCGGGGTGGCTGTTTCCAGGGTGGTGCCGATTCCGTTGGTGCCGACGAAGTCCTCGGCATAGCTGTAGCCGGGAGCGAGCTGCACACCGTCGAGTGTGCGCATGATTGTGGCATCGGCGGCGTAGCGCTCGAGCAAGAGCCCATCCGACGAGGTCAGGATGACGCTGACAGCCTCGTCGGCCAGGTCGCTCGCGAGCCGCCGCAGCACCGGCTCAGCAGCGCTCACCAACGGGGAGTCGAGATTCGGTTCCCGCACATAAGGCAGCTCCACACGGTCGGGATGGATCTGCAGCGCGCGCGATCGGTACCACGAATCGAGCACAGTGTCTCGCACCGGCGGGAAATCGAGCGAACCCACGGTGAGGAATTGTTCGCGCGCCTTCTCCAGGCTCACGGCGACGTCGGCTCGAGGATCCGGCATCTGCTCATACCTCGGTGCTTGTTGCTCAACCCATGGTGGCGGCCGTCTCGACGGATGACGCGTCTCAGATTGAGACCGTCAGTCTATCGCTTCCGCTGTGTCATGGGCACAGGAGATGTGCTTCGCCCAGCAAAACCAGGAGGAAGACGTTTGAGCCGCCAGAGCCTCAGCCAGGGCCATCGAAAGATCACCGAGCTATCGGGGGAGCCGACCTTCGCGGATGTCCGATCCCACGCCGAGCTGTCTGATGAGTTCTTCGCACTGTTCCTCGACCCGACCCCTACCTATAGTTGCGCGTTCTGGCCCCACCCAGACGACACCTTGAAACGAGCCCAGTTGGCGAAGATCGACCTCGCTCTGGCCCAGTGCGATCTGCGGCCGGGGATGACCTTGTTGGATGTCGGTTGTGGCTGGGGTTCGACGATGTTGCGCGCCATGGACACCTACGGGGTGAATGTGATCGGGCTGACTCCCAGCCGCAACCAGTACCGGTATGTGCGGAATCTGCTGGTCGACCGGGTGATCCGAGGGCGCCCCTATGGTGGGGTGCGGCTGCAAGGCTGGGAGGAATTCGACCGCCGCGCAGACCGGATCGTGTGTATCGGCGCGTTCGAACACTTCGAACGAGACCGCTACGGCGAGTTCTTCGAATTCGCCTACCGCACAATGCCCGCCGATGGAGTACTGCTGCTGCAGGCCATCGTCGGCGACAACCGGGACGAACTGCGTGGACACGGAATTCAGCACACCAGCATCGATGACGCGTTCCCGCGGTTCCTCAGCGAAACCATCTTCGGCGGCGGCCCGCTGCTGCATCCGAGCGGACGCGACCCCAAAAGTGTCACCGCATACGCCGAAGATGCCGGATTCACCGTTACCGGCATGCAGTCGATGGGACCGCACTACGCCACCGCCCTCGACCATTGGGCCGATGTATTGCACGAGCACCGCGACCGCGCCATCGAGCTCGCCGGACCCGATACCTACAACGCCTACATCCGCTACCTGACCGGATGCGCCGACTACGCTCGCTGTGGCCGCATCGACGTCATGCAATTCACCTGCACCAAATCCAGTACACCGCAGTGAACCAGACACATGACCAGCGACGACAGATCGTCACATCGGTGGTTCTTGCTGCCGCAGACCGGGCAGACCTGGTCAGCGTCCCAACGAAGCCCTCGTCTGCATCGTCGCCGCCATGTCATGCCGACTCGCCCGCACCTGACACAGTTCTCAGACGCCCACATAAACAGGAAAGTTATCTTCTAAACGTTCTCCTTCCGGCCGAATCGTCCGGTAGCCAGCGGTAAGCTGTCATTGACGCCTTTCCGCGGTACCAAATGACGTCTTGTTCGGTCCGGTCGATGCTGCAGCTGCCGGCCAGCTTGAATGCGTGTTCCGGACGGGACGCATTACGTACTTCACCAAGTAGCCAATCGCGTGTCGCAAAGTCGATTCGACAAGTAACGCACTCGCAGCCCCAGTCCCGGTGGCTCGGCAGCGCGGCCTACTACAGGGACGTAATAAAGCTCGTTGTAAGGAAGCAAAATGTCTGGCAAGATCGTCAAAACCCTAGTCGCGACTGTTATTGCCGCGCCACTGCTCGTCCTCGCGGCGCCCGCAGCCACTGCCGATCCGACTGCCGCGGCGCCTCCGGCGTCCTCCATCGCTCCGATCGACGGATCATTCGGATCAGCTACGTGGTGTTTCCCCCTCGGCAGTGTTGTCTGGTGCATCTGAGTGAGCGTCTGAAAACTCCGGTGTCGGTGTGTGACGCTCGAGATTTGAGTGAACTCCTGGTAGAGCAATGATTGCTGAGATCAATTGCTGTACCAGGTAGTTGTGCCGACTGGTGGATCGCGTGGGCGAGGCTGTCCTCGGAGTTCCCTCCGGTCAGGACCGTCTACGACATCTACCGGCGCTGGGGCACCGCTGGGCATGGCAGCGCATCAACGACACACTGCGAGACCGGATCCGGGTGGCCCATGACCGCGGCATCGAATCCCATCAGCTGGCGATCTGAATGAGATCGCCACCTCGGCGGCGTGGAACCTCATCGCGAACACTCTGCTGCTGTTCATGACTGACGACCGGTTCGGCGGCGACGTGCCCGGCGGGGTGTTGTCGCCGCGGGACGGCATCGAAAAGGTGTTGTTCAACGATTCACCATTGGCGAATTCGTGCGTGCGATTCCCGATGCAAATGAAGCTCATCGCCGGCACCCGGCTGGAGGAGCATCAACCGGTGTTGATCAGCCTCGTCGGCTGCCCCACCGACCCAGAGATCGAAAGCGGCAACACGGACGACCGCAAGGCCGACAGGTTCTACCTGTCGTTTGGTGTCGGCGCGCATGCATGCCCGGACGCAGCTCAGAAGATAGCGACGCTGATCGCGCACGAATCCGTCGGTCAGGTGGTGGACGCCGTGCCGGACATCGGGCTGGGCGTGCCCGCCGAGCACCTGGACTGGCTGCCGACTCCTTCCACCGCGCGCTGGTTGCGCTACCGGTCGTCCTACGCCCGATGCCACCGTTCCCGCTTCCCAGCTCGAGGAGAACCCGGCCGTGTCGCAGAACCTCTCTCCCGCCCCTCCGGTCCCGATCGAAAACGTGGGTCCCGGCGATCGCTACGCACTCCACACCCCAGAGTTCGCGCAAGACCCGCACCAGGCCTACCGGCATATGCGCAAGACATACGGGTCGCTGGTACCGATCTGGCTCGCGCCGGGTGTGGAAGCGACGCTGGTGATCGGCTACGAGCTCGCCGTAAACATCCTCGGTGATCACGAGCATTTCCCCGCGGACCCGCGCACCTGGGAACGCGCCGTGCCTGCAAACTGCCCGATCTTGCCGATGGTGGGGTGGCGGCCCAACGCGCTGCGCAGCAGCGGCGAAACCCACTCCTTCTACCGCGCCGCCAATCAGGCCGCCCTCGACGGCATCGACCAGCTGGGCCTGCGTGAGCAGGTAATCCAGACCGCCGAACCGCTGATCAACACCTTCTGCGGCATCGGGACGGCCGACGTGATCAGCGACTACCTGCTGCCGCTGGTCTTTTCGCTCGTGAACAAGATGCTGGGCTGTCCCGACGATATCGGCGAGCAGGTCCGAGTGGCGATGGCAGCGATGTTCGAATCCACCGACACCGCCCACGTCAACGAGATGCTCGGCCGAGCACTGGGCCAACTCATCGCCATGAAGCGAACCCAGCCAGGCAACGACATCACCACCAGGCTGCTCACGCATCAACCCCCGCTCTCGGATGAGGAAATGGTCAACCAGGTGATCACGCTCTACGGCGCGGGCATCGAGCCGACGGTGAACCTGATCGCCAACACGCTGCTGATGATGCTGACAGACGACCGATTCGTATGCGGTGCAACAGGATTCGGTGCACCGACCATCGACGCGATCAACGACATCTTGGTCTACGACCCCCCGATGGCCAACTACTGCTTGTCCTTCCCGCCGCAGCCGATCAACAAAGGCGGGGTGTGGCTGCCCGCGAACAAGCCGGTCGTGATCAGCATGGCCGCCTGCAACAACGACCCCGCAGTGAACAACGGCGAATTCCTCCACGCGGATTGGGGGCTGGCCTTCAGTACCGGCAACCACGCCTGCCCGAAACCCGCACGCATTGCGGTAATCCAAATCGCCTGTACCGCCATCGGTTACCTGTTCGACGCATTGCCCGAACTGACGCTTGCACGGTCCAAAGAGCAACTGGTCTGGCGTCCCGGGCCTTTCCATCGTGCTCTGGTCGAGCTTCCCGTCACTTTCCCCAAATCCCCGCCGCTGCCAATTCCCGCCTGGGAACGATCATGACCACCATCTATCGTCCGGTTCCGCATCCGGTACTCGACGCTCACGCTGTATCTGCGATATTTCGCCGAGGAAGATCCCCACCACGGCGAGCGGTGGGGCGCGGACTTCGCCGCCCTCGCCGAACTCTGCGAATCCTGGCATCCAGCACAAGCTTTCGCGGTGTTGAAGGCGATCGACCGGTACTGGATCAGCGTGGAAGACGACGCCCTGTGTGCGGTAGGTCTGGTCCGCGGACCTGAGGCCGACGTTGCACCCATTCCAGCCCTACCACAGGCAGAGGTCTTGGGGGCGTCGATGCAGGCACTCTGCGAGTACGCACTACGCGGCGTAGTGGGGTCCGCCCAGTCGGTGTCGAGCGGTCGCCGGGTGGGTTGAAAGGTTCCCGCAGACGTGATCGAATTGGAGCACGACGGGTGGTTGGTCGTGGCGGACGCTGGACTGCTTCGCGGTGTCGATCTGCAGGCTGCCACGGGGTATACGGTGCTCACGACTCTCGAGAAACAACCTGTCGTGTTTGTATGTGTTTCGGTCTCGACACGAGCACTCGCCTTGTGCTCGCCGCCTGCACACGGCCGGGTTGTCGGCAGTGCCGTGTACGACGGCGACCGACGACTTGGCTGACCAACCGCCTTCGGCGAGGTGGAGCCAGGTTCAGCCATCGATCATGCGGCCCACGACCGCACGCCCCGCCGACCTCGCATAACGGTCCGATGAGGCCGCGGCTCTATCTCGGTGGAAGAGGATAAAGATGTCCGATCCGAACTACACAACCGATGCCGCCGGAATTCCGGCACCGAGTGATGACCATTCCTTGACCGTTGGCCCGGATGGCCCGATCCTGCTGAACGACGCGTATCTGATCGAAAAGATGGCGGCGTTCAATCGTGAGCGCCTGCCGGAACGGCAACCGCATGCCAAAGGCGGCGGGGCGTTCGGCACATTCGAAGTAACCCACGATGTCAGCGCCTACACCATGGCCGATGTGTTCCAGCCCGGCAAGCAGACGGAAGTGCTGGTGCGGTTTTCCGCCGTCGCCGGCGAGCAGGGATATCCCGATACTGTGCGGGATCTGCGGGGCTTCGCTGTGAAATTTTATACCGAGCAGGGAAATTTCGACCTGGTCGGCAATAACACACCCGTCTTTTTCGTGCGGGATCCGATGAAGTTCCAGGACTTCATCCGGTCACAGAAGCGCCGCGCCGACAACAATCTGCGCGACAACGACATGCAATGGGATTTCTGGACCCTGTCACCGGAATCGGCGCACCAGGTGACCTGGCTGATGGGAGATCGAGGCATCCCGGCCACCTTCCGGTACATGAACGGGTACTCCAGCCACACTTACATGTGGATCAACGCTGCAGGCCAACGGTTCTGGGTCAAGTACCACTTCAAGACCGATCAGGGCATCAAGTTCCTCACCCAGCACGAAGCCGATCATATGACCTCGATCGACATGGACTACCACCAGCGTGATCTGTGGAAAGCGATCGAACGCGGTGAGTATCCGAGCTGGACCCTGAAGATGCAGATCATGCCGTTCGACGACGCGAAGACCTACCGCTACAACCCCTTCGATCTCACCAAGGTTTGGCCACATCGCGATTATCCGCTGATCGAGGTCGGCAAGATGACCCTGAACCGCAACCCGGCCAACTACTTCACCGATATCGAAGAAGCGGCGTTCGAGCCCAGCAACGCAGTACCCGGCACGGGCCCCAGCCCCGACAAGATGCTGCTCGGGCGCTGGTTCTCCTATGCCGACGCGCACCGGCACCGGATAGGAATCAACTACAAAGAACTACCGGTCAATTCGCCACACGGCGCCGAGGTCCGATCGTGGGCGAAAGACGGCGCCATGCGCCACCACAACCCGGGCGATCCGGTGTATGTGCCCAACTCGAAGGGCGGACCGCACGCCGATCCCGCCGCGGCCGGACCGCCCGCGAGCTGGTATGCCGATGGCGAGTTGGTGCGAACCGCATACACGCTGCGCGCGGACGACGACGACTGGGGACAAGCTCGCACCATGGTCCGCACGGTTCTCGACGACGCCGCCAGGACACGACTGGTCGACAACATCATCGCGCACCTGCTGGACGGAGTGAGCCCACCCGTGCTCACCAGGACGTTCGCATACCTGCACAACATCGACAAGGATCTCGGTGATCGAGTCGAACAAGGAGTACGGGCACGGCAGGCCCAACACGAACCGACCGCCGCGGAGCGACCGAAAGTCGGCCACACGGGGTAGCTGAAGGACCACCTCCCGGGTTACCGGATCGTGCGATCGGCACACCGCGGAACTGGATGGATTCGTCGGAATCGACAAAGGACTCGTCATGACAAGTTCCCCTGCCGACCTCATGCGAATCAACCTGCTGGAGGTCTTCAACGAGCCCGACCCGGACCGCCGGGCTGCGGTCATCACGGCGAACTATTCCGAAGACGTGGTGTGGCACGAACTGGATCGAATCATCCACGGGCGCAAGGAACTCGAGCTGCGCGCCGCAGAGGTGCGTGCCGAAAATCCCGACTGGGTCTTCCGGCCCGCCGGAACGGCGTCAGAGCTCGACGACATCGGCCACCTCGGCTTCCAGTACGGCGCTCCCGGCCAACCCCCGGTGATCAGCGGCATGGACATCGCTCGAACAGAGAACGGTGTCATCACCGAGCTCTACACCATCGTCACCGATATCCGTCAATCCTGACCCGTGGTCGGGTTCGGATGCCAGCGGGTTCAGGTGTTCGGGGGGCGGTGGGGGCGACGGCCACCGCGCGCAGGGTCCGCCCAGGCGACCGGGTTCGGCCGCGGTCCTGGCAAGCGTGCCAGCAGTATTCTCGCGTAGTTCGGCGGGGCCGCCGTGGACGGGGAGGACTCGGACGCCGGGGTGGTGCGGCGATCCACGATCGCCACCTTGCCGACGACACCATGGCCGGTTAGTCGAGCTGGGGGACCACGCTGTGGACGCGGGCGATAAAGGTGGCGAAATCCGACATGAACCCGGTGAGGAACTGCTTGGTCGAGTCGTCGAGGACATCGCCGTCAGGGGTGAAGAGGTCGGGGTGGAACTGGATGTAGGCCTCCGGGGAATTCATCTGCGGGGAATTGCGGTAGCCGAGGACGCTGCGCAGACTCGCCTGGGCGATCGCGGTGCCGAGCTTGCCCGGCGAGGCGCCGACGACGGCTGACGGTTTGAGTGTGAACGAGTTGTCGCCCCACGGGCGGCTGGCCCAGTCGATGGCGTTTTTCAGTGCGCCCGGGATCGAGCGGTTGTACTCCGGCGTCACGAACAGCACGGCGTCGACGACGGTGATGGCCGCCTCGAGTGCGCGACCCTCCGGCGGGTAGTCGACGTCGTAGTCGTGGTTGTACAGCGGCAGATCCTTGATCGGAATCTCGGTGAACGTCAGCTGTGGTGGTGCTAGCCGGATCAGGGCCTTGGACAGGGGCCGGTTGATGGATTCCTTGGAGGGACTGCCGATGATGTAGCCGACCGTGTAGGTACTCACGCGTTGCCTCCTGACCAGAGGAGTGTCCGCTGTACGGAGCGCCAGGCGTCCTCGACGCGCGGCGGTTTCGACGAGAGTGCACGGCCAACGTAGCATTTCACAGCGGTCGCGTTGCCCGAGTCGCTGCGTGTGTGCCTGTGGCCTCGGCTGGCCGAGTCGCCACGATGTTTGCCGCAAACTCCGTCAGCGTCGTCACCAGTTCGCGGGCAAGTGTCGAACTCGCCATCGCCGGAACCGGGGCATTGTGGCCAGATCGAACAGCGTCCGGAGCGGCTCCACTGTGTCGAGGTGCCTGGGGCCTGTCCCGGATCATCCGTTGGTGCGAAAATGAGCTTGTTTGCCCAGTGCAGCCGTATCGTGCCGTCGGGCGGCAGCTCAAAGCGCGGAGGCCGCTGAGCAGATCGATTCGGTCCCTAGTCCGTGGCGTCCGAGGAGTTCAGCGCGTCGCGAAGTGCCGCACGGGAGGTCACTCCGAGTTTGGGGAACAGCTGGTGGAGGTGGGTGCCGACGGTTCGGGGTGAAAGGAACAGTCGCTCACCGATTTGCTTGTTGGTCAGGCCGGACGCTGCGAGCAGAGCAACCTGTCGTTGCTGTGGCGTGAGGGTGTTGATCGGTGCGGGGGTGTCTGCTCTGGTGGCGCCGACACCGGTGGCACGCAATTCGTTCGAGGCACGATCGGCCCATGGACGGGCCCCGAGGCGGTCGAAGGTATCGAGGGCGGCGACCAGCTGTCTGCGGGCCTCGGTGGTGAGCTTCGCACGGCGCAGGCGTTCACCGTAGGCGAGCTGGATTCGAGCCTGATGGAAGGGCCATCGGC
The DNA here is from genome assembly GCF_044465765.1 of Nocardia sp. NPDC049526. Lineage (NCBI taxonomy): Bacteria > Bacillati > Actinomycetota > Actinomycetes > Mycobacteriales > Nocardiaceae > Nocardia > Nocardia sp. NPDC049526. Next base: position 294,334 of record NZ_JBITMA010000002.1, on the reverse strand, counting down.
CAACGTCGGGTATGGCGAGCGCCGCCTCGAAGCGGACGCGATAGTCGTCGGGCGCGGCGACCATGGCCTCGGCTCCGGCCACCGCGAGCGCAAGCCGCGGCGAGATCGTCGCGATATCGGCCGCGCGGACCGCGGCGACATGCTGGGCCGCCGCGGCGGTCCGACCGGCGCGGACCGCGGACTCGACCAGGTCGAGGATCACCCACAGCGCGTGCGGCGCGTGGTCTGGAACCGTATCTGGGAGACAAATGGCCGCGGCATGGTGGTAGGCCTCTTCGAAATCGCCACGCCCGAGTTCCGCGAGCGCCTTCGCGTGTGCCGCGTAGTGCAGCACGAGACCGATCCGGTTGGGCGCTGCCCACCGGATCAGTTCGTCCGACAGGGTTTTCACGGTGTCGCCATCACCTCGCGCAGCCGCGATGTAGGCCTGCTGGAAGCTCAGGCATCCACCGAGCAAGCGGTATCCGTGCTGCTCGGCGAGGTCGAGCCCTTCACCTACCATCAGCAGTACTCGGTCCCATTCGCCGGTCATCACACCGTCGTAGCCGAGCAGCACGAACGCTTCGATCGCGGAAGTGATGGCGCCGCCGGCCCGACCGTGCGCGACGACCTGCTCCAGTGCCGCACGGCAGCCCGCCAGGCGATCGACATAGGTGGCGGCCATCCCGATCCGTACGACGTACGCGGGATCGGTCTGGTCACTGATACCGACGATCGCCGCGTCCAGCCGCCCTATTGCGGACGCGGCGAGGCGGGCCGGTTCGATGAACGTACTGCCCAACAGGACAAGGAATTCCGGCGGTTCGGGATCGAGCCGGTCGAGCGCGGCCTGAAAGTCGGCGGCCAGGCCTGCCCTGGAGCCGAACACGCAGGCGGCTTGCAGGACGTAGAGAGCTTCGACCACGGCCAGGTCGTCGGCGTCGGAGGGGTTGCGGGCGCCCTTGATCGCGTTGACCAGCAGTTGGTGAATGGTGTCGATATCACCGCCGCCGTTGATCATCACTGCCGCGGCGGCGACCGCCCCGACCAGCGAGCCGCCCGGCATGCGTTCGGCGCCCTCGACCAGTCGATGTGCCTCGGACAGGTCACCGGTGATGTCGGCGCCCAAGTACGCGGCGACCATGATCCGGCGGTCGCGGTCGTCGGGTTGCGGGCTGAGTTCCGCTGCGCGCAGCAGCAATCCGATGGCACCGACCGGGTCGCCGCGGCGCTGTGTTCGAGTGGCGGCTCGCTCGAGCAGGTCGGCGACGCGCGCATCGGGGTCGGCGGCCGCGTGGGACAGGTGCCAGGCGCGCCGCTCCGAATCCTCCGGAAACCGCTCGGCCAGCTTCTGATGTGCCCGGCGCCGCTGTTCGTGCGTGGCCAGCTCGACGACCGCCGCGCGGACCAGTGGGTGCCGGAATCGCAGTCGACCGGTGTCGGCTTCGACTCGCACGAGTCGAAGCTGCTCCGCAGGCTCGAGGTCTTTCGTACTGTGCCCGTCGACCAGGGTGGCCTGCGGAATGCCGGGCTCGTCACCGGCCAGCGCCGCGAGGAGCAGTAGCCGACGCGACTCGACCGGAAGACTTTCGATCCGCCGCGCAAAGAGGGTGTGCAGGCGTCGACCGACCCGGGTGACGCCAGGGGCTCGGTGCGAACTGCGCGCCGCGGGCAACTCCACCAGCGCAAGCGGATTTCCTTGCGCCTCCGCGAGATAGCGTCGACGAGTCCGCGTCGTCAGATTCGGATAGTGATCGCCCAACAACGCGGCGGCGGCCTCGTCGCCCAGCGGGCCGACCGCCATCTCGTGCAGTCCTTCGGATTCGAAGAAGCTGTCCTCGCCGAAGCGGACCGTCGCCACGACACCCACCTGGGTGTCGTGCAGGCGGCGCGCGACCATCCCCAGCACCACGGCACTGGCGTGGTCGATCCAGTGCAGATCATCGACGACGAGCAGCAGTGGCCGATCGATCGCGGCCCGAACGAGCAACGCCCGCAACGCGTTCGAGAGCGCCAGCCGATCGGGAGTGGGTCCGTCCTCCAGTCCCAGCCCGACACAGAGTGCCCGCCGATGCGACATGTCGAGCTGCCGCAGTTCCGCCTGCAGCGGTTGGAGCAGCTGGTTGAGCCCGGCGAAACTCACCTCGGCCTCGAATTCCACGCCGGCCGCGCGCAAGACCCGGATACCCTTCGCGGCCGCCGATTCCGCCGCGGCCGTGAGCAAGACCGTCTTCCCGATACCGGCGTCGCCGACAACGAGCATTGCGCCGCCGTCCGCCGTCGAATCCGTGACGAACGACGTCAACTGGGCGAGTTCCCGCTCCCGGCCGAATAGTTGCACCGACGCCACGATCACCGATGTTAATCGAGTGCATCGTGGCGTCGTCCCTACGCGGCAACCGCTGCGGCGGCTTCGTTGATCAGCGCTGTTCTCTCCATTGCGTCGGCCTGATGTCGAGGTCCGCAGACCGCGGGTGAGTAGGCGGTCGGTAGAAGCGCGGAGCGGGATGGGCGGCACCCGTTGCTAGGACGGCGGGCCTGTGCTAGCGGAGTAATCTGGGGGCGTACGGCGAGTTGCTCGTGTGCCCCGCCGCTTCGATTCCGATCCCGGCAGAAACTCCCCAACCGGGCGGGCCGGAAAAGAGGATGTGCAATGAGCGGTGATTTCGTAGCTCAAACCGACAATTCTCGGCAGATATTCGATGCGTTCGCCGAGATCGGTAAGCTGCCCGAGACTTCCGGGACGATGCTCACCGACGTCTATTTCAGTGACTTTCCCGAGGCCAGTAGCCGGATCTTCCGGATCTACCGCACCCTACCGTTGCACTACCACAACGACTGTGATGAGCACCTGTACGTGGTCAGCGGCGAAGGGGTATTCCATCTCGCCGGTACGGAAAGCCAGGCCCGTCCCGGAATGTTCCTTCGCTTCGCACGCACGCAGATCCACGGATTCCCGAGGATCACCGCCCATCCTTTCGTCGTGTTGTCCGTCGATGTGCCACGGCGGCGGCCCGACGACATCGTGTTCGTCAATCCCGAAGACGGCGACGCCCGGAGTTTCATGGCGCGAAACAATGTGTAGGGCAGAAGATTCCGGCACACACCCAATTCCAATGGTGGACCGCGCCGCCATCTACCGCTGACGACCATCCGGCAATGTCGCCAGCTGGATGTCCGCAAGGTACATCCTGTTTCGCACGTCGTCGGCGGCGGGCTGCATGCGGTGATCCGCGCGAAAATTGCCGACTTCCGCGACAATCGATACGGCTGCAGTCGGCGTAATCGATGACGCCCCTGGGGTGCGATTCCTTACACCGATTTCACTTCTCTGCGGGGGGAAGGAATTTGCGGTCGATGAGGGACTGCAGCGCGTTACGGAACGAATCTTCGGTGTCGATCGCTGTGGTGAATCCGGCTCGGCGCAGCTTAACGGTGCTCACGAACGCTCGCGGCCCGGCAGGGGCGCCGTAGGCGAATGCGAAGTCCGCGTGTTGGTCACCGTATCCGACCAGGTCACGCAGATCCGGGGTGCGCAGGTCGTACTTCGCGGCGACGCGGGCCCAATCCGCGGTGTGGTCGGCGAGGTAGGCCGCCACGCTGGTCGGGGTGTCCGGGCCGGGCGCGGCCCCGAGTGTCTCGGCCAGGGCCGGCCACAGGCTGCGCCATTCGAATACGTCCCCGTTGGTGATGTTGAACGCCTGGTCGGCCGCGCGGGGTTCGGTTGCGGCCCAGACCATGACGTCGGCGACCAGGTCCGCGTCGGCGGCCTCCCAGACGAACGATGGGCCGCCGGGAAATCCGAACGGTTCGCCGAGTTCGCGCCTGATCGCGGCGTAGGCGCCGATGGCGGGCAGCACGTTCAGCGAGCCCGGTGTGGCGCCGGTGACCAGTTGCGGGCGCAGCGCCGTATAGGTGAATCCGCGCCCAGCGCCCATCTCGCGTATGTACTTCTCCTGGTCCAGGAAGAAGTTGGCGTGACCGGGATCAACGTCGCGTTCGCGGGCCGGAATCGGAATCGGGTGCAAATGCACCCCATAGATCTTGGTGCCCTGCAGGATGCTGATGTGCCGGAAGTTCGCGGCGACGCGGGTGATCGGCTCCACGACGTTGCGGAGCATGGTGTTGTTGGTGTCGATCTGGTCGCGGCTCGACCAGCCCTCGACGAGTCCGGGCTTCTCGTAGAGTGCGGTGTAGGCGATGTGGGTGAGGTCGGTCAGTGGTTCGAACGCCGCGTGTGCCGCGTCCGCATCGCGCAAATCGACTGACAGGAATCCAATTTCGCGCCCGCTGGGCAGCTGGGGTTTGCGGCGCGAGACGCCGACCACCTGCCAGCCCGCGGACAGGAACTTCTCGATGGCAGCCACGCCCAGTAGACCGCTGGCCCCGGTGACGAGCACTTTGTTCGGCATGGGTGATTCCTATTCTTCGATGTGGGACAGGACAGCTGCGCTGCCGTGTCGTCGAGTTGTCCGATGGGTCGGTGCAGGGCTGCCCGCGGATCGTGCTGCTATTGCTGGTGCGCGAGATCGGCGGCGGTCAGGCCTTCCAGCGCCATACCGAAGGGCACACCCTCGACGATGCGGCGCAGCAACCGCTGATTGAGCGTCTGCTTCTGCAGCGACCGGTACAGCCGTGGCTTGGCCGCCAACGTTCGGGCGATCTCCAGCCCGCGGGCATAGGCCCGATCGTGTGGCACAACTTCGTTGACCACGCCCCACCGCTCGGCGGTCGCGGCGTCGATGGTCTCGCCCGTCCACAGCAGCCACTTGGTGCGCGCGATCCCGGCGACCTCTTCCCACACCACCTGCAGGCCGTCCCCGGCGGTGATGGCGAACGCCGGATGCGGGTAGTCACCATAGGTGGCCCGTTCGGAGGCGATGTGAATATCGGTGAGCAGCAGGTATTCCGAATGCACGGTCGCCGGACCGTTGGCGACGCCGATGACGGGGAACGGGAGGGTGAGCAGCCGTTGTAGCACCGCAAGGCCTTCGGTGCGAATCTTCTCCCAGGCGGCGGGCTTGAAGATCTCACCGAGGCTGGGCCCGTCGATGTTATCCATGAAGACGTCACCGGATCCGGTGAGGATCATCGCCTTGTTCTCCGCGTCGTGGGCGATCTCGTCCAGTGCCCTGGGCAGGTCCTCGTGCGTGCGACCGGTGAAGACGATCGGGCCACCGCCGGTATGGAAGCGCAGGGTAAGGATGCCGTCCTCGGTGCGCTCCAACGCGAGGTCCTGGTATTTTCCGAAGTAGTTCATTGCCATCTCCTCTCGCTCTTCGATCGGCTGTGCTACGGAGTCAATGCATTGCCTGCGGAATCGATCCCGTCCGGCGAGAACGATCTCCGATAGCGGTCATAGGCGCCCTCGGGCAGCGTGTGATCGCGCAGGTGGAAGTCGATGTCGACGCTGTTCGCTGGTTTCAGGCGGGCTTGCCGGGGAACCGCCGGGTTCTGATGAGCGTTCGGAATCGCGGCTCGACATCGGTGCGGTCCCGGAACGTGGTCGCGATGCGCTGCGCGACCACGTCGGCAGGCTCGACGTCGTCGGCTGCGAAGATCGCCGATGCCGCGATGTGCATTGGCGATTCCGGTGAATCGAGCCATGTCCAGAACGAATCGTCGATCTCGAGGTGCTTGCGCGGTTTCGGACGGCCCACTGTGTTCCCCTGCGTGCTCGACGGCAAATTTCGACTCGACGGCAGCAGCGCATGGGTTATCTGATGATGTTTTCATCATTATTAATCATATTAATCAAATCCTGTGCGCATCTGATGCAGCCTTTGCGCAAGCGGTTTCACATACCAAGTCCCATCTCGGGTACGGGTTCGCAACAGATCTGTTGGAAATCGGAGGTCGACCAGTGGTTCTATGCTCTGACCTGCGCCGATATGTGGCATATCCGCCGGAAATCGACTCTGCGGCATCCTTGTTTCGCCGGATGGCCAGAGGTGGGTACGCCAGACGGCCACACATGTGACGTCACACCGGCGATCAGGCGAGGTTGGCGGTGAACGGGCATCGGTTGGCATTCAATCGGTGGCCAGCCACACCTTGATCCGGTGATACTGGCTCCCTGCGGAGTGGTCTTCAGTCGCGCAGAGCGCCCGACGAACCACATGTCATCGAGACAGCGTGCCTCGATGCCGCAGCTCGAGAGAAGGAGAAACGGATGGCGACGTTCGTCCTCGTGCCCGGCGGTTGGCACGGCTCCTGGTCGTTCGAGGCGGTGGTGCCGCTGCTGGAGCGCGCCGGTCATGCCGTTCACGCCCTGACCCTGACCGGTCTGCGGTCAGACGACGACAAGGCGACGGTCGCGACCGCCAACCTCGACACCCATGCCGACGACGTATTGCGGCTCCTTGATCGCGCCCACATCACCAGCGCGACGCTGGTTGGCCACAGCTATGGCGGGATGGTGATCGCTGCCGCCGCCGACCGCGCCCGCGGCCGGGTCTCACGACTGGTGCATCTCGACGCCTACGTGCCGCGCGACGGTGAGTCGTGCTGGTCGTCAACGACCGAGCGCTACCGGGAAGTGTTCGCTGCCGGCGCTGCGACCACCGGCTACGCCGTCCGACCGCCGGACGGCGGCGATCCGCGCCGCCGTCCCCATCCACTCGCCTCGTTCTTGCAAACGATCCGGCTCACAGGCCCGCTCGCTCAGGTCCCGCGTCGGGAGTTCATCTACTGCTCGGGATGGGAAGACCGGACGCCGTTCGCCGAACTCCGCACCCGACTCCAAGCCGATCCCGAGTGGCAGGTCCACGACCTGCCAACCGGCCACGATGCAATGCATGAGGCCCCGGAGGCTGTCGCTGCACTATTGCTCGGGGTTCGGGCAGGCGGGCCGGACCCGTTGGCCATGTGTGACCGGTTGCCGAGGTAGTGGGCGGTGTTGATCTCGGGCCTGAGCGCGCGAGCGGTGCCGAATGCGGCGTGCATACTCGGTGTTTGGGATACCTAGCTCGAAGTTCGATCAGATCGCGACGACCGCGCGTCTCGGAGGAGTACCGATGACATATGTTGCTGAGCCGGCCCGCTATGAAGGCACGATGCGCTATCGCCGCAGCGGCAGGTCGGGCCTCGACCTGCCGCTGCTCTCGCTCGGCTTCTGGCACAACTTCGGTGACGATCGCCCGTACCACGTCCAGCGTGAGATCGCTTTGCGCGCTTTCGATCTCGGAATCACGCACTTCGACCTGGCCAATAACTATGGTCCACCCTATGGGTCGGCCGAGATCAACGCCGGGCGCTTGCTGCGCGAGGAGCTCGCCGCCTACCGCGACGAATTGATCATCTCCACCAAGGCCGGGTGGGATATGTGGCCCGGACCGTATGGACAGGGTGGCGGTTCACGGAAGTACGTGCTGGCCTCGCTCGATCAGTCGCTGAGCCGGCTGGGCCTGGACTACGTCGACATCTTCTACTCGCACCGTTTCGACCCGACAACTCCGCTGGAGGAGACCGCGGCGGCGCTGGATACCGCGGTACGACAGGGGAAGGCACTGTACGTGGGGATCTCGTCGTATACCGCCGAGAACTCCGCGAGAATCGCGCGGATCCTGCGGGAACTGGGCACGCCGCTGCTCATCCATCAGCCGTCGTACTCGATGCTCAACCGCTGGATCGAGACCGAAGGGCTGCTGGACATCGCCGCCGAGGAAGGGTTCGGTGTCATCGGGTTCACCGCACTCGCGCAGGGCCTGCTCACATCGAAATATCTTGACGGCGTGCCGGCCGGATCGCGGGCCACACAGGGAAAGTCGTTCCAGACCGAGTTGCTGACCGCCGAGATGATCGCGCGGCTGCGCAAGCTCGACGCGCTCGCCGCTCGACGCGGACAGACGCTGGCACAATTGGCGCTGGCGTGGGCGCTGCGCGACCCGCGCGTGACCTCGCTGGTGATCGGCGCGTCCTCGGCCCAACAGCTCGAGCAGAACGTCGCCACACTCGACAATCTCGATCTCAGCGCGGACGAGCTGGCCGAGATCGAGGCGCTGCTCGACGACGACGGTGCGGTCGACCTGTGGCGAGCAGCGCGCGAGGGCACACTCTGAAAGATCGACGCAGTGCAGTTGGGTGCGTGCGTCGTCGAGGCGCGTCCTCGGCAGTAGCCGCGGCGATTCACTAGCTCATCGGACAGCTGCTGCACCGCGCCGTACCCGAGTAGCAGGGACGTGGTGCAGCCGCCGTGTCGTTGCGATCGGCTCCGCGCGACCGCTGCTACTGTCGGCCCGATGCGACTCGTGTCGAGTATCGGTGCGGTGCTGCTGACCTGCGCGTTTGTGCCGCTGCCCGGACTGTCCACGGTAGCGGTCGCGCAAGACGGGCATGCGGTCGGAGACGACTGGTCGGCGGTCTCCGAGACGTTCGAACCCGAGAACTTTCGCGCTGCCCCGTACCTGGGCAACGGGCGCATCGGCGCGATGATCCCGCCGAGCGGCGGCGGATATCAGGACTACGGCGTCTCGGTGCGCACCTCGTTCCCCTTGGTGGAACCGCGCTACACCGGAACATATCTCGCGGGCTTCTATGCCATGAAGTCCATGTCGTGGAACAACACGGAGGCGATCGCCGCCCTCCCCGCGTGGTCGAGCCTAACCGTCGACGTCGCGGGCCGAACCTACCGGGCCGACGTCGACCCGGCCACGCTCACGCACTACCGGCAGCGCCTGAATTATCGCGATGCCACCGTCACCACCGAAGCCACCTGGACACCCGACGCGGAACACCGGCTGGATCTGACCTACCGGACCTTCGTGTCACGGGCGCAGCAGAACCTCGCCGTCCAGCAGCTCACTGTCACTCCGCACTTCTCCGGGCCGCTCACCGTCACCGACCTGATCGACGGGGCCGCCGCGCGCCGGGTCACCCCGACGACGGCGGCCTCCGATCCGAACCGGGGGCAGACCACGGTCGGCGTGCGCGCCGACGGCACCGACCACACCGCCTTCCTGGTATCCACGGTCACCACGCCTGATGAGCTGGGTGGCGCCGCACTACCTACGAACGGGGCGACGGCTGGAACACGATTCGACGGCACCGTCGTGGCGGGCCGCAGTTACACGGTCACCAAGTACGTGGGAATCGCCTCCGGCGCGGACGGCGCGGATCCGCACGCGATTGCCACCGAAGTCTCCGAATCCAGCGCGGCGCGTGGTTTCGCCGCCGCCCACGCCGAACACGCAGCAGAGTGGGATCGCTTGTGGCAGCCCGCCATCGAGATCCCCGGCCGCGACGACTATCGGGACTGGATCCGGCCCGCACTGTATTCAGTGCTGTCCAGCGTCCGAGCCGGACAGCGGTGGTCCGTGCAGCCCGCGGGGTTGTCCTCCGACGACTATGGCGGCCTGACCTACTGGGACGCCGAGGCCTGGATCTTCCCCACCCTGCTCGCGCTCTATCCCGAATTGGCCCGCACCGTGGTGGATTTCCGCGTCGCGGCGCTACCGCAAGCCGAGGCGAACGCGCGCGCCTTCGGGCTGAGCGGCGCATTATTCCCCTGGAACGACGGACCGACACAGCGGTGCGCGTCGCCGTGGGTGTGCGGACTGGTCCAGGAACATTTGGGGAACGAGATCGCGCTCGCGCAATGGCAGTATTATTCGGCCACCGGCGACGAGCAATGGCTGCGTGACAGCGGCGCGCCGGTCATCACGGCTATCGCGAACTACCAGGCTGCCCGCGTCGGCCCGAAGCTGCCCGACGGTCGCTACCACTACGCGCCCGCGGCGGGCGCCGACGAATACGTTTCGGTTTCCGTGGACAACGCACTCACCAACGTCGGTGTGATGGCGACGATGCGCACCGCGATGTCGGCCGCCCGGCTGGCCGGACTGCCGCTGAACCCACGGTGGGCCGATATCGCCGCCCATATGGCGATGCCGCCGGACATCGTGCCAGGGGTGCCCGCCGAGTATCTCGGGTACCAAGGGGCGAAGATCAAACAGGCCGACACGGTGCTGATCAGCTACCCGTACTCCTATGCGGCGCCGGGATATTCGCCCGAGGCGACGCTGGCGTACTACTTCGACCGCACCGATCCCGACGGCCCGAACATGAGCAACAGCGCAGGCGCGATCCTGAGTGCGCAGTATGATCCCTGCCGCACACAGCAGTTCCTGGATCAATCGGTGCAGCCGTATGTCCGACCGCCATATGGTTTCCAGTCCGAGGCGCGTGGCGAACGGTCGGGTGAGAACACGGTCGGTCAACCGGCGTGGATCTTCGTGACGGGTGCGGGCGGATTCCTGCAGGGTTTGCTGTACGGACCGAGCGGGCTGCGATGGACTGAGACGGGTCCCCTGCTGGACCCGATGCTGCCCAGCGGGTTTCCCGAGGGGATGACGGTGCGCGACCTCGCGGTACGCGATAGCAGGTTGACCTTGCGCATCCGACCGGAAGGCACGACCGTCGACGTCACTTCGGGTGGTCCGGTCACCGTCGAGACGCCCGGCGGCCCGGCGACCGTCCGCCCGGAAACACCGCTGACGCTGCCGACCAGGAGCGCCTGTCCCTGATCCGGAAGACATCGCGCGGCGAACATATCGGCGCGGGTACCGCCGCAGACCGTCGGCGGTTTCGATAGAAACCGACCGGTGCGGATACGTGATTGAGTAAAGGTGATGGCGCGGATGTCGCGTGCCTCGGCGATCAGCTGCGCAGCATCCCAATCACGCTGGGACACAGGGTTTTTCTTCCATTTGTAGAACGCTTGGCTGGTGCGGCCGAGTGCCCGGCAGCCGTCGGAGGGGAAGTTGCGTGAGTTGTTGGCGATAAGTGATGAAGAGCGGCAGCGTCCGTGGACTGAACATCGCGAGCAGTACCACGCGACGGCGGGGTAGGGGACGGGCGAACAACAGCTCGGCCACATCGGTGTCTTTCTGCGTTCGCCGGAGCAACCCGAACTGTCGGCATAGAAACAACGTAATGGTGCCAACTAGGATTCGCGGTTGCGCGAGTTCACGGATTGTCGGCGGCTGACTTCGGTGGCGTAGTTGTATGGCTGGGCGTGCAGCCGTATTCCGTTCGGTCAGATCGTGGTGGCCTCGATCAGGACAGTGGGCACGTCGCGCTCGAGATCGAATGCACGCGACAGCAACATCGTTATTCGGTCGATGTCTGGAACATCGAACACCACTCTGCGTCAACGGGTCTCATCTGTTGATCACTGAGGGAAGGTCGGCCGTCTCTGGTGCACTCCGAGACCGTTCAGATTCCACAGCTTCCAGCAGGTTCTCGGCGTGTCCCGGTGGGCTCGGTGCCACACTGGGCGGGTCAGGCCGATTCCAGCCGGACGGAACTGCACGAGTGCCCGGTGCCGAACGTATGGATGGAGCGTGATCGCATGTCGCAGAATTCGAATCACTCCGGTGGCCGCGGAGCGGACGCCGTACTGCTCGCGGCAGGACTCGCAGATCTGGCAATGAGCCGGGTCGGGCCTGCGGTGGACCGGCTTCGGGGCCTATTGAGGCGGTCGGACCTGGCGGGGCTGGCGAGTGAGGTGGAAACGGATCTGAAGGCGCGCGGACGGCTTGCGCTGGACCGGTATGCCACCGTGCCCGAGGCGCATCTGGAAATCCTCGCCCGGCAGGTTGTTGCGCGGCGTAGCGCTTCCGGCGATGTCTGATCGCTACGATCCGGGCGCCTTCAAGGCTCGTGTCGATGCCGTGCTGGAACAGTTCGTCGGGCAGGAGAACGACCAGCTCCTGGCCATCGATCCGCAACTGCGGCCGGTGGCCGAGCAGATCGTGGTGGCGACAACGCACGGCAAACGGATGCGCGCGGCGTTCTGCTACTGGGGTTGGCGGGCGGCCGGACAACCGGATAGTGACGCACTCGTGCGGGCTGCGGCGGCAATGGAATTGGTGCACGCGGCGGCGAGTGTGCACGACGACATCATCGATGACAGTCCCCTGCGGCACGGTCTGCCCACCGCACACGTCACGCTGCGGGAACCGCTGCGGGATCGGCCGAGCTCCAAATCGTCCGCCCGGGCGCTCGCGATGCTGGTCGGCGATATGTTGATGGCGTTGGCGGGACAGCTTTTCGTCGCCAGCGGCCTGCCCTCGGCGTACCTGTCGCGGGCGCGTCCACTGTGGGCGTCGCTTGCTCGGGAATTGATCGCGGGGGAGTGCCTGGAAATCCTCTGCACCGGTGCGGCACCGGACATCGCCGAGTCGTTGAAGGTGGTGCGATACAAGACCGCGAAGTACACCGTCGAGCAGCCGTTGCTCATCGGCGGCGCACTGGCCGGCGCCGACCCCCGGCTGCTGAAGGCGTTCTCCGCGTACGGATTACCGCTGGGCGAAGCGTTTCAACTGCGCGATGACCTGCTCGGCCTGTTCGGCGATCCGGCCCGGACCGGTAAGGCGAACCTCGACGATCTCCGTACTCGACGCCCTACCGCCCTGCTCGCCGAGACCTGGCAGGCCGCCGACCGCGCACAGCGTAAACAATTGCGGCGCTTGTTGAATCGACGCGAGGCCAGCGACGGCGACCTGCACGAAATCCGCGATCTGATGACCCGTGTCCAGGCTCCTGCCCGCATCGAAGCGATGATCACCGCACGGGTCGAGGAGGCCACATCCGCACTGAGTGGCGTCGGCGTTGCGGCACACGCCGCCCGAGCACTGACCGAACTCGCCCGTGCCGCGACCGCACGCCGGCATTGACCCTCGCCTGACAACCAGGAGCCCAGATGACCTACACCGAAACGTCATTGGATGCGCTGCGGCAGTATGGCGACGAAATCGCCGACGCCACCGTTGCCGCGCTGTTCGAACGCGGCGAGGTGGGCAAGTTCAACACGCTCATGCGCTACGTCTCCACCGCGGGCGCGCCCCTGCCCGACGGTCTGCCCGATGTCGCCCGGGACTATCTGCACGAAACCTCGGCTCCCCCAGCATGGGTGGACTGGGACGAGATGGAAAAGGCCAGGCTGTTCTTCATCGATAACAACGTGCACATCTCCACCGCGTTGTCTTTTGCCGCGATGCCCGCCTGCTACGTTCTGCCGCCCGTCGCGAAACTGCTGTCGGCCACGCATTCGCTGGATTACCCCTCCAAACGCATGGCCGAGACCGGGCAGTTCACCGTCTACCTGATGCAGCCCGATGCCTTCGAGGCAGGCAGCCGGTTCATACCCGCAGTCCAGAAAGTGCGGTTACTGCACGCAGCCATCCGTCACCACCTGTCCCAGGAAAACCGATGGGACACCGATACATTCGGCACTCCCATCTGTCAGGAGGACATGATCGGCGGCCAGATGTTGTTTTCCCTCCTCGTGCTCGACAGCCTGCACCGACTGAACATCCACATGAGCGTCGACGGCGCGGAAGCGTACTTCTACGCTTGGCGTGTGGTCGGCGCCATGCTCGGCGTCGACCAAGAGCACGCACCCAAAGATGTGGAGTCCGCGCGGCACTTCCACGACCTCTATATGACCCGCCATATGGGCCCCAGCGACGAGGGCGTCCGCCTCACCCGACAGCTCATCGACCTCTACGAGGAAGTCGTACCCGGCACCTTCTTCGACCCGATCGTCTCCGCACTGATCCGCTACCTCGTAGGAGACACCTGCGCCGACTGGCTGCAAGTGCCGCGCACCGCCTGGGACACCGCCGTCAAGACCGCGCCCACCCTGCTCGGAATCCTGGAAACGATCGAGGACAAATCCCCATTGGGCGCTTGGGCCCTCGATCGCCTCGGCCACTTCAGCACTGTCTTCGAACTCAGCTCGCTCACCCGCGGCCGCGTCATGCAGTACGCCATCCCGGACCATCTCAAGCCGGAGTTCGGTGTCTCGCCCACACTTTCGCGCACCCGCCGCTGGACACCCCCGGCCGTCTCCATTACGACCTGACACACGATCAGTACGTGCCAGGTGGTCGGCCCAGGTTCGATACCGGCTACATCCTTGTTTGTGCGAACTCGTGCAGCGCCGCAGACGAATCTCGGTCAGTGTTGTTGAAATCGTTTGAGTGCCTTCGTATCCGGTGCTTCGCATCGACATCTACCTTGAATTGCTGTTGAGGAACTAGGGTTCGCCATCCCGCAGAGGCGTGACCGAAGCCCTGATCACATGACGGTTGGTTTTCCGTCTGAACACCATGCAGGCCACCCGAGGCATCGACCTCCAGGTCCTAGCTCCCGCTGTCGGTTGCGACGTTGGCCTCGGTAGGGCGAGCGATCGCAGCAAGCGGCTGTGGCAGGAGCGGTTTGGGGGTTCACGTCCGGAGGGGGAATCGACCAGTACGCCAACTCCTGCAACACCGAAAACTGCTGGTCATCGGCAAATAGCTGCGGGTTGACGGTTCTGGTCCGGTTGCTGCGGGTTCGTGCCCAGGACAGGGCTCTACATGGATGGGAACAGGACCGATCAGCATCTTCTTGCTGGCCACTCGTCATCGATGCCGATTTCCCGTCGAGTTCCGAGGTGTACTCGATGGTCGCCATGATCATCGCCAGCTTGGCGCAGCAGTACGCGGTGTACGCGCCGTAGTCGTGCTCGAGGTTCGGATCGTCGGGGTGCGATCTCCTGCTGCCCGGCGGAGGGCACGTTCACCACCCGCGCCGGTTCCGATGCCCTCAGCAGCGGAAGCAGCCGCCGCGTCAGCCGATACGGTGCCAGATGGTTGACCGCCCACCGTAATTCGTTGCCGTCGGCGCTGAACTCGCGTTTCCCGTTCGGCCGGCCGCCGGTGCCGGCATTGTTCACCAGCACATCCGATCGCGAAGTGCGGGCGATTATCTCGTCGGCCAGCCGGTCCACCTCCGCGAGCCGCGACAGGTCGGCCAGGACGATCTCCGGCGTGTGTCCACTCGCGGCGGTGATCTCGGCCGCGACCGCTGGGCGTCGATCACGGCGACATCGCCTCCAACCGGGGCCCTCGCGTTAATTCGGCACGCGACTGGACCACTGCGGTTCGTCGATATTGGCACTTTTCCTTGCAGGTTCGGAAATATATGGTGCATCCGTACGAGGAAAGAAATAGCGGACCGGGTCGGCGAATTCTTGTCCACCGCCCCGGGAAACAACGCCGTCCGATCCGGTGCACGACCGTATTCCGGGTGCCTCGTCCATGATGGAAAGAATAATTGTCAGGATATGAATATGGCCGGATTCGAAGAGTATTACGGCGGCAGCAATTGTGACCGGCTTCGCGCCATTACGGCCGAAGTGCTCGAGATGAACGTCGATGGTGTAGACGTGCGGGCGCATTTCTACGAGGATCTGGGCGCTTCCTCGCTGGAAAAGGTCGAAATACTTGCCCGTATAGAACGCGAATTCTCAGTGACGCTTTCGGACGGTTCGATCGCGCGCCTGGATTCACTTGGCGACGTGTTGGCGGTCGTCGAGGGCTCGGGTGGGGTGCACCGGTGAACCTCGTCGAATTTTTCGTCGGAAGGCACCTCGATTCGCCCGGAAAAGACGCGCCCGCCTATATCGATTCCGATCTCGGCGAGGTCGGTTACACCGAGTTGTTCCGGGCTGCGGGCGCATTCGCGAATGTGCTCTCCGACAATGGAGTCGTGCCGGGCAGCCGGGCCATGGTGTTGGCGGACGACTCGGTTGCCACGGTGGTGGCGGTGCTCGGGCTGTGGTGGCACGGCTGCGCAGCGGTCCCGGTGAATCCGGCGCTGTCGGACAAGGAGATCGGGTTCATCGCGGCCGACGCCGGGGTGAAGTTCGGATACGTCGACGTCCCCGGGACGCGTCGCAACAGACTTGCCGCGGTGCTGCCGGACATCGGGCAGCTCGACGGGGACCACATCCGCGAGTCGGTATTGCGGCAACGGCGCTCCGGCGAGCGGGCCGTGCTGCCGCCGCAGCAGCAGTGGCTGCCCGATCAGGAAGCCCTGGTGCAGTACACCTCCGGCAGCACCGGCGTGCCGAAGGGTGTCGCGCATCGGGCGAGCGCGCTGCAGTGGGTGCCCTCCGGGTTCGGGCGGATAGCCGCGCTGGCTCCCAACGACACCGTGCTGTCGACGGCCAAACTCTCGTTCGCGTACGGGTTCGGCAATTCCCTGTTATTGCCGCTGCACGCGGGTGCGACGACCGTGCTGCTCAACGGCGGGGTGGACGCCCAGGTCGTCGCGAGCGCGCTGCGCCGCCACCGTCCGACCGTGCTGTTCTCGGTGCCGCGCCTCTATGCCGCGCTGGCCGAATCGTTCGAGGACCCCGACAGCAGGCTGCGCCTGGCGGTATCGGCGGGCGAAGCGCTGCCTGCGGACCTGAGCGAACGGGTCATGCGGCGACTCGGGGTTCCGCTGGTGAACAGTCTCGGGACGACCGAAGCGCTGTACATCCTGCTGGCGACGACACCCGCCGAACCGGGTCCCGGCACCATCGGTGTGCCCGTTCCCGGGGTGCGGGTCACGGTGCGCGACCAGAAGGGCGAGATTCTCGACGGTGACGAGGTGCAAGGCCGCCTGCACATCGCGGGTCCATCTGTCGCGACCGGGTATCTCGACCGGGCGGAGGCGACGCGGGAAACCTTCGCCGATGGCGGCGCGTACACCGGCGACATTGTCCGGCGCGCCCGCGGCGGTCCGATCCACTATGTCGGTCGAGCCGACGACTTTCTGAATCTCGGTGGCTACAAGGTGGCGCCTGCCGAGATCGAGAGTGTCGTCCGCGCTGTCGCAGGCGTCCGCGATTGCGCCGTGGTCGGGGTGTCGGACGGCCACGGGCTGCAGGAGGCGGTGCTTTTTGTCGTCGCGGACGGTGAACGGGAGCCCGGTACCGTCCGTCGCGCTGTCATCGCCTGTCTGCGTGCAGAGCTGGCGTCGTTCAAGCGCCCCGGCCGCATCGAGCTGGTCGATGCCCTGCCGACGACGTGGACCGGCAAGCTCGCGCGAAACCGGCTCCGGGCGATCGGAGCGAACTGATGGCCTGGGATGTCATCGGAATGGCGGCTTTCGCGTCCGTCGGGGAGACGCCCGACGCGATCTTCGAGTCGCTGTGCGCACGGCGGAGCGGGATCTCGAAGCTGCGCGCGTTCGACGCGGCGAAATACCGGACGTGCCACGCGTACGAAGTCGACGACCGCATGGCAGAGGGCGACCGGCCGTTCCGCGCTACCGAGTGGCTTCGCGCCGTGATCGAGGCGGCGCTGGCCGACGCGGGCCTTGCGGCGGCTGCCGAGCGGTATCCGGTGGTGGTCGGAACCACCCTGCGGGAACAACGGTCCGCTGAACTCTGGTGGCGCAAAACCGGCGGAAAGACCGGGGATGTGCTCGATCCCGATCGACTCGACTTCTCTGCCGCCTTGCGGGACCTTCCCCAGGTCGGACGCGTGCACACCGTTGCCTGTGCCTGTGCGGCGTCGCTGTATGCGCTGGGAATGGCGACCGACATGATCGAACTGGGCCTCGCCGAGACCGTGGTGGTCGCGGGAACCGACTCGATCACCGAGAGCGCGTTCGGCACCATCGACCGCGTTCAGACCAGGACGCCGCAGGCGCTGCGTCCGTTCGACGCCGCGCGCGCGGGCATGATCATGGGCGAAGGCGCGGTGGCAGTCGTCGTGCGCCGGGCCGGGACCGATACCGCACCACACGCACGTCTGCTCGGTGTCGGCATGAACTGCGACGCCCGCCATGCCACGGCGCCGGAGCGGGAGAGCATCCGCGAAGTCATCGCCGACGCCCACGAACGGGCCCGCATCGACGCCGCCGATGTAGACCTGGTGATGTTGCACGGAAGCGGAACGCAACTCAACGATGCCGTCGAAGCGTCCGTACTGACCGACGTGTTCGGCGGGCCCGCCGCGCCACCGGTGATGACCGCGATCAAGTCGATGACCGGCCACACGCTCGGCGGGTCCGGGCTGCTGAGTCTGATCGTCGCGGCCATCGCCATGCGTCGCGGGCTGGTGCCACCGATTCTGGGTCTCACCGATCCGATCGCCGAGGCGGCCGGGCTGCATCTGGCTCGCGACGTCGTGCGGGCGGACCCGGCCGTCGCGCAGATCGACGCGTTCGGTTTCGGTGGCATCAATGCGGTCGCCGTCATCGGGAAGGGGACGCGATGACGAGCCGGGCGACGGTGGTCACCGGAGTCGGCCTCGCCGTCACGGGCTTGCAGACCGCTACCGATCTGCTGTCGACCGATCCGGTCGAGCCGGGAGCTGGACCGGCACCCGACCTTACGGGACGGCACATGCGACACAAGGACCGTGCGTCGCGACTGGCGCTGCGCGCGGTTGAGCAGGCGCTCGCCGACGCGAACCTGGCCACCGAATCGACCGATCGCGCGGACACGACGACAGCCACCGTAGTCAGCTCCAACTTCGGCAACCTCGACAGCGTCTGCGAGTTCGCCGACCGGATCGCCGAGCAGTCCACTGCCGCACTCAGTCCGCTGGGTCTGCCGCACGTGTCGTCCAATGCCATCGCCGGGTGGATCGCGATCCGGCACGGGCTGCGCGGACCGAATGTCACCCTGTGCAGCGGGCGGACCAGCGGGTTGGATGCTTTGTTGTGGGCCGCCACGCTCATCGGGGCCGGTCGGGCCGACGCTGCGGTCGTCGTCGGGGTCGAACCGGACACCGGACCGGTGCGCAGCTTGTTCGGACCGGGTCGGCGGGTCCTCGACGGAGCCGCAGCGGTGGTCCTCGAATCGGAAGCGCACGCGGCGAATCGGCAGGCAATCGTCCGGGCGTTGGTCGGCGATGGTTACCACAGCGACGGTGTCGATCAGGTGGTCGCCGCGATCCGCACGGCGGCCCGGCCGCCGGGATTGTGGCTTACACCGGCGGATGTGTCGCCGGAATTCGGTTCGCCGATTCGGGTCCTGGATCTGACCCGACCGCTCGGGGAGTGCTCGGGGGCGCTCGGAGTGCTCCAGTGCGTGGTGGCGGTGGCGCAGTTCGACGGCGGCGAGCGGAACCCGGTATACGCCACCTGTGGCGATCAGCACGGCGGCGAGGTCGTGACCCTACACCTGCGCGCACCGCATGCGGCGGCGTCCGTTTCGGTCGGACCCAGCGTCGGAAACCGCGAGCTCGACCTGGAGGAACGATGACAAGAAGCATCCCCGAGCGGGTGGACCCGGAGGACCTGCGGCAATTGGTGGCGCGCGTGTTGGAAGTGCCCGCCACCGAAATCGGTGACCACACAAACTTCGTCGACGAATGGAACGTCGATTCGCTGCTCGAACTCGAGCTCGCGACCCGCATCGAGAAGCGCTACCGCATAGCGATTCCGGAGACCGAGGTCGCTTCGCTGACATCACTGGCGAATGTCCGCGAACTCGTCGACCGCATGCTGGGTGCGGACCCGAATTCCTGAAGATGGAGAACCACGTGACCACCCCGGAATCCGTGCGAATAGCAAGCGCGGTCGATCCCGTGACCGCGGTGTCGCGGCTGGCAGGCTCTGGCCGCTTCGGTGACCACGTCGTCTATGAGCGGCCCGGTCAATGGGTGTTCGCCGCCGACCCGCTCGGCCGGGTCGAGCTGGACACCGACGAGCTGCGGGTGAGCGCAGCCGGAGGGTCCACTCGCGAACGCTGGACCGGCAGACCCGTGGACGCGCTGGAGCGAGGGGTCGACTCGCTGCGGGTGGCCTGCGGCGCAGGAGCCTCGGGCACCGCCTACGGCTGGATTGCCTTCGAGTTCTGCGCCGATGCGTTCGGCGCGCAACGGTACCTCACCGAGCGAACCAGCTTGGCACACATGATCATTCCGCGAATCGAGGTGACGGTCACCGAATCGGAGGTCACCGTCGACGGCGCTGCCGCTGCCGATCTCGAGGTGATCGAGCAACTGCTGCGCTCACCGGCCGAGCCGCTGCCGACACCTCATCCAGTCGACGTGCGCACCGACGCCTGCGGCTACCGTGTACGGGTCGCGGCGGCTGTCGCGGAGATCGCCGCGGGCGACTACCAGAAGGTGATCCTATCTCGCCGGGTCGAGCTGCCCTTCCGGGTCGACCTGCCTGCCAGTTACCGCCTGGGCCGGGCGCACAACACACCCGCCCGGTCGTTCCTGCTGCGGCTCGGTGGCCTGGCCGCGGCTGGATTCAGCCCGGAGTTGGTGGCGTCGGTCGACGACGAGGGTGTCGTCACCACCGAACCGCTGGCGGGTACCCGGGCGCTGGGGCAGGGCGTCGCGGCAGACCTGGCCGCCCGCAATGAGCTGGAGTCGGACCCGAAGGAGATCGTGGAACACGCCGTGTCGGTGAGAACGTCGTTCACCGAGATCGCCTCCATCGCCGAACCGGGTTCGGCGGCGGTGGCAGACTTCATGACGGTCCGCGAGCGCGGCAGCGTCCAGCATCTGGCCTCCACGGTGCGCGGCAGGCTCGCCCGGCACCGGACCCGGTGGGATGCGCTGGATGCGTTGTTCCCGGCGGTCACGGCGTCCGGCATCCCCAAGCGGGCGGGTGTCGACGCCGTGTTCCGCCACGACGCTGCCCGCGGGCTGTATTCCGGTGCGGTGGTGACACTTTCGGAAAGCGGCGCACTGGAGGCAACCCTGGTGTTGCGGGCGGTGTACCAGGACGAAGACGCGGCGTGGCTGCGAGCGGGCGCCGGTATCGTGGCCCAGTCGCGGCCGGACCGGGAATTCGAGGAAACCTGTGAGAAGTTGGGCAGCGTCGCTCCGTATCTGGTGCCCGTGGTCTCTCGTGGACCTGGGTCTACTCCGCGATCACCGATGGTGACGGGTGGGTCGCGCCACCGGCAGCGTTAGGGAATCGTCGAGTCTCGCATCCGGCGTCGTCCCGGTATAGCGGAGAAGTTGCGTCGCCCGAGCATGCCTGATTACTCTCAGGCATGCTCGGCTGGATTCCCCTGTGATCGCCGCACTTTCGGTTGCCCCGCGTGACGCCGGGCAGGCTTGGCGGGCTACCGGCCCTACCCATGTTCCGTCGTCGGCCCACCGCTGAGGCCGACTGTGGACTTGCATGTGAGCCTCACCGGCCGCGGGGACCTCGGCGGGCAGATATACCGGCAGATCAAAGACGCCGTGCTGGACGGGCGGCTGGCGCCGGGCCAACCGCTGCCGCCTTCCCGGGAACTGGCGCGCAGGCTGGCGGTGTCGCGCAATACCGTGACCGGCGCCTACGACCGACTGGTCGCCGACGGTCTGGCCGAAAGCCGGGTCGGCGCAGGCATTTTCGTGCGCGCTATGGTCGCGCGGCAGCGGCGTCGCCCGGCCGCGCCCACATCGGTCGCGGTGGTCCACCCGTCGCCGTCGTGGGTCGACATCAGGGTGCCCACGCCCGGCTTCTTCACCGACGCGCCGCCGTACGACCTACGGCCCGGCATCCCGGACGTGCGGTTGTTTCCGTATGAGGCGTGGCGGCGGTTGACCTCGCAGGCGTTCCGGGCATCATCGATCGGCACCGGAATGCCCATCGATCCGGCGGGGCTGCCCGCGCTGCGGGCGGCCATTGCCCGGCACATCGGGGTCTCGCGGGCCGTGCGGGTGACCGCGGACAACATCATCATCACGCAGGGCATCCAGCAGGCGCTGGACCTGGTGGGGCGGGTGCTGCTGCGGCCGGGCGACTGCGTGGCCATCGAGAATCCGTGCTATCCGCTTGTGCGGGAGCTTTTTCGCAGCCTCGGGGCCGACGTCGTGGGAGTCGACGTGGACTCGGAGGGCTTGCGGGTCGACCTGCTGCCCGATCGCACGCGGATCGTGTACGTCACCCCGTCGCATCAGTTTCCGCTCGGCATGCCGATGTCGGCCCAGCGCAGGCGGGCGCTGCTGGAGTGGGCGAGTAGCCGCGACGTGGTGGTGATCGAGGACGACTACGACACCGAGTTCCGATACGGTGGCCGTCCGCTCGAGCCGCTGCACAGCATCGACCCCGCAGGCCGGGTCATCTACGTGGGAACATTCTCCAAGGTCATGCTTCCGGTACTGCGGATCGGTTTCGTCGCCGCCCCCGCGCCGCTCTTCGCGGCATTACGCGCCGCGAAGTACGTGACCGACTGGCATTCGCCGCAGCCTGCGCAGGCCGCGCTTCTCGGCTTCATCGAAGAAGGGATGCTGGCCAAACACATCCGGCGGATGCGCCGGGAGTACCAGGCCCGCCACGACCGGATAGTCGAACTGTTGACCACGCGCTTCGCTGACTTGCTGACGGTCATTCCGTCGGCGGTGGGCCTGCACGTGTCGGCGTGGACCCAGCCAGGTGTCGACGCGGCTGCCGTCGCGGCTCACGCGCGGGCGGACGGCGTCGGCATCTTCCCGATCTCCCGGTATCGCATGGGCGACGGTCCAGACGGCCTTATCGTCGGATACGGGGCCATCGCCGCGACCGACGTCGACCACGCGCTCGACCTGCTGCACACCGCGCTGGAGCGGAACCGGGCGACGGCGCAGCGAAGCCGGGACTGCCACGCCTAGCGGCGATTTCACTGTGTGCTGCGGTTCCACGGGCACTGATAGGAACAGCGCCGGGTGTCCGCGCGCCGCATGCCTGGGCGATCTGAGCCGGGAGGACACGGGTGGGCCGGTGGCGAGCTGGGACGAGCTCGATTCGATCGCCCGATCTCGAGTCCGCATGGCGCTCAACCGGCTGAAAAAAGACGTTGCTCGGCGATGCGGGCAACTGGTGTCGCGGTTGCTCATGCGATTTTGTGACTTGGCTGCCCGTCGAAGCTGTGCCCATAGTCTGAGACTGTGCACGGACGTGTCAGCGAGGGTGGATGCTGCAGCGGAGCTCCTTTCCAGGGATCAACCGCTGCGAATGCGGAGACGCCTATGCTCGCAGCATGACGCGTGACGCTCGGGATTCGGGTGTTTCGCTGGCCGCGTTGCTGGCCGCGTTCTCGTTTGCGATGGATCTCGGCCTGGGCCAGCCGATGGCGCATGTGCTGCGGTCGTGGCTGCTGGCTTCGCGGCTCGGAGAGCGAGTCGGGTTGAGCGCGGAGGAACGGTCCGACCTGTACTACACCGCGGTGCTGGCTTGGACCGGTTGTGTGGCCGACGCACCCGAGGTGGCCGCGTGGTTCGGCGATGACATCGCTTTTCGCGCGGACAGTTACAAACTGGATTTGCACGGGTTGGGCGGGGCGGTCTTCTTCCTGTCGCATGCGGGGTCCTCGGGACCGTTCGCGCAGCGGGTGCGCAAGACCGTGACGATCGCGGCGAAGGGCGGCCGCGATATCGAGCGGGGGTTGATGTCGCACTGCCTCACCACATCGACGATGGCGGAACGTCTCGGGCTGGGCCCGGCTGTCGGGGACTCGCTGCGGCAGTTCTTCGCGCGATGGGACGGCAAGGGCGTGCCGGGCGGTGTCGCCGGGGAGCGAATCGGGCTCGGGATGCGGCTGTTCCATCTCGCCGACGTCGTCGAGGTGCTGCACCGTAGTGCTGGAATCGATGCCGCGATCGAGGTCGCTCGTTCGCGGCGTGGGACGCAGTTCGATCCGGCCGTGGTGGACGCGTTCTGTGTTTCGGCCCGCGACTTGCTGGCGGATGCGGAAGTCGAGCCGGATTACGGGGAACTCATTGCCGCTGATCCGGCGCTGCGGCGGCACCTTACCGGCGCGGAACTGGATTCGGCGCTCGAGGTGATCGCCGACTTCACCGATCTGCGCTCGCCCTATAGGGCAGGGCATTCTCGTGGTGTAGCCGATCTCGCAGGCCGTGCTGCGGCTATCGCCGGTTTCCCCGAAGCCGATATCACCGTGGTGCGTCGCGCGGCGTTGTTGCACGACATCGGGCTACACGGTGTTCCGGCCACCATTCTGGACAAGCCCGGAGCGCTGAGCGTGACCGAGCTCGAGCGGCTTCGGATGAGCTCGTACTACACCGAGCGGGTGCTGGCCCGCCCGGCCGCACTGTCTCGCATCGGGGCTGTCGCGGCCTTGGCCTATGAGCGCCTCGACGGCTCCGGTGCACATCGCGGGCTGACCGGACCGTCGATCCCGGTGTCGGCGCGCCTGCTGGCGGCGGCCGATACGTATCGGGCCATGACCGAGCCGCGTCCGTATCGAGATCCTTTGCTACCCAAGCAGATTCTCGCCGAACTACGTGCCGAGGTGCGCCGCGGTCGACTCGATGCGGGGGCGGTCGATGCCGTCCTCGAGGCAGCGGGACAGCCGCGCCATCGCCACCGCTCCGGCCCGGACGGTCTGACACCGCGCGAGCTCGAGGTCCTCGTACTGATCGCGCGGGGTGCCTCGACTCGGCACGTCGCACGCACTCTGGGCATCACCCCGAAAACGGCAGGCACTCACATCGAACGCATCTACACCAAGACCGGATCGTCGACCCGAGCGACCGCTACCCTCTACGCGGTTCAGCACGGCTTGCTGGACACACTTGCCGCCGATTCGTAGGGAGAACACCCGACGACACGCATATCCGTCGCGCCTAGCGTTCGTTTCGTGATCCATTCTGTCGTCCGGCGGCAGTGCATGAAATGAGGTTTCGCGATGTCGAACGCCGTGATCAGCTCGACCACGGGTCGGGCGGACCCGGATAAGGGTCGCCGTCGCGTTCCCGGTGGCCGTCTGCGCCGCCGAGACGGGGCGCGAAACCCTGATGTTCCTGATGAAGGAAGCCGTCCGGCTCGCACTCGAAGGCACCGCGCTCGGCGTCGCTTGCGACGGTTGTCCGCCGCTCACCGAGCTGTGCAAGCGCTACCAGGCTGGTGGTGGGCGCTGCTGCGTCTGCCCGATCGGCTTCGACACCGAGCAACTCGAGAATGGCGCGTTCGTCGGCAACGCCGAACTGCGGGGCATCATCCCGATGTGGCAGTGGATCGGCGACGTCCCGGCCACCACATTCAGCTACTGAGGCGCGCCGCGCCGGAGGTGAGGACCATGTTAGATCTGGCATCCCAGTTGACCGACCTGCCCGAACACCGGGGCCACGCGCCGTGGCCCGGCCACGAATATGTCAAGGGCTGGGGCGTTTTCGGTCTTCCCTTCGACAGCGGCCACATCCTCGCCCTGCGCGTCTTCCCCGAAAACGACTTCGGCCCATATAAAACCGTCTGGCACCGCGACCCCGACGGCCGATGGTCGATCTTCGTCGACGGCGACCGGCTCGAGACCGCCTGCCCGCGCTACTACGGTCCCGCGTGTGCCTACACCGGGTTCGCCACGATTCGAGTGGCGTGGACCGGACCGGCATCGCTGCGAGTCACCGTCGACGAGCCCGCGCTGGACTGGACGCTGACCGCACAGGAGACTCCGGCGTTGCATATGCTCAACGCCATCGGGCGGCGTCTGCCGCTTGCCACCTGGCGGCCGCGTTCGCTGGTGCGTGCCCGGGAAATGATCGCCGCCGCACTGGGGTTGGGGCATCTGAACATGACGGGTGCCATGCCGAGCGGGCACGTCGGAATCCTCATGCCCCAGCAGATGTACCTGATCACGCAGTCGACGGCCGTGCTCGACGACCGCGACCTCGGGCATCCCGCACGCCTGGACATGAACCCAGTCATCGGCGACGTCGCCCTGCCCGCCCGGGGCGTGGTCGCTATCGGCCAGGCGATGTGGCAGGCCCTAGCGCCGACCGAGAGTAATTCGGGCCCAGGCAATCTCACGCCCAATCCCCACTCACGATAATCAGGACCGTATCCCGATCGAAGCGGTCGAGCTACGGGGCTTTCGCAAGTGTTGGCCTTCCGCGCCGGAATCGGTTGCCCCACTCCAGGTTCAGGGCTCAGTTACAACGGTGCGGAACGCCACCCGGTTATTGGCCAGGTGGTGTCCGGGGCATGGAGGCGGCGGGAGTCCGGTCTGCGGCTTCCGCATCCGCGTAGCAGGTGATGTCTGTATCCAGCATTGTTCCCACGCTGAAGTATGTGTTGATCGCGTTGTTCACGCAGTTGCTCAGTTCGGGCCGGAATGTCATGTGGATACGGACATCCTGCAGCGTCACCATCCGCGACTCGGACATGTCCTGATGCAGTCGGACGCCGTGGGCATAAGGAGTTCGGGGATCTCCCGTCGCCTGCAAGATGAGCGCGGGTACCGAATTCCGGACGACAGTCGCAGGCTCGACCGGCCGAGGCCAGAAGGCGCACGGCTGGATGTTGTTCGCCAGCGCGCCGAACACCGGCTGCGTGGCGCGGGTCTCTTCGATGTTGCGCCAGTACCAGGTCGGATCAATCGGTGCCCCGACATCGCCGCAGGCGATCTGCGCAAGCACCGAGTTCTCGTTGTCGCGCAGCGCCTCCACGATGGCGCGAAGCCGGGGTGTTCGCGATGTAGTGGGCGGACCGCCCGCGGCATCGGCGATCTCCCGCACGGTGGCGGCCATCGCTTCGTTCAGCCGGAAGTTCATCAGCAATCCGTGCAGGATGAACGGAAGCCAGTGATCGTCAATGGCAAACCCATCGATGACAATGGGTTGGCGTGCGGCGATACGAACGAGCTCCTCGATCTTCGCTCGCACCTGCTGCGGAGTAGCACCGAGCCGGAACTCGTCATCTCGACCGGAAACCCAGCCGGCCCAGTCGTCCAGCGCGATCTCGTCTGCCGGACCCCAATCCTGAACCAAGCCCTCCCAATACCGATCCGGGTCGATCGAGCTATCGAGCACGACGCGGTCACTGCTCTCGGGGAACATCTGCGTGAACACGGCACCGAGGTAGGTGCCATAGGACACGCCGTAGAAGTTGACCTTCTCCTCACCCAGGGCGCCTCGCACAATGTCCATGTCACGCGCGGTGTTGCGAGTGGTGAACTGCCTCAGCTTGTTCGGATCACGAATCAGGCAGGTCGCGGCCATCCCAGCGGACTGAACGGTGTCGTGCACGAATCCCAGCGGATCCAGACCCGCCGACCGAATCATCTCGCCAACCGGCCACCCGCACCGCGGACTCCGCCCGGATTCGCCGACCCCGCGCGGATCCATGCCGATCAGGTCGTAACTCGCCAAGACCTGCGGCGAGAGCACATCACCGAGCAGATCCAGACTGTCCAGCCCCTCCGCACCTGGGCCGCCCGGATTGGACAGCAGAATTCCCCGCCGCTGCACCGGATCGCCGGCCTTCACCCGCGAAATCGCCACGGTCATCGTTCGATCGTCGGGATTCTCGTAGTCGAGCGGCACCAGTACATCCGCGCACTCGCCACCGGCCTTGTCGATATTCTCGACGCCGCAAGGCTTCCACTCGAGCCGCTGGTGATAGAACCAGTCCAACCCGATCGGGTGCGCGTCGTCCATCGGGCCCGCCTGGCTGTACGCCGGCACAGCCATCAGCAGGGCCACCGCCACTACAGACATCGAACGCCTGAGCAGGTTCACCGACAACAGACTTCACCTCTCGACATGAGGGATCACGCAGGTTGGTGCGACGTGAACCGTAGCCGATACGGCGGTTCGGTTGTGGTAACCCACACCCACTCAGGCTGAGTCAAGACGTTCGACGAGTAGCGTGTCCCAGGGATGCGGGTGGAGCTGACGGATCGGATCTGTACAAGGTTGGTGGGGATTTCCCTTCTTGCTCCGAGTCAGCGGTGGGTTGTCAGCATTCGGTTCGGTATGTCGGTCGGGTGGGCCTGGTAGAACTCGAGATGGGCTCGGGCTGCTCGCTCCCAACTGAATTCGGCGGCGAGTGCTCGGCCGTGTGCGGATCGGGACGGGTCGGGCCGCAGCGCTCGAGCCATGCCCGTAGCCATTTCCGCGGGAGTGACGGCATAGTGGACGGTGTCGCCGAATACCTCGCGCAGGACCGGTAGATCGCGTGCGACGACGGGGATTCCAGCAGCCAGGGCCTCCATGGCGGCCAGACCGAATCCCTCCTTGGTGGAGAAGAACGGCACCAGGGCTGCCCCGGCCATCAGGGCGGGCAGATCCTGGTGGGGGACCGTACCCAAGATGGTAGGGCGGATGCCGAGTTCGGTGGCGCGGGCATCGAACTGGGCGCGGTAGGCGCGGTAGTCGAAAAGTGTTTCACCACCAGCGAATACGAGGCGCAGTTGTGGCTGGTCGTGTTCGAGGAGGGCGAAGGCTTCGAGAAGGTCGATGCTGCCCTTGCGGGGTTCGATGCCGCCGAGCGCCAGGATGTAGGGGCCGAGTCGGTGTTGCCATGCGGTGCGTTCGGCGATGGCGGTGGCGGAGTCGCTCGCGGCGGTGGCGAACCGATCGTATTCGACGCCGTTGGGAATCACGGTGGGCCGCAGGCCCCATCCGGTACGGACTTCGCCTGCGACCGCGTCCGATACGCAGATGTGGGCATAGGGTTCGACGATGGCGCGTTCGTGGCAGCGGGCCAGTTCGGGGGTAGTGAAGGTATCGAGATGGTGGATGGTGCGGACGCAGTGGCCGACGGCGTTGGCACTGATGCAATCCTGTGCGTGCACGATGTCGTAGTCGTGCGGCGTGAACGTGTCACGTAAAACGTTGATGGAGCGTATGATTCGTCCCCCGACCGGCTCGTCGTCGACACTGGCGAAGGGCACGACTCGAACATTCACCGAGGGGGCGACCGGCCGGAAGAACCCGGCATCGCCGCTGCGGCCCAGCGTCCATACGGTGACGTCGGCGCCGAGGCGGGCGAGGGCTTCGGCGAGGTTGAGGGTGTGCACGACCCCGCCGCGGGGTTTGGTGGAGTAGGTGAGCAGCGCGATCCGCATCAGTGGCCGCCTTTGTCGGACATGAGGTTGTGGTAGGTGTCGATGCGGCGTTCCTCCAGGTGCCGCAGCACGCGGCGGGCGCGTTCGACTTCGGCGTCGATATCGACGTCGGCCACCGCGAGTCCGCCCTTGGACCAGGTCTTGGCGAGGATGTCGCCGCCGGGACCGACGATTTTGGCCTGGCCCAGGAACCGCAGATTGCCAGTGATGCCGGTTTGGTTGGAGGAGGCGAGAACGATCTGGTTCTCGGCGGCGCGGGCTTGATCGTAGAGGTCGAAGAGGCGGGATTGTCGGTCATTGGGCATGCGGGAGGCGCGGTCGGTGACGCTGGCGGGCCAGGCCGATAGCGCCGCGATGGTGCGCGCGCCGTCGAGAGCGAGCGAGCGCGCCGACTCCGGGAAGGTCTTGTCGTAGTCGATGAGCATCCCCATCCGCCCGACCGGAGTGTCGAAGGCCGCGAAGCGGTCTCCGGCGGCGTAGGCGAGGTGCTCACCGGCGGGCTGGTGCACCTTGCGGTGATGGCCGAGTACTCCGTCGCCGGTAAGGCACACCGAGGCGTTGTAGCGGGTGCCGTCGGCGTGTTCGGCGTAGCCGATGCAGATGGTCATGGCGCCGGCGAGCCGGCATAGCAGCCGGATCTCCGGCCCGTCTGGGTCGATGGCCTCCGGTACGGTGGCCGGATCCGGATTACGGAGGTCGCCGATGTAGCCGCCGAGGGTGGCGTCGGGCAGTACGAGTAGGTCGACACCGTCGTGGGTGAGCCGCTCGACCATGCCGGTGATCTTTTCTAGAGCGCGGGCGATATCTGCGCCGAAATGTGCTGCGACGGCGGCGATTCGGGTGCGTGCCATGGCTGTTCTCAGGCTGCGGCGGTTTCGCGGGCGGTGACGGTGATCCGGTCGGCGAGGTGTTCGGCGTCGCGGGCGATGGCGGCGAAGCGGCCCGAACCCCACGTGTGCAGCCAGGGCAGCCCGAGGAAATACAGTCCGGGTTCGGTGGTGACGCCGCGGTTGTGGCAGGGGTGGCCTTCGCCGTCGAAGACGCCGACCCGCAGCCATCGGTAGTCGGTGCGGAAGCCGACCGACCACACCACCGAGGTGATATCGCTTGCGGCCAAGTCGATTTCGGTGACCTCATGCTCGGGTCGCCACGCCGGCCGGTAGCGCGGTTCGGTCGGCACGTCTATGCCCGCGTGGGCGATGTAGGTGTCGATGGAGTCTTTGATGCTCTCGGCAACCGCGTCGGCGTCGTCGAGAGATTTTTCCAGCGATGGCTCGAAATGCGCTGTGCGGCTGGTGATGTCCATCATTCGGCCGTAGAGCGACATGCCTTCGACCGCGAATTGGCGCAGGTCGATGTCACGGCCGCCGTCGCGGCCGGTGACATAGTGGTTGGTGTTCTCCCGTTTGCCGAGCCCGCCGGGCTGGTCTTCGATGGGAATGTCGTAGTGGCCCATGTCGTGCAGCCAGGCCACGCAGTCGCGGCCCCGGTAGAAGCGGGCGACGCGCGGTGCGCTGCCGACCGCGAGGTGCACCTTTCGGCCTTCAAGGTGGAGATCCTCGGCGATCTGTGCGCCGGACTGTCCGGTACCGACGACCAGGACGGCACCGGCGGGGAGGTCTGCGGCGCTGCGGTACTCGCCGGAATGCAGTTGCCGGATCGACGCGGGCAGCCGCTCGGCGAAGCGCGGTGTGGTCGGCGTGTGATAGCCGCCGACGGCGACCACAACCTGATCGGAATGTATTGGACCGGAGGTGGTTTCGATGTCGTAGCCGCCGTCCGCCGCTACCGTCACCGCGGTGACGGCGACGTGCTCGCGAACCGGCGGGGTGAAGGTATCGGCATAGCCGCGAACCCAGGCGTAGACCTCGTCGCGTTTCATGAACCCGTGCGGGTCGGGACCGTTGTAGCGGTAACCGGGCAGCACGCACTGCCAATTCGGTGTGACGAGGGTGAAATTGTCCCACCGGGTGTCGCGCCATTCGTGGGCGACGGTGTCGCGCTCGAGTACGACGTGATCGATGCCGCGGGCGGTCAGATGCCAGCTCATCGACAGCCCGGCCTGCCCGCCGCCGATGACGACGACATCGCGGCGTTCCGCGGCCAGACTCGACTCAGCTTGCGGGGTCACGATTTTCCTCCGAAGGTAGGGATGGTGGGGTCATCGACAGCACCCGCACCGTGCCGGGTGCGGTCTGTGTGGCGGCCGATTCGATGGCGTCCAGGGTTTGCATAGCGGAGCTGCAGTAGAAGCCGAACTTCTCCTTGACGCGATCAGCCGCGATATTCAATGCGGTGGATGCGCGCCGCACGAAGTCGTCGATCGGATAGTCGACCCCGGTGGCGAGATGGTCGTGGATCACCAGCGAGGGTGAATAGCAGGACTGCACTGTGCCGTTGGGCCAGCGGATATCGAAGGTCATCTCAGGCATGGGTGGCCGCCAGTTCTTCGGGCACGGTCGGTTGTCCGACGACGCCGTGCTGCTCTACCACGCTGTGGTAGAGCTCCGGTCTCCGGTCGCGCAGGTTGTACATGCCGCCGCCGCGCGCCTGTCCGAGCGCGTGCTCGACATCGACGGTGGCGGTCGCGAGGCCGGGCTCGGTGCCGGTGGTGGCGAGGATGTCACCGCCGGGGCCGACGATCTTGGCGCTGCACACGAACCGCAGCGAGCCGAAGGTCCCGGCCTGGTTGGACGCGATCCACACCACCTGGTTCTCCACCGCGCGGGCACGGTCGAAGATGTCGAAACGCTGGGTCCATCGGTCGTCCTCGAGTCGTTCGGCGGTGGCGGTGCGCGAGGTCGGCCACGCCGACAGCGAGGTGATGATCTCCGCGCCGTCCAGCGCCAAGGCGCGTGCCGCTTCGGGGAAGGCTTTGTCGTAGCAGATCTGCATACCCATCCGGCCGACCGGGGTGTCGAACGCTGCATATTCGGATCCTGCTGCGTAGCAGAGGTTTTCGCCGAGCGGCTGATGCACCTTGCGGTAGGAGCCCAGGATGCCGTCGCCGGTGAGGGTGACCGCGGCGTTGTAACGCAGTTCGCCGTCGGCTTCGCAGAAGCCGAGTGTGACGACCAGATCTCCGGCCATGGCGGTGATCCGGCGCAGCTCGGGCCCGTCGAGGGTCAGCGCGGGCGGCAGGCTGCGCAGGCGGCGCTGTTTGGCCTCCTCGCTTTCCTCGCCTCCACCCAGGCTGGGCAGGTAGCCGCCGAGGCAGGCTTCGGGCAGCACGAGCAGTCGGCTGCCGCGCGCGCGGGCCTGTTCGATCAGCCCGGCGATGGTGCGGTAGCAGGCGTCCATGTCGCGGCTGAATTCGGCGGCGGCCACGGAGATGGTTAGTTCTGTCATGAGTGTCCCAATCCGGTGACGGTGCCGGGCACCGCTGTGGTCGTTGTTCCATCCGGCCAGCGCAGTCGCACGCCGGGAGTCGAGGTGAGCACACCGCACACCGCGGAGGTGGCGGGTCCGGCGTCGGCGATCGCCGCGCCTGGGCGGTCGGCGGTGAGCATGGCGAAGCCGGGGAAGCAGGTGATCCATTGCGCGAGTGCGGCTTTCGTTGGCCGGGGGATTCGCGCCACGTCCAGTTCGATGCCGACACCGGACGCTTCGGCCAGCATGCCCGCTGTTCCGGCGATACCGGCCATGCTGACGTCCTTCGCGGCGGCCGGAGCGGTATCCGCGACGAACCGTCCGAGTGTCCGCAGCTCCGCGCCCGTGCGATGGGAGGACGAATCCCATTGGTGACCTTGATATCCGGGACGCCACCCACCGCCGAGATCGGCAGTGAGGCGCAGCTCGTCGCCGACTCGCCCACCCCCGCCGGGCACCGGGCTCGCGGCGCGGCCCAACGCGGTCACCGACAACGCGGCCGGGCCGATCTGGGTGTGCCCACCCAGAATCGGCACACCCCACGTCTGACCGGCTCGAGCAAGGCCACGCAGGATCCTGGTCAGCAGCGACCGAGTTGGAGCGGCGACGGCATCGAGCAGCCCCACCGGCTCGGCGCCCATGGCGGCCAGATCATTGAGATTCACCAGCGCCGAACACCACCCGGCCCATTCCGGATCGCGTTCGACCATCGACGGGATGATCGCGTCACAGGCGGCGACGAGGTCACTACCCGGCACCGGCGCACCATCGTCGCCACGGAACCCCATGCCGCCCAGAGCCATCGGCTGATTGCCGAGGTCTTTCAGCAACGGTCCGAGCATCGACTTGGTGGTCTGTGCCAGTCGTTCGATGCGATCGATCGGCCAATGCATCCGCACATGCGGGGTGCCGCTGATCTCCGTCTCGCCCAACCGGATCCAGCCCAGGTGGGTGAACATCACGGCGTAGCGGGCCTGCACTGTGGCCTCGAAGCGGAGCACATTGTTACTCTCCGCGTAGGCGCAGGCCGCCCGCACCAGGGCGTTGCCGACGCCCCGGGTGCGCAGTCCGCAGTCCACGACCAATCGGCTACCGGTCCACCAGCCCAGGTCCTCTGCGGTGACCGGGGCAACCCGAACGCCACCGAGGACGGTGCCGTCCGGGGTCAGCGCCACCAGCACGGTGGTGCGCGGGTCATCATCGATATCGTCGGCGTCGCTGCCGCTGAACAGCCCCTGCTCGATCACGAAGTTCTCCCGGCGCAGCGCCCGGTAGGCGGCGAGCTGTGCGGCGTCGGCGGGCCGGATCAGGAATCCGTCCTCCGCTTCCGCCGGGCACGGATGCCCGGACAGGACGCAATAATCCAGCGACGGTGCACTGGGCGTGGCCGATTCGTCGAGCCACGAGCGTTGTGTGCGACGGGGTTCGGTGGTGGTCATCTCAGCCTCCCGCGGTCTGCAGTACGCTGCACGCCCCACAGGCCGCGCATCCGGCCTTCTGTCCGGAGCCGAACATTTCGGCGTTGCGCAATTCGATTGCGACCCTTTGTGTTACGTCCTCGAGTAGCTCCGGTGTAGGTGCCATCGCGCCGTCCACGTCGACGGCGAGGGTGCCTGAGAGCGGGCGGAACGGCACGATGAACGGATACACCCCCATCTCGATCAATTCCTTTGCGCCGAAGATCAATTCGTCCGGATCCTCGCCGAGGCCGACGAGCAGATAGGTGGACACCTGGTTGCGGCCGAATACGCGGACCGCCTCGGCCCAGGCCGCCCGGTACTCCGTCAGCGGCACGGTCGATTTACCGGGCATCCAGCGGGCGCGTACCCGATCATCGAGGGACTCGACATGGATACCGATGGAATCCGCCCCGGCCTCCCGCAGTTCGGTGAGGGTGGCCAGGTCGCCCGGTGGTTCGCACTGCACCTGGATCGGCAGGTCCGGCACGGCCCGCTTCACTGCCCGCACACAGCGCGCCAGATGCCGTGCGCCGCGGTCCTTTCCGGCGGAGGTGCCGGTGGTCATCACCATCTGGCGTACGCCATCGAGCCGGACCGCGGCCGCCGCTACCTCGGCGATCTGCTCGGGCCGTTTCACCGCGATCGTCTGGCCCGCTTCCAGGGAGGCCTCGATGGCGCAGAACCGGCAGCGTTGATCTTCGGCGTACCGGATACAGGTCTGCACCACAGTTGTGGCGAGTACATCCGCACCATGTAGTTTGGCGATTTGCTCGTACGCGACGCCTTCGGCCGTGCGTACGTCGTAGAAGCGTGGCCGCCGCACCGGCTCGACCGATACGCCCAGGTCGGCGCCGTCGAGTAACAGTCGATCGCCGTGCAGGGTGTAGGGGCTGTCGGACCGGATGGGAATGGCAGCGCCGGCACCCCCGAACAGCACATGACCGTCGTCGCTCGGCCCGGCCCCGGAACGGCGCTGCACCGGCACATCGACGCGAATGCCGAGTAGCGCCAAGTCTACTCGAGTGGATACCCCGGTCATGGCAGCGGCCTATACCTGGTAGGTGGAGTTGATGATCGCGCCCTTGCGCGCGTAATGGATCAGCGCGTCCTGCACATCCAGCGGATGCGCCGGAATCACGCCCTCGATCAGGTCTTCCTCACGCGCACCGTGCAGCGCCAGCCCGAACCGGCAGGCGAACACTTTGCCGCCCTCGGAGATGAAGGTGGCCAGCGCATCATTGATGTTCTGCTCGCCGGGGAACCCGCTGTCGCCGGTGGTCGGAAAGCCGCGGGTCGCAACAGCGTTGATGGCACCAGGACCATAGAAGTAGATCGCGGACTCGAAGCCCTTGCGCAGCGCCCGGGTCGCCTGCAGGACCGCCACGAAACTCACCGACGATTCGTGCGCGATGCCGTGCACCAGCGTGAAGTAGGTTTCCCCGGCCTCGGCCTGATAGTCCGGGAAGATCTTGGTCGCGCCATAGATATTGGTACCCTTCGGCAGCGCCGGATGCGGGATCTCGGCCAGCGACTTCGCGATGTTCTCCTCGATCGCCTTGTCGATATCGGTGGTCGACGTGGTGGGTGCGGACATGATTCATCTCCTGCGAAAGATGGAATTGGACTCGGTGAAAGGGAGATCTGCCGGTTCGTGATCGGCTCACCGATGAATCAAGTTGACGCCCGGCGCATTTCCGGTTGGTCACGTCCGGAAGAATACGGCGTTGCCGGGTGCTCACCATTGGAATCAAAGGTCGATCGAAGCGTATTGCATTGTGCCACAACAAAAGTCAGCCATATGCTACCCCCGGATACAATGACCGTCTCGATGCTGAGTAGTTGCGGCGTAATCGTCCTCCAGGACTTTTCGCTACTGAGTTAACAAGCGCTGTCCCTGATCCCGTCAGTTCGTAACATCGACGAAATCGCTATCTCGAGGTACAGACGCCGTCGTGCGTATAGGGGGCAATGAGGACGTCGAGGCCGCAAACAGTTGGGTGCCGGTGTCGTCCAGGGGCGCGAACCCGATCTCGTCGAGAATCATGAGGGCCGTGTGTAGGAGGGTGTCGATGATTTTGCCGACGGTGTTGTCGGCCAAGCCGCGGTCGCGGGTGTCGATCAGGTCGGCGGCGGTTTCCTCGTACGTTGACCGCGGCCGTGTGTGCGGGGGCCAGTGGCACGCGATGAACCAAGAGACCGTCGGTGCGCAGGCTGCACAAGCGGCCAGGTGGAGCGGCGATCACACGCAGCCGGGAGTCTGAGTGCAACGGCCTGAACAACTGGTCCGTCACTTCAGTCCCGTGTGGTGCTGTCGGCACAGTATGCCGCCCTGGTGGAGAGCTCGTGTTGCGTTAAGTCCGCTATACAGCGAACTTAGGATTGCGCTGCCGCGGAAACTGCTTCTGAACTGCGTGCTTCTGTGGCGACGCTGGCGCTCGCCACCCCTTTCCGAGGTTCCTTGGCTCGAACAAGAGCGGAGCCATCGATGCTGTTGTGCAAGTGTTGAATTCGGTTGTGCGGGCCTTGTGGCTGGATGCGGCGGAGGAGGCGCATCTGTATCGGCTCGCTGATGTGCCGACCCGCACGCGGGAACCGCTCTGCTGGAAGAGCTTCAGGTGATCCTGGGTCATTTGGAGCTGTTGCCGAGTGTGGTGTCGAGTGCTCGTTATGACGGGGATCACTGACCGGTGGGCTTGCCATGGCTGGTAAATACCGGCATTGCGCCGGGACGCGAAGTGCGAAATCTTCAGCCTGGGACGTTCCAAATCTTGACGACGAACCGATCCAGGCGATTTGGGGGAACTGCTCGTGAACTGCTCACTGTCGAGGCCGCGCGTTGGCGCCTCCGAGGTTTCGGCACGTTTGTCGTTCCTGGAACACGGAGAGTGCCGTGACGCAGGCCGAGGATGAGAACCTCGCGGGGTTGGTCGATCGGATCGCCGATGGGCTTCGTGCGGTAGCCCCACCCGGGTGGCAGCGGCTGGAGGCGTGGTTCGCGATGACCGTGGTCGCCGAATCGGCGCTGCTGGTGGTCGACGACGGCATCCGGTCGTTCCGGTCCCCGGTGCCAGATGCGGTGTGGGATGGAGTGCGCCGGCATCGGCAGGTGTCGGCAGGGGCCGACGGCGGGCCGTGGTGGCGGTTGCTGGTGCGCATCGATGCGGACGGTGTCGAGGCCGCTGCCGATCACGGTGCGGTGCCGTTTCCCGGCGAGCAATTGTTCGCACCGGAGGCCTACCTCGCCGACTTGGAACGCTATCCGCGGGATCGGCTGCCGGTGTGGCTGGCGGCCTACCTCGGGCGCGGCGAACGTCGGACGCGGCCGCCGCGCGTCGCCGCCGACGCGATGCGTGCGGACCAGCGCGCGGGTCTGCGGGCGGTGGCCGTGGACAACGAACTGCCGGAGCTGGCCGTGTTGTGGGCCCGGTGGGCGGTGCTGGCGGCGGCCTTCGTGGCGGTCGGGTCGGGGCATGGGCCGCGGATCGGTCCGTCGGTTGGCATTTTCGAGGGCGCCGGACGCAGCGGTTCGACGTTGACGCTACTGCCCGGTGACCGGGCCGTGCTGTCGGGTGGTGTGTGGGATGCGTCGGTTCTGGACGCCGCCTACAACGGGGGTGCGGCAATGCCGGACTTGTTTGCGGGAGCGCCGGATTGGGTGGCCGACCCGGTGCTCAATCCGCGGGCGGCAACCGGTTTGCTGTCGTTTTGTTACTGGTGGAAGGCCGGTCGGTGGTACCGGGGTGAGTCCGCGCCTCTACCGGAGTGCGCACCGGCGCTGCCCGCAGTGTGGACCGTCGGCACCGTGGCGGGTGTCGTCGGCAACCTGCTGGACGACCAGTCGGCCGCGGCCGAGTTGTTGGTATCGGCCGCGCAGGCCGGAGCGGTGACTCGCGAGGCGATCGTGCAGGTCTTCGGCGGCGGTGACGGCGCCGACATTGATGGTGCGATGTTCCAGTTCATGCTCGCGGATCTGGACGCGAACCACGCCGAGGGGATCGGCGAAGCGGATGCGCTCGACCTCGTCCGTGATCACATCCGACGGCAGGCGTACGACACTACGGGATACTCGCTGTCGACGTTGCGGGCCGATCGCGTCAGCGTGGGCTGGTTGGTGCGTTCGCCGGTGCCGGACGGCGACATGGCTTTGGACCGTTCGGTTTTCTATGTCGCCGACGATGGTGTTGTGGAGCGCTCGACCACGTCGGTGCCGCTGTCGGTGTTCGTCGCCGGTTTCGAGCGACGTTTCCGGCTGCGGGGCAACGGCCGAGCCTGACCGGAGGGGGATCGCGACGTGAACGGTGAAGTTCGGTTGGATCCGGACCACATGCGAAATCGGGGAGCGCGGCTGGCCGAACTCGGGGACCGCGTGGGGCAAACCTATGCGGGACTGCGCGATTCCCTGGCGCACGCCGAAGGCAGTTGGGGCAACGACGACCTGGGTATCGCGTTCGCCAAGGAGTTCAAGCCGCATGCCGACCAGTTGCTGGCCAACCTTCGGGCGATGGAGCAGAGCCTGCACAGCACGGCCGCTGGAATGGTCGACGCCGCAAGCCAATTCGAAATGCAGGACAGGTTCGGCGCCAGCTGGGTCGGTACTACGGCCGATGACCCGGACCCGATCGGCGAGCCGGCGCCGCCCCGGCCGGATGGCAGCGCGAACACGTCCTCGCTCGCCGGTGCACCGTCGCCTGTGACGTCCGATCCCGCGGCGACCTTTCCGGCAGCTGGGCCCCCGGCGTATCCAACGGACCGGGCTGACCCCACCGAACGATCCATCCCCGGCGGATCGCGGACACCGGACGCGTCCGCGGGACGCTCCACGCCGGAGAGCGGTCCGCAGCGGGATCCTTCGGGTCGGGCTGCGGGCGGAGAGGCGGAGCGGGGAGTCGGCGGTAACTCCGGCAAGCCTGCCGGAGACTCCGGTCGCCGTCCTCCGGCCGCCGCGGTGTTCCCGCCGGCCGCCGCAGTGTCCCCATCGATCCCCGTGCCCCCGGCCGCCACCCGGGGTTCATCCAGTGCCGCAGCAGGACGGCCGGCATGGGCGAGCCCACCGGGCGGCGCGGGACAGCGAGATACGCCGTGGTCCGGGCGGCCGCCCAAAACGGGCGGACCACCCGCCGGTGCCGCGCCGAGACTCCCTGGTCCTCGGGTGGCCTCTTCGCCGCGGACGCAGAAGCCCGCCGACGAATTGCCGCGCGATCGGCGTCGCTCTGGCGCGCGCCCGGTTAGTGATCCCGTGGTCGGCTGGCTGGCGTCGACATTGGCCGAGAACCACGACGTGCGGGTGACCGGATTCGATACCCCCGGCTTGCAGGTGCCCGTCATACGAGAATTCGTGGCCGCTGTGGACCGGGTGCTCACCGAGTACCCGGTGATCGATCTCGATGTCGTCGCGGTGGCGGAGCTCGATGTCGAACCGGGGCCGGTGTGGTGGAGTCGCGAACCGCGCGACACGCGGGGCAGGGGCGCCGGTCGGTCGATCACCCTCGACCAGCGGACCGCGCAGGAGCCGACGCGAGCGATCGGAACGGCGGAGTCCGACACCGAGCCGGCGGAGCTGGAAATTTATCAGGCGACGCTCCGCGAATTCGGCCGAGCACTCGACTTCGCCGGTGGCGGTCTCGCACGCAGGCGGGCACAGCGTGTCCTGATCGCGGAGTACCTGTGTCTGGAGGCGGGACGCAACAGCACACTCGCCGAGGTAGTGCGCGGTTACCGGCGCTGGCGTGCCGAGTTGACCGGGGACGCCGCGGACGCACGCGGGTTCGACGTGAGCCGGGCCCTCGGTGCCGCGTTCACCGATGTCGTGCTGCATGGAGACGAGGCGAGCCTCCAAGCGCGAGCACTGCACGCGGTGCTCGTCGACGCGACGTCGCGGTAGGCGGTGCCGGTGGACGGTTCGTGGTCGCTGAACCCGGTCGTGGAGCTGCGCCGATTGTTCGAGGGTTTGCCCACCGTGGTGCGGCGCCCGATCGAAATGGTGGTCTTCGGGGGAGACCTGCCGCGCGCCGACGTGTCCGGGATGCGGTGGATGGCGGCCGAGCTGCGGGCCAAGGCAGCCGCCATGAACGGTCATGCGGAGGACGCGGAACAATTACTGGCGCAAGAGGATTCGCTCGGCGCGCTGGGTGACCGAGTGCGCGAGGTATTGCGTCTGCAACACGAGGGCGCGGCCAGGCTGCGGGAGGAAGCGCTGGCTTTGGCCGATCAAGCGCACGCGGCCGCCAACGATGCGGAGAAGACGCTGTGCGTGATGTTCGTGTTCGGCATCGAGCTCGCCTGGCGCATCATCAAGATGCTCTCGACGGCCGCCGCGGCCGGTCCGGCCGGAGAGCTTGCGGCGGCTCCCTTGGTGGATTCGATGCTGGTCGAGGGCCGAGGCAAGGTCGCGCTGATGCGCGCGGGCCTGGAGCAGGCCTACAAGGTGGGCGCGGCGAAGACGGCGGCCCGCCTGTCGGCGTTGGGGCCGTACCGGTTCGCGTTCGCGGTCGGCAAGGCCGCCGCGCTGCCCGCGGGTGCGGATCTCGGGGTTCAGCTGATGCAGGTCTTGTCCGGCGACCGGAACCCGATCGTCAAGGGCGCGAACGGGGAGAACCCGACGGGTATCGATCTGAAGTCGATCGAAGCTGCAGGAGTGTCGGGCGCCGGGGGTGCGGTGGGCGGCATGTTCGCGCCCAAGGTCTTTCCCCGTCTGGAGACCAGCCGCGCGACGTTCGGGCTGGTGCAGGGGATTGCGGGCGCGGTGTCCGGTCTGGGTGCGGCGGCGTTGATCACGGGCTGGCCGGAAAACTTCGAAGATGTTCTGGCGTCGCTGCTCAGCGGCGGAGTCGCCGGAGTCGTGGATGTCCACGGTGGCGCCCATTCGGATCTCGGTTCTCCGATCGGGGAAGTGGTCGACGGCAGCGGGGCCCACGTCGCTCCGGATCCTTCCACGGTGAGTCTCAGCAAGGAAGCCGTGATGCGGCTGGCGGGGGCTCCCCAGGGTACGAAATCGCTGGCACTCGCTCCGACTGCTCCGGTGGACAGCAACGGCGGCACCACCCCACATCTCGCGAACTCGGCCGTGCCCGGCCATGCTGGGGGCGCCGGAGCACTGCAGCCGGGACGGAACCCGGTTTCATCGGGGCCGACGACAGCTACGGGTGATGGACAGCACGAGCCGGACGAGTCGGGAGGCCTGACGAGGCGCCTCGCCGATTCGGCATCGGGTGCGCAGGCTCCGGCCCCGGATGAAGACGCGAACGATCAGGCGAGGGCGGACAGGCAACCGGGCGAGCCCAATTCGCCTGCGCGGCAAGGCGACCACGCGCCGGAAGACCGTGCCGGCGATCGAGAGCCCGGTGTAGACCTTCCCGCCGGTGGTGATGAGCCCTCCGGCGGCGGGTCGCAGGCCGGTGGGGATGTGCAGGGCGGTAGTGGCGCTGCGCAGACCGGTGCTCCTGCGCACGCCGGTGCAGATGCGCAAGATGGTGCTAGTGCGCATGGCGGCGGTGCGCAGGTTGGTGGCGCCGGAAATGCACAAACTGGTAACGGCGGGCAGTCCGGTAGTGGCGCGGGTGCGCAAGCTGGCAATGGGCAGGCCGGTGGTGGTGT
The DNA here is from genome assembly GCF_044465765.1 of Nocardia sp. NPDC049526. NCBI lineage: Bacteria > Bacillati > Actinomycetota > Actinomycetes > Mycobacteriales > Nocardiaceae > Nocardia > Nocardia sp. NPDC049526. The sequence continues at coordinate 253,369 of NZ_JBITMA010000002.1, read as the reverse complement.
TCACGGTGCTGGCGGAGGTGGCAATGCGCAGGCCGGTAGTGGTGCGCCGGCTGGGGGTGGTGTGGCTTCCGGTGCGGTCCTGTCGAGCTCGGACGGCGACCACTCCGGTTCGGAACCGCAGCAATCGGCAGATCACGGCGAGGACGACGCACATGCGGTCGGTGGCGTCCGGAGCCCCCGGGCTCCGGACAGCGACGGTGCGACCGGGCACGAGCCGGCGGCTGCGCGGCCGGGGCGGGGGTCGGCGAAGGTTGATCCGCCGGTGGAGGTGGGCGATGCGTCCGGCCGCCATGCGGGTGGTGAGGGCCCGGCCCGGGTTACGGCGCCGAAGCAGGCGGACGTACCGCCGGCACACGACGCGCCGTCTGTGGCGCACTCCGAGGATGCGGTGCCCGCTGACGCGCGCCCGTCCGGACCCGACCGCCCGGTGGAGGAGCTGGCACAGGAGCTGGTGGGTTTGCCGTCGGCGGATCCGGCGACGAAGCGGGACCTAACCGCCGAGCAGCAGACGCAGTTCAAGGCTGCGGCGAAGAAGGCGCTGGCGTTGTATCGGCTGCGGCAAGAGGAGTTGGCCGGTGAGTCGTGGGGGCAGCGCAGGCACGCGATGGAGCATGGCGATCGGGTGGAGTCGCTGCTGCGGTACATCGACGCGGTGCGCGAAGGTACCGGGAAGACGCCACGGTGGAATCAGATCAAGGCGTTCCTGCTCGGCGAGCACGGGTTCATGCGGCAGATGGGCACGGGGCAGGGCAAGTCCATGGTCGGTGCGCTGGATACGTTGGGGCAGTTGTCGCGCGGGGAGCCGGTGGAGCTGGCGAGCGGCAAGTCGGTGCGGGTGCATCATGTGATCACCACGACCGAGGTGCTGGCCAACGAGGGGGTCCGGGAATTCGCGCCGATGCTGCGCAGTCTCGGGTACGAGGTCGCGCGCTGGGATCCGCACAATCCTCCAGGCGAGGCCGAACACCCGACCGTGTACTACATGACCTACGACGAGCGCGCGACCGCCGAGCTGTTCGACCGGCCGCCGCCGGGAAAGACCGCGACCATCGATGAGGCGGACGCGGTGCTGGTGCACAACCAGACGGTGCACTACCAGTCCGAGGGGCAGCGGGAGATCGCCTCGGAGGTCGAGGCCGCCGGAGTGTACCGGGTGCGGGACTTCTTGAAAGCCGTCTTGCGCAGCAGAATCACGGCGGCGAAGGACCTGTCGGTCCATCTCGAAGAGGCACTCCACGATGGGCCGTTGACGGCGGAGGGGGCCGGAGCGGTACGGGCGCTGTCGGCGGAGGAGATCGGGGCGGCACGGACGCTGACGGCGCGGTTGCTGCGCGAGCAACCCGAGCAGTGCCTCGACACGGTGAACCGGTTGTGGGAAAGCTACGCCGGGCGGAAATTCACCGCCGAGGAAACCGAGATGGCCCGTGCTTTCCTGGACGTCAAGGCGGGCCGGTTGAAACTGAATCGGGATTTCCAGATCTTCGGAAAGGATTTCGAGAAGAAGGTACAGATTCTCGATGAGTACGGGAAGCCGCGCAGCGATCCGAAGATCGGCACCGAGAGCCGGTGGTTCGGCGGCCGCCACAAAATGGTGGAGGCAATGTTCGGTGCCCCGGTGTATTCCGACGGGACTGGATCGAAACACGTCACGGTGGAGGACGTCCTCGGCGGGTATGAACAGTTGCATCTGATGTCGGGCACGCTGGAGCGGAGCGTGGCGGAGATCAAGGAGAATTTCCCGGTTCAGGGCGGTTTGGCGAAGGTGGAGGACTTCGGCCGGTCGAAACTGGTGGGGGAGCAGGATCGGATATTCCTCACCGAGCCGGAGAAATTGCGGGACGCGGTGAGCCGGGTGCAGCAGTTGCAGGCCGAGGGGCGGCCGGTGCTGGTGATCTGCCCGTTCAACGATCTGGCTCGGAAATTCTCGCTGATGCTCACCAAGGCGGACGTGGAACACAATGCGATCGACGCCCGGTGGTTCGCCGAGCACCGCGACAACAATGCCGCCGAGGAACACCTGCTGTCGGTCAAGGACACCGCGGGCGTTCGGGGCTCGGTGACCGTTGGCACGGGGATGCTGGGCCGGGGTTTCGACGTGTCGATCAGCGACGAGGTCAATCAGCTGGGCGGAGTGCACGCGCACATGCTGGGGCGTTCGCCGACCAATCCGGACGAGGACCATCAGTGGTCGGCGCGCGCGGGCCGCAACGGCCGCAACGGCAGCTTCTGTTTCAACGTCGCCACGTCCGACCGCCTCTACAGCGAGGCGCAGCATCACGGTGCGCGGGTCGCAATCACCCACTATCGGGCCGCGGTGGCCAAGCACACCGAGGCCACCACCGAATACACCGAAGCCGCCCGTCAGATGGGCAATACAGATGCGGCACAACCGGGGGAGGCCGTGCAGTCGGCGCGGACGAAGGTCGCTGCCACCGCGGCCGATGTCGCCGCGGCCGAGCGGGAGATGCGCAGCCTGACGGCCCCCCTGCAGAACGACGCGGCCGACCGCGCGTATCTGCAGCGTGCGATGCGCCGAGCCAACCAGGCCCACGCGCCCCCGATCGCAGGAGATCTTGCTGCCGGCTCGGCAACCTCGCCTCAGACCACCATCGCTGCGGGCCTCCACCACACCGGGCCGGACACCGGCCACGCCGGGGCGGATATGGACCGCGCCGCGATGGAGGCCGTGCACGCCGGGCCCGACGCCGTCCAACCGCACCTGCGGGGGGACCGGTTCGCGCGGCTGGCGGGCTGGCTGGGGATCCCCGCATCGGTCCAGGCGGCCGCGACCGTGTTCGACACCGACGATGACGACGACCCGTTGAGCCGACTGCTGGAACGAGCAGGCATCTCCTCCGCTGCCGTGGAAGCGCTGAACCAGCACCTCGATTACGCCCCGCCCGCGGCGGTGATGCACGCGGACGCCCTCACCGACGAGCAAGCGCTGAATCATCTGATGCCGCAGCGCAACCGGCTGGCCGCCGAACTCGGCTGGGAACCCGCCCGGGTCGCAGGCGCGGAGGGCGTGCGCCAAGTCGGTGCCGCCGTCGACACGGCCCGCAAAGAGCTGGCGGACCTGCTGGACGTTCCCGCCACCGAGGTGAACGCCGCCACCGCCCGCGACGGGCTCGCCGCCGCGGTCGCCCGCCTGCTCGACCCCACCGAAACTGCCGACGACCCGGCCTCCGAAGTCCTCGTTTTCGCCGCCTCCACCTACCTGGCCGTCACCGCCCTGCTCGACCTCACCGTCGCCATCCACCAGCGCAGCCCGAAGAGCTGCGTCAACAACGGCGTGACGATGATGCGGGTGCTGTACCCCGACAACGAGCACGCCTACCACCTGCCGGACGACATGCCACTGCGGGGCCACAACGCCGATGACACCGAGCGGGCCTTCGGCGGAGCCTTCCGGACATTCGGGTCGCTGGACGCGGCCGCCGAATCGCTGAAAGAGTGGCCCGGGGGTAGCCAGGCACTGGTCTACAAGTGGGTGAACAAGGGGCAAGTCGAAAGCCACCTGGTGCTGCTGGTCAATGACAGTGACCGGGCCGACGCCCCGAACCTGGTCGTCCTGGACATAGCGGCCGCCCCCGGCGAGGCTCCGATCACCCCCGCCGAGCTGGCCAAACCTCGCGCGCTGCTGAACAAAGCCGTCCCGTTCGAGCAGTGGCACCGCGAACAGCAGCCGTACATCGACCTACTCGATGAGGCGGACCGGTACATCCTCGCAATCGAATTCGACAGTACGGGCGAACCCCTCGACCGTCTGTCCACGACGCAGCGTGCGGTCGTCTCCGCCCAAGATCCTGGTTCGCCCCCGCCATCGCTGTGGTCGAGCCGCGCTCCACCGCCTCGGCGGGAAGAGTTCGCGCTCGCGGGCCAGCGCCCGCCCGGCGACGGCTTGTCACCGGACGGCTCCGTCCCGGCCGAGTCCAGAGACGCGGAGCAGACGCAACCGATCGAGTGGCCGGACCCTGGCGAGGTCAAGCCGTTCGGTCAATGGCTCGAAGCTGCCCGCAATTCCCGGGGCATGTCTCGCAGGGAACTGGGCGCCCGCATGGGTGTGCCCGGTTCGGCCACATATATCGGTTCATTCGAGCGCGGTGTCAAGCCGACCCGCGAAATGATTGTGCGCATCCTCGATGCCCTGGATGCCCCGGCCGACGTAGCCGAGGCGGTGCTCCGGGAAACGTTCACAGCGGAAATCGACAACCTGCCCGATCCCACAGATCCGAAATTCCCGCACCCCAATGCTTGGCTCGTTGCCGCGCGTAAGCGTCGGAAAATGTCGCAAAAGGAATTAGCCGCTCACGTCGGCCTGAGCGTGACCCAATGGGCACCGAGAGAACGTGCCACGAACCCCCGGACCAGGGCGTATCAGATCACTCAGGAGCAGGCGCAGCGCGCGCTCGAAGCCCTGGCAGCCACGGAGGAGGTCGCCGGCGTGTTCATGCAGCGATTCTATCCGGATGCCACATCGGAGACCGCGCCGCCGAACAGTGGTCGCGGTAATCCTCCCGATCTCATCGGCAGTCGTCCGCCGGACGACGAAACTCCCCTTCCGACCTGGCGTGGCGTCGATCCGGTTCCACCGCACGATGCGGACGGACCGCCCGGTCGGCCGTCCACGATCCCAGCGGACACACCCGAGCAGCCGGAGCGTCCCTTCCGGATCCTCGACGACCCCGGGATGTCCGGTGACCGCGAAGTCGAGCCCGGGTACTGGGGCCATTACGGGGCGGCGGGTGTTCTGGTCCGGCACGTGAACGAACTCGGTGCGGAGCTGTTCCTGGTTTGCAGATCGAAAGCCGGTTTCTCCCAGGGGAATTGGCAGCTTCCCGGCGGGGCGCTGTGTTCGCGGGAAACGCCGGCCCAGGGCGCGGCCCGCGAGATGAGCGAGGAACTCGGCGCGAGCGGGGAGTACCTGGCTGGCCTGGCCCATGTCGGGACGCATGTCATCCACGGGCCACGCGGGTGGAGATACCACGTCCTCGTTGCCGATGCGCCGCAGCGGCTCGATCCGGTGGTGGACGACAAGGAAATCGCGGAGGCCCGCTGGGTGAGCCGCAACGAGCTGATCGCGATGGCCAACCGCACCGAGTTGCACTCGGCGCTGGCAAGGAACCTGCCCCGAGCGCTCGGCCTGTTCGATCCGGGCGCGGACGACCCGGGCGAAGCACCGCCGGTCCCCGACTCGACGTCTGTCATGCCCGCCGAACCGGTGCGCGCTCGGCGGCAACCGGCCTTGCGCGCCCTGGACCGCGCGATGCTCTACGACTACACACAGCTGTACGAATTCGGGCGAGCGTCTTTCGGTGATCCGTCACGCACGCCCGAGGTAGCACGACGCAATGAGGAGTTCGTCGCCCGATATCCACAGGCGCGTGAGCCGGCCGTACACGGCCAGCTGGGGCAGTACCACGCCCTGCTTCGGGAGATCGGTGATCTGGCAGACGACCTCGGCCTGAGTGTCACCGAACTCCGCGCGCAGATGACCGGCGAACTCACCGATCTGGTCGAGGGCAAGCCGCTGGCGCTCCGGATGAGACAAGAGGCCCTGTTCGGCCTGCTCGCCGACGGTCGGTTCAAGACACAGTTCGAGGGCACGGTCGGTGGTGGTCGCCAGACCGATGTGGCGCAGCTGGAGAACCGGTGGTTCGGCAACCCCGAAGACATGGATCCGCGGCTGCGGCCGGTCTACGGGCACGTGCTCGTCGACGGCGAGCGCCCGGCCGGGCTGTCCGACGCCAGCGTCTCGGCGGGGCTGCCCGACCTCCACATCAGGCTGCACACCGAAAAACTGGCGATGTACGGCCGAATCGATCTGGTGTTGAAAGACGATGTCCGCGAACGGGCCACGTTCTGCGTCGGTGACTCGCTCGTCTACTCCGGCTCCGTGTGGGGGGGTAAACCGACACGAACCGTACCCTCGCCGCTGCTGGACCCGCAGCCGGAATCTTTCGGCGCTACCCCGTTGTCCGCGAACGCCACCGTGGAGGATCAACCCCTACGCGGAACGAATCGCGACTACTCCGGCCAACACTTCCGGCGGCATCAGTTCGTCGAATGCCATATCCACGGCGGAATAACCCTCGCCGACATCGATCACATCAACCTTCCCGAACCACCCGATCCGGAGTTGCGCGCAGCACTCGAAAACGCAGGCGTACCGTGGCGCGTCCTCGACAGCCACGCCATTGCCCGCAGCGGTGACCCCGAAGCGATCGCGAGAGAAAAGCGGCGACTCGAGGAAGACCTCGCGATGATCGAGGCCAGGGTCGCCGACATCCGCCGAGAGCTCGACGCTACCGAACGACCGGATGCCCCGCGTCGGCTGCGGGAACTGTCCGAACGCGTGCGAGTCGAGCTGCGCAACGCCGATGCGATGCGGACCCGGATCATCGAAATGCTCGCCCCCCTCGACGCCGGTCGCATCGGCAGCAGTCCTGATACCGAACCGGACGGACCGACAAGCTTCATCGGCAACCGTCCCTCGGACAGCCCGCCCGGCCGGCTACCAAACGTGTTTTCGCCCGACATGTCCGTGGCGGACGTTCGTGCGGCGGTAGCGCAGGCGCTGAGCGATCGTGACGCCGACGGTGCGTCGGCGGAATTTTCGTCGCAGTTGCCGGATGTCGCCGCGATGCTGGTGCACTACGCTCTGCAAGCTTCCGGCGGAGACGGGGCCCGCTTGTGGTCGAGGACGATGTGGACTGCCACCGGATACGCGGTGCACGGGCGGGTCGAAGGGCTCCGAATTCCCGAGCCGAGAGGTGTGCTGGCGGACAGCTGGGGCGGTGAGGTGTTCGGCGAATTCGAGTGGACCGATCCGGGAGACGGATCGGATCCGTCGTGGTCGGTTCAGTTGTGGGGTGGTCGCAAGCGCTTCAACCGGCTGGCTGCCGCTTTGCCGGCGCAGTTGGCCGGCTTGGTACCGGGTTTCGCTGTGCATCGGGCGGGTTCGCTGATAGCCGAGGCGGTCGAGGTGGCATCCAGCCGCAAGGGTGTCGGACGCGGCGGGACGCTGGCTGTCGAGGCGCAGGGCATCGAACTGAGGGTGCGGGTGCGAGAGGGCGTTCTGCCCATAGCGGGGGTGCCCGACAAGTACGTCGGCACCATCACCCGGGACGGACCGGACGGCCCGCAGGGCTTGATCGGCAGCAGGCCGCACGACGACGGAAACACCCACACCGCGCCGTTCGATCCGGCACAACCGGCGAGTATCTGGAACCTGCCATCGACCGAGCAGCTGAGTTTCGTCCATCACTCGGAAGGCCATGCGGGCCACAATTTCCGCGTCGAGTACAACGGCGACGCCATCGGCTTCTGGCACCCGCGCTTGCCCGACAACAGGGATACGCGGTTCGAGATGACGAATCGGGTCAATGCCTGGCGCGTCGATCACGAGATGCTGCGCCTGGGTCTCGTGCCCGATGCCAGGGAATGGACCGGCCCGGCGACGCTCGACGGAATCGACGTGCCGCGGGAAGGAACGCTGCACGCGTACGTGGCCAACGACGGCCCGGCGTGCGAAAAGCCGCCCGAATCCGGGGAAATGCCCGACCAAACGCTACGGGTACTGCGCAGCTCGGCCGGGAAGGCGGTCGCTGTCTTCCACTACATCATGGGGTGCTTCGACGGGAACCACCAGAACGCCCTGCGCCGGACCGACATTGCGGAAGAGTTCACGTTGGGAGGGGGCGCTGCGAACCGGATCGCGGTCATCGATACCGAGTGGATCATGGATGGTCCCTACATCGAATCCGACTACGTCGTGGCAAACCTCAGCATCGACGGCGAGGTCCACCCCCTGCCCTCCGGCCTGATAGCACACCTTCGAACAATCGATCCGTCCGAGTTCCGGCTCTTCCTCGGGACCCTCGGCTACACCCGGCACGACGCAGCCCGAGCGGCGAACCGGCTCACGGAGATCCGAACTACCGGCCTGATCACTGGCCACAGCAGCGATCTCGACATCCAAGACAGCCGCGAAAACGTAATCAGGCCTGCCCACGGACCCGATGGTCATATCGGCGCCAGACCGACCGGCCGAGCCGAGACCGCACCGACAGCGTTGCCCGACGGGGCGGACACAGGCCGCGGAATCGATCGCGACAGGGCCCAGGAGACACCCGATGTGGAGCGAACCCAGGCGATGCGGGGACGTCCGGGAGTCACGATCGAGCTGATGACCTTCGAGGACGGTGTCCAGGTCCTCCGTGAGACCTACGCCTATGCCGAACACGCCATGCAGGAGTGGGCGAAGGCGCTGATCGGCCGGGTCATGGGAGCACCGATCGCCGAGGTGCGCCTGAGTCCACCCGAATATCATGTCCTCTACCGCGATTATCAGTATGAAGGAGCACGTCGCGACCCCCGTGCGGCCGACATGCTCGGCATCTTCGCGGCCATCACCGGCAAGAAGAGCCCCTTCGCCGCCGCCTTCGTCCGCCATGTCGACGGCCGCAGCGTGTGGCAGGCCCATCACCTCGGTCGGCAAGATATCGTCGATATCGGACAGCAGGTGGATCGCCTCGGGGACGAGCTGGAACAGCTGGCATTTCCCGGGTCGCTCTCGCGGACAGTGCTCGATACGCAGATGTCGGCGATGCGCGCGCTGCGCGCGCTGGCACAGCACGCCGAGCATCCGCTGCGCATGGCCGGGCTCGACGACGAAACAAAGGCCAAGGCCCGGCTGGTCGAAGACTTCGCGCTCGACCACCCTTATCTCGAGCTGGCCGGGTTCGACAGTCCGCACGTCCCGGTGGCGACGGTCGGGGAAATCCTGGGGAAACTGGATGACCTGCTCGGAAGGTACCGGTACGCCCCCGGTTTCCAGAAGCTCATGACCAATATTCGCAAACTGCGGATCGACTTCCTGTTCGGGTCGCGCGCCGAGGCCGAACCCGAGCAGGACAAGCACGGTACGGATGGCGAGGTTTCCACCGTCCGGACGGAATTGACATTCAGTTTGCAGTACGCGGCCGATCGGGATGAGGCTCGCGCTGATAACGACCGTCGTCTCCAGTACGGAGCACATCCGAGCAGTGGCCAACCGTATGCAGATGACGTCTGCCACGAATTCGCCCACGCGATCGACCAAGCCACCGGCGGGGAACTCAGCCGGAACCTCACCACCGTGCTGCGCAATGCCCACGCGAAGCTGAAAGAGCGCGGCCTGATGGAGAGTTACGAGAAATGGCGCAATCGCCTGCCGTCGTACGCGTTCACCAACTCGGCCAAGACCACACTCAAAGAAGGCGAGGCCATTGCCGTCGGATTCGCCGACGCGGAGATCAACGGCATTGTCGTCGGCACCCCGCAATGGGTGATCCACGAGTACGTCACGAAACTTCGACCGCCGGAAGTCGAGTCGGCACGCCCCACCACGCACCGGCCGGACGGTTCCGAAGGTTTGATCGGCAGCAGGCCGTCGGATGGCCCGATCGACGGCGCTGGGCGAGCCGACGAAACCGGCACGGACAGCACGGTCGCCCGCCGCAACGCCGGGCTCGAGGATCATCACGACGGACCGGGCGAGCGACGCACTCCTCCTGGCGCGAGGTTCGCAGAGCTCATAGACGACGGTCTCGTCGCCGGGGTGGCACGCACCGATTCGTTGCCGGGATCGCCGGGAGTCAAGTGCGAACTGGTGACCTTCGGCAACGGCTACCAGGCCGTCAGGGAGACCTACGATGCCGCAGGCAACGCCACGGTGGAATGGCTGAAATCGTTGATCGGCGGTGCCATGGGCGCACCGGTTGCCGACACATGTCTGCAGCCCGGCGACTACACGGTCCTGTACCGGGAACTCATTCCCGGCCGACCGGCGGACATGGTGCTCCCGCAGCCCACGGCCCGAGCCTACGACTGGGGACTGGTCCACGATGACCTGAACGAACAAGAACGGGAGCTGGCCGCCGCGCTCGGCCCCCTGGACCGCCGGTATCTGGACGCCGCCCCCGGGGATCTACTCGGGCTGTTCGACGCCGCAACCGAGACGAGGCGCAGCACTCGGCACTGGAGTATCGGCCCGGACGGCACTGTGCTGGCAGGGCGGGGCGCAACCACCGCCGAGGATGGCGGACCCAGCCCATTCGCCGCGAAGTTCGTACAGCGCGTCGATGGCAGGGCGGTGTGGCGAGACCACCACCTCCCACGGCAAGACATCACGGCCATCCGGGAGCAGGTGTCCAACGTCGGGGAACTGGTGGAGCAGCGGCTGGCCGATCTTCCGGAGACGCACCGGAAAATGCTGCACGACACGCACCAGCGAGCGCTGGCGGCGCTGGCTCGGGTCGAGCAGCACGCTGTCCACACCACGGAGGAGACCTCGCATGTCAGCGGGTTGAGCGCGGACGCGCAGGCCAAGGCACGGTTGGTGGAACAGTTCACCCTCAACCATCCGTACTTTGCGATCGCCGGTCTCGAGCACCCCCTCGTGCTCGTCGAAGCCGCGCGGGAAATCCTCCAGACGCTGGACGAACTGCTCACGAGATACCACTACACGCCCGGGTTCCGCAGGCTCATGACAAACATCCGCGGGCTGCGGATCGACTTCCTCGACGATCCGGACATCAACGCCGAGACCGTTCCCGGCGGCCGCGATCGGACCCAGTGGATGACGTTCAACATGCGCAGGGCCGCCAACCGAGCCCAGGCCATCGAGGACGACAGCGAAGACAGCGCGACCGGTTACCACCCGAGCAGTGGACATCCCTACCACGACGATGTCGTCCACGAATTCGCGCACGCGATCGATCACGCCACCGGAAGGCGTCTCAGTGCGAATGTCGAAACCGTGCTGCACGACGCCTGGGAAGCGCTGCGGCGGCACGGCCTGATTGCCGAACCGTATGACGCGTGGCTTCGGCACCTCCCGGAGGCAGCCTTCACCAGCACGACGAAGGAGACGCTCGCCCCGGATGAAACCGTCGCGGTCGGGTTCGTCGACGTGGAGATCAACAGACCCGTTGTCGGCACCCCGCAATGGGTTGTCCACCACTACGTCACCACCCTGCGGCCGCCGGAGGTTGCGGGGGCGGGCGGAACGGCCGATCGCCTTCGCCCCGCGCACGACGAGCCGGAAAGTCGCGGTACGGACGCCGATTCCATGGACGGCTACATCGGCAGCAGGCCGGTATCGGATCCGGGCGATCGCTCCGACCAGGACGTCGCGGCGGACCCGGTGGAAGGCGCCACCGACAGTGATGTCGAACCACACATCGCAGATGAGGGCGCGATCGGCAGTGAATCACCCTATGATATGCCGTTCCACGCGGGGGATCTCACCGATCAGCAGATGACGGGGCCTGCTCTCGTTCCCGAGCAGCTTCTGCTCACCCAGGAGCATGCCGCCGCACTGTCGGATGCACTGACCGAACGCGATCAGGCAGTCGACCGGATCACCGATCAGGTGCGCGAATTGGAGCAGGCGCTCGCGGCATTGGTCGGTGAATCGGGAACGGTAGACATGATGTCTCTGACCGGTGTCCGCGATGAGCTGAATACATTCTTGGACCAGCAGTTGGCCGCATACGCCGAAACTCCAGAGGGACGGCGTGACCAGATGATCGCGACCCTGCGTGACGTCACCGCGCTGCCACGTCTCGACGATAGCGATATTCGAGTGCTTGCCGAGATAGTCCCGGCTAAGCACAGTGGACTCGCCGCGTTCCTTCCCGGGGCGAAAGATCGTTATGCCCAGGCGTTGCACAGCGCGGCCCGGGTTCGGCTTGCGGAACTGGATTCGCGTCGGGTGGAGGCCTTCCGAATCGATGACGCGATACGGCGTTTGCAGCGCGGAATCCAGGGTCAGCTCGACCGCGCGGCAGAGGTGCTCTATGACCGCGGTTCGCGCCGGACGGTCCAGGGTTTGCTCGACGACATCGATTCGATGCGGTCCGAAATATCGGCGGCGTGTCGGCATATCAGCGTTGGATGGCACGACATCCCGGGCGACGGGCTTGCACCGTTGCTATCAGAGATCGCCCGAGGTCTGCGTACCAGAGACGATGTAGTTGAAGCAGTAGCCGCCATCGCCGCGCCCCGGCACATCACCGTGAGCGTTGATGACGCACTGAGGATGGTCGAACGGTCCGCGGTAAGCATATTCGCCGAATCCTCGATGCGAGGATTCGTGTTCCGGGATCACGAGGCAAGGAACGTCAGGGCCTTGGCGGACACCATCGCCCGCGTACGCACCATGGTGGGCATTCCCGAGAGTACCCCCGACCTGTACACCCAAGTAGTGGACAAGTCGGCGGAGTACCGATCCGATTTCGGCACCTTTGTGGATCCGGCCGACACGTTATACCTGCACTTCACCCCAAACATTCGCGCCATCGCCACAGCGGGCATGATCCGGTCCGGCGCACACGACGAGGTCATCAACACCACGGCCGCCCATTCCGTCGGGGTGCATTTCATCAAGCCGGGGAACTGGCAGGGCACGGAAAACTTCAATATGTACGTCGGATACGCCGGACTCCGCCGCACACTCGAAATGGGAAACAGCACCGTACTGCCTGACCCGCTCGGCGCGATCGTCGTGATGCCACTCGGCGCGATCACGAAGACAACGCCGTTACGCAACGAGGCCAAGACGACCGCAGCGGACGAGGCTCATCTGGCCAGCGACGCCACGTTCCGTCCATTGAACGGGGATCCCAGATACGCCTACTCCCTCGACGACGCCTACATCATTCCTTGCTACAGCGACCAGCAGGTTTCTCGGGAGCAGCGTCTGGTCATCGACCCCGACACTGGGGAACGAAGCTTGCGACCGGTTGCCGAGCCGATTCGCGACGCCTTTCGCCGCGCCGGATACGACGAGACTTGGATCGACCGGCACGTCATCGAGCTACCAGAACGCATCGCAGCGGACCCCGGCACTCGTGGCCTCCACGGGGAGTACGACCGTACCCAATGGCTGATCCGGCAGGCCCAGGACGAGATCAAGCGGCGGATGGCCGAGGACGGGACGTACACGGATCGAGTCGTCGTTCCATTGACCACCGAGCATGGGCGGCAGTTCGAGACCCTCGACTTGCACGGCACAACGCGGCGGGGTTACCACTCGACATCCGATCTTGCCATCGAACGGCTGATTGTCACCGACCGGCACCCGCCGGTCGGTGACGCGGAGAAACCGCGCCGCCCAGGGGAATCCACGCCGCGGCCAGGTCGCAGCCGAGGTCCGAGTGGCCTGATCGGCAGCCGGCCACTGGAAGCGGGCTCCTCCCGCGACGGCGTGTCCGCCGGTCCCGACTTCCAGGACTTGGTGGTCGCAGGCATGCAGTCCGGAATAGTGGAGAGTTCGCTGGTCGAGGAGGCGCCGGGGGTGCGGGTCGAGGCGGTGACCTTCGGCAACGGCTCGCGCGTGTTAATGGAGACGTACACCGCCCCGGTTGCCGCTCTTGAGCAGGTGTTGCAGCGGGAAGTCGCCGCGATCATGGACGCGCCGGTAGGGCGGACCTGCCTGATTCGGGAGGGCGGCACCGTCTGCCGGGAGATCACTCCTGGGCAGCCGGGCGACAGCCTGCAGGCACTGGACCGCGGGATTCTCGGCTCGCGCTCGGCCCGGCGACTCGGCCTCTTCGACGCGGTGACCAGGACGAACCGCGCCACGCGAGAGTGGAATGTGGCCCCGGACAACGAGGTGGTAGGTGGTCGTGCCCCGTCTGCGATCGACGCGACGCCGACCGGTGTGTTCGCCGCGATGTTCGTGCGGCATATCGACGGCCGTGAGGTGTGGCAGCACCACGGCATCCCGAGGTCGGAGCTCTCGGCCATCCGGGAGCGGGTGGCGTACCTGCAATCGTGGATTTCGGATCTTCCGATACCCGATGAGTACAAACCCGCGCTGCGTCACATACACGGCGGGTACATGGACGCGCTGGCGGAGATCGAGATGCGCGCCGCACGCACGCCCGGCGAGATATCGCATCGTGCCGGGCTCGATGGCGAAGCACAGGCCAAGGCGCGGCTGGTCGAGTCGTTCAACCTCGACTACCCGCATATCACGATCCTGGGGTTCGAACATCCGGATGTTCCCGCCCATGTCGTCGAGGAGATCCTCGGTGCGCTGGACGAGATGCTCACCAGGTTCCCGGGCCGTACCAATATCCGGGGACTGTGGATCGATTACCTGGGTAACGAGGACGCAGGCGCCGCATCCTTCGCCCAGCGCGATTCCGCATCGACGTTTCGAACTGTGGGGATCCAGTTCAGCCTGCGCAATGCGAGCAGGCCGGCATGGACTGTCGAACGCGGTATCGAGATGCGCGAGCTTGGTGTCAATCCGGTCGGTGACAGACCGTTCCACCACGATGCTGTGCACGAATTCGTCCACGCGATCGATGCCGTGGAACTCCTGTCGGTGACCCTGCCGCAGGTGCTGGACGAGACCTGGTCCCGGCTCCACGAACTGGGCTTGATCCGAGAACCCGAGCAGGCTTGGCTGGCGCGACTGCCCGCGTACGCCTTCGTCGACGCAACCAAGGCACAGCTGCGTGAATACGAGGCCCTCGCCGTCGGGTTCGCCGAGACGGACATCCACGGCGCTGCGGTCGGCACGCCGCAATGGGCGATCCACGAGTACGTCACCACCGGTCGGCCACCGCAGATCACCCCGGACCTCGATGTCCCGACATCGGACCACCCGGACATCGCCCCCCCGAGGTTCATCGGCAGCAGACCACAGCAGGGCACGCCCGAGCCGCCCGACTCGCGGCCGGGTGCGGCGGTCACCGACGACGTGCGTGTCGTCAACGAGGCGGTGCGGGCCGGGCGGGGACCGCTTCGTGCTGAGCATTTTCCGGTGCCGGGGCTGCGGATAACGAGCAACGATCCGGGCCGGAGCGCGGCATTGCGGAGGTTCTCACTGTGGCAGGCGTACGTGGCCAATCGCGGATTGGGAAAGCTTGTCAGCCGGTGGGGTTCGGCGGTGACTCCGGCGGCGCGGCGCAGGGTGCTGGCGGAGCTGTATTTCTGGATGTCGCATCAGCGCTACATGCGGCAGGTCTGGGCCGTCGAGCGTGACCCCGGCGCGGTGGGGGAGCACGGGGAAAGTCATCCCGACTACTTCCGCACGAGGCTCGGCGACGACGCGGCCAACACGGATATCGTGGGTCGCCTGACCGGTCTACGCGCCGAGGTTCATCGCGATCCTCGGACCGGAAGATGGCACGGCGGCGTTGGGACACAGGCGTTCTGGACCACCGTGGCGATCGGCCGTCTCGTCCGAGCCCGGATGGACAAGGAGGTGCCGGGCGGCGAGGTGCTCGGCGAGGTGCTGCAGAACATCGTGGAGCTGCCTGGTGGCACCCGCGTCAACGGAAACGCCCTGTACGCGCTCGAGCACGACCGGTTCGTAATCGAGACCGCGCAGTCCGACGACCAGCGGACGATCTTCGATGCCGCCATAGCCGAACTGGCCGCCGCCCTCGACCAACGATCGGTGGAACCGTCTGTCGATGTCCTGCGACGGTTCGCCAACGCGGTCTATCTGTTGTTCCAGGCGCCACTGATGACGCGGGGTAGCGACGCGACGATCAGGACGTTCGCGGCAACAGCGTTCACTGTCGCCTTCGGCCGACCGGTCCGCCTGCCGCACGACATCGACCTGCAGGCCATGTCGAGGCGGCAGTCGGACTTCGTCGAGTGGTTCGCTGCCGCGCTCGGCCGGAGTCTGTACCGGGTCGGCGGATCGGATGCGGAGGGGCGCCCGGACGCCTGGACGGCGACAGGCAAGGACGACCGTCCACCCGGATTCATCGGCAGCCGTCCCCGGGAGCAGCCCGATCCGCCGCCGGGCGCCTTGCGCGGTGCGTGGCGTCGAGCCACCGAAGTCGGTGGGGGCGAACAGAATCCGCCGCGTCGCCTGGAAGGGCCACAACCGGGATCGCTGATAGGTGCGTCAGGAGAGCCTGTGCCGGGTCCCTCGCGCCTGATCGGCAGCCGTCCGTCGGAGGAGTCCGGACCGACCGATTCCGCACTGTCGGTGCCCGATGTCTCACCGGGAGCATGGATCAAGGCGCAGCGACACGAACGGGGGATGCAGCAGAAGGAGGTCGCACGAGCGGCTGGGATGGCCGCAGGCCACCTCTCGGCCATCGAAAACGGCAAGAACATCCCTCGGCTGGCGACTTTCCGACAAATCGGTGCGGCGTTGAACATCGGCGAGGCGCTGCTGCATGCCGCGACACGTCGCTTCTATCCGGACACCGATACCGATACCGATCCGGACGCGCACGATTCCGTCGGTAGTTGGGTTGCCGCGCTGCGCCACGGCAAAGAAATGACCAAGACTGATCTCGAGCGCGCGACAGGCGTAGATCTGTCACACATCGCCGATATCGAAAACGGCAAGTATATTCCACGCCTGCCGACACTGCGGCGAATATGCGAGGCACTCGATGTCGAAGCAGAAATGCTGCGGGCCGCGGTCAGTCGCTTCTATCCAGAGACCGACAGCGATACCGATCCGGCTGCGTACGACTCCACCGGAAATTGGATTGCGGCACTGCGACGCAACAAAGGAATGTCGCAGACTCGGCTGGGCGACGAAGCCGGAATGGCCCAAACCTACGTTGCCGGTATCGAAAACAACAAGCATGTTCCGCAGTTGAAAACATTCCGGCGCATCTGCCTGGCGCTGGGGGTGGAAGGGGAACTGCTGGAGGCCGCAGTCCGTCGCTTCTATCCGGAGACCGCCGCCGATACCGATCCTGCCGCGCACGAGACGCTCGGCGATTGGATCGAGGCAAGGCGCAGCAGCCTCCGGATGACACAGGTGGAATTCGCTCGCCTGGTGGGCCTCTCCGGCCGCTATATCACCGATATCGAGAACGGAAAACAAATTCCGCACTTCCGCAGCTTCCGGCGTATCTGCCGAAAGATCGGAGTTCGTGGTGGCGAGCAGATCGACGCTGTCCGGCGTTTCTACCCTGATATCACTGCCGATATCGATCCCGCTTCGCACAAATCATTGGGGCGTTGGATTGCGGCGCTGCGTTACGACGAAGGAATATCGGCGACTGAGCTCGCGCGGCGCGCGAGGATGCCGCGTAGCACTATTTCCAGTATCGAGAACAATCGTTATCTTCCTCGGTTGCGGAAATTGCGGCAACTGTGTCGGACGCTGGGAATCGGTGGCGATATGTTGCTGGAAATCGTCGATCGTTTCTATGGCGAGCGATACGAGCGATCCGGCTATCGCGAGGAAGAAGAGCTGTTCCAGCGGTATGTGGTAACTCGGGTGGGGTCCCGCGAAGAGCGTGAAATCCAGGATGAGATACTCGAGAAGTTTGCCTGGGTTCCGAATGCGGTGGCGCGTCGAGAATCCCCCGATATCCGTGACGAGGCGGTTAATGTCGCCTGGATCGCGACTATCACCGCGATCACGAGCCACATTCCCTCCGCCTCGTTTGCCGCTCATGCCTGGGCCAGTTGCCGGGGCGCGCTTTTCCGCTTCCGTCTCGAGCGTAAATTCCCGAACCTCGATAATCGAACACGGAAGATGGTGAGCACGGTAGGCGCCCAGATCGGCAGGATGGTTGCCGAAGGGGAGGATCTCGACGACGCGGCGATCGCACGAATATTGCGATTGAGCGTGGCCGAAGTCGTGCGAGCGCGCGAAATTCTGGAGCGACCCACGGTTTCGGCGGATGCGCCGGTGCGCGGCAAGTCCGGCGGCGCCGTGCCCCGCGAGATCGCCGACCCGTCTGGCGCAGGGTTCTCCGATACGGACTTCATGATGACCGTCCGAGCGGCGCTGGTGGATCTGCCCGATCCCGGTGTCGCCGAACGGCTGGTGCTGGCTCATCTGGTCGAGGGCGTGTCGCTGGCCCACATCGCAAGGCGGCTGGGCCTGCCACATGCGATCGCGGCGGACGTCCTCGCCGACGCCATTGCCCGGTTGCGTACCGCATTCGACCCCGACGTCACCGCAAGTGATCGGGACACCACCGCGAGCGAGCAGAATCTGCCACTGCCGACACCGACACCGTGGAGCTCCTCGACCAAGGAGTCGGATCGACCGCCGAATCCACCAGTGTCGCAAGACGATTCCGCGCCGGGCGAGGGCACGACCAGGCCGGGCGGATTCATCGGGAGCAGACCACCCGAACCGGGGGAGTCTGCACGTAGGCCGGCATCGGAGGAGACGCCGCGGGCGACGCCATGGTCGCGGCTCTCCGACAGTGAAGCACACGATGGTGTCGGCGGCGATGGAGAAACGGCCGAGATGGTCGCGGCGGAATCATCTGCGGTACCCGCGTCGGCCAGGGTCGTGGAGCACTTGCTCGGGTACTTCACCCGCAGAGATACGGCCTACTGGTGTCAGCTGAAGCCGGACAGCGTCTTCGCCGACTGGGGCTGGTCGAGTGATGAACAGCTCCCCGCCCTGGCCTCGGACCTGCCGCTCAGCTGCATCGACATGGTGGTGTACGCCGCCGTCGCCGCGGGTGTACTCGGCCGCGAGCAGGTCCCCGCGATCTACAACTGGGATGGCCCAGATGACTTCTCCCGACGCTGGGTGCGCGAACTGCCCGGCCTCCTTGCCCCGGCAGGACGGCAGCGCCTCTCGGACGGTGACCCGGGGTCACGCCCACAGCACGGTGACGTCGTGATGTGGTTCGGCACGGATCAGCCGGGCGGAGAAGAGCGGTTGATGCATGTCGCGGTGGCGGACGGCAAAGCCGATCGCAGGGCTGACTCCGCCTCCGTGCTTTCGTTCGGCGCCCGTTGCTCTTGGCTGCCGTCACAGCCGCGCCGCCGCGAGACCAGATTGAGCGGGGTCGAAGTCACAACAATCGCGGAGATCAGCACCGCAATGCTGGCGAACTGGTCGCACACGGTACGTGTCGAGTTCGGACCCGGGCCGTGGACGCAGCGACCGGCGATCGGTGGGGAGCTTCGAGTGCCACCGAGCCGGGAATCGCGGGCCTTGCGGCCGTTCAACAAGAAGAATTGGCGACGTGAGTTCCCTGGTTTCGCTGAATGGGTGCAAGGACGGCCCGACGTACAGCGATTGACCGCCGCGTTCGACGAGTGGGAGCGGGCCGAGGGCGCCGCGGGTGCGCCGACGCGACTGGTCGAGATGGTCGACACCGCCGTGTCGCGCACGCGGATCGAGGAGGTGCTTCGGTCGCCCGGGGCATTGCCGATCGACGGACACCCGCAGGTGGCAGTACAGGTGGACCGGGATGACAATCCGACCGGCCTGAGAGTCGCGAGCATGGGCGGGCACGGCCGTGTCCTGCGCAAGCTGTTCACCGAACGCCCGGATGTGCTGGACACGATTCCGCGCGACGGTGGCCGCCTGCGGATCGCCTACGACGGTATGCAGCTGCGGATCGACGGGGAGGTTCGCAGCGAGCATCTCCAGCCCGACGATGCCGATCCGAGCCGGAAACTGATCCCGGGTCGGCTGCTCGACGAGTACCTGCGTCTGTGCAATGCGGGAGCGCTCGACAAGCTGGGGACCAAGCCTGGGAAATCGCCGAAGCGGCCGACCTTCGAGCAGTGGATCCAGGGGCTCCCGCCGAGCGTGTTCAAGGGCCCTGGTGACTCCTCCTACACAATGACGACCATCGGCCACATTCTGACCGACCGTGCCGTAGAGGAGGGGTGCCGGCCACCACGGGCGAGTGAGTCCGACGATCCGCACGGTGCGTTGGCGGCGCTACGCCGGGTGGTCCTTCAAGCCCCCCACGATGTCGCCCGCCCCGCGCCGATCCCGGAACAACCGGCACCGTTGACGGAACGCACCAGCGAAGTGCTCGACCTCGGTGTGATGTCGGCGCGTGTCACGGTGGGGAAGGACCCGTCGGGCAGGTGGCGTCTGCTGGTGCCGTCCTACTCCGACTTCTACCCGGGCGATGTGCTCGCCCGCTGGTGCGGGCAACTGCATGCCGGCCACCGCCGCCGGTTGCTGAACCTCATCCGGAGGCAGCTGAACGGCCGAGTGGTCGCCGCACCCGCGACCACCGCTGTCGGACCCGGCTACATCGGCAGTCGCCCGACGGACTCCTCTGATTCGGTACCGGTGGTGCTGACACCAGAGGAGAGATCGGCGCTGCGAGCGGAGCTGGCCGCACTGCTGCCGGTGGATCAGCAGATGCCGGAGCGCCGGGGACCGGGCACGGTGCTGGAGCGGCTGCTGACCGAGGAGTTCGCCGCCGACCCGCTACGGCCGGGCAGCTACGAGGCTGTAACGGAAGCTATCGCCGACATGGTGGCGACCGCATTCGGTGAACCGCCCATGCCCGCCCGCAGGAACCTGGTGGCGGCCATTCACGGCATACTCGCCGACCGGGCCGTATTCGGCGATGCCAGCGCCCTCCGCCGACACATCGCCGCTCTCGTGGGACATGGCGCGCAGTCGGCTGCTTCGGGCAACCCCCCGCCCGCCGGCACCGGACCGATTGGTGGGCAATCGCTTCCCCGAACCGATGCCGAACCGCCCGAGCCCGGCCCCACCGGGCCGGAGCACCGTGAGCCGGGCGATTCGACCCCCGAGGCCGCACGACCTGACGATGCGCCGACCGGTTGGCTGCCGTCGGCGCAGGTGCCGCGCACGGTCGTGTCGCTGATTCGCGGGCTGTCGAAGGAGGGCATGACGCGAGTGCTCGCGGAACCGGCACGGGCACGGGCGGTTATCGCCGAGGTCGGCGAGCGGTTCGCGGAGACGGATCTCCCGGTGCGCGTCGGCGGTGTCACGAGGCGGCTGGCGGAGTTGTTCCCGCCGGATGAGCTTGCCTATCTGCAGTATTCGCTGGAGCGGTCGATCGCGTCGGGATGCCTGCAGTACAAGCTGACCGAGACGGCGTTGCAGCAGATGATGAGCCACCCCGAGCGGGTAACCGCGGCACTGCAGGCAACGTATTCGGAGGTCGAGCCGGGGTATTTCGCGTCCTGGCTGGACGACGACTACGTCATGCACGGCCGCGACGGATACCCCCGCGACAGCGGCCGGCATGCGTTCATGCAGGCGGCAGTCGAGCATCTGACCGAGGTCTGGGATCTGGTGGACGAGACGGTATGGCAGGAACTCGCGGCCATCAAGGACGAACGCTCCCGCGACCGGGCACCGATGCTGAACTCGATTCCGCCGCACCGACGAGCCGAACTCGACCTACCCGCCCACTCGGTCGACGAATTCTCGATACCGGGCAACAACACGGTGCTCAGCGCCGCGACCAACATGGGCAGCGTGCAGATCGTGCTGCGGGGCTACCTCGAAAGCCTCGCCGAGCATGCCGACGTGATCGAGGGCTGGCCGTGGGCCAGCATCCAGCACGGCGTCCTGGAATTCGCCAGCCGGTTGAGCGTGCTGGCGGGAGTCACCTTCACCACGCTGGGTGAGTTCACCGAGCCGCGTAACCCGCCGCGGTTCGCCGTCGAATTCGACACCACGAGCCAGACGATCACGTCGGTCGCGATCACCGGACTGGCGAAACAGGCACGCGCGGCCGACCGCGGGGGGGTGTGCCCGGGTTTCGTCACGTTCGAACCGACCGGAGTAGCCCGGGCGTCCACCGACCGGCTCCGGGAGTCACTGGTGGGATTCGACGTCGAGGCGTACCGCCAGACGTCGGGCTCGAAAATCGCCGTAATGGCCGGTGGGTTGCTGCTACCGCTGCTCGGACGCGATTTCCCGCAACTTCGACTCACCGAACCGACCCTCACCGGCCGGATGTCCGACCGCTCCGGCGAGCCGGTCCGAGCCGTGCCGCGGCCGGTCGGCGACTCGTCCGTACAGCCGGTAGACGACCGGCGAGAACACCTTCTGACGCAGTTCCTCGCCGTCGCGGCCGACCAGGGATACGGTTCGATGTCGCTCGAGACCGTCCTGGAGCGCGCCCAGTTGACGCGCCGGACGTACTTCCGGATGTATTCCGGTAAGCGGAGCGGCTTCGAGGCCGCCTGCGCTGCGGCGCTCGACCGCGTGCGGACGGCCTGTGACGCGGCGATGCCGGATGCGCCTGAGCGGCCCGGCGGCGTGCGGTCGCGGCTGGAGACCGCCACGCGCGCATACCTCACCGCCCTGGCCGAGCATCCGGACGAGGCCTGTGTCCTGCACCGAGATATGTTCGCTCCCGGTCTCGAGGCACGTCCGCTGCGCGACCAGCACCGGTCCATGCTCGCCGAGCACTTCGCCAGGGCGCTCGGTTGGATCGACACACAAACCGGCCGCCTGCTCGCCTCGGCGGTCACCGGCATCGTCACCGATCGGATCCGGAGCGCAGGTGCCGAACGCCGAATGATCGCGAACCTGCCGGACCTCACACCCACGGTCACGGCCTTGGCCCAAGCCCTCCTCTCTGGCGGGACCGAGGTGATCGAGCCGGACCAGGTCGTGCTGGACGGCACGGGAGACTCCGGGAAAGCGAACATCCGGCCGGACAGCCCCCGTCCGCTCACATCCGACGGATCGGCGCAATCGACGGAGCGGCCGACTCCGAACAGTCGCGAGCCGTTTCCGCCGGACGGGCGAGGAAACATCGGATCCGACGGATACATCGGCAGCCGACCCGGTGGCGGTGACGAGTCGGCCGATCCGGCCCGGGCGCAGGAGCCGGAAGGTGCCGGAGCGGATGGTCACATCGAGCTCATCGGGCCGGTCGATGCGCGTGCTGGGCTGCCCACCTACACGCCGCCCGATGCGGACCTGCGTATGCGGGCCGAGCGGGTGTTGCGTGAGCAGTGGGGGTTGGCGGCAAGCCCGCAGGATCTGGTGTATCGGTGGCGGCGGCGACCAGCCGCGAACCGCGCGATTGCCGTCCAGGAAAGTGCAGAGCACGCAGCCGAGAACGAGCGGCGCGCGCGGCGTCTGAGCGTGGACGAGCTGCGTGCGCTGGTGCGGGTGTGGCCGGAACTTGTCGGCAAAGCGGGCGGATTCCCGAGAAATGTACGCGACCAGGCCAATCGGTGGGCGTTCGCGAAAACGAAGGCCGCGCTCGACGACACCGCGGCGACGACCCGGCCAACCGCGCCGGAACGGGCGCTGCGGGAGTATCTGCTGAATGTCGAGGACTTGCTGATCCGGGCGCGCCAGCTGGCCGCGACGGTGGAGACTCCCGGAGTACCGGTACCGACGGTGCTGCTCGAGCAGTTCGTGGCAGACCGCCCGGTCGCCGGCTCGATCATCATCTCGTTCGGCAGCGGAGATCCACTGGCGGAGGCGTGGCACGTGGATGGCACCGCCGGCGACCTGCGCCGCCTGGATCGGCGAATGCAGTTGGCGTGCAACCACTATGAGGCGGCCGTACGGGAAAACCCGGATCGCCCCGTCAGGATCGTGATGTGGTCCGGGACCGATGGTCACCGGTTGGCCGGGGATATGGCGGCGCTGGACGCCGACATGCACACCGGCGCAGCGTCTTATCCGGCGGTGCGGCCGGAACGCCAGCTGGTTGTGCACGGTAACGGCGGTCGAACCGCGAAGAAGGCACTGGTTCACGAGTCGGCCGCGCATACGGTCGACACGGTGGTGGTCTGTGGCGAATCGAATCTCGCGACGATGCGTGACGCACTGGCGGATATCGCATCGTCCGCCGACGTGTACTACGGGATCGCATCGCTGTCGAGTAGCCCCGCAAGAGCAATGGATTTGCCTGGCGTGCAATTCGCGTGCCGGTTTCCGACCGGCGATGCGGGAAATTCCAGTTCCGTCCTGAAGGACATGCGCGATATGGCGCAGAGATACGAGAAGGAGCCGTTCGAGGCGGGCAAGCCGATCGATGACGAATTCCTCCTGTATGTCGACGATCGCACCAAGGCGCCCACGGAGTCGCTGGACAATATGAGCCACATTCTGGCCGGCCGCCCGGATCGGGTCGCGCGGCATGATGACGCGCAGGATGCGTGGGTGCGCTTCACCGACTGCATTGAACGCACCGCCGATGAGCAGATCGAGTCCGCCTATATTGATGTCCTGCCGCGCGATCCGAACACTGGCGTGCCTACCTTGGTCGAGACCGGTGGCGACGGTGCGCTCGCCCGAAGCGCGATCGAGAAGCGCGGCGGCGATCTGGGGCCCGATGTCCTACTGCATCGGGGTCTGCCGGACGATTTCACCAGAGTCGGCCGGCTTGCCGTCGACAACAAACGGTGGTGGAATTCACTGCACCGCGACGAGCAGCGCGCAGTCGTGGCCCGGCATCCCAAAATTGTGGGCAACGCCCCGGGCATTCCGTCCGAAGTGGCGAACTACGCGAACGACTATTGGCGATATGCCACTTCCTCGGCTATCCACGCGAAAGGCAGCAGGAAAGCCGGCCGGGCGGAGCATCAGATTTTCAGAAACCTCTACGCCGTCGACGAGGCACTCACACGCTCGGTCACGGTGCACCGCGACATCCCTGCGCCGATCGTGTCAACGGTGGCGTTGGACCCGGAGGCGTTCGGCGGCAACGGATCCGGCACGTTCGTCATCGGCAACTGCCGACTCGAGGACGCCGAACACGTGGTCTGGTACGTGGACGGCGTGAACACGCGGCTGCAGTCGGCACCGGCCCGGCTGGGGAGTGCGCGGAATCTTTACGAGGAGCTGGTGCGGGCGGATCGTTCCACCAGGGTCGCGGTGGTGTGCTGGATCGGCTACGAAGCGCCCGCCAAGAACAAGGAAGCGTGGGCTGCCAGGCCAGAGCTCGCCGAGGCCGGTGGGAGGCTGTTCGCGCGCGACGTTCTGGCCTTGCGCGCGGTGAGCAATGCGAGATTTTCCGTGCTCGGTTACAGCTACGGAACCCCGGTCGTGTCCGACGCGACCGTGGGTGGGCGACTGGATGGTGTGTTCGTCAACCGCGCGATCGTGGGGTCGCCCGGGCGTGGCCGACGCTACGACAGCACGACCGATGCCAGTTGCCGGAACACCTGGGTGCTGGCGCAATCCGACGACCCGGTGACCGGTTTGGGCGGCGATTCACCGGGAGTGCGTGGCCGGTTGCTCGGTGACGGGCCACTGGGGCTGGGGACCGATCCGGCAACCGACCTCAATGCGACGCGCGTACATGCGGAACGCGGTTTCCCGTACTCGCTGGCTCCCTTCGACGGGCATGGCGAGTACCTGCAGTACTCATTGATAGGTGCCGCGCAGGCCACGGAATCGTTGCGGTACGCCGCGTGGTGTCTTGCCGGCCGGGGTGCTGAGGTGCCTACCGAGCAGCATCGGCCTACCGTCGAGAACCCGACAGCGATGCATCGCATTCGTGCCGCGGTGGTCGATGCCGCGCGTGATCGCCGTGCGCCGCAATTGGACGCGGCACTCGACGAACCCGCTGGAATAGGAGCGACCGATCCGTTTGGTGGACGGCGGACGCGTCCGGCCGAGCCCGGCCGGGCGGCAGCGGGAGCTTCCGATGCGGCTCGCGTGGGGATCAGGATCGCAGTACATCTCGGGGGAGGCGGGCTGACGGATGACGGGCAGGCGTTGACCGACGCGCTCGCGCTGGGAGTGAACGCGGTCGTCGTGGAGCTGGGCCGGGCCGCCGCCGACATGGCTGCCCTCGACGCCGTATGCCGGTCGGCGGCCTTCGCGGATGCGGCGCTGTCGGTGGAGGTGCCCGCGGGGCCCGCCTGGTCCGACTCGGAGGTCCGTGCCCAGGTGGGAGCGATTGCGGGCACGCTGGAGCGGCACGGCGTGCGAGGAGAGCTGCACGCGGTCGACCTGCGAGTATTGGCAACGGCCACGGAGCTGGCACCGGATTTGCGGCGCGTGGCGATGATCAACTCGCTGACGGTGGCCACGAGAGGGATGCATGCCGCCGCCGGATGGGTGGCTCGCGCGGTGCGGCCGGGTGCCAATGACATCGATGCCATCATCGACGAGGTGCACCGTGTGGGGGCTACCGGTCTCACCGTCCCGTACCCACTGCTGTCCGCGGGCTTCGTGCGGCAAGCCGGCGAGGCAGGCATGGGTCTGGCCGTATGGGGCGTAGCCGGTTCCGGCAGGATGCGCGCGGCGATCGCACTGGGCGTCGGCGAGATATGGACTAGAAGCAGTGAGCATCTCGCACTCCTGCGCGCCGAGGTCGCCGAAAGCGGGTTCCGGATACCCGAAGCGTTCTCGCGCTCGACGCCACCGCCGGACGGCCCGTCGAGAGCCACGCCGTGGTCGGGGTTCCTGGGCCGATGACGGGGGCGGGGAACCGGACACTTGCCCGTGTCTCGTCGATCCGCACCGGGCGCGGCGCACGAGGGGCAGGGTCGCGAGCAGCCGTTGCTTCGCGATATGGCCGACGGCCCGCGCATCGCCGAATTCACCGCCGGAAATTCGAACGACGAGACAGCCGTACTATCGGTGCTTCGTCAACTGCGCCGCGTCGCTGATAATTGACTGACCGTTGAATGGTTTTCGCTCAATCTCTTGGCGATTCGAATCGAGTTCCAGTTAGCGAGATGGTGGCTGGAGGATCGTTTCAGGGGTCAAGTCGTGACGTCGTATCCTCATCCGCCTGACCGGGCTGATCTGCGGCGACAGGCCCGTCGTCGCCGTCGCAGGCCAGATTCGCCTCGGCGGTTCATGCAACGTTTATGCATTGGAATAGGTGGTAAGCCCGAGCCGCAGGGCGGCGCGTAGTCGCCAACGGCTGACATACCAGGAGTCTTCCGATGGACCGCCTCGACAGCAGTCACCGGCCAGGCGAATCCGTGTGCGGCACAGGCAACAACTCATTCCCGCACACATGGCGTACGCAAGCGTGGGGTATGGCGCGTTGGTGCCGGGGCGGTCGCGGTCCTCACTGATCTCGACGTCCATGACCGGGAAGAAGGATGGTTGAGCATGCGGTGTGTGGTTTTCGGCGCGACCGGCTACATCGGCGGACGTTTGGTGCCCGAACTGGCGCAGGCCGGTCATCAGGTGCGGGCGGTGGCCCGGACGCCGGCGAAGCTGGCGGAGGTGCCGTGGCGGGATCGAGTCGAGGTGGTCCGCGGCGATGTCAGCGATGACGACGAGGTGCGCGCCGCGGTCGCCGACCAGGAGGTCGTCTACTACCTGGTGCACTCGTTGACCCGCCGCGACTTCGCAGGCATCGATCAGCACGCCGCACGGGTCGTCGCGGCCGCGGCGACCTCGGCCGGGGTCAGGCGCATCGTCTATCTCGGCGGCATCATCCCGGAACATACAGAGCTCTCGCGCCACCTCGCCTCCCGCGCCGAGGTCGGAGAAATCCTGCGGGCATCCGGGGTCCCCACTGCGGAACTGCGCGCGGCAGTCATCATCGGATCCGGCTCGGCCAGTTTCGAGATGCTGCGCTACCTGTCCGAACGCCTGCCCGCGATGATCACCCCCCGTTGGGTGCGCAACCGCATCCAACCCATCGCCGTGCGCGATGTCTTGTACTACCTGCTGCGGGCCGCGGAGCTGCCCGCCGACGTCAACCGCCCGTTCGATATCGGTGGCCCCGACGTCCTGACCTATCTGACCATGATGCGCGAATACGCAGTGGTCGCCGGGCTGACTCGTCGGGTGGTGCTGCCGGTCCCGGTGCTCACGCCATGGCTGTCGGCGCAATGGGTCAACCTGGTGACCCCGGTGCCGCGCGCCTTGGCCGTCCCGCTCATCGAATCTCTCGTGCACGAAGTCGTGTGCGGCGACCACGACATCGCCGCGCACATCCCCGATCCCGCCGGCGGCCTCACCAGCTGCGAACGTGCCGTGGAACTGGCACTGACCCGCATCCGCAACGCCGAGGTGCCGACCCGCTGGTCGGACGCCAGCACACCCGGCGTGCCCTCGGATCCGCTGCCCACTGACCCGGCCTGGTCCGGCGGTTCACTCTACGAGGACTTCCGCGAGCGCCACACCCACGCCGACTCCGACACCCTGTGGGCGGTCATCGAATCCATCGGCGGCGAAAACGGCTGGTACTCGTTTCCGCTTGCCTGGTCGCTGCGCGGCTGGATCGACCGGGTCACCGGCGGGGTCGGTTTACGTCGCGGCCGCAGAGACCCACACCGCCTGCACCCTGGCGAAGCCCTGGACTGGTGGCGCGTTGAACACATCGACCGTCCCCACCTGCTTCGGCTTCGCGCCGAAATGCAGGTCCCGGGACTGGCATGGCTCGAACTCGGCGTGGAGCCCGACCCCGGCGGGGGTTCCCGCTATCGGCAACGCGCCATCTTCCAGCCGCACGGACTTGCTGGGCACCTCTACTGGAAGGCGATCACACCGTTTCACGCCGCCGTGTTCGGCGGCATGGCCCGCAACATCACCGGGACCGCCGAACACACCCCCGCCGCGGGCGCGCCCTCATCGAACTGAAGATTCGACGACCTACCCAAGGAGTTCCTGGGCTTGCTACCTGCTGGCCGTCATCCCGCAGGCCGGCCACGTGATCCCGATGCGGTGTCGGGAAATCTGTTCTCGCAGCGGCTGTTTGCCGTGATGGGCGGGTACGGGCAGCTTTTCCGGACGGCATAGTCCGGGTGGAGTTGGGCCCGAATCCGGTGATGCCGACCAGACAAGCACAGGTGGCGGCCGCCTTCGGGCGGCAGGGTGTGGTCTACGCCGATGTTCAGCACGGTAAGGCGTTTCTCACGCAGCTTTGCTGGCGGGGCGGCGTTATCTGCTTGTCGTCGACAATGTCTGGGCGGCTCAGGATCTCGGCGATCTCGATGCTGTCGAGGTGCCTGGACGGTTATTGTTCACCACCCGGGATATCGCTCATCGTGAGCGGTGGGCGCGACCTGCTTCGAGGTGACCGTGCTGAGCATCCGGGAATCGCTGGTCTTGCTGACCCCGGTGGGCACGGCTCGCGGTGGAGGCACTACCGCAGGAGGCGTTGGGGATCGCGGCCGGTGGCTATCTGGCGCTGGCGGGCGCCATGATCGCTGGTCGTCCGGAGCGCTGGCCGCCTGGAGTGCTGCGCCGACTGCGCCAGGCCGATCTCGCCGAGATCGCCCAACCATCCATACCCAGATCTTTTGCGCGCGATCAGCGTCAGCGTCGACGCCCTTGATCCTGCCGATCGCGCCGCTATGTCGAACTCGCGGTATTCAACGGCAGGAATCCGACTATCGGTGCGGCACAGGCACTTTGGCAGCACGCCGGACTCGATGAACTGGATGTGGCGGAGCTGCTCGACCACCTCGCGATCGATCGCTGATCAATCTCGGTAGTGACGGTCGTTTCGGAATGCACGATCTGCAAATGGGCTATGTGCGCCACCAGGTTTCAGAGCTGACGCACTGCGGGCGATGGCGCGCAACGGATGACCCAACCTTTCGGCACGTGTGGTGGTTGTTTCCTGTAAGGAGGTCGACGCCAATGACTTTCACTGGAGGTGCACCGATGAACAGTGGCCGAACCGAGCAGGGGCGGAGATGGTCGCGACGTGGGGCGGGATTGTGTGGGGGTGCGGTGTGAGGATCCGTCGACTGCCGTACGGAGGATCCTTGTGTGAGCGTTCTCTTCGGCAGTGGATCATCGTCGCGCTCGGTCTGGGTGTGCTTGTCATGGCGCTCGCCTCCGCCGCTGGCCCATACCGGCAGACTCGGGAGTTCCGGGCGGCCGTGGAGTGCGAGGAGACCGCGGGCGACTGTTTGGCCGGCGAGCGGGGTTCCATTGCGGGCCGGCGCACCTACACCACGACGACGACGCAGACCGACCCCGACGGCCACATGAGCACGACCACGACCACCCACTACGAGGTCACCTGGCAGCGGACCGACGGGTCCCGGCAGACCCGCGAGGTGTCGTCGAGCTTCTACGGCAAGGCACGGGAGGGACAACCGGCCACCCTGCGACTCTGGCGCGATGAGGTCGTCGGCGTGGAGGTGGCGGACGGGACCCAGTGGTTCCTGCCGGAGTCCGGCAAGATGCTCGGCAACTGGCTGTTCCTGGCCTTCTTCGGCCTCGGTGTCCTGCTGTGGGGACTGTTGTTCGGCTGGTGGGACGGGTTGTTCATGCTCGCCTTCCGTACGTTCACCTGGATGGTCATCGGCGTCGTGCCGGTAGGCATGACGACGCATGCTTTGGCCTACGGCCTGCGGCCCGGGGTCGGTCTCGGCTTCGAGATCGCGATGGGCGCCTTGTGCATCGGCGTCGCCGGTTGGATGCTGATCAGCTCGCTCAACGGCGAGTGATGCGGGTGAGCGACCGCTCCGGGTCTGCCGGTGCCCATCTCGAAGCGGCCGTCGGTCAGTAGCCGTCGGTGTGGAGCCAGCGCTGAAAAGGTGCGGATTGCGTGCCTGCGGCCAGGTTCGGGCTCCCTCATCGAGGACGGATGCGTGCGATTTGCCGCGTCTCCGACGGGCGTGCGGAGTTCTACAGCCGCAACCGCAACAGCGTTGTGCGCGCAGTCTTGTCCGGTCCCGACGGTCGCGGCGTTCGAGCATGGCCGGTTCGAGCAGCACCATAGTGGCCTGTGTGCTGGCGATACCTACGCGGCGGATCGGCCTCAGGCGTCCGATCACATATTTACGCAGTTCCGGGGTAGTCGAGTGGCGTTAGGAAAAAAGGGGGGTGAGTGCGAGGAGTCGAAAGATGAGCACCACCGTTGTGATCGTGATAATTGTCGTCGTTGTTTTGGTTGTTCTGCTTCTGGCAGGCGCATGGGTGTTGATGCGCAAGCGGCGCGAACAGCGGCGGGTCGAAGCCGAGGGCATCCGTGACCGCGCGGCGGAACGGGAATTCGAAGTCGGTCAGCGGGAAGCGCGGGCGCAGGAGACTGCCGCCAGGAGCCGGGCGGCAAAGGCCGAAGGCGAGATCAAGGCGGCACAGGCCGAGCAGCTTGCCCAGCAGGCGCGTGCGCATCGCAGCGAGGCGGCGGATTCGCGAACCGAGTTGGACAAGGAATGGGAGCGCGCGGATCGGGTCGATCCGGACTCGAAGCCAGGTGAGAAGGGGCAGGGGGCTGATCCGGGAGCGCCGTCGCACAACCCCTGAGTGCACGAATTCACCTCCGGTGTGGGCGCCGGGGACCCGGTTGACCAGCCCACCTGATACGAACGGATCAGCTCCCGATATCGAGGCGACGCGGTCCGGAGTAGCCCCAGCATGATCGGCCCGACCGGACCCAGCCGGTGTTGCTATCCACGCGAGTGGCCGAAGCGTGAACGAGATCGCAGGGGGCCGACCCGACGCGGCCGGTGCCCGGGCCGGGCCTTCGGCGGGGGCTCCCCAAACCATTCGATGGGTTTTCCGAACGCCGACCATCGCTCGGAATGGGCCCCCGAGGTCGCCGCGACGCACATGACTATGCCCCCGGCAGCATACGGTCGATCACGCGAATGCTGCTGGCCCCACAAACGCCGACGACCGACGGGATTGGGCGAATTCGCACTCCGGTGGCCCGAGCCACACCGTATTCTCGAGTGGCATTGCCTCATGAGAGAGAACCCAACCGGTTACGAATTCAGGAGGTCGACATGCAAATCCAGGACAAGACCGACAGCCGCAGCTTCGCCATCGATCTGGGCGATTTCAGGGTGGAGACGGTGCAGGACGTGAGGGGTATCAGCACGCCGTCGGAGGGCACGCTGGGGGAGGTGCGAATCACCCGGGGGCTTGATCGGAGCAAAGCGTTCACCGATTGGATCGAGCGAACGTTGGCCGACGGCGACGTGGATTCGGCCAGAGAGGACATCACCATCACCGTGATGGACGCTGATAAGAAGCCTGGTCGGCGGATTCGCTTGCTGCGCGCATTGCCGACCAGTTGGACGGAGCCTTCGCTCGACGCTGAGAATGCAGAGCCGGCGAGTGAGAGCGTCACTGTCGCCTACGAAGAGATGAGAATCGAGTAGCGCAGTTCGCTCGGCGTCGTTTCGGCGACCAGCCCGGGTCTTCGGCGCTGGATCGGCCCGCGCTGGTCCGCGGCGGGCCGACTCGGCGGTTGATCATCCGTGAAATGCCACCGCCGCACCCAGGCGCACTATTTCACCCAGTTCCTCGGCGAGGTTGTCGCTGGGATGCCGCGCACGATCCGCGTACGCCGGCGGCCGACGAGCACATACGCACCGTCCGGGATTCCGGTGCCGAAGCTGACCGTTCCAGCGCGGTCGGTAATCACCTTGCCACGGCGCTGTCACCGGCTTCTTCGAGTTCGTCGGCGATCCACTCGATCAGATTGCCCAGCCCTTTCAAAACGGGCACCTGTACTTCCTCGACGGTGTCGATTGCGGGTCCAATGAGACCATGTCGGGCAGCCGACCAGACCGCGGCCGCCCCGACCTGTTGGTCGATATGCGGGCCCTCGATTCCGGCTTCGAGTGTGCCGATGGCGGTTTGCGCCAGCCCACGTGTCAGTACCGCCCGCAGGACGGCATCGTCGACCGTCGCGGCAGCGTCGGCGGCGCGGCCTTGTGATGTCGTCGCCAGTGTGGTCACATTCGTGTGCTCGCCGCGAACTTGCCACGCTCGCAGCGGTTTCGGATGCTGCTCATGAGTGCCTGGCGCTGCATGGGGATCGGCCGCCCGGTGGACCACGACCGTCTCAGTCCGCGAGTTCGGGCGGGAAGCCGCCCGTCGCGACCGGGCCCCAGCGCTCGATGTCGATGCGCAACAGCGACTTGTTCTGCCGTGCCATGGCCTCGCGATACTCGGCCCAGTCCGGATGTTCGCCGGAGATGGCGCGAAAGTACTCGACGAGCCCTTCGAGGGCCTCCGGCATGTCCAGCACCTCGGCGCGGCCGTCGACCTGCACATAGGGGCCGTTCCAGTCGTCGGATAGCACGCAGATGGACACGCGCGGGTCGCGTCGCGCGTTGGCGACCTTGGCGCGGGCCGGGTAGGTCGACACCACGATGCGGCCCTCGGGATCAATCCCGCATGTTACCGGCGACAATTGTGGGCGGCCGTCGCTGCGGCTCGTGACCAGGACGCCGCGGTTGCGAGTGCGCAGGAATTCCAGCAATTCGGCTCGTTCGACCGGGTCGGCGGTGGCGATACGTGGCATGGTCGGGCTCCTGTCGTGGCGGTGCCAGGGACAAACGCGGTCGCGGGTCATCGATGACGACCGCGTCACCGACGACGATGGGAGTAACCGTCGGGCCCGCCGCGCGATCGTACCCGCTGGGCGCTGCCCGATTTGGCCACCTGGCCCGCCGACCCGCGAGACCCGCTGCCGCGCAAGCCGTCCCGACCCAACCGCTCCAGCAAGCAACTAGGCTGCCGTGACGATCGGGCGTCACCGGCCTGTCTGATCAATGAGGGGTTTTCGATGACCTCGGGTGCATCCCGTCCGGCGGAAGGGCTGCTGTGGTCGGCGTGAGTACGTCGGCGTCAGTGCTCGTGGTTCGGCGCTTGTTTTCCCCGATCAACAATTCGACCAGTCCAGGAAACCGCTGCTCCAGCTCACTCTTCCGCAATTGCGCCATGTTGCTGTTACCGCGGTTGACCTGCCGGATGATGCCCGCCTGTCGCAGGACCCGAAAGTGGTGTGTGCGAGTTGCTTTCGACACCGGCAGACCGAACGAGCTGCAATGCCGCTCCGCGCCGTCGGCGTCCGCGAGTAGGGCCAGCACCACCTCGAGGCGGTGTCGATCCGCCAGCGCGGTCAGTACGGCGCCTAGTTCCACATCCATCGGATCGGGCTGGTCGTCCCGCATCTTCACCCCACCCTCCTCAAGGTATGACTTGCATCGTACCTCCGATCGACTTACCGTCTGGAGGTATGATGGATTTCGTACCTAACGCGGTGGTTCCTTTCGTCCTGATGGGCTTCGCCCGCCCCAAGCCGGATCGTGTATCAGAGCTGAAAGAGCTTTTGTTGTCGTTCGTTGCGCCCACCCGGGCGGAGGACGGTGCTCTCGAGTATCACTTCCACGAGGATGTCGACGATCCGTCCACCTTCGTTTTCTACGAGGTGTGGCGATCGAAGGAGGATCTCGACCGACACCTCGAGCTCCCGCATATGCGCGACTTCTGGGAACGTCGTATGGACTACCTCGAGCAGGATCTCGAAATCCGATTCCTGTCCATGCAGAGTGCGTATCCGCGGCCGATCACCGCATAACGCCGGCTCGGGTGCCGCGGCCGGACGGGCCGATTGTCCTGTGTCGCGGCCGCATCCCACCGATGATCGGCTGCGGAACGGCGGCAGCTACTTCCGTGGCACGATGGATTTTCCAGGTTGCTTGCGACCGAAGCTGAGGAGCGGCGATGCGCTGGGTGTGGTTGATCATCGGGGTACTGCTCGTGTTGATGGGTGGTCTGTGGACGCTGCAAGGACTGAACCTGCTGGGGCAGACCGGTGGCATGAACGGGCAGGCGATCTGGGTCGTCATCGGCCTGATCGTGGTCGTGGTAGGCATTTTTCTGGCGGGTGTCGGGCTGCGGAGGCGATAGTCGGCGGGCCGGCATCGGGCCGCTACCCGACCCGCACGGACACCGACGGATAGCCGGACGCACCGTCTGGAAGTACGTCCTTGCTCTCGGCGGTCTGTACGGCACCGGTACCGTCGGTCGCGCGGGCGCGCACAGTGTGTGGCCCCGGCGTCGCGTTCCACTGATAAACCCATTGCCGCCACGTGTCGATCGAGTACTCCTCGGACAGTTGCGCGGGCTGCCAATCCTCGTTGTCCACCTGGACCTCGACGGCTGTCACACCTCGACGCTGGGCCCAGGCGACGCCCGCGATCGCGACCGGGCCGGTCGATAGTTTCGTCGATGATTTCGGCGTATCGATTCTGGCTTCGGTCTTGATCGGCCCTTGGGTCGACCAGCCGCGCCGCGCCCAATAACCGCGCGCCCGATCGAATCTGGTCACCTCGAGATCGATCACCCATTTGGTTGCCGAGAGGTACCCGTAGAGCCCGGGGACGACGAGGCGGGCCGGATAGCCGTGGGGTACGGGCAACGGTTCGCCGTTCATGCCGATCGCCAGCAGCGCATCACGGCCGTCGGTCAGCGCCGTCAGCGGGGTTCCGGCGGTGAAGTCGTCGGTGCTGGTGGACAGGACCATATCGGCGCCTGAGCGTACGCCTGCCTCGGCCAGCAGATCGGCGACCCGATAGCCGAGCCACCGCGCGTTACCGGTCAGGTCGCCGCCGACGGGATTCGACACGCAGGTCAAGGTGAATATCCGCTCGATCGGCGTGCGCTCGGCCAGATCAGCGTAGGAGAGGGTGACCTCGCGGTCGACCATGCCGTGGATGCGCAAGTTCCAGTCGTCGGTCGAGAGCTGCGGCGCGGTCAACGCGGTATCGATCCGGTAGAAGCTGGAATTCGAGGTGATGAATGGTGTCAGCCCGGAAACCCGCAGCTCGGCAGCGGCCGGAACGGACGCCGCTGGCTCAGCCGGCGCGGGCAGGCGGACCGCCGCCCGATTCGCGGACACGTCGTTGGCTCGCACGGCGAGTTGCCGTCCGGTCAATCCGGTCACCAGCGCGAGCACTCCGACACCGACCACTCCGCCGAGCAATCGGCGCCGTGCCAGCTGCTCCGACGAGGGCGCAGCGGTGGCCGATTCGGTAGCGGCAGTGCTCTTTTCGCGCGATGCCTGCCGGGGTTTCGCGGGCGGGACGGCGTCGACGCGTCGGATCAGCATCCGCAGCGTGAACAATCCGACAACGCTGCCGAGCAGCGTCGGCAGGGCGTAGGTCCACGACGCGTTCGCCCGGGTACATGCTGCCATCACGCCTGCGATGCCGAAGGCGACGAACAGCGCCGACCCGAGTGGCCGGGTGGTCCGCTCGAGCAACCCGGCGAGAGCGGCGACGCCGATCGCCACCAGGAACATCGCCGCGTACAGCAAGAGCTTGTCGTTGGTCCCGAAGGTGCCGATGACCCATTCACGAAGATTCTGCGGTGTGGAATCGATGACAATGGAGCCGAAAGCGTTGAACGGCGCGCTATTCGGTCCGATCGGGGCCGAAATCAGCTCGGCGACACCGAGGGTCGCCCCGGCGGACGCGATCCCGCTCGATGCGCGCAGATTTGCCATCGATAATGAGCCTACCCGGCCTCGTGACACCGCTGCCGGGCTCTGTCGATGCCTTCGATCTCGACCTCGACGCCGTCGCACAGGTCGGGATAGCGGCCGGACAGGGCTCCCGAATGGCGTACTGCTCCAGTGCGATCGAAGGATCTCAGCTGAGGCCGACCAGTAGCGCTGCCCCGGTGCATAGTCCCGGAATACGCAACAGCCCCGCACCCTGAGGGTGCGGGGCTGTACCGAGCTGCGTCGATCAGATAGCGCGGACGTCCTGGGCCTGCGGGCCCTTCTGTCCTTGTCCGACCTCGAACTCCACGCGCTGTCCTTCTTCGAGGGACTTGAATCCCGAGCCGGATACGGCGGAGTAGTGCACGAAGACGTCAGGGCCGCCACCGTCCTGCGCGATAAAACCGAAGCCCTTTTCGGCGTTGAACCACTTCACACTGCCTTGAGTCATTGCTTACGTCATTCTTTTCTGTAGATGAGCCAAGCGGATCACGTCGATAAGCCTGATCTCACTGAATCATCATCCCATGGATATACGGCAGAAACGCAGAATGTGAGCCAACCGACCCTCAGCGCCCGGTACGGTCACTGCCTGCCGAGTGAGCTGCCGAAAAGCGCGACCATCCCTCCGGCACGCCGGAGATGGGCCGGACCCTGAGCCCCGGACGTGCTGCAGCCTTGCTCGCAATCGTTGGAATTTCGGTGCAGGCCATGATGGATTTATGAGGCGAAGCGACTTGGGGTCGGCAGGGGCTGGGGCGGGCGGAGCGCTCGAGGCTGGTTCGGAGATTTCCGCCGCTGCTGCATCCGCGGCGCGCGAGATCCGGGTGCTGGCATTGAACACGTGGCACAGTGGGAGCAAAGTCTCCGATGGTATTCAGCTGATCGCCGATCTCATCGTCTCGACACAGGCCTCGATCGTGCTCCTTTCGGAGGCAACCGAAGCGACCACGGCCGTCGCGGCCGAACTGGTGCGTCGGGGGCGTGTGTTCGATGCCGTCCCTTCGCGCGACACGGGAATTCTGTCGGTGTTTCCGGTCCAGGACAGCGCCGATCTGGGATGGATGGTCAAGGCGCGGTTGAACATCGACGGAAAGCGCGTCACCGTCTACTCCGCGCATCTGGAGTATCGCTGGTACGCGTCCAATCTGCCCAGAGGGTACGGGCCGGGGGCCCCGGCGCCGGGCGAGTTCGCCGAGCACGAGTGGAACAAGCTGCCCGACGGACCGGTGACCGATCCTGCCGTGATCGAGCGCATCAACGCGGCTTCGGGCCGCCCAGGGGTCATCAGCGACTTTCTCGCCGACGCGGAAGCCGAGATCGCCGGCGGGTCTTCGGTCATCCTGGGTGGTGATCTGAACGAGCCGTCCGTGCTGGATTGGACGCCGGCCACAGCGAAGTTGTTCGACCACAACGGTGTGGTGTCGGCGTGGGAGAGCACTCGTCGCCTGCGCGAAGCCGGTTTCATCGATGCCTACCGATCGATGTATCCGGACCCGGCCACCCATCCCGGACTCACCTGGCCCTCGGACAACGTCGATGTGGATGTCTGTGAGCTCGCTTGGGCTCCTGAGGCCGACGAACGCGACCGCGTGGACTACATCTTCGCTCATGGTGCCGCGCTGTGTCTGTCCACTGTGGGCATCATCGGCCCGCGCGAGTCCATCGTGCGCGGTACCCGATCGCAAGAACCGACCCAGGACAATTTCCTCGCCACGCCAACGCGGTGGGGCAGTGACCACAAAGGCATCTTCGCGACATACCAACTCACCGACTGACGGGCTGTCAGGGGTGACCGGTGCCGTGCTGCCGTGGCGGCTCGACGCGTACCAGCCCCGACTGGAACGCGATCACTACGAGTTGGGCGCGGTTCTGGGCACCCACTTTCGACATGGCCCGTTGGACGTGGGTGCGGACGGTCAGCGGGCTGAGGTACACCTTCTCGGCGATCTCCTCGTTGGACAGGCCTTCTGCGACCATGGCGACGACTTCGCGCTCGCGGGCCGTGAGGATCTCGAGGGATTCGGCCGCGTTGACATGGCTTTCGGGGCGGGCGAGGTAGCGCGCGATCAGAGTGCGAGTCGCAGTGGGTGAGAGCAAGGCGTCGCCCGCTGAAATGGCGCGGATGGAACGCAGGAGTTCTTCGGGGCCTACGTCTTTGCCGAGGAATCCGCTGGCCCCGGCGCGAAGGGCCTGTGCCACATACTCGTCGAGTTCGAAGGTGGTGAGGATCAGGACGCGGGTCTCGCGTAGGGTCGGGTCGGCGCAGATCTCCTGGGTCGCGGTGAGGCCGTCGACGCCGGGCATGCGAATATCCATGACCACCACGTCGGGTTTGGTCGCCTGGGCCAGTTCGACTGCCGCACGGCCGTTTCCGGCGATGCCTACCACCTCCATATCCTCGGCCGAATCGATCAGGAGCCGGAAGGTCCCGGCCAGCAGGGCTTGATCGTCGGCCAGCAGTATCCGGATGGTCATGGTGTCTTGTCCTCGTGGTCAGGGGTTTTCGGTGGCTCGAGGGGAAGTTCGGTGGTGACTTCGAAGCCCCCGTCGGGCCTGCGTCCGGCGCGCAGGTGTCCGCCGACGGAGACGGCTCGTTCGTTCATGCCGATCAGGCCGTAGCCCTCGTTGTCCGAATCCTGTTCGCCGCGAACAGGTTCGGACACCGTGCCGCCGTCATCGGTCACACTGATCGTCAGTAGCAGCCGGGAATAGACGAGCCGGACCGTTGCCGCCGCGGTACCCGCGTGCTTGGTGATATTGGTGAGCGCTTCCTGGATGATCCGATACGCCGTCAGATCGGCGCCGGGCGAGAGTGGACGTGGCACCCCGGTGATCGACAGCGACAGGGTGAGGCCGGTTCGCTCGAAAGAGGTGAGCAGTTCGGACAACTGAGCCAGGCCGGGGGTGGGTTCCAGTGGGGCGTCGGAATCGTCCTCGCGCAGCAGTCCCACGGTGGCCTTGAGTTCCCGCAGCGCTGCGGAGGTGGTGCCGGCCAGTTGGTCGAGCATCTCCTGCGCCTGGTCGGGTTGGCTGCGCAAAAGGTATGCGGCGGTGGAGGCTTGGGCGTGCGCCAACGCCATGTGGTGCGCGACGATATCGTGCAGCTCGCGCGCGATCCGGAGCCGCTCCTCGCCGACACGCTGGCGAGCCTCCTCCTCGCGGGTACGTTCGGCCAGCTCCGCCCGTGCGTGCAGGGCCGCGAGGTAGTTGCGTCTATTGCGTCCGGCCTCGGCGAACGCGCCCGCCACGAGCACTCCGGCGATCAGGGTGACGCGTCCGCCGGTCAGCACCGGCGTGAAATTGTGGACGAGGGAGGTGAGCAACAGCACGCCACCCGAGATCAGCGGCGCGATCTTGGCCGTGCGCAGATACGGGGACCACAGCCCGAGCGAGTACGCCGCGACGAAGGCCGCGCCCGCGGTGAAAATCGAGACCTCGAAGCCCAGGGCGCCGATCGCGATTCCGCTGGCGGTGGTGACCAGCAGCACCGCACACGGAAACCGCCGCCGCCACAGCAGCGTGAGTGACGCCATCGCCGATAATCCGAACACCGCGAGCGACGCCGGACGGACCACCACCGGACCCTGTCCATGGCCTTCATCGCTCAACCGGCTCGCGTATGTGGCCAGCGCGCACAGCAGAATGGCGATGACCACATCGACGGCACGGCTGTGCCGTCGCGGCCATTGCGCCCATTCGGCGGTCATTGAGATTCCTCCTCGCTATCGAGAACCCTAATCGTCCCGAAGCGACCGGTAGGCCGCCCACCCGGGACGGCCTACCAGTGCGTTTCCATTCAGGCGCGGGCGGATTCGAGTTCCCGGACCGGTTCGACGGCCTCGATACGGTTCAGGCTCTCGCCCTCCACGTCTACGTTCGGCAGGATCTTCGCCAGCCACTGTGGCAGCCACCAGGCCTTGTCGCCGAGCAGTGCGAGCACGGCCGGGACCAGGGTCATCCGGACGATGAAGGCGTCGAAGAAGACCGCCGCCGCCAGGCCGAGGCCCATCATCTTGATCATCGGCTCACCGCCGCCGATGAATCCGGCGAACACGGCGATCATGATGGCCGCTGCGGCCACCACCACTCGTGCGCTGTGCCGGAATCCGGTAACGATGGCATCGTTCGCGCTCTCGCCGTGGGCGAATGCCTCACGCATCCGGGTGACGAGGAAGACCTCGTAGTCCATCGCGAGTCCGAACACCACGCCGATCAGGAAGATCGGCATCATGCTCATCACGGGTCCGGTCTGCTGGACTCCGATGAGATCGGCGAGCCAACCCCACTGGAACACCGCGACGATCACACCGAACGCCGCACCCACCGAGAGCAGGAAGCCGAGCGCCGCCTTGATCGGGACCGCGATCGAACGGAACACGACCATCAGCAACAGGATCGCCAGCCCGACGACCACCGCGAGATAGGGCAACAGTGCGTCGGCCATCTTCTGCGAGACGTCGATATTCATGGCGGTCGTGCCGGTGACCAGCATGGTCGCACCGGTGGCTGCCTTCAGATCGCCTGCCTCACCGCGCAGTGTATGCACGAG
The DNA here is from genome assembly GCF_044465765.1 of Nocardia sp. NPDC049526. Taxonomy (NCBI): domain Bacteria; kingdom Bacillati; phylum Actinomycetota; class Actinomycetes; order Mycobacteriales; family Nocardiaceae; genus Nocardia; species Nocardia sp. NPDC049526. The sequence continues at coordinate 212,926 of NZ_JBITMA010000002.1, read as the reverse complement.
ATCCTTGGTCTCGGTGGAAGACGGGCCGGTAGCGGGTACCACGGTGAGCATGGCGGCGTCACCGGCCTGATTGAACATCGCGGGCGCTACCGATACGACGCCCTTGGTCGCCGCCAGAGTCCTGCTCGCCTGCTCCACCGCGGCCTTCGGGTTACTGACGCCCTTGACATCCACGGCGACGGTGAGTGGCCCGTTGAACCCGGGACCGAACCCCTCGGCCAGCGCGTCGTAAGCGCGGCGCTGAGTCGTCGAGGTCGACTGCGATTCGTCACCCGGCATGCCCAGTTCGAGGCTACGCACCGGCAAGGCCAGTGCACCCAAACCGATCAGGCCGATCAGGAGCACTGCCACCGGGTGGCGCACGACGAATGTGGCCCAGCGAGTGCCCATATTGGGCTTCTCCGCCTGAATTGGGTTGGCCACCAGCACATTTCCGTCAAGCGATGGCCGCGCACCAGTGGCCTGTGCCTTGCGGAACGCCCGCGGCATAACCGCCCGCTGGAAGAATCCGAGCAGCGCGGGCAGCAGCGTCAGGGCGATCGTGACGGCGACGGCGACGGTGCCCGCAGCGGCCAGACCCATCTTGGTGAGGACGGGGATGCCGACGACGGCCAGTCCGGCCAGCGCGATGACCACGGTGAGTCCGGCGAAGACCACTGCCGATCCCGCGGTGCCGACGGCCCGGCCCGCCGCTTCCTCGGCGCTGTATCCCTCGGCGCGTTCGGTCCGGTAGCGGGAGACGATGAACAGCGCGTAGTCGATACCGACCGCGAGCCCGAGCATCATGGCGAGAGTCGTTGTCGTGGTGGACATTCCGATCGCCACGATCGCGGCGATACCGACGCCGATCCCGACCAGCGCGGTGAGCAATGGCAGCCCGGCGGCTGCGAACGCACCGAAGGTGATCATCAGTACCACGGCCGCGATGGCGATGCCGACAGCCTCGGTGGCGCCGCCCATTTCGGGTTTGGCCTGGAGCGCGGACCCGCCGACCTCCACGGTGACTCCGGCGGCCTTTCCGGTCTCGACCGCGTCGGTCAGCGCGGTCTTGCTGGTGTCGGTGAGGCTATCGCTGGTCACGCCGTAGCTCACGGTCGCGTAGGCGGTGGTGCCATCCTTACTGACCGCACCGGTCTGGAATGGGTCGAGTACGCCCTTCACCTGCGCACCGCCCGCCACGTCCGCGACGATCTGCTCGACCGCCGCTTTGTTCGGTTCGGAACTGATTTGCTGGCCGCGAGGTGCCACGAAGACGATTCGGGCTTGTGCGCCATCGGATTTGGTGCCGGGAAAGCGTTCGCCGAGTAAGTCGAACGCCTGCTGGGATTCAGTGCCCGGGATCGAGAATGTATCCGTCGGCGCCGTCGGCGCATTGGCTGCCCCGGCCACCAGGGCGGCCATTACCCCCAGCCACAGCACGACGACGAGCCGCCGTTTCTCGAACGCGAACCGACCGAGCCGGTACAGGAATTTCGCCATGTCGCCATGGTCGGTCGACGGCTCTGTAGTCGGCATCGTGCGTGCGGAGGCCGTTGCGCGTACTGCGGATGCAGTACGCGCAACGGCCACATACTCGATACGCAGGCTCGAAACTCGTCGGCCCGTTCACCCGCGGCCATCCGAGCCGAGGAGGGCATCCTCTGGTTCGACTGGTCTCGCAGTGTCGACGACCCGACCGAATTCGTCCTCGTGGAGGCATTCCGAGGCAAGGCCGCGGGCGCCGCCCACGTCGGCAGCTCCCATTTCAAGGCCGCGATGACCGAACTTCCCGTAGCCCTCGCGCAGATCCCGCGAATCATCAGCCAAACCATCGCTGGCACCGACTGGTCCGAAATGGGGGAGATGACCACGACTTCGGCATCCTCGCCCGCACCGACACGATCCCGGATGTCCGGAACATCGCCACCTCCAAACTGGGAGGCTGTCGCGGTTCGAAGGCTCGGATTTACCGGAAAAGTCTGGTCAGCTGCCACCTTGCGGATATCTCATCTCAAAAGTCTACCGCCACAACCATTCCCGTCAGCCATGCCCTGCGACGTTCGACCATCGAAGCTCGGGTAAAGGGGAGGGTATCGCTCGGGCAGGCGGATCCCGGTTGCGGATCATGGCCTCCGACATTGCGTTACGGCCAATATATCGACGGCGTGCGTAACTATTTCGCCAGATAGCAAGAACGCGAGCAACTTCTGGGTACTCCTGACATAAGCCGGGCTGGACCCGGAGGCACGATAAATGAAGAAGTACGACCATGCGTAGAGCAACGGCGCTCTTCGCCGCATTATTGTTGGCTATTATCCTTTCCTTCACAAACGAGATGGGGCCGAAGGCCCACGCCGACAACTGCATTGGCGACTGGGCCATCGGTATCGGCGGTCTCGGCGATAACACCTCGTCGGTGTTCATCCCGTATGTGGATCAACCTGTCGGCTACAATTCGCTCGACCCGATGTCGGGACTGAACGAACTCGACCGCTTGTTCTGGCTGCATCGCAGCGAATGTCCGGACGACCACATCAGGCTGATCGGACACAGCGAGGGCGCGGGCATCGTCCATGCCTGGGTCACCGCCCACCAGAATGTCGGCAATGCCAACGCTATTCTCCTGTCGGATCCCAAGAGAGCCCCCGGACCTGGTTGGGGTGGCCTGTCGTCGTCTCCCGGGAGTGGGATCGTCGGATATCCACTGGCCGGTGTCGACGACTGGTTCGGCGACTTTCCGGTGCTGACGGTGTGCAACCACGACGACCAGATCTGTGACACCTCGGCCGGATGGTGGGGCTATCTGTTCGGGGGTGCGCATGGTCGCTACGATTTCAACGTGTGGGACTACGGTGATCGGGATTCCGGTATCTGGTATCGGTAGCCGGTGATTCGTGGGGATCAGTAGCCTTGCGGCACTGGTCCCCATTGGCTGAACCCGTGCCCCATCGATGTGCACACTGCCGCACCTTGATAGGTGATTTGGCAATTCGCTCCGGCATATGTGATCGAATACTGTGGGTCACGGTAACTCACGGGTGCGATGCGCGGTAGCGGCGGATTTCCGCCTGGCACAGTGTGACTGCCGTTGGCGTTCCACTGCGGATGTGCCGGCCACATGGTCGAGTCGATGATGATGGCCGACGCATTCGGCACCGACACCTGCATTCCGGCATACAGCACATTCATGGACGGGGCCGGGACTGCGAGGTCGCAGCCCACTGTGCCGTCCGCACCGATCGAGCAGTTCCAACTGCCCATAGCGAAATACGCTGTGTCACCGACCATTAACGGGCCACTTCCATCATCGGCGTGCGCGGTGCTCACCCCGACCGAACACGCGAGTGTTACGAGAATTCCCCCGCAAACCCTTGTAGCGGCGACGTTTCCGGCCCTTGACACGACATTTCCCTCGATGCGCAGCGAGTATGAGATCTAGCCGATCATATAAAAAAACTATCACCAAACAGCGCAATGGCAAGAGGCCTGTCAAGGGGGCTTCCGCGGCAATCGCCGCGCCGCGCACGCTCATCGGGATGTGGTGCCCTGCGGTCCAGGCGGATGCCCCAGTCGGACAAGCGATCAGGAGCGCGAACGCGCTCAACTCGGCAATATCGTGCACTGCGACGGACAGGTGGATCCTCGAAATGATCTCGGCCCGTTGATCTCCGGGCATGCCGCATGACCGCTTCGAACCGCGGGCCATCCGGCGTTGTCGGAACTTTGCTACTTGTCGTGCTGTCTGCGCACCATCTCGGTGATCCAGATGGGCGCGAACGGCGACGTGCAGTTCGGTGGCGTCGGGTAGTCCGCGAGCACCTCCAGGCGCTCGCCGATGTCTATTGCACGGGCGCGGTGCTCGGCGTGTTCGATCCCGATCTGAGCCAGGCAGTGGTTCATCCTCCACTGCAAGCGATCCGGGGCATCTTTCATCTCCGCCTCGATGACATCGAGTAGCCCTGCGAGGTCGAGGCCCTCGGGCTTCTTCGCCACGCGTTCGATGGTCAGCGCCCAGCCGGCGCTCGCGACGACTGGATCCGGATCGGCGGACCAGGCCAAACGCAGCTCTTCGGCGCGCGGGTTCTTCTTCACCACGTAGTTCACGAGCCAGTCGTGCACCTTGGGTGTGCGCGCCTGGCGCACCATGACGTCCAACTCGTCACGCTCGAATGCCTTCGGGCGGCAGATCAGGGTCGCCAGCAGTCTCGCCGCCGTGTCGTCGGTCTCCCACAGCTGGCACGCGAGATCCTGCCGCGTTTTCAGCCGCTTCGCGAGCGCGCGCAGCCTGCTGAGGTTTACACCGTGATCGTCACCGTGTTTCTCGTTCACCGCGCGTGCCTTCGGGTCCTCGAGCGTGGCCAGCTCGGCCATCACGTCGGCCACCGTCGCCTCGGCCATTCAGCCTCCTGTCCATCACATGGGAGATTCAGCTTACGAGATGGCACGGCGGACGAGGTGATCAGCAAGCGCATGGTTAAACGCTGGACCTGCCGGCCTGGTTTGGGAAACTGCGACAAAACCGGAGGCTGCGGAAGTATTCAGGGCGTCGAGATTCATGTCGAGTTCGAGACATCAAAAGCCGGTGTCTAGTAGCATTAGATGGGTGCGGCGCAACGGGTTTCCATATATCGCGGATGCAGAAGGTTCCTACGCGCAGTCCCGGCGCGTGGACGTGTGAAAATCTTGTCTTTTGAGGGGTCGGATAATGTCCGAAGCGGCAGCCACCCGGGTCGGGCTCGACTTTGGAATGGGACACCGAGCCGAGGTGGGGCGGGTAATCAGCCACTTCGAACAACTGATATCTCATTTGATACGGACATATCGTACGTAGCTTGACATATCCGGCGAGGCCTCCATCGACCTCGCGTGAGCAGGGGGTTTCTGAACTTCTACACGCTTGCGGCGGCACATCGTCGTGTCGCCGCTACAACGAATTTGTTGCAAAGTTGCTCGGCATGGTCGGGGACAGGGGTTTGGTGTACCTATGGAGCGGCTACGACTTCGAGCTGCCATTAGTGAAGTCATGCACTTCGGCTGGCGCATGACCGCAGCAGGGGATTGATGCTCGCTTCGACGTCGGTGAGGTGCATATGTAATTGCATCGGTGAGTAAAGAAACACCTACCGGAAATTCCGGGCACTGACGGGTCTTTGTTGCGCGCTGCTCCTGTGTCTCGGAATTCGAGGAGAGGTCAAACGATGAGTCCGAATTCAGCCACGCCTGCCGACCGAGATCCGGATCTGATTCCGCTTTCGAGGGCGCAATACGGAATGTGGCTCGCAAACAACCTGCCCGGCGGCCCGAACGTCAATATCGCACACTACGTCGAGATCGAGGGGCCTATAGACTACGACGCGTTCACCAAGGCGGTGAACGACGCCGGCCACGAGACCGAGTCTCTTGTTGTCCGGGTGGTCGAATCCGGCGGTAACCCGTATCAATTCGTCGACCGCAGCATCGTTTACGACGAACCGTTGCTGGATCTCAGCGCCGAAGAAGATCCGTACGCGGCGGCGATGGAATGGATGCGCCGTGACTACAACACCAAGGTTATCGACCTGGCCCAGGATCGGCTCGCCGCCACGCGGCTCATCCGGCTCGGCGAAGACCGGTATCTATGGTACGCGCGCGCCCATCATCTGGTGATCGATGGCTATGGCGCGTTCAACACCCTGAACCGAGTGGCCGAGCACTACAACGCGCTACTCGAGGGCAGGCCGCCGGCCCGGCTGGTGGCGGCCCGGCTGGCGGACATCATCGCGGCGGAGCGCGAATATCGCATGAGCGGCCGGTTCGACACCGACAAGGCGTACTGGCTGGACAAGGTCGCCGATTTGCCGCCGACGACGAGCCTGTCCGGTCGCACCGCCAAGTGGAGTGAGGACGACCGCTTCGCCGGTCGGCCGCTGCCGTCGCGGTTGACCGCCATGCTCGACCGTTTCGCCGACGACCTGCACGCGTCGTCCGCGCAGGTGGTGGTGGCCGCGTTCGCCGCGTTTCTCGCCCGCATGACGGACACCGACGACGTCGTCTTGTCGCTTCCGGTGACCGGACGGACGACGTTGCGCTTGCGGAACGCCGCAGCGATGTTGGCGAACATGGTGCCGATCCGATTCGCCGTGGACGCGACGACCACCGTGGAAGGGCTGATTCGCGCGTCGGTGTCCGAGCTCGTCCTGGCGATGCGGCACCAGCTCTACCGGTTCGAGGATCTGCGCCGCGATTCCAACGCGTTGGACGCGGCCGCGACCTCGTTCGGTCCGATTCTCAATATCTTGTTCTTCGATTCCGAGATTCGGCTCGGCTCGGCGCTCGGCCGCTACCGCGCACTGACCTCCGGTGCCCTGGACGACCTGCAGCTCAATATGTACCGCTCCGGGGCCGACGCGCCGCTGCTCATCGAATTGCACGGCAACGCCAACCTGTACAGCCAGCACGAACTCGACGTGCACACTGATCGATTCATCGACTTCTTGCATCGCATGATGGACTCGCCCGTCGACACCCGCGTGGTCGACATCCCGCTCGTCGATCCCGCTGAGGAGCGGCGCATGCTCGGCGAACTCGCCGGCCGCGACGGCTCGGCGAGTTCCGCGACACTCGTCGATCTGCTCACGCGACAGGCCGTGGCCACGCCGTCCGCGGTCGCCGTCACGTCGGGTACGACCGCGCTGACCTACCGTGAGCTCGACGAGCGCTCGAACCGGTTCGCCCGCAAGCTCATCGCCCTCGGTGCTGGGCCGGAATCGCTGGTGGCCATCGCGATGCCACGCGATGCCGATTTGATCATCGTCGCGGTGGCGGTGCTGAAGTCGGGGGCCGGGTATCTGCCGCTGGACGTCGCGCACCCGCTCGATCGACTCGAGTACGTGCTGCAGGATGCCGATCCGATCGCTGTGGTGACGAACCGGAGCATGCGCGATCAGGTGCCCGGCGACGCCGGTCCCGTGGTGCTGTTCGACGACCACTCGGGTGTGGAAACCGCTCATCCGATCACCGATGCGGATCGCACCCGCCCGCTGCGCCTCGACAACGTCGCCTACGTCATCTACACCTCCGGATCGACGGGACGGCCGAAAGGCGTGCCGATCACCCATCGCGCGGTCGCCACCTATCTGACGAACGCGTGTACCGAAATCGGAGTCCGCGCCGACGACGTGTGGACGTTGTTCCATTCGTTCGCGTTCGACTATTCGGTGTGGGAGATCTTCGGTGCGTTGGTTACCGGCGGCCAGGTGGTCGTGGTCGACAGCCCCACCACGCGTTCGCCCGACGACGTCGTGCGCTTGGTGGCGCGCGAGAAGGTGAGCGTCTTCAGCCAAACACCCTCGGCATTCCATCAATTCGCGACCGCGCGACAGCGATTTGCGGCCGCCGGGGAGCCCGACAGTGAGCTTTCCTTGAGACTCGTCGTTCTCTCGGGCGAAGCTCTCGATCCGGCGGGTTTGTCGGACTGGTACGAGCACAATCCGAACCCGCCAGTGCTGGCCAACAGCTACGGCATCACCGAAACCACCGTCTTCGTCACCTATCTCCGGTTGACACCCGATATCGCCGTGCCGGGCGCACCGAGCACGATCGGCCCACCGCTTCCGGGCTTGCGCGTGTACATCCTGGATGAACGATTGCGCCCGGCGCCGCTGGGCGCCTGGGGCCAGATCTATGTCGCGGGAACGCAACTCGCCCGCGGCTACCGCGGCCGCCCCGGGTTGACCGCAGGACGCTTCGTCGCCGACCCGTTCGGCGAGCCGGGTGCGCGTCTCTATCGCAGCGGCGACGTCGCTCGACGAAATACCAAGGGTGAGTTGGAATATCGCGGACGTGCCGATCAGCAGGTGCAGCTGCGCGGGTTCCGGATCGAGCTGGACGAGATCCGCAGTGCGCTGCTGAGTCACAGTGCGGTCTCGACGGCGGTCGTCATCGTGCACCTGCCGGGCACGGAAGCGGCCCGGCTGATCGCCTATGTCGTGCCCGCCGCCGATGCGGTGTGCGAGCCCGAGGTGCTGCGCGTGCACGTCTGGTCGATGCTGCCGGACTACATGGTCCCGGCCCACATCGTCGTATTGCCGGCGTTGCCGCTGACCGTCAACGGCAAAGTCGACTATCGGGCGCTGCCCGAGCTGGCCGTCGGTTCGGCCGCGGCGTACTTGGCGCCGAGCACCGTCGTCGAGGAGACCATCGCCGACGTCTTCGCAGAGGTCCTGGACACTCCGCGGGTCGGTGTGCTGGACAGCTTCTTCGACCTGGGTGGCAATTCGCTCACCGCCACCAGCGCTTGCGTGCGGATCACCGAGCTGACCCGGCGCGAGGTATCGGTGCTCGATCTGTTCGCCAAGCCGACCGTCGCCGAACTCGCCGCCCATATCGAAGCCGGTCAGCAATCCAGCCGCCCCGCCCTGCGGGCGCAGCCACGCGTCGAGCCGATTCCGTTGGCGCCCGCACAGAATCGGATCTGGCTGATCAATCAGGTCGACCCGGGATCGGCGGCGTACAACATTCCGCTGGTTCTGCAGCTGACCGGACACCTCGACACCAGGGCACTGCGCTCGGCGCTGACCGACGTGATCGAACGGCACGAATCTCTGCGAACCGTCTATCCCGCCGTGAATGGTCAAGGGACGCAGGTGATCCTGTCGGCCGAGCAAGTCGCTGCCGATCTCGATTCGACCCCGCAGCTCACCCGCCCCGAAGATCTCGACAACCGGATCCGCGAGCTGGCTTCGACCGGGACCGACGTGCGCCGACGTCCGCCGATCCGGGTCGCACTGCTCGCGTCCACCGACCAGCGGCGGCACGTCTTGGTCGTCGTCCTGCACCACGTCTGCTGCGACGGATCGTCGCTGCCATCGCTAGCGGCCGATTTCGCAGCGGCCTACCGAGCGAGGTCGCAGGGACACGGCCCGGACTGGCAACCACTGACCGTGCAGTACGCCGACTACAGCATCTGGCATCGCAGTGTGCTCGGCGACGAAAACGATCCGGACTCGCTCGCGGCACGCCAATTACATTACTGGACAGCACAATTGGCGGGAATGACTCGGCTGCTGGAACTCCCCGCCGACCGGCGTCGGCCGGCTCGCCAGTCCATGCTCGCAGATGTCGTCGACACCGCGCTCCCCGCCGAGACCCGCGCCGGGATCGAGCGGGTTGCGCACACGGCGAACGTCACGACCTTCATGGTCGTTCATGCCGCGTTGGCCATTCTGCTCGCCCGGCTGTCGGATTCGGCGGACATCACCATCGCGACGCCGGTCGCGGGCCGCGGCGAGCGCGCGCTGGAACCGCTGATCGGCATGTTCGTCAACACGGTGCCACTGCGCACCCCGGTGCGCGGCGACGAATCGTTCACGGAGTTTCTGACGCGAGTCAAAGACATCGATATCGAAGCTTTCGCCCACAGCGACCTGCCGTACGAACGCATCGTCGAAGCGGTCGATCCGATGCCGTCGGCAGCGCACGATCCGCTGTGTCAGGTGTACCTCGCCTTCGACAATATGGACCGCCCGAGCCTGGAGCTGCCCGAGCTCACCGCCGAGATCCTGGATCCGGGACCGCAACCAGCGAAGGTCGACATCATCGTCACCGTCGCCGAGAACACCGGGGCGGCAGGCGATCTCGGAATACGGATCAACTACGCCACCGATCTGTTCGATCGGGGGACGATCGAGGACTTCGCCGCGCGACTGAATCGGATCCTCGACTCGGTCGTGTCGAATCCACAGCAGCAAGTGGGTAGCGTCGATGTGCTGTCGACGACCGAGCGAGCCGCGTTGGTGCCCGCGTCGGGCGGCCGTGCCGAGACACCACGGGTGCTGGCGGAGTTGCTGACGGTCCAGGAACCGGATGCCGCGGCGATCGTGTCGGGAGAACGCACGGTGTCGTACGGGGAGTTGGATGCTCGGTCGAATCAGCTCGCTCAGTTGCTGATCGAGTGGGAGACGGGTCCGGATGATCAGGTCGCGCTGGTGATGGCGCGGTCGGTGGAACTCGTGGTGGGGATGTGGGCGGTGGCGAAGGTGGGTGCGGCATTTGTCCCGGTGGATCCGCGGCATCCGCCCGAGCGAGTCGCGCTCATGGTCGCGGATGTTCGGGTGGCGTTGACGGTGGAAGCGACCCAGGGCCTGCTCCCGTCCACGGTCGAGCGGTTGATTCTCGACGATCCGGGCACCGAGGTCTGCATCGCGGCGCGATCCCCGGCCGCCGTGACGGAAGCGGATCGGGTCCGCGCCTGCCGTGCCTCGAACACGGCGTACGTGGTGTACACCTCAGGGTCGACGGGGGAGCCGAAGGGCGTCACTGTGACGCACGAGGGGTTGGCAAATTTCGCCGCCGAACAACGTGAACGCTATCGGATCGACAGTTCCGCGCGGGTGTTGCAGGTGGCAGCTCCGGGCTTTGATGCGGTGGTTCTGGAGTTGTTGATGGCGCACCCGAACGGAGCGGCCTTGGTGGTGTCGCCGCCGGATGTTTTCGCTGGCGTTCGCTTGACGGAATTGATTCGCAAGCAACGGGTTTCGCATGCATTCATCACGCCGAGCGTGCTGGCGACGATGTCGCCTACCGATGTGGATTCATTACAGGCGTTGGTCGCCGGTGGGGAGGCAGTGTCGGCGGAAACGGTCGCGGTGTGGAGTCCCGGCCGTCTGTTGTTCAACGGGTACGGGCCGACCGAGACCACGATGATGGTCGCGATCAGTGATCCCCTGTGCTCCGGTGCCCGCGTGACGATAGGTGGCCCGATCCGCGGTGTCGAGGCCCTGGTATTGGACGCGAATCTGCGGCCGGTGCCGGTCGGGGTGACGGGACAGCTGTACATCTCCGGTATCCATCTCGCCCGCGGATACCTCGCCCGACCCGCGGACACCGCGTCGGCATTCGTAGCCGATCCGTTCGGTGCGGTGGGGGCACGTATGTACCGCACCGGCGACCTGGTCCGCTGGACACCCGAGCGCACCCTCGAATACGCCGGGCGCACCGACTTCCAGGTGAAGATCCGCGGCCAGCGCATCGAACTCGGCGAAATCGAAGCCGTCCTCGCCGGGCACCCAGCGGTGGCGGCCGCGGTGGCGGTCAGCGTCGCGACGGAGAGCGGACCGAGGCTTGCCGCCTATGTCACGCCGGCGACGGATGCCGTCGATGTCGCGGAGCTGACGGCCTATGCCGCGCAACGCCTGCCGTTGCACATGGTTCCGGACGCGGTGACGGTGCTCGACGCGCTACCGCTGACATCGGTGGGCAAGGTCGACCGTGCCGCGTTGCCTGCACCGGTGTTCGCCGCCGCGACCACCGAGTTCGTCGCGCCCCGCGACGCAGCCGAGCAGATCGTCGCCGATGTGTGCGGCGCTGTTCTGGGCATTGATCGCGTCGGCGTCCTCGACAACTTCTTCGATCTCGGCGGCAATTCGCTGTCGGCGACGCGGGTAGCCGCGCGGCTGAGCGCAGTGTTCGGTGTCGAAATTCCGCTGCACACCGTGTTCGACGCGCCGACCATCGCGGCATTCGCGGAGGATCTGCGGGCCATCGACGCACCCGGGCGGGAACCACTGATTCCGCAGGTACGTCCGGCGCGGATGCCGCTGTCGCCCGCCCAGGCCCGCATGTGGTTTCTCAATCAGTTCGACACGGGCTCGGCGCTGTACAACATCGCCCTGGTTGTGGACATGTCGGGCCCCCTCGACGTGGCCGCCTTGCACGCGACGATCGCCGATGTGCTCGACCGGCACGAAGCTCTGCGGACCGTTTACCCGGACAGCGACAGCGGCCCGCACCAGCTGATCGTGTCGGTGCAGGCGGCACTACCCCCGCTGGAGCCCGTTGAGGTGGTGGCGGCAGACGTCGAGGCGCACATCGCCGCGGCGGCCGCGGCCGGATTCGATGTCACCCGCGAGGTTCCGTTCCGAATCACGTTGCTGCGCAGTGCATCCGATCAACACGCCTTGGTTTTCCTCGTTCATCACATCAGCTTCGACGGATCCTCGCTCGCGCCGCTGGCCGCGGACCTGATGACCGCCTACAACGCTCGCCTGCGGCACGAGGCGCCGCAGTGGTCGCCATTGCCAGTGCAGTACGCGGATTACGCTCTGTGGCAACGCAAATGGCTCGGCACCGAGGACGACCCGAACTGCCCGGCGGCGACCCAGATCGAGTATTGGCGGGCTGCTCTGGCCGGTCTGCCCGAAGTACTCGACCTACCCACCGATCGTCCGCGCCCGGCGCGGCAATCGTTCCGCGGTGCGGCCGTGTCGGCGACACTGCCCGCCGACCTCGGTCGTCACCTGGTCGCCCTGGCCCGCCGCCGTGACGTGACGGTCTTCATGGTGCTGCATGCGGCGTATGCCGCACTACTGGCCCGGCTTTCGGGAACCGGTGACATCGCTGTCGGCACGCCCGTCGCCGGTCGCGGCGAGCCGGGACTCGAGCGCCTGGTCGGAATGTTCGTCAACACCCTGGTGCTGCGGACGCACATCGAACCCGGCGCGTCCTTCCTCGACATCCTGGAACAGGTCCGGGCTACCGATCTGGCCGCCTTCGACCACGCCGACATCCCGTTCGAGCGCCTGGTCGAAGTGCTGAATCCACCACGCACGGCCGCGCACGCGCCGTTGACGCAGGTGGGTTTCTCGTTCCACAACATCGAGATTCCCTCGGTGCAGTTCGAGAAACTGACAGTGTCGGCCCGGATCGCCGATTCCGGTGTGGCCAAATACGATCTGCATCTGAATCTCGTCGACACCGCAGAGCGCGACGGTGAACCGGACGAGATGGCAGTCGAATTCAGTTACGCTACAGACCTTTTCGACGAGGCGACGATCAATTCGATGGTCGACCGATTCGTGCTGCTGCTGCGTGCGATAGTCGCCGATCCCGCCCGCGCGGTCGGCGATATCGAGCTGCTGACCGCGCACGAGGCACGCGAGCTGGCCGTGCGCGGAACAGGAGGGACGACGCCGCCGTCGTCTGCGACGATCGCGGACCTGTTCGCCGCGCAGGCCGCAACGACGCCGGACAGCACGGCGGTGCTCGACTCCGAAGACGGCGCGCGACTCAGCTACCGAGAGTTCGCGGCGCGGGTGAATTCGCTGGCGCGTTCGTTGATCGAACGCGGAGTTGGCCCCGAAACCGTTGTGGCCGTGGCGATGCACCGCTCCATCGACCTGCTGACCACGCTGTATGCGATCCATGCGGCCGGCGGGGCCTACCTGCCTCTGGACCCGGATCACCCGCTCGATCGCGTGTGCGTCGTGCTCGCCGCCGCGCGGCCGCTGGCGGTGCTCACCCGTCCGCTCGACGAAGCGAATCTGCCCGACGACATCCCGGTATGGGCGCTCGCGGAACTCGACGCCGAGTACCGGGATGCGGCGCCGGTGACGGACGCCGATCGGCTCGAGCCGCTGTATCCCGAGAACCTGGCGTATGTCATCTATACCTCGGGCTCGACCGGGGTGCCGAAGGGGGTGGCGGTACCGCATGCCGCGGTGGTCAATCAACTCCGCTGGATGCGTGAGCACTACCAGCTCGGCGACGACGTCATGCTGTTGCGGACTCCGGTCACCTTCGACCTGTCGGTCTGGGAGTTGTTCTGCCCTTTGATATGTGGTGCGAAGTTGGTTGTCGCGGGCCCCAACGGGAGCGGCGACCCGGATGCGATGGCCCGGTTGACAGCCGAATATCATGTGACGACAGCAAATTTCGTGCCGTCATTGCTCTCGGTGTTCCACGAGACGGCCGACGGGCGCAGGTTCCCGGACCTGCGGCGCGTGCTGTGCATCGGCGAGGCGCTGCCGACTGAAACCGTTCGCCGTTTCCGGGATCTCAGCGACGCGCGTATCGACAACCTGTACGGACCGACGGAGGCCGCGGTCAGCGTGACCGCGTATCGCATCGACGGGATCGACGGCTCCGCGGTGCCGATCGGGGTTCCCGAGCCGAACGTCATCGTGCACGTGCTGGATTCGCGACTGCACCCCGTTCCAGTGGGGGTGACCGGTGAGCTGTATCTGGGCGGCATTCAGCTGGCCCGCGGATACCACCAACGTCCCGATCTGACGGCGGCGACATTCGTCGCCGACCCGCTCGACGGCGCGCACGGATCTCGCCTGTACCGCACCGGCGACCTTGTTCACTGGGACAAAGGCGGCGCCCTGCGCTATATCGGACGCGCCGACGATCAGGTGAAGATTCGCGGGCTGCGGATCGAATTGGGCGATATCGAGGCAGCGCTGCTCGCGCACGAACAGGTGACCGCGGCCGTTGCACGGGTGCATTCCGACGGCGACGAGCAACGCTTGGTCGCCTACGTGGTCACCCCGGAGACATTGGACACCAAGCAGATTCGACGCTTCTTGCTGGAGCGACTGCCGGCCTATATGGTGCCGTCCGCGATCGTCCGGATCGACGCCGTCCCGCTGACGACGAACGGCAAGGTCGACTACCGGGCATTGCCTGCTCCGGATCCGATCGATCACACGGAATACCGGGCGCCGCGAGGGCTCGTGGAGCAGGCCGTCGCCGAGGTTTTCGCCGAGCTGCTCGGCTTGCCGACGGTCGGTGCGGACGACGACTTCTTCGACCTGGGTGGGAATTCGCTGGTCGCCACGCGCGCGCTGAGCCGGATCGGCGCCACCGTCGACGCGACCCTACCGGTGCGCATGATGTTCGAGGCACCCACCGTCGCCGAGTTGGCCGAGCGCATCGCACAGCTGCGGGGGGCGCCCGGTCTGCCTGCCCCGACGCCGAAACCGAGACCGGACCGTCTGCCGTTGTCGACGGCGCAGGCCCGGATGTGGTTCCTCAACCAGTTCGATCCGGCTTCCCCGGGATACGTTGTGCCGCTCGCGTTTCGCCTCGACGGAGTGCTCGATGTCGATGCGCTCGCGGCGGCTGTCGGGGATGTCGTCGAGCGGCACGAGAGCTTGCGCACCGTGTACCCAGCGGTCGACGGCACACCCACGCAGGTGGTGCTGGACGCGGCCGATGTCGTCGCGGGCTGGGACCTCAGCCCGCAGCGGATCGATCAGGGCGAGCTCGCGCGTCGGCTGGCCGCGTTCTCGAACACCGGATTCGATGTGTCGAAGGGCGTGCCGGTGCGGGTCGCGCTGTACCAACTGTCGGACAGGGCCTGGGTGGTCGCGCTGGCAGTACATCACATCAGTTGTGACGGTTATTCGGTGGCGCCGCTGGCCGCCGATATCGTGACGGCCTATCGTGCGCGGTCCGCCGGAAACCTGCCGGACTGGGCACCGCTCACGGTCCAGTTCGCCGATTACGCCCTGTGGCAGCGCGAGGTGCTGGGCTCGCCGGACGACTCGGGTTCGCCCGTGTCCCGCGATATCGCTTACTGGCGAACCCGACTCGCGGGCATACCCGAACTGCTCGAGCTGCCTACCGATCGACCGCGCCCGGTGGAGCAGAGCCACCGCGGCGCGGTGATCCACGTCGAGATTCCGGCGGATGTGCAGAGCCGGGTGGAGTCCCTGGCCCAGCGAGCCCGCGCGACGACATTCATGGTGGTGCATGCGGCGCTCGCGGTGCTGCTGTCACGGCTGTCGGGCAGCGACGACATCGCCATCGGCGTGCCACACGCGGGTCGCGGCCACCGGGCGCTCGACCATCTGGTCGGGATGTTCGTCAACACCTTGGTCCTGCGCACCCGCGTCATGCTCGATCAGACGGTCACCGGCTTGCTGGATGCGGTGCGGCACAGCGACATCGAGGCCTTCGACCACGCCACCGTGCCGTTCGAGCAGCTGGTGGAAACGCTGAATCCGGCACGGTCGACAGCACACACGCCGTTGTTCCAGGTCATGCTCGCCTACCAGAACATGGTGCGTGCGCGCGTGGAACTTCCGGGGCTCACGGTCGAGACCATCGATCCGGGCGACAGTGCCGCGATCTACGACCTGCTGCTCATGATGACGGAGGACCACGGGCCGGACAATGAGCCGGCCGGCATGACGCTGCGCCTGACCTACGCCACCGACCTGTTCGACGCGGACTCCGCACAGCGTTTCGCCGACCGGTTCGTTCGCCTGCTCGACGGCGTCGCGACCGATGCCGATGCGCCGATCGGTGAGCTCGATCTAATGGATGCCACCGAGCGGCAGCTGGTGCTCGACCGTTGGAACGACACCGGCGACCCCGTATCCGTGGGCCGAACCCTGGTGGACGCCTTCGATGAACAGGTGGAAGGCAGCCCGGATGCTCCGGCGATTCGGCTTCCGGACGGCGACGTGCTGACCTACCGGGATTTCGCCGCCTGCGTCAATCGGCTGGCCAGGTGGCTCATATCGCGTGATGCGAGGTCGGAAACGGTTGTAGCCGTAGCTATTCGGCGCTCGATCGACCTCGTGACAGCGCTGTATGCGGTGCTGGAGGCGGGTGCCGCGTTCCTGCCGATCGACCCGAATCAACCGAGCGAGCGAATCGGCGGTGTGCTGGGTGCGGCGCGACCGCTGATGGTGCTCACGACATCAACGGACGGCACCGGACTGCCCGAGGGATTCACCTGCGTTCGCGTCGATCGGCTGGACCTGGCCGGGCTGTCCGGTGCGCCGATCACGGACATGGAACGGTGTGCGCCGCTGCGGCCGGACAATGTGGCCTACGTCCTGTTCACCTCCGGCTCCACCGGCGTTCCCAAGGGGGTGGCCCTGACCCATGCCGCGACCATGAGTCAGCTGGCGTGGGCACAGCGGCAGTGGCCGCACACCGCGGCCGACTCGGTGCTGTACAAGACTCCGATCACCTTCGACATAGCCGTATGGGAGTTGTTCTGGCCGTTGCAGATCGGCGCGCACATCGTGGTGGCCGAACCCGACGGCCACCGCGATCCGGCCTACCTCGCCCAGGTCATCGCGAGCCGCAACATCAGCACCGTGCACTTCGTCCCGTCGATGCTCGATGTTCTCCTCGAAGCCGTCGGTGATACCGAATTGCCCTCGATCCGGCGGATATTCGTCGCTGGTGAGGCGTTGGCGCAGCACACCGTCGACGCCGCGGTGCGAGTGTTCACCGGCGCAGAGGTGGTGAACTGGTACGGCCCGGCCGAGGCCGAGGTGGTCACCGCCGCGCACGGCCTGCCCGGCGCGACAACCCCTGCGACGGTCCCGATCGGCGCGCCCGTGTCCGGCATGCGGGTCTACGTGCTGGACAAGCGACTGCAACCGGTGCCGGTCGGTGTTGTCGGTGATCTGTATGTCTCGGGTGTGCAGCTGGCGCGCGGTTATCACGGCCGCGCCGATCTGACGTGCACAGCCTTCGTCGCGCATCCGTTCGGCACGCCGGGGGAGCGGCTGTATCGCACTGGTGACCTGGTGCGGTGGACGAGAACTGGAGAGCTGGATTTTCTGGGCCGCAGCGACTTCCAGGTGAAGGTCCGCGGTCAGCGGGTGGAGCCGGGGGACATCGAAGCGGCGGCGTGCGCGATAGCGGAGGTTGCTCGTGCTGTTGCTGTCGCGACCTCGGAGCGAATCGTCGCCTACGTGACGCTCGCGCCAGGAGCGGTTACCGCTGGTCGCGCGATTCGCGACCAGCTCGCTCGCACACTGCCGTCGTATCTGGTTCCGGTGCGCGTCGAGGTGCTCGCGCAGATGCCGCTCACCCCGAACGGCAAGCTCGACCGAGCCGCGTTGCCGCAACCGACGTTCGACGACGGCGAGGGATTCGTGCCGGCGCGCACCGAACGCGAAGCGGCACTGGCCGATATCGTCGCCACAATCACGGGTAGCGATCGGGTGAGCGTGCGGGCGAACCTGTTCGAGATCGGTGTCGACTCGCTCTCGGCTGCCCGGATCGCCGCGCGCGCCGAGGCGGCGCTCGGTGTCCAGGTCGGTATCCGCGATATCTTCGAGGAGCCGACGATCGCCGGATTGGCGGCACGCCTGGCGCAGCGCACGCGGTCGTCGCTGATACCGCTCGCGCCGCGGCCGCGCCCGGGGACTGTCCCGCTGGCGGCGGCGCAACGACGGTTGTGGTTCATCAACCAGTTCGATACCGACTCGGCGGCCTACAACATCGGTTTCGCGGCCCGGTTGACCGGCGCGCTGGACGTCGACGCGTTGCGTGCGGCGTTCGAGGACGTGGTGGCGCGGCACGAGCCATTGCGGACGGTGTATCCCGCGGTCGGCGGCGAACCGTGCCAGGTCGTGCGGGATGTGGCGACAGTAGTCGATGGCCTGGCACTGGATCCGGAGCCGGTCGCCGACGAGATCGTGCTGGGCGAGCGGATCCGGCAGACCGTCGAGACGGGCTTCGACGTCTCGGCAGCGGTGCCCGTGCGGGTGCGGCTGTATCGCACCGGCCCTGGCCAGCACATTCTGGTACTGGTCGTCCATCACATCGCCGCCGACGGCTCGTCGATGGCGCCGCTGGCACGCGACATGTTCGCAGCCTACCGTGCGCGGGTGAAAGACCAAGCGCCGCAATGGAAACCACTGCAAGTCCAGTACATCGACTACGCACTGTGGCAGCGGGAGATGCTCGGCGCAGAGGACGATTCGCCGTCGTTGATCGCGCGTCAGATCGCCTACTGGACCGAGGTGCTCGCTGACGCCCCCGAGCTGCTCGACCTACCGACCGATCGACCTCGGCCTGCGACCATGTCGATGGTCGGTGGCAGTGTTCGCTTCGGCATACCGCAGCGGCTCCACGACGAGGTCGTGCGGCTGGCCCGTCGAGAGGGCGTGACCGTATTCGTCGTGCTGCATTCCGCACTGGCAATCGTCTTGGCGCGCACCGCGCACACCGACGACGTGTCGGTCGGCACGCCTGTAGCGGGTCGCGGCATCCCGGCGCTGGACGATCTCGTCGGCATGTTCGTCAACACCGTGGTGCTGCGCACGCCGGTCCGCGACGACAGGTCGTTCCGGCAGCTTGTCGCGGAGGTGCGCGGCGTCGATCTCGAGGCGCTCGCGCACGCGGATCTGCCCTATGAGCGACTCGTCGATCTGCTCGACCGGCCCCGGTCGACGGCGTATACGCCGCTCTATCAGGTGCTGTTCGGGTTGCAGAACACCCCGGCGGCCCGGTTCCAGCTGCCGAACGTCGATGTCGAACTGCTCGATCCCGGTATCGCCCAGGCCAAGACCGACCTCACGGTGTTGCTGACCGAACGCATCGAAGGGGATCGACCTGCCGGTATCGAGGGCGAAATCATCTATGCCACAGACATTTTCGTCGAATCGACCGCGGCTTCGCTGGCCGAACGATTCATCCGCGTCCTGGATGCAGTGGTCTGCGATCCGACGCGGCCGGTGGGCGACATCCCGCTGATGGGTGCCGAGGAGGCCGAACGGCTGGTCCCGGCGCGCGGCAGTGACGCCCCTGCGCCGCGTCTGCTTCCTGATCTGCTGGCCTCGGCCGTGGCAACCGCCCCCTCGGCGATCGCCCTGGTCGACGGCACCCGGGCCCTCACCTACGCCGACCTCGACCGCCGCGCCAATCAGCTTGCGGCGCAGTTGCTTTCCTGCGGCGCAGGGCCCGGAATGTGCGCCGCGCTGGCCGTGCCACGATCGGCCGACTATCACGTCGCCATGTGGGCGATCACGAAGACCGGCGCCACCTTCGTCCCGGTGGACCTGCGCTATCCGCCGGAGCGGATCGCCTACCTGCTGCACGACTCCGGTGCCGAACTCGGCATCACGGTCGCGGCCGCGCGTATATCCCTACCCGACGACGTCCGCTGGCTGGTGCTCGACGACCCACGCACGGCCGCCGACATCGCCGCACGTCCCGGCCACGCCGTCTCGGACGCGAACCGCCCACGCGCACTGCGGATTCAGGATGCGGCATACGTGATCTACACGTCGGGTTCGACCGGGACGCCAAAGGGCGTGGTGGTTACCCACGAGGGGCTGGCGTCCTTCGCGGCCGAGCAGCGCGAGCGCTATCGGGTGGACGGCACGTCGCGCGTGCTGCAAGCTGCGGCACCCGCCTTCGACGCGGTCCTGCTCGAAGCGTTGATGGCGCACGTTGCCGGCGCGGCGCTGGTGGTGTCGCCGCCGGAAGTGCTCGGCGGCGCAGACCTGGTCGCGCTGATCCGAGCACATCAGGTGACGCATGCGTTCCTGACACCGAGTGTGCTGGCGACGATGTCGCCTGCCGAGGTGGATTCGATACGGATGCTGGCGGTCGGCGGCGAGAAGGTGGCGCAGGATCTGATTGCCGCCTGGGCGGCCGGGCGGCGATTGCACCACATCTACGGTCCGACCGAGACGACGATCGTGATCACGATCAGCGACCCTGTGCACACGGGCGAGGTGCTCACCATCGGTGGACCGATCCGCGGTGCGGAGGCGGTGGTGCTGGACGCGCGGCTGCGACCGGTGCCGATCGGAGTAGCGGGGGAACTGTACTTCTCGGGGGCCGCGCTGGCGCGCGGTTACCTGAATCGCCCTGCGACAACGGCAGCTTCGTTCGTGGCGAACCCCTACGGTTCGCCGGGTTCACGGATGTATCGCACCGGCGATATCGTCCGCTGGACCACGCAGGACACGCTGCAATACATCGGCCGCCTCGATTTCCAGATCAAGATTCGGGGCCAGCGTGTCGAGCTGGGCGAAATCGACGTCGCGCTGCTCACGCATCCGGCGGTTGCCACTGCGGTCACCGTAAGCCGTACCGGGCCCGGCGGGCAACCTGTGCTTGCCGCCTACATCACGGCCGAACCCGCAGCGGTCGCCGATCCGAGCGCGGTACTCGATCACGTGGCGACCGCCTTGCCCGCCCACATGGTGCCGGCGACGATAACGGTGCTCGACCACCTGCCGCTCACCTCGACGGGCAAGGTGGATCGAGAAGCGTTGCCGGAGCCCGTCTTCGAGACCATTGAGGACGGTGCCGCCGCGGCATCGACCGAGCTGGAACGCACCATCGCCGCCGCCTTCGCGGATGTCCTCGGTGTCGCGACGGTGGGCGCGACAACCTCCTTCTTCGCGCTCGGCGGCGATTCCATTATGTCGATCCAGTTGGCCTCGCGGCTGAAGTCCGCAGGCATCGGCGTGGCGGCTCGAGACATCTTCGAGCGCAAGACAGTTCGACGACTGGCACAGGTGGCGCAGGCCGCCGAGCGGGCGTCGCTCGACGAGCTGCCCGGCGGTGGTGTGGGCGAGATTCCGTTCACGCCGATCGTGTCCTGGTTTGTCGAGCGACTCGGGGCACCGGCTCGATTCGCGCAGTCCATGCTGGTGCGCTTGCCGCGTGACGCGCGCGTCGACGACGTGGTCGCGACCGTGCGGGCGATCGTCGAACACCACGATGTGCTGCGCTCGCGGCTCGATGCCCAACGCTGGGAGGTGCTGCCACCGAGCGCTGCCGATCCCGCCGGTTCGGTCTCCGTCCGGACCTTCGGCGCCGGCGAGGCTCCGGGCAGCGCCGGTTTCGCCGCCGTGGTGGAGGCGGCGGCCACTACGGCGTTCGACCGGCTCGACCCGGCGGTGGGCAAGATGGTGCACGTTGTGTGCCTGCTGCCCGAAACGGGCTTCGACGCGCAGGCCCGTGCCCTCGTCGTGATCCATCACCTGGCAGTCGATGCGGTGTCGTGGCGGATTCTGCTGCCCGACTTCGTGACTGCGTGGCAGCAGATCACCGAGGGGCGGCCGGTCGAGTTGGCCGCGCCGGGCACCTCTATGCGTCGGTGGTCGGCTGCGATGATCGCCGCCGCGGCAGCGCGCGCCGGCGAATTCGAGCTGTGGCATCGGATCTGTTCGGCACCCGATCCGTTGCTCGGACGTGCGGATTTTGATCCCACGCTGGACACCCAATCGACCGTGGGTCAGCTGACCGTGTCACTCCCGGCCGAGGTGACCTCGGCGTTGCTCGACGAGGTGCCCGAAGCCGTGCGCGGTAGCGTCGACGATGCGCTGCTGGCCGCTCTCACCGTGGCCCTGACTCGCTGGCGGCGGCGTCGCGGCATTGCATACGCGGGCATGAATGTCCTGCTGGAGGGGCACGGTCGCGAAGAGCAGATCGTCGAGGGCGCGGACGTCTCCGGAACCGTTGGCTGGTTCACCACTCGATATCCGGCGGCGCTCGACCTGAGTGGTGTCGATCCCACTGATGTGCGCGCGGCGGTGAAATCCGTCAAAGACCAGCTGCGCGACATCCCGGACAAGGGAATCGGTTACGGCCTGCTGCGCTATCTGAATACCGCTACGGCCGAGCGGCTCGCGGTATTGCCGGAGCCGCAGATCAGTGTCAACAATCTCGGGCGAAGCGGCGTCGATCTCACGGCATTGTCGGATCTGCCATGGGTTCCGACCGACGAACCTTTCGACCGACGGGCCGCATTCGATCCGGATATGCCGGCGGCGGCGGTCGTCACGATCGACGTGAACATCGTCGACGCGGCAGCCGGACCTCAGCTGTCGGCGTACGTCGGCTACGCCTCGCGGCTGCTCGACCACGACGAGGTGGCCGAACTCGTCGAAGAATGGGTCGATGCTCTGACCGCCATCGCGGCCGTCGCGAACCAGGATTGGGGACTGACTCGGGCAGACGTTCCGCTCGCCGACGTCACCCAGCGCGATCTGGACGCGTTCGCCGACCGGTACCGACGATTGAGCGACGTGTGGCCGTTGGCGCCGCTGCAGGCGGGGCTGCTGTTCCACGCCGAGGTAGCCGCGGGCCACCTCGACGTATACATCGCGCAATCGGTGCTGACGCTATCGGGCGCGGTCGACGAGCACCGGCTCGAGCGCTCCGCGCGGGCCCTGTTCGCACGCCACAGCAACCTGCGGGCCGCCTTCACCCGAACCGCCGAAGGCGTTCCGGTGCAAGTGATTCCGGCCGATACCGACATCCCGTGGCGCAGCATCACGCTGTCCGACAGCACACCGGACCTGAACGAGGTGATCGACGCCGAGCGGGCGGCCGGGTTCGATCCGGCTGATCCGCCGCTGCTGCGGTTCGTGATCGTTACGGTGGGACCGCGAGACTTCCGGCTGATACTGACCGCCCACCACCTTCTGCTCGACGGCTGGTCGCTGCCGCTGCTGTGGCGTGAACTGGTCGGCTTGTACGCGGTGGACGCACAGCCGCAGCTGTTGCCCGATGCGGTGCCCTACCACGATTATCTGGAATGGCTGGACCGGCGCGATCGCACCGGAAGCATCGAGGCGTGGCGGGACGCGCTGCGCGATGTCGCCGAGCCCACGCTGGTCGCCGATCCGCACACCGATACGACCGCGACCATCCCGATCGATCTGCCGGTCGTTCTCGATCGCGACGCGACGGCCGAGTTGGTGGAATTCGGCCGGACACACGCGGTGACGATGGCGACGATCGTCCAGTTCGCCTGGGCGGTGGTATTGAGCAACCTGCTCGGGGCCGACCGCGTGGTGTTCGGCAGCACGGTGTCCGGCCGTCCCGCCGACGTGTCCGGGGTCGAGTCGATGATCGGTCTGTTCATCAATACGATTCCGGTCGTCGTCGAGGTGCGCCCGGACCGGACCATCGAGGATGCGCTGACTCGACTGCAGGCCGACAACGCCCGTCTGCTCGACCACCACTACCTCGAACTACCGCAGATTTTGGCGGCCGTGGACGCCGTGTCCCTGTTCGACACGCTGGTCGTGTTCGAGTCCTACCCGGTCGACAGCAGCGGATTGGGCGACGCCGACATCGATGGGATGCGGGTGGTCGCGGCGGAAGGTCGCGACGCCGCGCATTACCCGATCACCGTGCAGGCGCACCACACCGACCAACTGCACGTCCGCCTGCGCTACCAGCAGGACCGCATCCACGACGAGACGGCGTCCGGTCTCGCCGCCCGGCTCGACATCGTGCTACGCGCGATCACGACTGATCCGAACGCGCGGCTCGATTCGGTCGATCTGCTGTCCACAGCCGATCGGCGTGAATTGGTGCCGGCCACAGGTGGCAGTGCCGCGTCGCCGCAGCTGCTCGCGGAGTTGCTGGCCGCAGGCGTGGACATGAATCCCACTGCGGCAGCGCTGCTTTCAGGTTGGTGCACGATGTCCTACGCCGAGTTGGATGCAAGATCGAACCAGCTGGCGCGGCAGTTGATCGAGTGCGGTGTCGGCCCCGGCGACCACGTCGCGCTGGCGATGGCGCGGTCGGCGGAGTTCGTGCTCGGCCTGTGGGCGACGGCCAAGGCGGGTGCGGCGTTCGTGCCGATCGATCCGCGCAATCCGGCCGAGCGCGTGGCACACATGATCGCGGACTCCGGTGTGCGGGTCGCGCTCACCGTCGAGGCATCACGGGATCTGCTTCTCGATGCGGTGCGCCTGCTGGTCCTCGACGATCCGGACACCGAGACCGCTGTCGCGGCCAAGTCCGCGGCCACCGTCACCGACGCCGATCGTCTGCGGACCCCACTACTCCGGGATGCGGCGTACATGATCTACACCTCGGGGTCGACCGGATTCCCGAAGGGCGTCGTGGTCACCCACGAGGGGCTGGCGAATTTCTCCGCGGTAGTGCGTGACCGCTTCGGAGTGGACACCGGTTCGCGCGTGCTGCAGGCGTCCGGTCCCGGGTTCGATGTGATGGTCCTCGAAGTACTGCTGGCCCATGCGAACGGCGCATTGCTGGTGGTGCCGGCACCGGACGCGTTCGCCGGCGATGAGCTGGCGGAATTGATTCGGGTGCAACGGGTATCGCATGCGTTCCTCACCCCGAGCGTGCTGGCCACCATGGCACCGGCAGGTATGGACTCACTGCGAGTGCTGATCGCCGGCGGCGAGGCGGTGACACCGGAGCTGGTCTCGGTGTGGGCACCGGGCAGGCGCTTGCTGAACGGGTACGGACCGACCGAGGCCACGATTCTGGCCGGGATCAGCGGTTCGCTGCACCCGGGCGATGCGGTGACGATCGGCGGACCGATCCGCGGCGTCGAAGCCGTCGTGCTCGATCCGTGGTTGCGTCCGGTGCCGGTCGGGGTGGTGGGGGAGTTGTACCTCGCGGGGATCCAGCTGGCGCGCGGGTATGTGAACCGGCCTGCGGCAACCGCGGGTGCCTTCGTGGCGAATCCCTTCGGCGCGGCAGGGTCGCGCATGTACCGCACCGGCGATCTTGCCCGCTGGACTTCGGACCACGCCGTGGCGTACCTCGGCCGCCGTGATTTCCAAGTCAAGATCCGCGGTCAACGCATCGAACTCGGCGAGATCGAGGCCGTGCTGTCCGAGCATCCCGGAGTCGACCACGCGGTGGTCGTGTTGCGAACGGACGAGCGCGGCACCGACCAGCTCGTCGGCTATCTGGTTGGCGACGAAAGCATCGATCCGAGCGAGGTCAAGGCTGCTGCCCGACGTCATCTGCCCGCGCACATGGTGCCCGGCGTACTGATGCCGCTCGCCGAGTTCCCCCTGACCGCGACCGGCAAGCTGGATCGGGCGGCATTACCCACGCCGGAATTCCCGGACAAGCGGGAATGGGTCGCCCCGAGTACCGACACCGAACAGCGCGTCGCGGACGTTTTCGGCGACGTCTTGGGCGTCGGCGGAGTAGGCGCAGCGGACAGCTTCTTCGAGCTCGGCGGCAATTCGCTGTCGGCGACGCGCGTGGTCGCGCGATTGCGCACGGCACTCGGCGTGAGCGTCGGTATTCGGGACCTGTTCGACGCACCGACAGTCGCCGAACTCGCCGCGCATCTCACTACAGCCGACCGGAACGTCGCCGTGCCGCTGACACCGCGCACCCGGCCAGCTCTGGTACCGCTGTCCCCTGCACAGCAGCGGATGTGGTTCCTCAATCAATTCGACACCTCGGTCGGCGGGTACAACATTCCGCTGGTGGTCCGGCTGCGGGGCGAGCTCGATATCGATGCGCTGCGGCAGGCGTGCGAGCTGGTCATCGACCGGCACGAGTCGCTGCGAACCAAGTTTCCGATGATCAACGGGACGCCCTGTCAGGTCATGGTCGGCGCCGACGAGGTCGCACCGGCTCTGATTCCGATCCGGGTCGACGAACAACATGTGCTGGAGCGGGCGACGGCGGTGGTCTCCGCGGGCTTCGATGTGACCCGAGTACCTCCGGTGCGAGCCGAATTGTTCGCCCTCGGCGACCGTGATCACGTGCTGGTGATCTGCGTGCATCACATCTGCGCCGACGGACAGTCGATGATGCCGCTCGCGCGGGACGTGGCGGTGGCATATGAGGCGAGTAGGCAAGGGGAACAACCGAACTGGCCGCCCCTTCCGATCCAGTACGCCGATTACGCGCTGTGGCAGCGTGCGGTGCTCGGCGACGAACACGATCCGGACTCGCTGGTCTCCCGGCAGCTGCGATTCTGGACCGACTGCCTCACCGGGCTGCCCGAACTGCTCGAGCTGCCGACCGACCTGCCCCGGCCGCCGGTGCCGTCCATGCGGGGCCGCGTGGTCGATTTCGAGCTGTCCGCCGAGTTGCACGCTCGCATCGTTGCCCTCGCCCGCGAGGCCAACGCGACGGTGTTCATGGTCTTGCACGCCGCCTTGACCGTGCTGCTGTCCAGGCTGGCCGACGTCGACGATGTCGCGATCGGCACCCCGGTGGCCGGCCGCGGCGACCGCGAACTCGACGATCTGATCGGCATGTTCGTCAACACGCTGGTGTTGCGGTCGCGGGTGTCGTCGCGGCAGCCGTTCGCCGCCCTGCTCGCTGCCACCCGCGAGACGGATCTCGCCGCGTTCGCCCATGCCGATGTGCCCTTCGAGGAGGTGGTGGAGGCGCTGAATCCGCGGCGGTCGACCGCGCACATGCCGCTCTATCAGGTGATGCTCGACGTCCAGGATCTCAGCGCAGCCGCGTTGGAGCTGGCGGGGCTCACCGTCGAACCGATCGAGAACGGCTTCGACCAGGCCCGCGCGGATCTGAACGTCAAGCTCGTCGAACGGTTCGGTGCGGGGGGCCGTCCGGACGGCATGGTCGGGCGACTGACCTTCGCCGACGATCTGTTCGTCGAGCAGACGATGAGTCGGTTCGCGCACGCGTATACCCGGATCCTGGAGCATGGGGTCGTGAATCCGGCTGTCGCCGTGGGCGATATCGACATCGTGGATCCCGACCAGCGGCGCGAGGTGCTGGCCGCTGCCGGAGTCGACGGCGTCGCGGTCGCGGATGTGACCCTGGCCGACCTGTTCACCTTCCGCGTCGCGGCGCAGCCGGATGCGGTCGCGGTGACCGATGGTGTGTCGCAGCTGACCTATGCGGAGCTGGATCGGCGAGCCACCCAGCTGGCCGTCCGGCTCACCGAGCGCGGTGTGGGGCCGGAAACCCTGGTGGCAGTGGCATTGTCGCGTTCGGTCGACTTGGTCGTGGGCCTGCTCGCGGTCGTGCGCGCAGGCGCCGGATATCTGCCGCTGGATATGGCGAGCCCGCCGCAGCGATTGCGCTTCATCCTCGACGACGCGCGTCCGGCCGCGGTGTTGACCTCTGTCGAAATGGCGAAGGACGTAACGGGATACGCGGCACCGACGCTACTGATCGAAGAATCCCGGACCGCGGTCCCGGACGGTCCGGTGCCCTCGGCCGCGCGACCGGACAACCTCGCCTACGTGATCTACACCTCCGGGTCGACCGGCACCCCGAAGGGAGTGGCCGTCAGCCATCGCGAAGCCGTCACATTGTTGACCCATGCCGCCGAACGATTCGACTTCCACCCCGACGACGTGTGGACGATGTTCCATTCGTACGCTTTCGATTTCGCGGTCTGGGAAATGTGGGGTGCCCTGCTGACCGGAGGCAGGCTGGTCGTCGTCGACCACGACACCTCCCGGTCACCGGAGGCGTTGGTGGAACTGGTGGCGCGTGAGCGCGTCACGGTGTTGAGCCAAACCCCCTCGGCCTTCTACGGATTCGTCGACGCGGAGCGCCGATATCGGGAATCCGGTGGCGGCTGCGGCGATCTCGTGCTCCGGTATGTCGTCTTCGGTGGCGAGGCATTGGATGCGGCGCGGTTGACCGGCTGGTTCGCTGCGCACGAACCCGGATCGCCGCAATTGGTCAACATGTACGGGATCACCGAGACGACCGTGCACGTGACATTCGCCGAGGTCGATGACCCGGGCGCAGCCGGGATCGGACAACCGCTGCCGGGGCTGCAGGTGTATGTGCTCGACGACCGGCTACAACCGGTGCCGATCGGTGTCCGCGGCGAGATCTATATCGCCGGAAGGCAACTCGCGCGCGGCTACTTGCGGGCTCCGGCGTTGACGGCGAGCCGCTTCGTGGCGAACCCGTTGGATCCGAACGGCGGCCGGTTGTATCGGACGGGCGATGTCGCCCGCTGGCGCAAGACCAGCAGCGGGCTGGAGTTGACCTACGCAGGCCGGGGCGACGCGCAAGTTCAGTTGCGCGGGTACCGGATCGAGCTGGGCGAGGTGGAGTCGGCGCTGCTACGGCATCCGTCGGTGTCGCGGGCCGCCGCGGCGGTGCACCGCCACGAGCGCGACATCGATCAGCTGATCGGTTACGTCGTCGGCACCGACGGGCAGCGGATCGATCCGCGCCAGGTCCGGGCAGCCGCTGCCGAGGTGCTGACGAGCTACATGGTGCCCTCGGTGGTCATGGTCCTGCCCGATCTGCCGTTGACCATCAACGGCAAGCTGGATCGAAAAGCATTGCCCGCTCCCGATTTCGACGGAGCAGCGTATCGATTCGTCGCACCGCGGACTCATACCGAGAAAGTGATCGGCGATGTGTACGCGCAGGTCTTGGGAACCCCGCGGGTCGGGGTGACCGACGGATTCTTCGACCTGGGGGGCAACTCACTGCTGGCCACCATCGCGATAACAGAGTTGCGGACTCGTGGTGTGACGGTCGAACTGCCCTGGATGTTCGAGGATGCCACTCCGCAGGCGTTGGCGCGCAGGGCCGACGACTCGGAAGGCGACTCCGGCCTGAAGGTACTGCTGGCGCTGCGCGCGAGCGGATCCGAGCCGGCGGTCTTCGCCGTGCACCCCGCGGGCGGTCTGGCGTGGTTCTACGGCGGCGTCATCGAACATCTGCATCCGGATCGGCCGGTGTACGGGTTGCAGGATCCGCACGTCGTTTCCGGCGAACCACGTGCGGAGTCCGTCGACGAACTGGCCGCACGCTATGTGGCCGAAATTCGCCGAGTGCAGCCTACGGGGCCGTATCACCTGCTCGGCTGGTCGTTGGGCGGTCAGATAGCGCACGCTATGGCGGTACAACTGCAGCGCGACGGTGATCGGGTCGGCATCGTGGCCCTGCTGGACAGCGCAGCAGGTGCACCATCGCAACCGGCCAAATCCCCCGCGGGCCAGCCCGCACCGGGACAGCTGATGGCCGATTTGCTCGGCGGCTGGCGGGAGCTGTTCGACCTCGGCGACGAGCTGCAGGCGACCACCCACGAGCAAGCGTGGAGTGTCATCCGGGATCAGGTGATCGCAACTGGAATGTTCACCGCCGAACAGACGGATCGGGTGATGGAGAGCTTCCGAACCGCGAGCGAGATCGCCGCCGGTTATCGGCCGAGTGTCTTGGATGGCGACCTGGTTTTCTTCACCGCCGGAAAGGACCACGCCGACCGCGATGCTCTCGCGCACACGTGGCGGCCCTATGTCAGCGGCGACATTCACAACGTCGTCGTCGACGCCCGCCACCTCGAGTTGAGCCATCCATATGCGCTGGCCATCGTCGGCCCTGTCCTCGAAAGGTTCATGGAACAATGCTGACCAATTTGCAGCAACTGCGTCTCGACGACGGCAGAACGGTGACCTGCACGAGCCCGGTCGAGGCCCGGATGCTTTGGGGCGAGACGACCGCGACGCACGGGTTCTACCAGCGTGCCGCCGCGTGCCTTTGCCCTGGAGACGTTGCCCTCGACATCGGTGCCAACATCGGACTGACCGCGATGATGTTCGCCGACACCTGCCCCGGAATTCACGTCATTGCGGTCGAGCCCGTGCCGATGACTTTTCGTTGCCTGGAGCGCAATATTGCAGCGCACGTTCCGGACGGGACATCTTTCCAGATCGCTGTCGGTGCCACACCGGGCACGCGCCCGTTCACCTGGTATCCGCACGCATCGGCGAACTCGGGTTTCTTCGCCGATCGCGAGGCAGACGACGAAGCCACCAAGATCTATCTGCGCAACAGCGGCTTGGACGACAAGGCCATCGCGCTCATCACCAGCGGCCTGCACGAGGGCGTACCACTGGAGGTCGAGGTCACCACCGTTTCCGCGATACTGGACGAACATTGCCGCGACAGCGAGATCGGGTTGCTCAAAGTCGATGTCGAGCGTGCCGAATTGGATGTCTTGCATGGCATCACCGAAGCGGACTGGCCTCGTATCCACGCCGTCGTCGCCGAAGTCCATGATCGCGACGGCCGCGTGCGAGAAGTCTGCGAGCTGCTCGGTCGGCAGGGCCTGTCCGCGCAGACTCAGCAGGATCCGCGTTTGATCGGAACCGAGATACACGAAGTATTTGCCGCCAGGCGCCGCGCCGAATGAACCAATAGTCCGATCGCTGTCGATGACCGCGTTTTCGCATCGCAACTCCAGGTCGGCGACGCGGTCGCCCAAGAGCGACCGGACATGCGTCTCGTCGCCCCACATCGGTGGTGGCAGCGCACCGGGCGGGGGCGGCGGAGCGAACGGTTTCATTGTGGCGAACATCTGCCCGATGAATCCGGTGGGTGTCCAGTTGATTGCGGCCCGGCTTGTCCGCGCCCTTTCTCCGGCAATCGAGTCTCGAAGTGAACGCCTCCGTTGTTGCGTGTGTGAATTCTTGCCTTGAATCGGAATTCACCTGCGCCCTTGATGAATTGGCCGTCGCGTAATCGGAGCCGCTCGAGGACGACTCGGATCCTCTGGCCTTGTTGTTTATCGATCGAGCCGCTCCAGGGCAGGTATGAATTGTTTGCCTGTTCCACGAGTTGGCGCGCACCTTCGCGGGCAAATTCGGTTTGTCGTTCTTCTCCTGCTGTTCGACTCCCATCACGAACTCGCCCCTCCGGCCTTCCCGGAAAACGACTACGCCCGATCGCATGCTCTGCCCCCGCACCGGTGGTAGCTGGTGGATCTATGTCGAAAGGCCGAGACTGGTTACTGCCTGCCCGCGCCATTACGACACGCGACTCACGGGTCGCGCCCACCTCGGAACCGCCGGATCGGGCGAGGTGCGTGGGTCTCCGCACATCGACATGAAGGAGGCTGGAAATGAATCACTCAGACATGGACCCGACCTTCTATCGGAGCGCAGCGGCGGCGGCTGCCGCGCCACCGGAGCGGCTCGCATACGTCGTTGCGTTCGACCGGGCGGCACAGAAGCCGGATGCGCTGTCAGTAGTCGATGTGGATCCGGGCTCGGCCACCTACGGCAGAGTGGTGGGCTGGACCGAGGTACCCCACCTGGGCAACGAGCTGCACCATTTCGGCTGGAACGCCTGCAGCAGCGCGCTGAAGCACGAAGGCCACCACATCGACGGGCTGGCTCGGCGATACCTGATCGTGCCGGGTCTGCGCTCGTCGCACCTGTACGTGTTCGACACCCAGCCCGACCCACGCCAGCCCACCCTGTCCAAGATCGTGGACAGCTCCGAGCTCGCGGCCAGGGCCGGCTACTCCCGTCCGCACACGCTGCACTGCGGGCCGGACGGTGTGTTCATGACCTGCCTCGGCGGTGCAGACGGATCGGAGGGGCCGGGCGGGATCGCGCTGCTCGATCACGGCACATTCGATGTGCTGCGGCAATGGGAGACCGACCGCGGGCCGCAATACCTCGCGTACGACGCCTGGTGGCATCTCAACCAGAACACGCTGATCAGCAGCGAGTGGGGCACCCCGTCCATGATCGAGGACGGGCTGAATCCGGAGCTGCTGCTGGCCGACAAGTACGGCCACGCGATCCACTTCTGGGACCTCACCGCCGGTCGGCACCAGCAGCGGATCGATCTCGGTGAGCACTACCAGATGCCACTCGAACTGCGTCCTTCGCACGATCCGGACGCCACCTGGGGGTACGTCGGCGTGGTGATATCGACCGAGGATTTGTCGGCCTCCGTGTGGCGTTGGCACCGCGACGGTGGAGTGTGGGCGGTCGACAAGGTGATCACCATCCCCGCCGAGCCGGCTGATCCGGACCTGCTGCCGCCGGCGCTGAAACCGTTCGGTGCGGTGCCGCCGCTGGTCAGCGATATCGACCTGTCGGTCGACGACGCATACCTCTACGTCTCGTGCTGGGGTACCGGGGAGCTCGAGCAGTTCGACGTGCGCGATCCGGCTAACCCGAAACAGACCGGGTCGGTCCGGCTCGGCGGGATCGTGGGCCGCACCGCCCACCCGGCCGCGCCGAACCAGCCGCTGGCCGGCGGCCCCCAGATGGTCGAGATCAGCCGTAACGGTCAGCGGGTCTACCTCACCAACTCGCTCTACAGCACGTGGGACGACCAGTTCTATCCAGAAGGGGTTGGCGCCTGGATGGCCGTGCTGCACGCCGATCCCGACGGCGGAATGACCATCGACGAGTCGTTCTTCCCGCACGACGAGGACTTTCGAGGTCTGCGGGTGCACCAGGTGCGCCTCCAGGGCGGCGACGCCTCCTCCGACTCCTACTGCTACCGGTAGTCGGGTCGATCGGGGCGGACCGTTCCCGGTTCGGTGGACACGCGGATCGATGACGGCCGATCGCGGTGTCAGTGGAGGTGTCAGGTGTGTGTCAGGCCGGTGTCAGTCAGCCCGGCGACAGTGTGTACATCGAACAAAACGACCGGCACCGACACGGTTCCAGTCGGTGCCACAACCGATTTCGAGGAGTACACGACATGTCCATCACCATCACCCTGACCGACCAGGACAAGAGCACCCTGCGCACCGCCGCCTACGGCGCCGTGTCGCTGATGGCCGCCTCCGGTGCGTCGCACAAGGGCATCACGCACGGCTCCATTGCCCTGACCTCGGCGACTGGGCTGGTCGGGCACGTGCTCGCCGCCAAGTCCAACGACATTCACTTGCCAGGCAAGTCCGTCGCCGAACTCGCCGACCAGGTGCTGCCGAGCCTGACCGCAGCCATGAGCCTGCTCGGCAAATATCCGGACGAGGCCGACAACTTCCGCGGCACCGTCCTGGTGGCCGTCGAAGCCGCCGCCGGGCCCCGCAGGGGCGAGCCCAGCCCCGCCGTGGCTGCGATGGCCCGCAAGATCACCGCGGCCCTCGACGCCGCCTGACCTGTGCAGGGCCGGCGCCGCACAGCGGGTATCTGGTCGCGGGCCCTCTCCGGACCCGCGACCAGCTACGGCGCTGGTGGTGATGGACCCTGGGAACCTCGGTCGGCAGGCCACCAGCACGGTGACCGAGCGCCGACTCCTCATCGGCCCCAGGTGATCCGGGGACCGTACGGATACTTCGACCTGGTGGGCGCGGGCTTGCTGGTACTCGCGCGGGACCAGCACCGCGGAATGTGCACCGGAGCCGAAAGCTGGACAGGTCCGTGCCGCTCTCATGCCGGAGAGGGCGGCACAGTGGTCAGATGATTTGTGCGGTGGGGAGGATGGTGATTTCGGTGAGGTTGACGTGCTTGGGGACGGCGGCGACGAAGGCGACGGTTTCGGCGACATCTTCGGACCGCAGGACGTCGATCTGGTCGATGAGGTCGGCCATGAGCTTGCTGGCGTCGGGGTCGGTGACGTGGTCGGGCAGTTCGGTATCGACCATGCCGGGTTCGACCGTGGAAACGCGGACGTTCTTGCGGCCCAGTTCGGTGCGCAGCAGACGGGTGAGTTGACTGATGTAGGCCTTGGTGCCGGAGTAGACCTGGAACTTCTCGAGGACGCGGGTGGCGGCTATCGAGGAGGTGGTGATCAGGTCGGCGGGCTTGCCGTCGGCGGCGGCCTCGACGAGGGAGGTGACGAATGCCTGGATGGTGTTCATCACGCCTTTGATGTTCAGGTCGATCTGGGCGTCCCAGTCTTCGACTTTCAGCTCGACGATCTCGGAGATCAGCTGAACGCCGGCGTTGGCGAAGACCAGGTCGACGTGGCCGAGTTCGGTGCGGATCCGGTCCGCGGCGGCCTGCAGGGCAGCGCGGTCGGTGACATCGGCGGTGACGGCGAGGGCGGTGCCCCCGGCGGCGCTGATGCGGTCGGCGGCGGCGCTGATGCGGTCGCCTCGGCGGGCGAGGAGGGCTACCTTGGCGCCGAGCTCGGCGAGTCGTTCGGCGGTGGCCTCGCCGATGCCGCTGGAGGCGCCGGTGACGACGGCGACGCGGCCCGCGAGGGGGGTTCCGCTGATGACCTGGCTCATGATGTTTCTCCTAATGAATGTGTTTTCCGGTTCTCGGAAGTACGCAATCCATCTTCGGCAACTAGAGCGACAGCTAACAGGACGCAACCTGCATAGGAGCAGCGCACCCAGGCATATGCAGGCATTCCGCGGATCTCGCCGCAGGAATTCGGGTTCGCAACTCTTGCCACGAATCCGGGCACTGCCGGTCCTGCGGACAAGGGGGGTGCAGCAGGGCCACGCCAATCTGTGTCGGACCCACGAAGCTGGAGGTAGTCAACACTATTCGAAGGGAAGAAGCGCGTGGCTGTTCCGAACGGATTCATCGCATACCCGCTGTCGAAGGTGCACAGGCTGATCGAACCCGGGCCTGTGCTCATGATTTCGACTTCGGATGGAAAACAAGCCAATCTGATGACCAACGGCTTCAATATGCCGGTTCGCCACGGCGGGCTGATCGGGTTCGTCCTGGGTCCATGGGATTACAGCTTCGAGGTACTGCGCGATACCGGTGAATGTGTGATCGCCTTCCCGTCCGCCGAGCTCGCGCAGCAGGTCGTGGACGTCGGCAACATATCCGGCGTGGAGACAGACAAATGGGCCCAGTTCGGCCTCACTCCCGCCGAATCAACCTCCGTTGCCGCGCCCCTGGTGGTGGAGTGTTTCGCCAATATCGAATGTCGAGTCGTCGATGACCAACTCGTCGAGGACTACGGACTGTGGATCGTGCAGGCCGAGCATGCCTGGCTCGACGAGTCGAAAAGGGGCGCCGGGGAGATCCACCATCGCGGCGACGGAACCTTCTCAGAGAATGGCGACCACATCGACCTGCGCTATCGGATGACCAAATGGCCCTCGCTCATCGATTAGGCGCCACGCCAGTAGTTTTGCCACCGGAGGAGCGGGATATCCGCTCCTCCGGCGCGCGCCGGTGTCGAACCGCTACGCGCCACGACAGGCGTTTCGGCGGCGATTTTCGCTCCGATCGTCTGCGTCAACCGCGATTGTGGAAGCCGGCGTCCGAGTCCCGGCGTTCGCGGTATTTCGTCGCCGAAAGCGACCCCAACAGTTTCAAGGCGTGGTCACTCGGTGACCCAGGCTCGGCCTGATAGATCACCAGTTGCTGCCCCGGCTTGTCCCGCACATCGAACGCTTGAAACGTCAAGCTCAGGGTTCCCACGTCCGGATGCACGAGCTCTTTGGCCTCCAACGTCTTCCCCCGGACATGGCCTTGCTCCCAGTACCGGCAGAACACCGGGCTCGACGCCGAAACTTCAGCCACCAACTGGGTCAGCCGAGCATCGTCGGGGTCGTGCCCAACCGCCAGACGCAACGTCGCGACCGTGGCCTGCGCCGCACGATGCCACTCCGCGTAGAACTCCGCGCCGGCGGGATCGAGAAACACCATGCGCACGAGGTTGTCCGTTTTGGAGAAAGGCGAGAACAGCGCCTCGGCCAGATGGTTACAGGCCAGCATGTCCAGCGTCCGGTTCAGCACAAACGCCGGAGTCGAGTCGTAGGTGTCCATCAGCTGCAGAAGCATCGGGCTCACCGGCTCCCGTCCGCTGGCACCCCGGGACGCCGGAACCAACCGGGCCAGCCGGTACAGATGCAACTCCTGATCAGCGTCAAGCCTCAGCGCACGCGAGAGTGCGTCGAGCACCTGCGCGGACGGGTTGCGTTCACGGCCCTGCTCCAGACGCGTGTAGTAGTCCGAACTGAGGCCCGCGAGGAACGCGACCTCCTCACGCCGAAGACCCGCGACCTTACGAACGCCGTAGGTGCGGACCCCCACTTCCTCGGGAGAAACCTGAGCACGACGCGACCGGAGAAAATCTCCGAGCTCATTGGACGACATGCTTCGAGGGTAGTTCCGCAGCCTTGCTCCTGGGTGGGCGCAATGCACCCACCCAACCAGGCGACGCCGCGCAGAGCACCTGTCTCGACGCAACGCGGTGGCCGTCCCAGAGCCAACGGCCACCGCGGGACCATATCGAGGTCGGCTACTGCGCACTCGCCGACGGACGAACGATAATCTCGTTCACGTCGACCTCGGCCGGCTGACCTATCGCGAAAGCGATCGCATCGGCCACCGCGGCCGCCGGAATCGCCACCGACCGATACGTCTGCATCTCCTCACGAGCCTTGTCATCCGAGATACTGTCCGCCAGTTCGGATTCCGTGACACCGGGTGCAATTGTCGTAACGCGGACATCGCCCGATGATTCTTGGCGCAACCCCTCGGAGATCGCCCGGACGGCGAACTTCGTGGCGCAGTAGACCGCCGCGGTCGGGACCACCTCGTAGGCGCCGACCGAGGCGAGGTTGACGAAGTGTCCACTGCCCTGCGCCTGCATGATCGGAAGTGCGGCGGCGATTCCGTGGAGCACGCCACGCACGTTGACATCCAGCATGCGGTTCCACTCGTCGACCTTCAGCGCGTTCAGCGGCGACAGGGGCATGACGCCCGCGTTGTTGACCATGACATCGATGCGGCCGAAACGCTCGTGGGCGGTACTCACGAACGAACGAACGTCGCTCAGGTCGGTGACATCCACACTGCGGCACGCCGCCCGCCCACCAGCGTCGGTGATTTCACCGACAAGATGTTCCAGGCGGTCGACGCGGCGGGCACCGAGGAACACCTGATGACCGTCGGCAGCCAACTTTCGCGCGGTGGCTTCCCCGATGCCGCTGCTGGCCCCGGTGATCAATACTGTCTTGCTCTGCGTCACGATGCCTGCTCCTCTCGGTACAGGACGAGGTGCTCGTGGTAGAGCACTCCGTCACGAATATCTCCCGTCGCGGTGAATCCAAGGTCATCCACGTAATCGAGGTGATTTCCCGTCACGGTGTAGCGTCCGGTGTACGCACTGCGACGCGAGCCCCTGGCTTCGTCATAGCGACCATCTGCGCGCAATTCCTGCCGAATGTGCCCATCGGCCGTA
The DNA here is from genome assembly GCF_044465765.1 of Nocardia sp. NPDC049526. Lineage (NCBI taxonomy): Bacteria > Bacillati > Actinomycetota > Actinomycetes > Mycobacteriales > Nocardiaceae > Nocardia > Nocardia sp. NPDC049526. The sequence continues at coordinate 175,816 of NZ_JBITMA010000002.1, read as the reverse complement.
ACCCACATACCGACAACATCTGCGGTATCGATGGGTCTCCTCGAATGATCCATACCAATCCTCTCTCGCGAATGCATGAGCTGATTCTGGTCAGATCTCGCCCAGCCAAACAGGGCACAACCCGGCTAGGTGCCACACACACCCAGCAAGTCACACCGAAGGCGGCGCAGTGTCGTTTAGGCTGCCGGAAGTCGGGAATTGGATCATGCACGGCAACCTCTCAGAACTCCATGAGATCGGTAGGAATGTATCTGCTTCCGGCGGCGATGGTCCGATACCCGGGTCGGGCCACCGCTGTCTCGAGAGCGCCTGCCGTTTATCCGGCGACGCGCGGGGCAACCGGGAAACGACACGTCGTCTACCCGGAGGACTCGCCATGGTCGATGTATCTGCCACAGTCGTGCGAAGTGCGTTCGCAGCCGGGGCCAAGCTCCGGCATGCGCGGGTCTTCCATCCTGACGGACTGCACCTGTCGGGCCGGTTGCACGCCGAATACGAGTTCGAGAACCTGTTCGGCAGCGGAGAACGGGCCGTTATCGCCCGCCTGTCGAAGGGCGCTGGGCTGCCGGGGCCCGTACCGGATGTGCTCGGGTTCGCTTTTCGGGTCCTGGATCGCGACAACAAGCCATGGGACTTCGCCCTTGCGACCACGGGCCGCAGCACGGTCGGACGGTTCGTGTTCACCGTCGCAACTGGCTGGGCCCGCGCCAGGTACGGCAGCCTGATGCCGTACCGTTTCGGCAATTCGATGCCTACTTGGGTATTCGCCGAACCCGATGCGGCACAACCGAAATCCGCCTCCATCGAAGCACTCGCGCAATACCTGGGTGAGCACGAGGTGCATTTCGATCTGATCGGCAGCCCCATCGGCGGCCGGACCCGCAAACTCGCCGAGATCAACCTGCGTCTGGCCGAGGGCGAGCAGCGGACCGACTACTTCGATCCGATGCTCAATCATCCCGACGAGGTCGAGATAGTGCCGAAAGTCATCCAGCAACTGCGCGAGTTCGCCTACGCGGGTAGCCGCCAGGGGCGTGGCGAGGCGCCGTGACGTGCATCAGGCCGAGACAGATGACCTCCCAAGCTTGATTTTTCATCTGTTCGGCGGGGCTATCTATTCCGAGCTAGCTGTTACAGCCATGGCGGCGGACCGGCCTGGTGCTCCCGCACCGATACCCCGACCGCTCCGCGACCGGCCGCCCATCGCACCACTGCGGGAAGCGGGTGCTTGCCGCAGTCGAATCCTGCTGCACCGCAATCGGTTCTCGCCCGTCTACGGCGAGCGTCAGCCCTTCGCCCAGGCCCTTCCTGCGCCACATACCGACGATATCGGCGAGGAATGAGTCGAGCACGACAGTGGGAAAGTCGCCGAAGCGGCCGCCATCGGCGAGATCGACCGCATGGATCCAGACCTCCCGTGTGCGCATCGATGCGGTCTCGGCGGCGGGCACGATCCGGCACTGTGCGGTGCGCACCTCGGCATTCCATGCCGTGGACGGGAGGTTGCGCCACTTCTCGTCGAGTCGAGTCACGTTGTGGCCGAAGAGGTTTCGCAATGCGGCCGCGCTGAGGGTGGCGCCTTCCTCGATCTCGCGGGCCCGCTGATCCGGAGATAATCTTGCCCGGGTTCGGCACAACGGGTGCGTAGTCGGCGTTCGGGAGCGCAATTGTCGGGCCAGATGCATTCTGCGCCAACGTTTTCCAGTCGGCGTTCGGGCAGTTCGAACCGGGCCATGCCCGCCGCGTTCATCACGGCGACGATATCGGCGAGATCCACCGAATGTCCCGGCGTCACCGTCATGTACAAGCACAACCGCTCGCCCAGCGTCGGGTCGGGCCGAGCCGACCGTGCAAGCATCGCTACCGCAGCGTGAACACCCAGCGAGTGGCCAGCAGCTGCCTGCCGCTTTTCGGTTCGATCTCGCGACTCGCGGCCGAGGCGCCCCATTGGGGCGCGCTGTGGAGCGCTTGTCCAGTCGCGGATGCGGTGGGCTGACGCTACGCTCAGGCCCCGACATTCGAAACCGGTTGTCGGTCTGTGTCTTCGGCTGCGGCTGATCGCGGGGTGGGGGTGTCAGGGGAATGAGCTATTTCCCCTATTGATGAGCACGCGAGGGCGGTAGCACGGACTTGTCACAGTCACCGGATCAGCCTCACGGCCGGCTCCCAAAGCCCGCCGACCAGCGTGGCCGCCTGCCACTTCGAACGTGGTCGGTATCTCCGATGGTCGCCGCCACCATCACCGTCGTCGCGGTCTTGTACGCCCCCAACGACTTCCGTATCCCACTGGCGATCGGCGCCGGCGCTGTCGCGCTCATGTTGTCTGCGGCGGTGACAGCGGCGTACTACCGGCGCGCCACCCTTGGCAAGAGGCAATCGCTGTTCACCCGCTTCCCCGACCTGCAGCTGGCGGTGCCGAGTACGGCAATCCGGAACCTGCCCGTGCTGACCCAAAACGATCTGGAAGCATTCCCGATCCACCTCACCACACCAGTCGGCTGATCACGGTCATGGCCGGGGCACCCCAGTGACGCGCTCAATCGTGTCGAATGAGTACCGCCGCGTTCGGCGCGGATCTGGTGGGCGGTTCCATCGTGAACCGTTGCGGGAGTGCGCAATCCGATACCGGAATGTCGATGGGGGCTGTTGTCGTAGGTGAAGAACACGGCGGAGAACCGGTCGGCCTCGCGGATCGAGGCGAGCCGGTCCGGGAACGCCGGACAGTACTGCAGGGTCTTGAAATTCGGTTCGCTGTAAGGGTTGTCGTCGGACACTCGTGGCCTCGAGTGCGAACGGGTGATGTGCAGATCGCTCACCAGCTCGGCGACGGGTTTGCTGGCCTCGGCGCCATCGCCATTATGGCCGCCGCTCAATACTTTACGACCATCAACCAGCCAACACCCACGCCGCGCCTAGGGTAGGTAATCGGGTAGCTGTGGTGCGCTTCGCGCCGTTTGTGTGGGGGAGACGTGCTCGACACACACGGTTTCGCACTCGGCCGGCGCGGTCGCAGCGTCTGCGGGAACGCTCGAAACTCGATGGACTGCTTGCGATCCCGGATTCGGTAGTAGATCTGGCCGGTGGAGGGTGCACCACCTCCACCGGCACCATCGACGGCCCGGCCGCGCGATCGACCCGGCACCCGGTTACCGGCGCAACCAATCTGGACGGGGCACTGGATATTCAGGCGTGCTGCGCGGCCGCTACGACCGCGGCTTGATCGCTGAAGTGCATTTCCGATACGACATTCCGCTGCATTAAGTGACTATTGATTCGAGATGCCCGTGGAGCCGTGGCGCTATGTTGCCGCGACCGCGCCCCTCGGCTTCGGGCCTCCGCTGTTGTGGCGTACCGCCTTGCGAAAATCCCTGCCGCCGTGCTGTTTAGCCGCCTTTACGCACTGCGTGTGGTCGGTTTCGCCTCGAGAGTCGCGAGTTCGACCAAAATCGCGAAAAGTCCGACGGGCTGGCCGCCAAGCCTGTTATGTTAATGAACATTCTGGTTGATGAAGCAGCGCAACCGTCGCTGCCTGCATGCACTGCATGCGCGTCGGTGCTCGGGCTCAATGAGGAGTAGCGAAGACATGGATGGACTCAGCAGGCGTAACGCATTGAAGGCCGGCGGGGTATTGGGCGCGTTGGGCGCACTGACCATGGTGACCCCGGCGCGCGCCGAGCCGTGGACGTGGTCACCGCAGGGTTCGGTGGCGGGCACCGGGGAAGGTGCGGACCCGCTCACCGTCTGGGATCCGGAGGCCGATGAACTGGTCGCAGGACTGCTCGACCGGGGCGAGGTGCCAAGGGTCAACGATTTATTGCGGACCTGGACCAGGAACGGTCAGCCCTTGCCGACCGGTCTGCCGCCGGAGCTGCGGGACTTCATGGAGTACGCCCGCCAGCTGCCACCGTGGGCCGATCAGGGGAGGCTGGCCACCGCGGTCGAATTCAACAAGAAGCGAGGCCTCTATCTCGGGGTGCTGTACGGGCTGGCCAGCGGCATGATGAGCACGGTCATTCCCAAAGAGGCGCGTGCGGTCTATTACTCCAAGGGCGGTCACGATCTGAAGGACCGCATCTCCAAGACCGCCAAACTCGGCTACGACATCGGCACCGCGAATGCCTACGCTCCCGATGGTGAGATGGTCGTGACTTGCGTCAAGACCCGGCTGGTGCATGCGGCGGTGCGTCACCTGCTGCCGCAGTCCCCACACTGGGTGCACTCCGCCGAGGAAGAAGTTCCGATCAGCCAGAACGACATGATGGTCACCTGGCACAGTCTGCCCACCACCGTCATGAAGCATTTGACCGCGTGGAAGGTGCCGATCCCCGCCGCGGAGTCGGAGGCATTCCTGCATTCGTGGCAGATCTGCGCGCATATGCTCGGCATCCGCGACGAGTACATCCCGAACTCCTGGGCCGAAGCCAACTCCCAGGCCGCACAGGTTCTGGATCCGATACTGGCGCCGACTCCCGAAGGCGCCCAACTGGCCGACCGGCTCCTGCGACTCGGTGTCAACCTCGACCTGACCGTGCTCAGCAAGCCGGTCCTCGGCGCGTTCACCCGCTTCCTGCTCGGCGACAAGATCGCCGACGGACTGTCCATTCCGAGGGAACCGGTCTGGGGTCCGCTGCTCGATGTGAGCTGGGGCCCCTTCATCGCCGTCCGCGAAGGCCTGCTGCCCGTCGTCCCACTGGCGCCTGATGCCTACTGGCTTTTCGACGAATTCCTCCGGCAAGCAGCCTTGATCTACCTGGCCGAACTACGGATGCCGATCAGCATCGAACTCCCACAGATGAACCGCGACATGAGCCAACCGCCGCGCTGATCCGGCCTTCGGGAGGTGGCGAGGGATCGCCATCCACTTCTTCAGCGACGACGTGTCGTGAGTAATTCGGAGTCGCATGGCCCCACCACGTCGCAAACAGCGATGGTCGTGGCCTCAGCAGTGTGACCTGTGCCCGGACCCGCTTCGACATTATCGAGCCCCGAGCACCCGTCTTACCCGGGTGCTCGGGCTCTGGTCGGGCGACACATTCGGTCACGCCTGGTCGGTGGGCATGATCCACAGCTCGCCGATAGAAGTGTGGCGGGGACGAGTGACCATATATGCGACACCATCGGCGATGTCATCCGGGGTGAGGACCTCGGTCTGCTCGTAGAATTCGTCGAGAACGGCGATCATGAGTTCGTCGAGGCCGGCGAAACTTTCGTAGAAGTACCGCTCGCTCAGCGCCGCTCTGCGGCAGACGCCGCGCATGGATGTGCCTGCTGCGCCGACTTGTCCCAGGAGATCGGCGCCGGCTTCGATCAATTGGGCGCGTCGGTGCGCAGCGCGGTCAGCGGGTGTCCGTCCTTGCCACATGCGTTTGCGGGGTTTCGACATCCGCGTCATATAAGGGCCTTGTCACTGGAGGGATCTTCTGTCGGCTCAGCACGATTCGCCGAGCACACCATCCCGGTTGTCGACCGACTGACAGCCCTCGCACGGGTCGGGAGCTACAACGGCCGTCATCGTTGCCATTGCGGCACGGGCAGCGCGTATCACGACAACCGGAGCCTGTCGGCAACCGAGGTCAGGTAGTCGATGTGGCCGTCGACGGTTTCGAGGCCGAGACCCATGGTGGCCAACGAGATATGGGTGCCACCAGCACTGCGCCAGCTGTCGATTTCCGCGATGAGCTTGCCTATGTCGACCTGGCCATCTGCTACGTAGTCGGCGCCGAAGTCTTCGACCGATCGGTCGAGGCGGATGATGCGATCACGCAGCCGTTTCCAGGCGTCGATCGCGCCGTCGGGGCCATTGCGACTGAAGAATATGAAGCCGTCGGCAAGCCGGGCGGCTCGGTTGAACGCGGCTTCGCTGGATCCCCCGAGCCAGATCGGGATGGACCGCGTCGGTTGCGGCACCAGCGCGGCTCTGTCGACTCGATCGAAGTGGCCTGCGAAGTCGACGACCGGTTCGGTGAACAACCGGCGAAGCAGCTCGATTTGCTCCTCCTGGCGGACGCCGCGGGTACGGAAGTCCTGACCGAGGGCCTCGTACTCGACGTAGTTCCAGCCGACCCCGACACCGAGGCGCAATCGACCACCCGACAGCAGGTCGACATCGGCGGCCTGCCGTGCCACGAGTGCCGTCTGGCGTTGCGGAAGAATGAGAACGCCGGTGGCGAAACCGATGCGCTCGGTGACGGCGGCCAGATGGGCGAACATCACCAGCGGGTCGTGGAACGGGTCGCGCTCGGTGTAGGGACCTGTGAGCCGAGGTGTCCGATCGCTGTGTACTGCGCCTAGGACGTGGTCGTAGGCGAGGAGGTGGTCGAAGCCCAGCTCCTCGACCGCGCGCCCGAACCGCCGGAGGGCGTTCGGATCTCCGCGGAGCTCGATCTGTGGGTAGACGACGCCGATCTGCATGGTCCACTTTCTGTCGCGCGAGTGTTAGGTCTGCTAAGCCTGAGGTCACTGGGCGGGGCCGAACCGGACCTGGCTCACCCAGTGACGTCGGTTGACGCGGTTTCGGTTTCGGTGTTCAGGCGGTGGCGTCTGCGTAGGCCAGGTTATCGCCCAGTTTGCGGGAGGCTTGGGCCTGTGCCAGCAGTTCGTTGGCCTTGGCCTCGACGCCCTCGATGGCGTCGGCGCCGGCGACGAAGCGCAACGGCGGCTGGTCCTGCTCGGCGATGGTCAGCAGCGCCTGGGCGAGTTTGGCGGGATCGCCGCTCTGCCGGCCGTTCATGCTCTTCCATGCCTCGATCGTCGGACCGGTGCGCTCGGCGTAGTCGTCGATGGCCAGCTCGGGCCAGCTGGTGGAGGAATCCACCAGCAGCTCGGTACGGAAGAAGCCGGGCTCCACGATCGTGGTGCGGATGTTGTACGGCTCGATGTCATAGCGCAAGGACTCCATCCAACCCTCAACACCGAACTTGGAGGCGGCATACGCGGCGCAGAATTCCTGGCCGATCACCCCGGCGGAGGAGGAGATGGTGATGACATGGCCGTCGTGCTGCTTACGCATGACCGGCAGGACGGCGCGGGTGACGTTCATCGGACCGAACAGGTTGGTCTCGATCTGCTGGCGCATCTGTGCGGGGGAGACCTCTTCGAAGTAACCGGCGAAGAAGTTCCCGGCGTTGTTGATCAGGACGTCGATGCGACCGAACCGATCGACGGCGGTCTGCACGGCGGCCTGCGCGTCCTCGAGGCTGGTGATGTCCAGTTTCTGAACCAGCAGGTTGTCCTGCGGTCCGCCCAGGGTCTTTTCGACGTCCTCGGGGCGGCGGCCGGTGGCCACGACCTGATGACCGGCTGAAATGGCTGCGCGGACGAGGTCGGTGCCCAGACCGCGTCCGGCGCCGGTGATGAAAACGACTTTACTCATGCGGAATTCCTTCCCGGATGCCGTAAACGGGCACCGAATGTTGTGGGTGTGACGCTTTCTTCCAGCTATGTCATCGACTTTCGCACCTGCACACCTACCCGCAAAGAGGAGAGTTCCATCCGGGGACAACAACATCCAGGGATAAAATTCTCCTCCCCATTCTTCGTTCATTCGATGCCACACTGGCTGTCATGACCGGCAACGCACACCGCAACGAGTTGGGCGAGTTCCTCAAGGCCCGCAGGGCCGAGCTGAGCCCGCGCGCCGTGGGCTTACCCGAGTCGGGAGGAACGCGACGGGTGGTGGGTCTGCGACGTGAGGAGGTTGCTCAGCTAGTCGCCATCAGCACCGACTACTACACCCGTCTCGAGCAGGGGCGTATGCCGGCGTCCGGGCCGGTGCTGTCGGCTCTGGCGCAGGTACTGCACTTGAATGACGACCAGCGCGACTACCTTTTCGAACTTGCGGGTAAGAACAACACCCGGCCCCGACGGCGCTTGGCGCAGAAGGTGCAGCCGACGCTGCAACGACTGCTCGACGACCTGACCACCACTCCCGCCCTGGTCCTGGGTCGCCGCACCGACATTCTCGCGTGGAATTCCCTGGCCGCGGCGCTGATTACCGATTATGCGAATATTCCGGAGCGGAACCGAAATAATACGCGAATTCTGTTTACCGATCCGGCGATGCGGACGCTATATGCGGACTGGGAAGGCGTAGCCCGCACCGCCGTCGCGCAGCTGCGGATGCAGGCTGCGAAATACCCCGACGATCCCCGTCTGACCGCCCTCGTGGGTGAATTGTCGGTGCAGGATCCGCAATTCCGCCAGTGGTGGGGTGCCCATCAAGTCTCGGCCCACACGGTGGGCACCAAGGCCTTTCGTCATCCTGTTGCCGGCGAGCTCAGCCTTGACTGGGAGACCCTCAGCTCGAGTATCGACCCCGAACAGCAACTTGTCGTACTGACCGCCGAACCGGGCACCCCGTCCCACGACGCGCTTCGGATCCTCGCGTCTTGGGCTACCAGCCACCAGCGGCCAGCACCCCACACCACCACCTGAGGTGCACAGACGTCGCGGCGCACAGCCAACGGCGCAACCGAGTCCACGGCATTGGTATCCCGCGCCGGGGGTCTAGACCCCCAACGACCCCGCCGCGGTGGCAGCATTAGAGCTGGTCCGGCTGTAGTTGGCCGCGCTGATCCGAATGTTCACCGCCAAAGGGCGGGGCCGACGGTATGCGATCGAATCATTGTGAGATCTGGATCCGACCGAAGGAGCGTCAGGAAGATGCGAACGATGCGGCTTGTCGTCGCCGACACGTTGGGCGAACCGTCCGAGGTCCTGCACCTGCAGACCCGCGCGATTCCGGAGCCCGGTCCCGGCCAGGTCCGGATCCGGGTGACAGCTGTACCTGTCCATGCCAGCGATCTGCATACCATCCGCGGGAGATACGGATTCACCCCGGAGTTCCCCACGGTACCCGGAATCGAATCCGTCGGTGTGATCGACGAAATCGGTAGCGGCACAGACGGTCTGACCGTCGGGCAACGCGTCATCACGATCGGCGTCACGGGCACGTGGCAGGAGTATGTTGTCGCCGATGCCCGGCGGGTCTTGCCTGTTCCCGCCGGCATGAGCGATTCCACGGCCGCCCAGATTCTCGCCAATCCTCTCACCGCCGTGATCTTGACCGGTGCTGAGCTCGATGTTCGACCGGGTGAATGGCTCCTGCAGACCGCGGCCGGTTCAACCGTGGGCCAGTCGGTCATCCAACTGGGGACGCACGTCGGCTTCAAGACCCTCAACGTGGTCCGCCGTCGATCCGCTGTCGAGGACATCCTCGCGCTGGGGGGCACCGCGGTGATCTGCACGGAGGATGAAGACCTGCGCGAACGGGTGGCCGACATCGCAGGCCACGACGGCGTGTCCAAGGCGATCGACTGTGTCGGCGGTCAGGTGGGTGCGGACGTGTCGCGTGCGCTGGTACCGCACGGTGAGCTGGTCGTCTACGGTGCGCTGTCGACGCATCGCCAAACCGATCCCGACAAACTCACCATCCCGATCTTCGCGCGTTCACTGATCTACGAAACCAAGACCGTTCGAGGGTTCTGGCTGTTCCGCTGGTTTCACCGAGACCCCGAAGGATCGGATGGCTGCAGCGATCGACCGGACAGTTCAGCTCGCCGACAGCGGCGCGTTGCGTGTGCCGGAGGGGCAGCCGATCCCCCTCGAAAAGTTCGGCGAAGCCGTCTATTTGGCCGAAGCTCCCGAACACGGAGGCAAACCGCTGCTGGTGTTCGAACCGTAGGAGGCAGATACGTCCGACAAACCCGAGTCGACAGCCGAAGAGAAGATGCCCGGCCTGCGAATGCGAAATACGTTGCGGCACCTCAGAATAGTCGAAGGGGTTTACCGGTAAGATCCGGATATTCGAATTCGTCGGTGGGGACGACGGGAGTGTAGGCAGCGGGGCAACCGCTATGTGGCGTATCGCGACCATGGCTGGGCAGTGAGCTCAGCGCGTTGCTGAGTGACTTCGGAAGCTGTAGCCGAGCAGCTCGGCCACCACGCGAGCGCCAGCAGTCGGGCCGTGTCGAATACCGGTGGTCGGCCGGTTCAGAGGTCTGCGAGGAATTCGTTGACGGTCTTGGCGAAGCCGTCGGGGTCGTTGGCGTAGATGAAATGGTCGGTGTCGAGTTCGACTATGCGGGTGTTCGGGCGGCGTTGGACCATCGCGTCGGCCTGTTCGCGCGGAATCGTGCCGTGGGTGGCGCGGATAAGTAGTGCGGGACAGGTGCTGGCTTCCCAGTCGGCCCAATGGTCGCCGTGCACTTGGTCTTCGGAGTCGACGATGTCGCGGGGATGGAACGGCAGGCTCCAGTTGCCGTCGGCGCGTTCGCGCGCCAGGTCGGCGAAGTGGGCGGCCATCGGCCCCATGGCGTCGAGGAGTTCCTGACGGGTTGGTGCCTCGTAGGGGAGGGTGAGTACGAACTGCAGCGGGTTGTGGCCGTCGAGGCCGAGGCTGGCAGCGCCGTCGGCGTCGATGAAGGCCTCGACCCCCTCGGGGTGCCGGGCGGCGAATTGGTAGGCGTTGATGCCGCCGAGCGAATGCCCCAGTAGCACAACGCTGTCCAGGCCGAGATGGTCCAGCAGCGCGGTGATGTCGGCGAGGTAACCGGCACGGGAGTAGTCGCCGGCGCGGTCGGAGTGCCCGTGTCCGCGTTGGTCGAGACCGATCAGCCGCCAGCCCGGCGTCAGCTGTTGGGCCAGCTCGGCGAAGCTGGCGGCATCGGACATGTGGCCGTGCAACGCCAGCAGCGGCCGCCCGATACCACCGAAGTCCAGGTAGGACAGGCGGCGGCCATCGATGTCGAAAGTGGCTCGGGTAGTGGTCATTTCGGTCTCCTTCAGGCTCGTACGAAGACCACGTCAACCCTTGTCAGACATTTGTGCAAGACAAATGTACAAGGGAGTTGCGGGTCCACGTGCGCGCTGCGCCTGGGCGGGGCGAGGGGCATCCGCGAGAAAGTCACGCTGAAACGTCCGGTGTAAATGCCCTGTCCGGCTGGTGATTTCATCTCGCCGTGAGTGGTGAGATCGTGGTCGGTTACGGCCGGTTCAGGTCGTTGTCGCGGGTGGAGCTGGAGCGGTTCTGCCATCTGGACGACGAGGAACGCAAGCTGATCGCCGCACGTCGGCGCGACTACAACCGGCTGGGTTTGCACCCAGGTGGTCGAGGTGCGGAATCTGGGGATGTTCCTGGCCGATCCGCTGGATCGGTATGTAGCGTGCGTTCGGCTGGTTGCCGGATGGATACGGCACGTTGATCTTTCGCCACCCGCTCGCCGGTCCGCACGGCCCGGTCAGAGGAAAACGCGAGCAATGTCAAGCCATTTCTGCGCGTCCTCGCCGACCGCCGTGAGGTCGGTCTCGGGTCGTGACCTGCGTTGGGTGACTCGAAGGCAGAAGTCGAGGGCGCTGCCCCGAACCCGTTGCTCGGCATCTTCTGGGCCCCATGCCCAGGCTTGGCCGTCGGGGCCGGTCAGCTCGATACGGAACGGCTCTGCCGGAGTAGGTAATTGGGCAGCATAGAATGACAGCTCTCGTCCTATCACTCCCAGCGAGGCCACATGCCGGAGCCGGCTCGTCGGGCGGCGTGAGACACCCAGTGCATCGAAAATGTCCTGTCCGTGAGCCCACGTTTCCATTAGCCGAAGCGGCACCATAAGCGCTGCGGTCAGCTGCGAGCCGTACCACGGAAACCCATGGCCCGGTGGAACATCACGTAGCGCCGCCGCTACCTCGGTTCGACCGGAACGCCATCGCTCCAGCAGTACTGATCGTGGTTCGGCTGCTCCCGCGGCCGCGTCGAGATCAGCGTATTGGCTGCCTGCGGCTTCTGCCTGCTTCAGCACGGCGTCGAACGCCTCCGGGGTTCGTATCGCGATCAGAACGTTCGCATCAGCCGAAGCAAGATGAGCGATCTGGTGGGCGATCGTCCACCCCGCTGCCGGCGTGGGTTCGGACCAGTCGGTCTGCGCTGTTACCAGGGCGTCGAGCTCATCTCCTTCAGCCACCAAGTCGGGTAGCGCAAGGTCGCGCTCTACACCGGACATGTCGAGGCCGTAGTCCAGCATCGGTATCACCTTCACACGCATCGACGGCAACGGGCTTGTCCTGTTGGGAGATAGTTGATCTGGTCTGGCCAGGCTACCTGAGCTTGATTTCATCGAGTCGAACTGGTTCTGGCACAAGGTGTTCGGGTGTCGGGGATCGAGTCGTGCGTTGAACAGGAGGCGACGACCACGTCGAATGGTCTGAGCAGCTGCTCTGGACTTGCTCGAGAACGACTGGCAGTCACTCGACGCGATCCACTGGGAGCATCACACCCTGTGATGACCTGAGGCGGGCCCGCTCTCGCCCTGGCGTATGGCCGGTGGTTGCGGTGTCTGGTCAGTGTCGTCAGCGCCCGCTTCGATTTCGAGAAGCGCAACGAACGGTAGTTGGCCGGGCATCATGGCGCTACCGCGGCCGAGGCTTTTGGAGCGATTCCAAGCAGTCGTCACCAGCACCACTGCGGCATCCGGGACAGCGGCGTGGCTCGGGGAGGTGGTCGTCCACGCCCACGACATCCGACGACCACTGCGGATCCCGCGCGAACCGTCGATCGAAGCCGCTACCGATGTTGCGGAAGGCGATCTCCTCACCAGTGTGCCAATGGCTCCGCCATCGGCACACTGGTCGAACGCGCGTCCGGGTTTGTCCTACGGCTGCATTTGCCGCACCCCCACAAGGCCCTCGACGTCGAGGAAGTCGTGACTACGGCGATGTCGAGACTGCCGCGCACGATGCGCCGGACATTGACCTGGGACCGGGGCCGGGAGATTGCCAACCACGTCCAAATCGCCGCGGTGACCGACCTCGAAATCTACTTCTGACCCGCACTCACCGTGGCAGCGCGGCACCAACGGAAGATCGGTCTGACCTCACCGGCAGTGCAGGCCCGGCTCGGTGGGAGCTTGGTCGCGGTGACCGGCGGGGACCGCATGGTCGGGAAGGGTGTGGGATCTGGAAACCGGGGCACTTACCCGTGATCGGTCGTTGCCGGTCTGTGGCGACAGCAGCGACATAGCCGTCGAGATCCCACGGCGACGGGATCGGCACAACACCGGTAAGGCTGTGGAAACGCATCCTCGATGCTCAACATCGGCCCACTCTCAGCAAACCTGCGATCGGCTCAGCCTGGCACCGAAAATCGATCTGACGCTCATAGTATGCGACCTCGTCGGCGGGCATGAGAAGCCTGGATGGTCCTGTCGTGCAAAGAGATTCGACTGACATGGCGGATACTACGTCCGGCAGGCCAGCATGCCTCCTGCGGCCTCGGCGCAATGCGCGTACGCTTATACGCCTACACCTATCAATCAGGTGTGCCACCGGGTTGCCGGGAGGTGGAAATGCTCAGCGCCACCGAGCAGTTCAGCAAGGAACGCGCCCCGTGCGGGAAACTGAGGGGCGGGGCTCGCCATCGCGAAGACGACGACGCGGGCTTGGTCATCGACGATATGACTTACGACTGTGGCTGCCGCCGGATTCGGCACGAATTCCACGACGGCAGCGTTCGGATCAGAACCGTCCGCCATAACGGCAAGGTCCTGATGGACGAGCGCAGCGCCGACTTCGAGGCCTGACCGACCACACCCCGGGTGGCACCATGACCGCTTTTCACGACGTCGTGATCATTGGCGGGGGCGGCGCGGGTTTGCGCGCGGCCATCGCCATCGCGGAACACAACGCGCGGCTGAGCATTGCGATCGTTTCCAAGGTCTATCCGATGCGCAGCCACACCGTCTCCGCCGAGGGTGGCGCCGCCGCAGTCGCCGGTCACGACGACACCTTCGACGAGCACGCATACGACACGGTCTCCGGCAGCGATTGGCTCTGTGACCAGGACGCTGTCGAGGCCTTCGTCGAGGAAGCACCGCGGGAGCTGCTCCAATTGGAGCATTGGGGCTGCCCATGGAGCCGCCGACCGGATGGACACATCGCGGTACGGGCGTTCGGCGGCATGAAGAACCTCCGCACCTGGTTCGCAGCGGACAAGACCGGTTTTCACTTGCTGCACACCCTGTTCCAGACCACGCTGTCCTATCAGGACATCGTCAGGTACGACGAGTGGTTCGCGACAACCTTGCTCGTCGACGACGACAAGGTAGGCGGCGTCGTGGCCATAGAACTGGCCACCGGACGAATCGAAACCATTTTCGCCAGCGCCGTCATCGTGTGCACCGGTGGCTGCGGCCGGGTGTATCCGTTCACCACCAACGCCAATATCAAGACCGGCGACGGTATGGCGCTGGCATACCGGGCAGGCGCGCCGCTCAAGGACATGGAGTTCGTCCAATACCACCCGACCGGCCTTCCGTTCACAGGCATCCTGATCACCGAGGCAACGCGCGCTGAAGGCGGCTGGCTGCTCAATAAGGACGGTTATCGCTACTTGCAGGATTACGACCTCGGGACGCCATCACCGGTGCCGGTGTTGCGGAGTATGGAACTAGGGCCACGCGACCGGCTGTCACAGGCGTTCGTGCACGAACTCGACAAGGGCCGGACCATCGGCACGCCGTACGGACCCGTCGTCCACCTCGACATACGCCACCTCGGTGCGGATCTCATCGACACGAAGCTGCCGTTCGTGCGCGAGCTGTGCTCGAAATACCAGAACATCGACCCGGTCCGGGAGCTGATCCCGGTACGCCCCGTCGTCCACTACATGATGGGCGGCGTCCATACCGACATCCATGGCGCGACGCCACTGGCGGGGCTGTACGCCGCTGGAGAGGTCGCCTGCGTCAGTATCAACGGCGCGAACCGGCTCGGGTCGAACTCCCTTCCCGAGTTGCTGGTTTTCGGTGCGCGAGCCGGTCGTGCCGCCGCCGAGTACGCGAGTTCGGCCACGGCCGCTCGGACGTCGGCGGTCATGGCGCGAGGCCGTGCAGAACAGGACCGGCTGGAACGGGAGCTCACGCGCCACGCCGAGGGATCCGAACACATCGCGCACATCCGCACCGAGATGCAAGAGACGATGGAGACCAGTGCTGGGATCTACCGCGACGGCGACTCCCTCGCCGCGGCTGCCGACAAGTTGTGCGAGCTTCGCGATCGGTTCGGCAGTGCTTGCCTCGATGACCACAGCCGGGCGTTCAACACCGAGCTGGTGGCGATGCTGGAGTTGTCGTGCATGCTCGATGTGGCGGAATGCATTATCGCCTGCGCGCTGGCACGGGAGGAATCCCGGGGCGCGCACCAACGAACCGATTTCCCCGCCAGAAATGACCAGCGTTTCCTGGCCCATTCACTGATACATCGGGAGCCGGGCGGATCGGGCCGCGTCTCGCACCTCCCGGTAACGATCACCCGCTGGCCTCCCGGCGAACGCGTATACGGGAGGTGATGGCGATGGAGGACCGGATAACCCTGCAGGTCGCGCGATACCGACCGGATCGAGATGACGAACCGGCACCGCAGTCGTATGAGGTTCCGCTGCGCAGAGATTGGACCGTGCTCGACGGCCTCAATTACATCAAGGACTACCTCGACGGAACTGTGTCGTACCGGTGGTCCTGCCGGATGGGCATCTGCGGTAGTTGCGGCATGACCGTCAACGGCGAGCCACAACTGAGCTGCGCCACCTTCCTGACCGACTACGCGCCGGGGCCGGTGCGAGTCGAGCCATTGCGCAACTTCCCGGTGATCCGGGATCTCGTCATAGAGATCGGCGACTTCATGCACAAGCTGACCGAGGTCAAGCCATGGCTGATCAGGGAGGAACACGGGCTACTCGAAGACGGCGAATACCTGCAAACGCCGCTCGAAATGGACGACTACAAGAAGTACAGCATGTGTATCAACTGCATGCTCTGCTACTCGGCCTGTCCCGTCTACGCGCTCGATCCCGACTTCCTCGGTCCGGCGGCGATCGCGCTGGCCCAACGCTACAACCTCGACTCGCGCGATGAGGGAGCCGGAGATCGGCGCGACGTTCTCGCGTCGGCCGAGGGAGTTTGGTCCTGCACCTTTGTCGGCGAGTGCACCACCGCCTGCCCGAAGGGGGTCGACCCGGCTGGGGCGATCCAACGCTACAAGCTCACCGCGGCCACGCAATCGCTCCGAGACTTCCTCATGCCATGGCGGGCACGATGACCACGACACCCCGGTTGTACCGAAAGCCGATCTCCAGGTTCTGGTGGGTGCGACGCCGCTCATATCTGATCTTCGTCCTGCGCGAACTCAGCAGTTTGTTCGTCGCCTGGTTCGTGGTGTACCTCCTGCTTCTGGTCAACGCGGTGAGTTCAGGAAGCGAGGAATACCAGCGGTTTCTGAACTGGAGTGCCGGCCCGGGGGTGATTGCGCTGAACCTGATCGCCCTGCTGTTCGTGCTTATGCACACCGTCACCTGGTTCAACCTGGCGCCCAAGGCGATCGTGGTGCGTGTGCGGAGCCGACCCGTCGCACCGGTCGTGATCCTTGGGCTGCACTATCTGCTGTGGGGTCTGCTGACGGTGATCGTGCTGTTGGTGGTGCTGCGATGACGAAAAGGAAGTCCCTGGAACCGTTCGGGTGGCTGCTGTTCAGCACCGGCGGGATGGCCGCTGCACTGCTCATACCTGTGCTGCTTTTTCTGTTCGGCCTCGCCTTCCCGCTGGGTTGGCTTCCCGCACCGGACCACGCATACCTGCTCTCGGTGTTGCGCCATCCTGTCACCCGGCTGGTCCTTTTCGGACTCTGTGTGCTCGCTCTATTCCATTGGGCACACCGCTTCCGGTACATGCTGTACGACGGGTTGCGGCTCGAGCAGTTCAGCGTGTTGATCGTCGTTGCCTGCTACGGCGCCGCCGTCATCGGCTCGGGAACGGCCGCTTACGTACTGTTCCGCGTCTAGCACGCGTGAGCGTGGCCTTCTTCGCTCTCGTGCGCGTGAGCAATGGCTGGTGCGAGATCGCCGGGTGACCGGTGCTCGCATATGAGGACAGCCAGCCCTCGACCCGCGACAAGTCGCTGCAGCAGCGTTGTTTGGCTGTCGGAATGCGGGTTATCCGCCAGAAGACCGGCAGGAAACCAACAGGCCGGGCACCTTCGAACAAAGGGGCCGCAATTATGGGCGCTGTAGACAAGGCAAAGAACAAGGCCGAGGAACTCTCCGGTAAGGCCAAGGAGAAGTTCGGCGAGGCAACCGACGACAAGGCCAAAAAGCAAGAGGGTAAGGCCGATCAGACCAAGTCCAACCTCAAGGATGCAGGCGAGACGGTAAAGGACGCTTTTCGCCACTGACTTGTCCATGAGTGCACGTTCCACCCTCGGCCGGCCGCATATACGCGGCGGCATCGGGACGAGCCTGGAAAGGAACTGATATGAGCACCGTGGCCGCGACCGTCGATGTCGAAGTACCGGTTCGCACCGCCTACAACCAATGGACACAGTTCGAGACCTTCCCGCAGTTCATGGTCGGTGTGGAGGCGGTAGACCAGCTCGACGACAAGCACACCCACTGGCGTATCCACGTTGGACCCGCGACCCGGGAATTCGACGCGACCATCACCGAGCAGCATCCCGACGAACGTGTCGCGTGGAAGTCCGACAGTGGTCCCGATCACGCGGGCGTGATCACTTTTCATCGTCTGGACGACACCCACACGCGGATCACCGCGCAAATGGAAATAGATCCGGACGGATTCGTGGAGAGCGCCGCCGATAAGCTCGGCGTGCTGAAGCACCGCGTCAATGGCGACATGCAACGCTTCAAGCACTTCATCGAAGGCCAGCGGCATGAAACGGGCGCGTGGCGTGGTGATATTCCACGCCCCGACGCGTGATCTTCCTCGATGAACTCGGATTCCTGACGACGCTCGCGCTCTACGCCCGGCTCTTGAACAATGAGGTGCCTCACCCAGCGGCATTTCTCCCAGTGGCATGAGCGCGAGCGGGTTCGAGTTCCCCCTGTGGTCGAGCTGCAACTTCGATAAACGGGGTGTGTACATCCTGGATCCTGAGGCGTCTACTGGAATATGCAGCACACGGGTTGATCATCGTGGCTGTGGGCTTCCCGTGGCCGTGGCTGGATGTGCGTAGTGACGCATGTCGGCATTGCGCGCATGACCGATACCAGCACTGGAGGGTTTCTGAAACCCTTCGCGTACAGCAGCGAAACGAGGTAACTGGCCATGATTGTTCTCGGAGTCATTCTTCTTATCGTTGGGTTCATATTCAGCATCCCGATCCTCTGGACCATCGGGATCGTGATTCTGGTCATCGGGCTCGTGTTGTTGCTGTTGGGGTCGACGGGCCGCGCCGTCGGCGGCCGACGCCATTACTACTGACCCCTGGATCGCGTTTGCGCTCTGATCCGGCCGCCACCGCACCAGCCACCGGCGCGGTCGACGCAACACGATGGGCACGTTGATCGGCTCGGTCCGGGACGACGAGAGATCGGCACACGATCGTCCTCATCTACCGTAACCGGACCGGCATGTGAGGTTCCCTTATTGAATGGTGAACAGCTTCGCCTGTCCGGATACAACGGTGTCGTTGCGGTCGACGAGTGCGACACGCACCTGGACTTGACCCGACCCCAGGGGTGACTGGCCAGGGGTTTCTGTCATCGGGATGTTCGTGTCGTGCTGGGTATCGTCGCAGATGACGGCGTTCTGAGCGCCCTGGGCGGCGGGACCGTCGGCGGTGGGTTCGCCCATCATCGCCTGAATGCTGGTCACTCCGTCGGAGCTATCGCAGCTGTAAGTGACTTGAACTATGGTCGGTCCGGCGCGAGAGATGTCGATGGTCGCGGCGGCGACAGCGGGAGCAGCCGTTACGGCCAGGGCTGTCGCCATCGTTGCGAAGACGGTCGCGACGTGGGTGGTACGCCGATAATTGCGGGTAGTTGCCATGGATCTTGGTTCCTCCTGTGTGGCGGGTATGAGTCGCTGAACACAACGGGAAGAGAACGCGGCACTCGACTACTGCACATATCCATGGTGCAGCCTTCGGGCCTGCGCGGGTGGGAAAACGGCTCTGCCGGGCACGTCCGGTGTGTGACTGGTGGTGGCCTCCAGCCCTTTCGACCGGGATGTCGCGACGGTGCTCGGCAGCACCGAAACGATGTTCGGATCCATCCGGCGTACCTCCGATCGAACCGCCAACGCCAACAGGCAACGACGCAGCGCTAGCTGCAGATCCAACACCTCGCCCGATAGTCAGCGGTAATCGGTACCAAGGGGTAACGCGAGTGGGGACCGCCGGTCGGCATGGCTGGCCGCTGTCCGCAATCGGGCGGTGCGTTTCGAGGCCCTTTCGAGTTCGGGTAGCGCACTACCCTAGGCGCCCCACCTGCGGCGTTCGACCATGGTGTGACCTCCCAAAACAGCTCCAACAAAGGTGGTGGCAACCATGTTCTTCTACAACGACTCGAGCCGGACGGCCGCTTCAGGCGAACTCGATGGCAGCGGAAAATTCGTCAATCTCGCTGATATGTCCGGATTCGGCCATTGGACCCACATCGTGCCCGTGGATGGACGGCTGTTCTTCTACAACCGTGCGAGCCGGACGGCGGCCTCGGGCGAACTCGATGGCAGCGGAAATTTCGTCAATCTCGCTGATATGTCCGGATTCGGCGACTGGACCCACATCGTGCCCGTGGATGGACGGCTGTTCTTCTACAACCGTGCGAGCCGGACGGCGGCCTCGGGCGAACTCGATGGCAGCGGAAATTTCGTCAACCTTGCTGATATGTCCGGATTCGGCGACTGGACCCACATCGCCGGGTGAACGCTTTGCACGGGCAATTTCGAGGAGGGAGCGATGGCCGAGGTGCTTGTGGAGTCTGACTCGGCGGAGGCGTGCCTGCCGCTTGCGATGCATCGACGACTTCATCACCGACCTGCGCAACGCCAACAAGCCCGCGAATACATTGCGCGCCTCTCATCCTCGGACCGTGGTCGCGGTCTCGTGGTCGAGCACTTCGCTTGCCACCCGTTCTCCCGAACGAACGGCTCCGTCTACCCAGCCGCACATGACGGCAGAACTCTCGGTTCCGGCCCAATGGATGCGCCCGCACGGCTCACGCAGAGCATGGCCGAACTGGGTGAGGACACCGGTGGGTGCGTGACTGAGCATCCCGCCGCCGGAGTAGCGCTCGACAGTCCAGTTGTGCTCGACGTAGTCGAGAGGGGAGCCGGCCTTGTCGCCGAATCGCTCGACTAGCGCACCGAGCACTGCCTTCCTTCGTTCGGCCTCGTCGAGTTGTCCGACCTGCCGTGCGATGGGGCCCTCGATGATGACACATAGGATCCCGGGTCGCCCGGTATCCGTGCAGGCATCGATGGTGATGGTCGCGGGTGACCCCGGTGCGGCCGACTGCCCGGACAATCCGTCGCGCCGCCAGAACGGCTCGTCGTACACGGCGGCAATCTTGATGATCGAGCCGCTCGGCATCCGCTGATGGAGAAACGATCGATCGACCGGCAGCATGGGCTCGTACAGAATGTGACTCGCGATGGCCAGGGGAACCGCCACGATCGCCCGGCGTGCGCGCACCGTCAACTTCTCCGCGTGCACCGTGACACCGGCGGTGTCCTGCTCTATCCGACGAACCGGCTGCGACAGGTGGATCGAGTCGCCGATCTCGGCCGCCATCGGCCGGTAGATCGCACCCATACCGCCGACCGGCCGAGCATCCTGCGCGCCGTCCTTGACACCGAGGACGAAGTTCGGCCCTCCCGCCGATGCCATCTGGTACAGCACGAACAGTAATGACACCTCCGAGGCGGCCGAGGTGTAGCAGCCGGCGACGGCGGTCTCGAGCAGATCATGGGCGGGCCTGGACAGTACGTGGTTATCCAGCCACTGCGCCAGGCTGGTCTGGTCCAATCTCCCGGCCTGCTTCGATGCCCACGGCGCGTCGAGGGGGACCGACTCGCACATATGTCCCAGCTCGAACAACGCCGCACCGAGGTTCAACGCCGCCCAGGGGCTCATCGTCCACGGAATAGTGCCCGTGTAGCGGTGCTGCTTGCCGTCGACCGCCATGATGGCCTCACCGTCGGTGTACTGCTGGTAACTCGGTACCCCGAACTCGTCCATCAGTGCGTGGATGCGGTCCTGTCCCGGTCCTACCCACGCGCCACCGCGATCGATCCACGACCCGTCGGCACGCACTTCGGTGAACGTGCGCCCGCCCAGCCGGTCGCGGGCTTCCAGCACCGCGACCGATCGACCCGCCTGTTTCAGCCGCAGTGCGGCCGTCAATCCTGCGAAGCCTGCACCGATCACGCAATAGTCGACATCTGTCATGGCGAGCTGCCCTCGTTTCGCAGTTGTGCGCACGGCCGCCGTAGGACCAGCGCAACGCACGATCGCGGCACCCTGGACACAACGGGTGCACATCGCCTTCGATCAGGTAGACGCGTCGAATATTCAGCAATTCTAGAGCGAATTCCGAGGCAGGATAAGCCCTGTCAACGGTTCGGCGTGAACGGTTCGGTCCCCAGCACCAGGCGCAGACCCGAGATACCGGAATGTGCTCGGGCGTAGGCCAGTTCGCGGCTGATGTCACCGACGTTGTTGACGATGGGAAGCGAAATGGCGAGCGTTGACAGAGTGCCGAGCGCATAGCCATCGTGGTCGAGGAAGGCGCTGCCACTGTCGCCCGGGATGCCGGGGATGGGCGCGACAAATGCGTGGGTCCAGCCACTGGCAGCGACATCGTCGATTTTGCTTTCACCGATCTGAGGGGACAGGCCGGCGATTCCGCCACGCAGAATCGAGTTCCAGTAGCTGTAGAGGCGGTCGCCGTCATTCGTGCCGCTGGTGTTGATGCCGACCGGGCCGCCCCAGTGCGGCAGGCTCGGATTGACTTTCCCGACGTCCTCCGGCGCGAGCTGCACCAGCGCCAAGTCGTTGTAGGCGCAGGCATTTCGGTCCTGCTCGCCGTCTTCCTGCATGGCCAGCCAGCTGCTGTACGCGAGCTGCCCGGCGGCGGTGGTCGCGCCGGAAACCGGCGAGCCGTTGCGGTTGAAACTCACGGAGGTTCCCAGGGGGAGGCTACCGGCGGTGCAGCCATCGGTATCGGTGACGAGTCCTGTGGTGGCGCAGTGGGCCGCCTGGCCGATGTACACATGGCCGGTGTCATCGATGAAGACGTAGTTCGCCGTACATTGGACCGCGCCGTGGGTATAGGTCTGTATCCCGGGGGTGATTGTGGCGGAGGCGGCGGGTGCCCATTGATGTCCGGCCTGGTCGGCAGCAACGGTGGTCCCGTAGCCGGCGCCGAAGGTGAAGGCCTGCCGTTGCGGCGACGCAGGCGTCGAAGCCGAAGCATGTTTGTCTGCTGTGCTGTCGGTGACGGGCTGGCTGCCACAGCCGGCGGCCAGGTACGTGCCGGTCGCGGCGAGGACGCACGTCACCGGGATGGCGAACGCGCGGCGAAAACTGGACAGCAGCATGGATGGTCTCCTAATGGTTGTGAGGTTGACGGTCTAGCGCCGCGGACAGCAAAGCGCCGAGCAGGACGACGTCGCCTAGCGATTGCCATCCGGTTTCCTGCTCGCATTGCGTCCTTGGTCGCCCGGCCTCGGCCGTTGCGCAAACTTGTGGCGATACTCGAATCGGTCTCGGGGCCCGGCAGGCTGCTGCCGCACAAAACCCGATGACCAGCTAATCTGAACCCCAATCGTTTGCCATCACGATGCGGTCAGTTATTGCCAAGAAGTCGATCAGACGCTGAGATGAAGGCCCGCAAATTCTCAGCATAACTTAGCTGAACCGGCTCGGCGGAATAGCATCGGGACGCCCCCGACGAGGCGACCACGACCGGTACGCCGCCTCCGGTGCGAAGCCGGGATTCGGCCTGCGCCGCGTTTTGTGAACAGGTGCCCGGTGGTGTCGACGTTGCCAGCCGCGGACGGTTCGTCCGACTCGGCGGGTCCGGGCAGTGGTGTGAGGCTGATTGGACGGGCCGCCACCCGGCCGGCAGTGCGGTTGTCCCGCCGCGGCGGTTCCGCCGGACATATCGACTGGGTACGAAAACTGGTCGAGGCGTGTGACGTCGTCGATGTGCGGCGGAGTGTCGTGATCGAATCCGGCTGGCGCTATATATAGCATTTCCACATCAGTGGCGTGGTCTAGACCATCTCGTTGTACGGATTGATCCACGGCGCCGAGGGCTGCCGAGATCGGAGCGCTTCGCTAGTTGTCAGCGCCGTAGAAGTGCCATCGGCGCATATTCGTCGAAAGGTTTGCGCGATGACCATCATGTCCTCGACAGCGCGGTGTCTCGGGTTGGTCATATTGCTGCTGGGACTGACCGCACCGGCCGCGGCGCTACCGACGGCTTCCGAACTTGGGCACGCCGGCCGCTGGCTCACCGACGATCAGGGCCGGGTGGTCACCTTGCACGGCGTGAATCTGGTCTACAAGTACCCGCCGTACTTCCCCGCGGCGGGAGGTTTCGGCGAGAGCGACGCCCAGTTCCTGGCGGAGAACGGTTTCAACGCGGTGCGGCTGGGTTTCGCATGGAACGCGGTCGAGCCGCAGCCCGGAGTTTACGACGACAACTACATCGCACAGCTCGAGCAGACCCAGCAGTTGCTGGCCCGGTACAACATCTATAGCCTTGTCGATTCCCATCAGGACGGGTTCAACGAATCGGTGGGCGCGAGCTGGAGCGGGTTCCCCGCCTGGGCGACGTTCACCGATGGGTTCCCATTGCCGCCGAATCCGGGCTTTCCGCTGGTCTATTTTACAAGCCCCGCACAAAACCAAACATGGGCGAACTTCTGGCGCGACCACGCTGCGCCCGACGGCATTGGGCTGCAGGAACACTATGCGGCCATGTGGGCGCATGTCGCGCAGCGCTTCGCAGACGAGCCGTACGTGCTGGGCTACGACCTGATCAATGAGCCGTGGCCCGGTTGGGAATACCCGACATGCTTTCCCCAGGGCTGTCCCCAGTTCGAGAGCGGTGTGCTCGCGCCGTTCGAAGCAAAAGCTATGAACGCCATCCGGCGAGTCGACCCGGAGCACATGCTGTTCTACGAGCCGTCCGTGACCAACGACTTCGGTACGCCGAACTGGATGCCGAATCCAACCGGCGATCCGAACGCGGGGATGAGCTTTCACGACTACTGCTTCGGTCCGGTCGACACCTGCGTGAGCAACGGATTGGATCGCGCCGGCGCCGACGGCGTTGTCGGGCTGGCGACCGAGTTCGGCGCGACCAAGGATTCGGCGAAGCTGACTCGCCTCACCGATAGATTCGACGACGACATGGCTTCGTGGCTGTTCTGGTCCCAACCGCAGGACCAGACACCGGGTCATCCCCAGGAGCCGCCGACCGGCCCCAACCTGATGGACCCGGCGATCGTCCGGCCATATCCGCGTGCGATCGCAGGCACCCCGCAGCAGTGGCACTACGACAGCACGACCGGGACGTTCACCCTCCGATACAGCGCCCGCCGCGCCGATTCCGGTCAACCGTTCGCACCTGGAGCCCGCACCGAGGTGTATCTGCCGCAGAGCAACTACCCCAACGGCTACCAGGTAGAAATCCAGGGCGCCGACGTCGTGTCCCCACCCGACGCCCGGCTACTTCAACTCACAACCAGCCCCGGACAGGACGTCGTGCAGGTGACCGTGACGCGACGGTGATCGGCGCCGAGGCCATCTGAGGCGGAAGCGGTGCCACAGGAACGGAAAGGCGGCGCGGCCACACGGCTGCGGCGGTCCCAACGTTCAGGCGGGCATTCGGACCGGCAGTGACAGGGGGCCGCGCATCGACACCGATACCCGGTACGGCGGCGCGTCGTCGAGCAGGTCGAAATCGGGGACGCGGCGGATCAATTCGGTGAAAAGCACCTCGCCTTGCAGCCTGGCCAGGGGCGCACCGACGCAGAAGTGTGGTCCGTGGCTGAAGGCGAGATGGCGCGGTGTGCTGCGGTTCGCCGCGAACCTGGTCACATCCAGCGAGTCGGGGTCCGGGAATGCTTCCGGGTCCCGATTGGCCGAGCCGACGAGCAGGATCAGACCCGTTCCCCGCGGCAATGTCTGGCCGGCGAACTCTACGTCCCGCATGGCGACGCGGGTCGGGAACGGTACGGGGGTGTCGAAGCGGAGGAACTCTTCCACCGCAAGTCGACTCAATTCCGGTTCGCTGCACAGGATTTCGCGCTGGGCCGGGTTGCGCGCGAGGGCGAGCAGGCCGGTCGCGATGAGGTTCATGGTGGTCTCGTGCCCGGCGATGAGCAGGAGCACGGCCATGTCGACGAGTTCCCTGAGCTGTAATGGGGTCTCCGTCGCGAGCTTCGTGAGCAGGTCTGTGCCGGGCCGGGCGCGGCGGTGCTCGATGAGATCGGCGAAGTACGCGCCGAACGCCTGCACGGCGTGGGTGCGGGCGCGTTTGTCGTCGTCGGACAACAGTGCGTCCGGGTCCAAGCCGCGGCTGATCGCGGATGCCCAGACCCCGAACGTCGCGTGGTCGGCTGTGGGAACGCCGAGCATGGTGCAAATCGTGGTCAGCGGCAACGGGTACGCGATCTCGGCGACGAAGTCGACTTCGCCGGCCGCCACAGCGTCGTCGAGTAGTGTGATCGCGGTCTCGGTGATCTGGGAGCGCAGATCGGCGATCGCGCGGGGAGTGAAGGACGGTGCCACCATCGCGCGCATTCGCGTGTGGTCGGGCGGGTCCATCAACAGGAACGAACCGGGGAGCGTCCGCGGGTCGACGCCGGGCCGGAACGGGTTGATCCCGGAGAAATAGCCGTGCCCGAACGCAGGGTCACCGAGAATTGCGTCGCAATCGGCATAGCGCGGCACGAGATAGACGCCGGGCCGGAATTCGTGCAGCCTGCCTCCTGCGCGCAACGATCGGTAGGCAGGCGCCGGATCGTCACGGAGTTCGGGGGAGAACGGGTCGAGCATTTCGGTCATCGCGCAGTCCGTTCGATGGGACGAAAGCGTGCTGAATTCACATTTCGGAGCCCAGCAGCCCGCGATTGCGAAATGATGAATTACTCATGAATTGCACACTGCGATAGCTCTGTTCGATGACACCATAGTCCACGCGGGATGACGAATTATATCGCCCGATAGAATCATTCGATATGAATTGAAACGCGCAGCTGAGTTATTGATTATTCGGCTGATGAATTCGAATTCCCCGCACGCAGTCGTTGTCGGCGCAGGCATCGCAGGATTGCTCACCGCCATCGTGCTCGCAGAACATTTTCCACGCGTCACGGTGCTCGAGCGTGACACCTTCGCAGGCAGCGACGCGCGCAGGGGAGTTCCCCAGGCCAGGCATCTGCACGGCCTGATGGAGGGCGGGCGCGCCATCATCGAGCAGCTCTGCCCAGGATTGACCGCGGAAGTCGTCGCCGCCGGTGCACCGACAACGGAGGTGCTGGCCGGGTCACGCTGGTACCTGAGTGGGCTGCGTGCGGCGCCGACCGAAACGGGGCTTATCACCTTGCTCGCCAGCCGACCGCTGCTCGAGTCCCAGTTGCGGCGGCGAGCAATCGAACTCCCCGGGGTGACACTGCGTGAACGCATCGCGGCAAACGGTCTCGTCGCCGACGGTGGTCGGGTCACCGGAGTACTGGTGAGTGCGGCCGGCGCAGCCCCCGAGGCGATCGCGGCCGAGCTCGTCGTCGACTGCACCGGCCGCGCATCCCGCGCGCCCGAGTGGCTGCGGGTGATCGGCGCGCAGGCGCCCGAACAACAAAGCGTCGTCATCGACCTCGGCTACTCGTCTCGCACCTATCGTCGCAAGCCCGAGCATCTGGACGGTCAACTCGGCGTGGTCGTTTCGACCATGCCAGGTCGTCGCGGTGGTGGTGCGATCGTCGTCGAGGGCGACAAGTGGCACGTGACGCTGGGCGGGATGCTGGGCGATCACCCACCGACCGATCACGACGGCTTCACCGCGTTCGCGGCGACGCTGCCCGTTCCCGACATCCACCGCATCGTGACCGACGCCGAGCCGTTGAGCGATCCGGTACCGCACAGATTCCGCGGTTCGGTCCGGAATTACTTCGAACGAATCGCGACGCATTCGGACGGATTCATCGCACTCGGCGACTCGCTCTGCAGCTTCAACCCGCTCTACGCGCAGGGCATGACCGTCGCAGCGCAGCAGGCGCTTGCCCTCCGCGCATGCCTTCGAAAAGGCACCGCCCGATTGCCGGCACGGTTCTACACCCATGCGGCGCGCCACGTCGATGTGGCATGGCGGATGTCCACCGGTGCCGACTTGAACCATCCCGGCGTGATCGGGCGGCGGACGCCTCGAATCCGTTTGCTGAATTCCTACGTGACGCGTGCACATCGTGCCGCGCACGTCGACCCCACCCTCGCCCGTACGTTCATGCGAGTCGCCAATCTTGTCGACCCGCCCGAAACGTTGCTGAAGCCCGCGACAGTTGCGCGGATATTGTGGCGCGCTCGTGGCATTGATCTGCCTGCAGAGTAGTTCGGCACCGACACCGGGTCGCGATCAGCGATTTCGATCTTGCGATCGGCAGGTCTCGGTCCTCCGATGGTGGTCCGGTCGCCGAGGTTACGGTCGAGGAGTCCCGCTGGCGAAAACGGGGCTCGGACGATGAGGTGTGTAGTCGAGTGATGGCCGAAGATAATGATCCGAATGGCGACTTGCCAGAGCCGCGTAGGAAGACGATCAGCAGTCCGTATATTCATCGGCTGCAGCGTCGGCATTTCCTTCTGTTCGATATTCTGCCGATTCTCGGCACGGTCGGCGCATTCGCGTTTCTCGCGGTACACCCGTTCGGCGTAACCGAATTCGTGCTGCTGTTCTCGATGTGGCTGGTGACCGGGCTCGGCGTGACTGTCGGCTATCACCGGCTGTTCACCCATCGCACGTTCAAGGCGGTGCCGTGGGTCGCCGGGCTGCTGGCGATATTCGGCTCGATGGCCGGACAGGGCGGCGTGGTGTCCTGGGTGGCGCTGCATCGGCGGCATCACGAATACAGCGATCGCGAAGGGGATCCGCACTCGCCCAACCTTTCCGGCGGTGGTCTACGCGGTACGCTGCGGGGCCTTGTGCATTCGCATTTCCTGTGGATGCGCCGGCACGAATATCCGAACGTCGTGCACTACGCCCCCGACCTCATCAAGGATCGCGGCTTGGTGCGGATCGCCCGCCTCTATTACTACTGGGTGGGGCTCGGGCTGCTCATCCCTACGGTGATCGGCGGGCTGGTTTCGCTGAGCTGGACCGGAGCAGTGAGCGGTCTGCTGTGGGGCGGACTGGTGCGGATCTTCGTACTCGAGCACATCGTCTGGGCGATCAATTCTTTCCTGCACATGTTCGGTACCCGCCGCTACGCATCGCGGGAGAACAGCCATAACGGCGGAATATTCGCACTGGTGACGTTGGGGGAGTCGTGGCACAACAACCATCACGCATTCCCCGAATCGCCGTCCTTCGGTTTGGACTGGTATCGGCCCGATCCCGGTTTCTGGCTCGTCAAACTGCTCGAGATACTCGGTCTGGCCTCGGATCTGAAAATGCCGTCCGCGCCGCGGATGGCCGCCAAACGTATTTCCGGAAACTCTGAACCCGTCGGTAACGCAGCGTGAGGAATGCACAAAGTGGACACGAGTAGAGACGCCATCGTCCTGTGGTGCAGGGAATATCTCGGAAATTTGCTCGAGATTCCGGCGGAAGCGGTTGATCCGGCCGCGGACTTCGACCGGATGGGAGTCGACTCCGCCCTTGCGGTCGCGTTGCTGATCGAAGTCGAGGCGCGGTATGGCGTCGATCTGGCGCCCGAGGACCTCTTCGAGAACCCCAATATCAACGCGATCGCCGGCTATCTGCACGAGCAGAGCCGGCGGAGCGTGGCGTAGCCGTGTCCGCAACGATCGGCGCCGATCGGGCTGATGCGGCGGCGGCCGCGATCCGGCACCACTACGACGCGGGCAACGACTTCTATCGGCTGTGGCTCGATGCGTCGTTGAGTTACTCCTGTGCGTTGCGCGAGAACAGTGCCGACACCTTGGAAGCCGCTCAGGAACGGAAATTGCGGTTCCATCTGGATGCGATCGGCGCCGACAGCGCCGCGGCGGTGCTGGACATCGGGTGCGGGTGGGGCGCGATCCTGCAACGCCTGTCGCAGCAGCACGCGGTCGCGCGGTCGGTCGGGCTCACCCTCAGCGCCGAGCAGGCCGAGTTCGTGCGGTCGCGTGATCTTTCAGGCGTCGAAGTGCGGCTGGAGAACTGGGCGCACTACGAGCCGGACATCCGTTTCGACGGCATCATCTCGATCGGCGCCTTCGAACACTTTGCCCGGCCCGATGATTCGGCTGCCGAGAAGATCCGGGTCTACCGGGAGTTCTTCACTCGCTGCCGCAGTTGGCTGAACGACGACGGCGTGCTGTCGCTGCAGTCGATCGTCTACGCCAACATGGAGCGCGAGCAGGCGAGCACGTTCATGCAGCGGGAGATCTTCCCCGATGCGGACCTGCCGACGCTCGCCGAGATCGCGGCCGCGGCCGAAGGCGTCTTCGAGATCCGCTCTCTTACCAATGGGCGTCTCGACTATGCGTGGACCTGCGAGGAATGGGCGCGCAGACTTCGGGCGAACCGTGCGGAAGCCGCCGAGATCGTCGGCACCGAGGTGGTCGCTCGCTACGAGCGCTACCTCAAGCTCTCCGCGCTCGGCTTCCGGATGGGCAAGATCGGCCTGCTGCGCCTCGTGTTGGCACCCTATGGCAACGGATTCTTCGCCGGCCGAGGAGTGCGGGCCGGATGACGGTGCGAACACACGACCAGGCCGAGCCGATTCGGCCACGAGTCCGGTTCAATCCCTTCAGCGCGGAGTTCCGCCGCGACCCTTACCCCCTCTACCGGCAGCTTCGTGAGGCGCAGCCGGTGCACAAGACACTGGGGATGTGGGTGCTCACCCGGCATAGCGATGTGCGCGGGGTCCTGCACGACCGCTCGTTCGGCGCCGGACTGATTCCGCGGCTGGTCGGCGAGCAGGCCGAGCGACTCGGGCAGCAGAATGTCGCGCGGATCGAGCGGCTGGGCCGGAAGTCGTTGGTATTCACCGACAATCCGGACCATGCGCGGCTGCGCGGACTGGTGAATCGGGTGTTCACCGCCCGGGCGGTCGCCGACCTGCGCCCTCTCGTCGCGCGGGTCACCGAGGATCTGATGCGGCGAGCCTGGAACGCGGGCGGCTTGGACGTGATCACCGAGTTGGCTGCGCCCTTGCCGGTGACGGTGCTGTGTGAATGGATGGCCCTCCCCGGCGACCTGCGCGAACGGGTCGGCCCATGGACCCACGACATTCGGTTCCTACTGGAACCAGGGCTGATGAAGGCCGAGGACTTCACGCGCGTCTGTGCGGTGGTCGAAGAGTTCGCTACCGCCCTGGACGGGGTGCTCGCCGAGCGCCGGTCCCAGCCCGGCGCCGACCTGATCAGCCGGCTGCTCGCCACGCGCACGGCGGGGGGCGACATGCTCAGCGACGAGGAACTGATCTTCGTCTGCATCATGTGCTTCGTCGCGGGCAACGAGACTACGAAATCCTTGATCGGTAACGGTGTGCTGGCACTGCTGCGGCATCCGGATCAGGCCGCGCTGCTGCGGCGCAGGCCCGCGTTGGTCAGGGCCGCGGTCGTGGAGGCGCTGCGTTACGACTGTCCGCTGCAGCTGACCAAGCGCCTGGCCACCCGCGATGCCGACATCGATGGGAATCGGATTTCGGCCGGCGACCAAGTCCTGGTGTGCCTGGGCGCCGCCAACCGTGACCCCGCCGTCTTCGACCGACCCGACGAGTTCGATCTGACCCGCACCGCCGGGGATCATCTCGCCTTCGGCCACGGCATGCACGGTTGCCTGGGTGGGCTGCTCGCCGAACTGCAGGCCGAGATCGCCTTCGAATACTTGTACCGGCACTCGCAGGACCTGGAGCTACCGGATGGCGAGTTGCAATGGCAGGACCACAGTTTCATTGTTCGTGGGTTGAAAAACCTACCGGTCACACTCCGGAGCGTCCGATGACCGTCCTGCGATCGACGACGACGTGGCTGCGGCAGGAGCGCGCCGAGGCGCCCGTGCAGTTGGTCTGCATACCGCACGCTGGTGCGGGCGCGTCATCGTTCAACCGTTGGCTGGGCCTGTTCCCGTCGGACATCGCCACGGTCCGGGTCCAGCTCCCCGGCCGGGAGGATCTGTCCGGCGAGCAGGCGCTGCGACGCGTCGGCGACGCGGTGGACGGGTTACTGCCGCAGCTCGAGCAGCTGGGCGGCGCGCGAGTGGCGATCTACGGCCACAGCATGGGAGCGCTGGTGGGGTTCGAGCTGGCCCGCGCGCTCGCGGCGGCGGGCAAACCCGCGACGCACCTGTTCGTTTCCGGCCGCCGTGCGCCGCAATTGTTTTCGAGCCGCACACCGATTCACCACCTGGCCGAAGACGATTTCGCCGCGGCGCTCACCGCGATGAACGCATGGGGTGCGGCGGGACGCAGCTCCACCTTCCTGCGCTACGCACTACCGCTGACCCGCGCCGACCTGGAGCTCTCCGAGGAGTACCACTATCAGCCGCTGCCCGGGCTGGGCTGCCCGATCACGGCGTTCTACGGCACCGAGGACCCGGTGGTCGACCCGGCCGAGATCGCGGCATGGCACGAGCTGACCAACGGCGGCTTCGCGATCCACGGATTTTCCGGCGACCACTACTTCCACCATCGGCATCGAGTGGCCATCGCGGCGGCGATGACTGCCGCATTGTTGTGAGGACCGACATGCCGCACACCATTTTGCTTCCCGACATCCTCCAGCGCCGCGCCGCCGCCGAGCCGGACCGGACCACCTATGTGTTCTTGGACGAGAACGGTTCAGAGACAACCGCACTGACCTACCGCGAATTGCACGACCGGGCGCTGGCGGTGGCCGCGGAGCTCGAATCCCGGTGCGTGCCGGGGGACCGCGCGCTGCTGGTGTTCCCGCAGAGCCTGGATTTCATCGTCGCGTACTTCGGTTGCCTCTACGCGGGCGTCATCGCGGTGCCGGTGAATCCGCCGCGCCGCGACAAGGTGCAGGAGGCGACCCGAGCCATCACCGTCGACTGCGGGCCCGTCGCGGTGCTGACGCTCGGTGCGATGATCGCGATGCTGCGCCCGGCGCTGGCGCCGATCTGCGCGGCCCGGCATTGGCTTGCCGTTGACGATCTGCCCGCGGCGGGGGCGGGCGTCACGCCCACCGTCGCCGAGCTCGACGACGTCGCGTTCCTGCAGTACACGTCCGGTTCCACCGCGGCTCCCAAAGGGGTCATGGTCACGCATCGGAACTTGATGGCGAACGAGGAGATGATTCGGCAGGCATTCGGCCACGACCGGGACTCGACGGTGGTCGGCTGGGCGCCCTTCTTCCACGACCAGGGTTTGATCGGCAACGTGCTGCAGCCGCTGTATGTGGGTGCGACCAGCATCTTGATGTCGCCGACGACGTTCATTCGCAGACCGCTGCTGTGGCTGGAGGTCATCTCCCGGTATCGCGCGCACACCAGCGGTGGCCCCAACTTCGCATTCGACGCCTGTGTCGCGCGCGCCGCGGGAGAGGTGCCCGAGTTGGATCTGAGCAGCTGGAAGGTGGCGTTCAACGGCGCCGAACCGATCCGCGCCGAGACGTTGTCCCGGTTCGCGAAAACCTTCGCACCGCACGGGTTCGATGCTCGGGCGCTGTATCCGTGCTATGGCCTCGCCGAGGCCAGCCTGCTCGTCGCGGGCAGCCGGAAAGGGCGCGGTCCGCTGACGCTCGATGTCGATCCCGACGTGCTCGGCTGCGGGCGTTACGCCGATGCCGTCGCGGGCCGGGCCCGCACCCTTGTCGGCTCGGGGCGTGTGCTTGCAGAGCAAGAACTGCGCATCGTGGATCCCGAAACCGGGCAGTCCTGCCCGCCGGATCGGATCGGCGAGATCTGGGTGTCGGGAGACCATGTCGCACAGGGTTATTGGGAGAATCCCGAGGCGACTGCCGAGACCTTCCACGCGCGATGCGTCGACGATTCCACACGAACCTACCTGCGCACCGGCGACCTGGGTGTAGTGGTGGACGGTGAGCTGTACGTGGTGGGGCGGCTAAAGGACCTGATCATCGTTCGCGGGCGGAACTACTACCCGCACGA
The DNA here is from genome assembly GCF_044465765.1 of Nocardia sp. NPDC049526. Lineage (NCBI taxonomy): Bacteria > Bacillati > Actinomycetota > Actinomycetes > Mycobacteriales > Nocardiaceae > Nocardia > Nocardia sp. NPDC049526. Next base: position 142,740 of record NZ_JBITMA010000002.1, on the reverse strand, counting down.
CATCGAACACACCGTTCAGGCCGCGCATCCCGCGTTACGGATCGGCGGTGGTGCGGCGTTCTCGGTGCCCGGGCGTGACGGTGCGAAACTCGTCGTGGTGCAAGAGGTCAAGCGTGCGTCCGCGCCGGAGGCCGATGTCGCCGACATCGTGGGCGCGATCAGGACGGCGGTCGTCCAGGAACACGAACTGGCCATCGGCGAGGTGGTGCTGACCCCGGCCGGTCAGGTGCAGAAGACCAGCAGTGGAAAGATCATGCGTTCAGCAGCCAGAAAACGGTATCTGGCAGGCGGATTCGGGACCTGGTCACCGCGCGGCGGAGAATCCGCGGAACTTCGAGCAAGGAGCTGAGCACATGCAGATCTGGCAAGCGGAAAACCCCGATTTCGAAGCGGCCGTGACAGGCGCGGTGCTCAGCATGCCGGCTGCCCAACATTTGGGTTTCGAATTCGGGCGGGTGGCTCCCGGCGAAGCCGAGATAGTCCAGCCGTATCGCAAGGAACTCACCCAGCACGACGGGTTCTTCCAGGGTGGCGTGCTCGGTTCGCTGGCGGATTTCGCCGCCGGTTCCGCGGCTGGGACCCTGCTGCAGCCGGGATGGGTGAATATGACGATCGACTACACGGTGAAGATTCTCGCCCCGGCGAAGGGCCCGAAGGTCGTCGCCCGCGGCCGGGTGATCAAGCCGGGCACGCTCATCACGATCGCCGCGGCAGAGGTCTACTCGGTCGACGTCGACGCCGAAACACTCTGCGCCACAGCACTTGTGACCATGCGAAACGTGAAGCTGTTCAAATCGGACCGGGAGTAGTGGCCATGACCTCCGACGCATTCGTGTTCGACCCGTTCGCCGCGGGGTTCGCCGCGGATCCTTATCCCCACTATGCCCGGCTGCGCACCACCGCACCCACGCACGAACATCCGCTCGGGTTCTGGATCGTGTCGAAGTACGAGGATGTCGCCGGGCTGCAGCGCTCGGCGCAGTCCGTCGACGAGCAGTACTTGACCCGGCTGCCGTCGTGGAAGAGTGACAGCAGCAGGCTCGGCAAAGAAAACCGCATGATGCGCGGACTATCCATGCTGGACCGGGATCCGCCCGATCACACCCGCCTGCGCCGCCTCGTCGCCAAGGCATTCACAACCCGCGCAATCGAGGAGTTGCAGCCCAGGGTCGAGGCACTCGTCGACGCCGCCCTGGATCGCATCGCCGAGGCGGGCACCGCGGATGTCGTTGCGGAGCTGGCGTTTCCGGTGCCGTTCGGGATCATCTCGGAGATGCTGGGTGTCCCGGTAGTGGAGCACACCCGGCTGCGCGAACTCACCGCAATTCTGGTGCTCGCATTGGAACCCCTTTCCGATCCGGACCTGCAGGCCAGAGTCCGGTCGGCCAACCAGGAATTGTTCGCGATGGTCGGCGAGCTGGTCCGCTGGAAACGCGCCGCCCCCGGCGACGACCTGCTGACCAGATTGATCACCGCCGAGCACGAGGGCGATGTCTTGAGCGAGGACGAACTGGTCGCCCAGGTCATGCTGCTCTACATCGCGGGCCACGAAACGACCGTGAACCATCTCGCGGGCGGGATCCTTGCCCTGCTGCGACATCCCGACCAGGCCCGGCGGCTCCGGGAAGACCCGGGACTGGCCGACAACGCCGTCGCGGAACTGCTTCGATACGACACCCCGGTGCAACTGATGCGCCGGATCACTGTCGAACCTCTGCCGATCGGCGGCGCGGAGATCCCGCCCGGCAGTTTGGTGCTCGCCTGTGTCGCCGCCGCCAATCGTGATCCGGAGTTCTGGGGCGCGGACGGCGACGAATTGCGCCTCGATCGGCCGAACGCGCAGCAGAACCTCTCGTTCGGTGCGGGCATCCACCGCTGTCTGGGTGCAGCGCTGGTTCGGCTCGAGGCCCGAGTTGCCTTCTCGCACTTCGTGGCGCGCTTCCCCGACGCCGTCATCGAGGAGCTGCGCTGGAACGGCCGGATCAATGTGCGTGGCCCCGCCGAACTGTCGATCTCGGTGTAGCGCATAGTTTTTCGGGAGACGGACAGACTCATGCCGACGATAACGATCGATGGCGCACCGATCGCCTACACCGACACCGGAGCCCCGGCCGGTCGGCCGGAGGCGGCTACCGTGGTGTTCGGCCACGGACTGCTGTTCGGCGGCTGGATGTTCCAGCCGCAGATCGAGGTCCTGCGCGAGCACTACCGCTGCATCACGATCGACTGGCGAGGACAGGGCGCGACTGCGGCAACCACCCGCGGCTATGACATGGACACCCTCACCGGCGATGCCGTCGCGGTGATCCGGCGCCTCGAGCTCGCTCCGGCGCACTGGGTCGGTCTGTCCATGGGCGGCTTCATCGGGCAGCGAATCGCGGCGCGTCACGGGGCGCTGCTGCGCACACTGACGTTGCTGGACAGCAGCGCCGAGCCAGAAGATCCGAACAAGATCGGCGAGTACAAGCGGCTGGCGCTCGCATTGCGACTGTTCGGCGCCCGACCGATTCTCGGCAAGATCGAACCCCACCTTTTCGGTCCGAGTTTCCTCGCGAACCCAGCCAACAGACCCGCGATCGACGAGTGGGCCGCCCGCCTAGGGCGCTGCGATCGGGCAGCCGTGCGCAAGGCGGTCCTCGGCGTTGCCGATCGTGCGTCGGTCGAGCATGAGATCACCGCCGTCACGATGCCGACGCTCGTCGTCGTCGGCGCCGACGACACGGCGACGCCGCCTGCACGATCCGAGCGTATCGCCGAGTTGATCCCGGCCGCTCGCCTGCACACCGTCGCGGATTGTGGCCACACCAGCAGTTTGGAACAGCCGACGGCGATCACGGCATTGCTCCAGGATTTCCTCGGCAATCATTGACGGAGCCGGACCGCCGGCTATGAGTCGACCGATTGACCAACGGGCAGACACCGGACAATATGAATCATGGGTGTCTGTCAGATGTACGAATGTCGAACTGCTCGATACCTGTCGGGACGGACGGCCTGACGCGAGCATCGAGTGCATGACGAATCCGATGTGGCGCAGGCGCGCGTCTTCTACAGCTTGCTCGAAGCCGAGGCCGCTGCCCTGGATGCGATGCTGCGAACTCGGCTGACCCGGCGCGGGGCGCCGCGGGCGACCACCGAGGCCCGGTTGCTGGATCGGGACATGCGCGAGGTGCGCCGCTGCCTGGCTCAGTTGCTCGATCGGTTTCCGGAACTGGGCTCGAACGAGCGCTGAGTTCCGCTTGCCGACGCCCTCCGCCCATCCGCGTCGATTCGAACATCTCAGCGATATCAGGGCATGGCAGGAATGCTCCAGCTGTGCCCGCGCCACCCTCTGCCGCTGACCCGCCGCGGTGAATGCCGCGCTGGAGGCTCGCGTTATCGGGCCATCGATATGTTGGCTATAGTTATATATAGTCAGCTAGGACGCGAACGAATCAGGAAGGCAGACATGACCAGAATCGAAGGTGCTATCGCCCTGGTGACCGGCGGGCAGCGCGGCCTCGGGCGAGCATTCACCGAGGAGCTCCTGGCGCGTGGCGCGGCCAAGGTCTACGCCACCGCCCGCAAGCCCGAGGCGGGCGATGACTCTCGCATCGTCCCGCTCGAATTGGAGGTCACCGACCCGGATTCGGTTGCGGCCGTGGCGGATCGGGCCACTGATGTGAATATTGTGGTCAACAACGCGGGTGTGCTGCGTCCAGCGCCGCTACTGCATGCCGAAATGGCCGATGTGGTCGAAACATTCGAGACCAACGTTTTCGGTCCCCTGCGCATCGCCCAGGCCTTCGCCCCCATCCTCGCCGCCAACGGTGGTGGCGCACTGGTGGATATCCACTCCGTGCTGTCCTGGAGCTCCGGGGCCGCGGCCTACGGCGCGTCGAAGGCCGCCCTGTGGTCTCTGACCAACTCCCTGCGCATCGAACTGGCGGCACAGGGCACCCAGGTCGTCGGCGTCCACCTCGCCTTCGCCGAGACCGACATGGTGAAGGCCATAGATACCGTGAAGCTCAGCCCCGCCACGGTCGCCGCCGCGGTCGCCGATGGCCTGGAACAGGGTGCGCACGAAGTTCTGGTCGATGAGTTCACCCGGCAGGTGAAGGCATCCCTCTCCGGCCCCGTCGAAAATCTCGTCCTTCCCTTCCGCCGCTGAGACACCGCTTCGCCCAAAGGAATTCGCCATGCCGCTCTGGCACATCTACCACCCCGCGAACACCTACACCCCCGAGGACAAGCAGAACTTCGCCCGGGACATCACCGCCTACTACGCCCGCGTCGGGCTCCCGGAGTTCTACGCCGTAGCCCTGTTCCACGAACTCCCCGCCGACTCCTTCTACGTGGGCGGCAAACCCAGCGCCGGCTCGGTGCGCGTCACGATCGACCACCTCGCCCGTCAACTCGACGACCCCGAAATGCGAAAGCGCATGACCCGCGGCCTCGACACCCTCATGGCCCCCTATACGCACGACCGGGGCCTGTACCTCGAATTCAATATCAACGAGGTGGCCCGCGACACGTGGATGATCGCTGGGCTATTCCCGCCGCCGATCGGCAGCGATATCGAGCGGGCCTGGGCCGAGGAGAACAAGCCCATCCCGTACTGAAGTCGGCGGTGGCCTCCGGACCGGCATACTCGTCCGAGGTGTCGGATTCACCAGGCGCACTGGGCTTTCCACCGCACTCGCGCGGCTCGATGTTCTCTGCTGTGGTGATTACCACCTTGTTGTTATAGTCGCCCGGTCGGCTGCGCCGTTCCGAATCGGCTCCCGCCTCACCGCACGATCTCGCGGATGGTCAGCCGACATGCGCCGGAAGGGTCCCGGCGCAATTCGGTCGGGAAGGCAGTGCGGTTGACTGTCACTGAGGGCATGGATTTTGCCGGGTATCGCATAGAACGACGCCTCGGCATGGGTGGCATGGGCACTGTGTTTCTCGCCCAGCATCCGCGCCTACCCCGCAAGGACGCGCTGAAGATCCTGTCCGCCGGGCACACGGGCGATCCCGCGTTCCGCGCCCGATTCCTGCGCGAGGCCTCGATCGCGGCGCGCTTGCACCATCCCAACCTGGTCGCGGTGCGCGACCGCGGCCAGCACGGCGGCCGGTTGTGGATCGCGATGCAATATGTCGACGGCGTCGATCTCGCCCAGTTGATCCGGCGCGGACCCGCCGCGCTGCCGCTCGACCGGGTGGTCGGGATCATCATCGAGGTCGCCAAGGGGCTGGACGCGCTGCACCGCACGGGCCTGCTGCATCGGGATGTCAAGCCGGCCAACATACTCGTCGCCGAACGGGACGGACGCCCGGATCGGGTGCTGGTCACCGATTTCGGCATTGCCCGGTCCGCCGACGAACCGACGACATCGAACGGCGCCGGGCTCAGCGCGACGCCGGCCTACGCCGCACCCGAGCAGATCAGCGGTGAGCCGGTCGATCATCGGACCGACGTGTACGCGCTCGGCTGCTTGCTGTACGAGCTGTTGACGGGGTCGGTGCCGTTCGCCCGCGACACCCCGGCCGCGGTGCTGTACGCGCACCTGCACGAGTCCCCGCCCACGCTGGAAAACGCCGGGACGCCACCGGGATTCGACGAGGTGATCGCCACCGCGCTCGCCAAGAATCCGGCCGAGCGGTTCGCGAGCTGCGGTGCGTTGGCGGCTGCGGCGGAAGCGGCAGCGCAGACAACGGTCCGGATCGCGGCGGCCGGCCGGCCATCCCGCTCGGCGACCCGGCGACGCCGACTGATGATCGGCGCCGCCCTGACCGCCGCCGTGCTGGTCGCGGTGACGACGGCGGTGCTGGTCGGAATCGGCCGTGACGGTTCCACCGGGCAGTCGTCGAGCGCGACCGTCCTCGGCCCGCAGACGGGCGTGGATGCGGTTTCCTGGGGCGCGTATACCTATGTCGCGCAGGCGTTTCCCGAGTTGTTGCCCGCTTCCCAGTTCGGCACCGGCTACCAGGAGATGTACGCCTGCCGGCCGGTCGACGAGCGGGTCGAGGGCGTCCCGGTCGATGTCTTCGTACCGATCGGCCGGATCACCTGCCTGGGCAACCGAGAACCGGTGATCACGCTGGATCTGGTGTGCAATGCGGACCGCTCGCCCATCGCCCCACCGGTCACCTTCGATCGAGCCGAAGGTGACGAACACTGGACCCGTCCGTCGGGCAGCGGAAATCTGCACTGGGGAACCTATCTCGGGGTCGAGGGCAAGGTGGTGGGACACCTTCGGCTGTACTTCGACGACCCGGGCCGCAACTTCTGCTACATCGTCGTCACCGGCTCCCCGACCGGGGCTGAATTGCGGGCCCGTTGGTGGACGGAGGCTCCGCTGTGAGGGTCGCGTACATGGCCGTGGCCTGGGGTGTGGCGCTGGCCGTCACCTCGGGATGCACGGTAGCGGGGAATCCGGTACCCGGACCGGGCCCGGCAACCCTCGATGTCGGTCCGTACAGCCGCAACCCGCTGCTCGCACCCGCGCACGGCAGCGAATACCACGGCCGGGTGCTCGAATCGGTGCGCATGGCGGAAATCATGCTGAATCCGGCCGAAGTGGATCAGGCGTTGCAGATCCCGCTCAGCGCAAGCAGAGCCGTCCCCCTGCCTACCGCGGCGAAAGCCGCCGCGCTGCTGGCCAATCCGGTACGCGCGGTCCTCGAACGGCACGGCATGCTGGCCGGCTTCAGCGTCGGTGCTACCGACACCCCGTCGCAGGTGGCTATCGGCGGCGGCCGACTGCTACAGGTCATGGTGCTGCGCTTCCCGGATGCTGCGGCGGCGCAGCGGGCCGCGCAGGAAATCGATACCGTCGATGCCGCGGTGAGCTCGGACAATGTCGCCGTCACGATCCCCGAATACCCAATGGCACACGGTCATTGGCGTCCGACGGTGCCGACGGTCGCGGCCACGGTGGCACAGGACGCGTTTGTCGTCAGTGTGCTCGCCGGGCATACCTCGCCCGACCTGAATGCCCTGATCACGCTGGCGCGCAGGGCATTCGACGTCCAGGTGCCGTTGCTGCGCGACTTCGCGCCCACGCCGCCCGACAGGTTCGCGGAACTGTCCTTGGATCGCGACGGCATGCTGGGGCGAATGGTGCCGGAAGCGCCCGGGCGTTGGCCGTTCCCGGTGGTGATCCTCGGCGACTTGGCGGAGAACGCGGGATGGGGCAGCCTGGTCCAGGCCCGCGGCATCGTGTATGGACCCCGCGGTGCCGAGCGCTTCAACGGAACTACCGACGAGCCGGTCGAACTCCTCAGCATCAACCGCTTCGACCGGCTGATGCGCTTCGCCGACGCGGCCACCGCCCAGAAGTACTTCGCCCGCCTGAATACCCCCGCAGGGCGAGTGGAGGTTCCGGCACCGGCCGGTCTCGTGGACGTCCGCTGCACGGATGCGCTGAACTCCAGCGATACCCCCAGCCGGTTCGATTGCCTGCTCCGGCACGGACGCTATGTCGCACTGGTTTTCAGCCGAGATTATCGGGATGTGCAGCAACGAGCTGCGGCGCAGTACGCGCTGCTGGTGAACAGCGAGTAGGCGCATGGTTGAAATACTCACTGCTGGAACAATGTTCGCCGGATACCGGATCGAGCGCGTGCTGGGCACCGGCGGCATGGGCACGGTGTATGTGGCCCGGCATCCGCGTCTGCCGCGCCGCGACGCACTGAAGGTGCTGCCCGAGAACTGCGGTACCGCCGACGAATTCCGTGCCAGGTTCCTGCGGGAGGCGGAGCTGGCCGCCCGGCTGGACCATCCGAATATCGTCGCGGTGCACGACCGCGGTATCGAGCACGGCCGGCTCTGGATCGCGATGGAGTTCGTGAACGGTATCGACGCGGCTCAGTTGCTCCGCCGTGATGGCGCGGTGGCGCCGCAACGCGCACTGCACATCGTCACCGAGACGGCGCGTGGTCTGGACGAGGCGCACCGGTCCGGCATGCTGCACCGGGACGTCAAACCGGCGAACATCCTGATCGAACACCTCGAGGGCGCTCCGGATCGGGTGTTGGTGGCAGATTTCGGGATCGCCAGGGCTGCCGGTGACGGCACCGCGCTGACCGAGGTCGGGACGGTCGTGGCGACGCTCGCCTACGCCGCGCCGGAACTGCTGGCCGACCAGCGGGTCGATCACCGCGCCGATGTCTATGCCCTGGGCTGTACCCTCTTCGAATTGATCACCGGCGCAAAGCCGTTCCCGCGCGATTCGGTGGTCGCGGTGATGCAGGCCCATCTGATGCAGCCGCCGCCGCGGGCCAGTGCGGCGCGGCCGAATCTGCCCGCCGCGATCGACGCGGTGATCGCCCGGGCGATGGCGAAGGATCCGGACGACCGCTATTCGTCCTGTGGGGCGCTGGCGGCCGCGGCGGCGAGTGCCTTCGGGTTCCCGGTGGAGCAGACCGTTTTCGCGGTCCGGCCGCCGGAGCTACCCGCGCCTCCGGCCGTGCTGCCGACTGCCCCCCATCCGCCCGCGCCGAAGGCGACAACGAAAGTGCCACCGCCGCTGCCGAATTCGCTGCGGCGGCTGCGGTCTGCCGCCGTCGCCGCGGCGGCGGTCATCGCGCTGGTGGTAGCGATCACGAGTGTCGTGGTGTGGAACCGTGATTCGAGCGGAACTACGGCGAATCCCACCGCGCCGACCAGCAGCGCCGGCGGATTGACCTGGGGGAGATATGCCTTCGTCGTCGACGCACTGCCACAGTTGCTGCCCGCCACACCCACCCGGACCGGTCATCAGGGCATCCGGTGCGCAGCCATCGACGACAAGGGCAACGCCGCCGACCTCAACCGGGTGCCGGAACGCATCGCCCACCTGCGGTGCACCGGCAACGAGAACCCGATACGGGATGTGGACGTGCAGTGTTCGACGAATCGGAGCCCCTACAGGCTGGTGAACGAGGAGGGGGTCGTCGTCCTCGGCGATCAGCGGTGGGAACGTTCCTCCGGTCGCGGCCGGGTGGTCTGGTCGAGCATGGTCGGTTACAGCGGGCGAATCGGGGTTGTCGGTCTCGAATTCGATGAACCCATACGCAACTTCTGCATGGTTGTCGTGATCGGTGGTAGTTCGGGTCAGGACCTCTACGACCGCTGGTGGCCCAATGCACCGTTCTGATCGCGCAGGAGAAGGAGGGCGGCGCCGGTGACTGTCGCGGACGGTACGGATTTCGCCGGGTATCGGATCGAACGCAGGCTCGGCGCGGGCGGTATGGGTGAGGTGTATCTGGCGCGCCATCCCCGGCTGCCCCGTCGCGATGCGCTGAAGATCCTGTCCGACCGGCACGCGAGCGACGCCGAATTCCGGGCGCGGTTCCTGCGCGAGGCCGAGGTCGCGGTGCGGCTGCAGCATCCGAATGTGGTTGCGGTGCGCGACCGTGGTGAGCACGACGGACGACTATGGATCGCGATGCAGTACGTCGACGGCGGTGATGTCGCCGATCTGATCCGGCGCGACGCGGCTGTCCCGGTCGAGCGCGCGCTGCGGATCCTGGCCGAGGCCGCGCAGGGGTTGGATGAGATCCATCGAGTCGGCCTGCAACATCGTGATGTGAAGCCCGCGAATCTGCTACTCGCCGAAGAGCCGGGGCAGCCGGATCGGGTGCTGGTCACCGACTTCGGTATCGCGCGCACCGCCGGTGCGGAGGGAACCCTGTCCGAGGGTGGGGGGTTCACCGCCACGCTGGCTTATGCGCCGCCCGAGCTGATCAGCGGTGACACGGTCGATCACCGTGCCGATGTGTACTCGCTCGGCTGCACGCTGTATCAGCTGCTCACCGGTTCGGTGCCGTATCTGCGCGGCAGTCCGGCGGCGGTGATGTACGCGCACCTGCACGAGGAGCCGCCCCGCCCGAGTCTCGACAATCCCCGGGTACCAACCGAATTGGATTCGGTCATTGCCACGGCGCTGGCCAAGGATCCGGCCGACCGCTATCAGAGCTGCGGTGCGTTGGCGGCGGCGGCACAGGCGGCGTGGTCGGCCGATGCCGCCCGCGGAACCGCCCTCCGTGCGATGCGGCGCCGCAGGATTGCGACCGGTGCGGCGATCGCGGCGATTGTGCTGGTGACGGCGGTGGTTTCGCTGGCCGTCGGCCTCGGTCGCGACAACTCCGCGGGATCGTCCGAGGCTGCCCCGACCTGGGTCGCCACGAATTCGGCTGCCTGGGGCGCGGCCGCCCTTGCCGCCGAGGCCTTTCCGAACCTGCTGCCGGTCGCACCGGCCGCCGTCGGATATCAGGAACTCAACACCTGCCTGCATACCGACCAGAACAACAACTTCATCTCCTTCGATCAGCAGGTCCCGACTGGTGGCGTTATCTGTCTCGGCGACCGGGACCCGGCCGAAGTGGTTGTCGTCATGTGCAATTCGGACCGCACGCCGATTCGCGACTGGTCCCCGATGACGCAGCTGGAAGGGGAGGAGCTGTGGTCCCGCGACGGCGCCGCCGGGCGGGTCCGGTGGGGAACTGCCACCACGAACGATGGTGTGACGGTAGGCAGACTCGACGTGATGTTCGACCGCCCGGATCGCAACTTCTGCCGCCTGCGCGTAGGCGGTGCCATCTCCGGTTCCGTGCTCCGGGAACGGTGGTGGCTGAATGCACCGCTATGACAGGGGTACCGATGTATTCGCGCGCTGAAGGTATACGAGCCGTCGCCGTATTGGCCGCGGCCCTGACAGTGTTGTGCGGCTGTGTGCGGCCCGGCCAGCCGACGCCCGAACACCTCGACCTGGCGGCGCTCGACGTCGGATCGAACAGCGTCGACCCGCTGTCGCCGCCCCGTACCAGCACCGACAAGTACGGGCGGGTGCTGGAATCGGTGCGGATGGCTGAAGCCGCGCTCGACCCCGTCGAGGTCGACCCGGCGTTGACCATCGGCGTCGTCGACCGGATCGCGCCGTTGCCGACTCCGCTGAAGGCGGCGGGCATTCTGGCCGAGCGGGTCCGTGACGTGCTCGAATCGCATGGCATGTTGGCCGGATTCGCGGTCAGTGGCAGCGATGTCGACTTCGGCGGCGCGCCGCCGAAGATCGGCGCCGGGCGGCTGTTGACGGTGATCCTGCTGCGCTTTCCCGATCCCATGGCGGCGCAGTTGGCGGCTCGGCAGATGGACGCCACCGATGCCGCGATCAGCCCGGACAATGTGCCGGTACGGCTCGCGGAGTACCCGTCGGCCTTCGTGCACTGGCGCCCGGCGGTGCCGACCATGGCCGCGACGATCGCGCAAGGGTCGTTCGTCGTCAGCGTGCTGGCCGGGCACACCGCACCGGATCAAGCGGTCCTGACCGGGCTGGTGCGCAAGGCTTTCGACGTCCAGCTACCCAGGTTGCGCGACTTCCATGAGACCGCACCGGATCGGTTCGCCGACTTGCCCCTGGATCAGGACCGCATGCTGTCGCGGTTGCTGCCCTACGGTGCCGGGCACTGGTCGTATCCGACGGTGACCGCATCGGACTCCGATGACAATGCGGGCTGGTCGTCCGGCATCCGCATCAGCGGTGTGGTGCTCGGCCCGCACGCCACCCGGCTGATGAAGTACCTCGGCTTCAAGGAACCGATCGAAATCGTTGCTATGAACGGTCACAACCTGCTCGAGCGGTTTCCGGATGCCGTCAGTGCGCGCCGGGTATTCACCGAGGAGATGCGCGCGGCGGACCCCAGCAAGAGAATCGCCGCACCGGCCGGGGTCCCGGACGTGTATTGCCGCGACGGCATCAACGCGCAGCCCGAGTGGCCGGCCCAGGTCCTCTGCCATGTCCTCTACGGCCGGTACTCCGCGACCATCGTCGGCCGGAATCCGACGGACGTACATCAGCTGGTTGCCGCCCAATACGCGCTGCTGGTGCGCAGTGGATAGCAACCAGGCCCGAAAGTTGTTGCCGGGTACGGTTTTCGCGGGGTACCGGATCGAGCGGTTGCTCGGCAGCGGCGGCATGGGAACGGTGTATGTGGCAGCGCACCCCCGGTTGCCGCGCCGGGACGCGCTGAAAGTGCTGTCGGCGGAATACAGTACGGATCCCGAGTTCCGGGCCCGCTTCGTCCGTGAGGCCGAACTCGCCGCCCGGCTGGATCATCCGAACATCATCGGCGTCTACGACCGAGGCATCGAGTACGGACGGCTGTGGATCGCGATGCGGTTCATGGACGGCCCCGACGCAGCCGAACTGATCCGCCGGCGCGCGGCAGCGCCGTCCCCGCAGCGGGTCTTGCACATCATCGGCGCCGTCGCTCGCGGCCTCGATCACGCGCATCGGGCAGGCATGCTGCACCGCGACGTCAAACCGGCCAATATTCTGGTCGAATCGATTCCAGGACAACCGGATCGGGTCGCCATCACCGACTTCGGTATCGCCAAGGCCGCGGCCGCGACGACGGTGCTGACCCAGGCGGGATCGATCCTGGCGACCATTGCCTATGCGGCGCCGGAGCAGTTGACCGGAGCGGCGGTCGATCACCGTGCCGACGTCTACTCGCTGGGCTGCACCCTCTACGAACTGCTGACCGGCGCGAAACCGTTCCCGCGCGCGACGACCGGTGCCGTGATCACGGCGCACCTCCAGGATCCGCCGCCGCGGCCGACCGCGACCGTCCCGGAACTGCCCGGGCAGATCGATGACGTGATCGCTCGCGCGCTGGCCAAGGATCCGCAGCAGCGCTACCCGAGCTGCGGAGCGCTCGCCGCCGCGGCGGCAACGGCTTTCGGCGTCGCTCAGGATCCGGTTCCGGCGATGGGCGACCGACCGGCTCGGCGCAGGAACATCGGTATCGGGGTCGGTGTCGTGACGGCGGTGGCTGTCTTGGTGATCGCGAGTATTTTTGTGCTGAACCGTAATTCGACCCAGCATCCGGCATCGTCTCCGGCGGACGCGCTGTCGAGCGTGCCGTCCGCGACGGTACCGGTCGACCCGAATTCCTGGGCGGCGCACGAGCGGGTGATCAAGGCCTTCCCGCAACTGCTTCCGAAAACGCAGGCGGACAGCGGTTATCAGGGCCTCAGATGCGTCGCGATCGATGGCGATCAGCGGCCGATCGACGCGAGACAGACGCGGGATTCGATGAACTCGTTGGCCTGCAACGGAAACCGAGATCCGGTTTCCCGAATCCTGGTGCGGTGCGGGATCGACAAACCGGCCGATGAATTCGTGCCGTCGCTGGGTGGAACCTTGGTCGGTACAGAAAGCTGGGAGCGGCCGACGGGACAGGGGCACGTCAGCTGGTACGACACCACCGGCGTGACGGAGCGCACGGGAGAGTTGCTGCTGCGATTCGACGACCCCGCGCGGGCGAACTGCACCATGGGGGTGTCCGGCGGCACCTCGGGCCAAGACCTCTACGAGCGCTGGTGGCGCAACGCACCCGTATGAGATGGTCGTGTTGTCGCCGCTCTCCGGTCCGCACTCGGCGTCGGGGTGTCGCTGCGCGATCTGTTCGAGTCACCGACGATTGCCGCACTGGAGCAGGCACTCGATCGGCGCGGGCACGGCACGGGGACTGCCCGGGCGGGCTTCGCGCACGTTCCCCGCACCGCCCCGATTCCGCTCTCGCCCGCGCAACTGCGCCTGTGGACGGTGAACTATCTCGGCGGACAGCAACCCGACTACCTGATCGCGACCGCGCTCGACATCCGTGGACCGCTCGACGCGGGGGCGGTTCGGGCGGCGATCGGCGATCTGGTCGCCCGGCACGAAATCCGGTGCGCCGTACTGCCGTATGCGGTGGACGGCCCGGTGCAGCGGATTCCGCCGATCGGGTCGGCGCGGCCGGATTTCCGCATCGTGGACGCCGACGGTATCGACAGTGTCGAGCGGGCAATGGAATCGGAGATGCTGCACGGGTTCGACCTGACGGTGCAGCAGCCGATGCGAACCCGCCTGTACCGGTTGGGGCGCGAGCATCACATCTTGTTCGGGGTGGTCCATCACATTGCCGGCGACGGCTAATCCATGGGCATTCTCCAGCGTGATTTCCTGACCGCCTACCGGGCGCGGGCTGCCGGGCAGGGTACCGCAATGGCTCAGTCCGGCAACGCAATTCGCGGACTATGCGATGTGGTTGAGGCAGCTGCTCGGCCCGGAGGCCCAGGTGCCCGAGCAGCAGACGCGGTACTGGCGCACCATGCTCGACGGCGTGCCGGATCATCCGGTGCTCCCCGTCGACCGTCCCCGCGCTGAGCGGCGGGCGAACACGGCGGCGGCAGTGCCCGTTCTCGTCGACGCCGACACCCATCGCAGGTTTGCCGGGACTGCCCTCGGCTACCGGGTGAGCATCTACATGCTGGTACACACCGCGCTCGCGATAGCGCTGAACGGTCACGGCGCCGGCACCGATCTGCCCATCGGGGTGGCATTGAGCGGACGCGATTCGGAAGGGCTGCAGGATGTCGTCGGGTGCGTGGTCGACACCGCGGTGGTGCGCGTCGACCTGTCGAGCGCGCCCACCTATCGCGAACTCGTCCATCAGGTCCGCGAGCGTGTCCTCGGCGCGTACGAGAACAAGGAGTTCCCTTCGATCGCCTTGTCGCGCTGGTGAACCCGCCACAGTCCCGGACCCATCATCCGCTGTTCCAGGTGATGGTGACCTATCTGCGCGGATTCGACACCGGCACGGCCCCAGATGGATTCGCGATCCGGCACCGGCCGGTAGCGGTGCGCCGAACCCCTTTCGAGCTACTGCTGAACCTGCGGGAGGAATACCACCCAGACGGACAATGCGCCGGAATCCGCGGCGAGATGGTCTACGCAGCCGAGCTTTTCGATCGATCGACGGTCGAGTCCGTCGTCGCCGCGATGACCACCTCGCTGGAGGCGATGTGCTCCGCCCCTGATAGCGGGGTTATCCCTCGAGGAAACGCAATAGCTCGGTGGTGACGAATTGAGGGTTCTCCTCGACGAGCCAGTGCCCCGCGTGCGGCACGTCGGCCGCCCGCACGATGTTTGTCATGCGCGCGGCCACTGTGGCTCGGACCGCGTCGAGTTGGCCCTGGGCGGTCATGAGCAGGGTCGGAACTGGTGTCGGTGCTGCTGCCACGGTGTCGTGGACGTCCTTGTCGAGGGCGCGGTAGAGCTCGAAGCCGCCCGACAGGACCTGGGGCCGACTGTAAGTGCGTGCGTATTCGTCGATGTCGGCGTCGGTGAACGGGGACCGGTCCGAGGTGCCGCCGAAGGCCGTGCCGCCGAACGAGACCTGGGGATAGAACAGCGCCAGGTAATCGCGGACGTCGTCGCCGACGACCACCTCCGGGATCCGCCGCTGAGAGTGAAAGGCGATGTGCCAGCTCAATGAGCGGTACGTGGACGCATCTATCGCGGGCCCGGGGAGCGGCAGGTCGAGGTAACCGAGGCGTGCGGTGTCGGCGGGGAATTGGCTGGCGTACTGGAATGCTACTGCGGCGCCGAAATCGTGCCCGACGACGCGGGCGTCGCGCACTCCGAGCCGGTCGGCGATCAGGGTGTGCACATACCGTGCCAGAGTGGCTTTGTCGTAGCCGGTCGGTGAGCCGGTGCTGTCACCCAATCCGGGAAGGTCGACGGCGTAGACGGTGTGGTGCTCGGCGAGTGCGGGCATGATCGGCCACCAGCCGTACCAGGTCTGCGGCCAGCCGTGGATCAGCACGACCGGCGTGCCGCTGCCGCCGGTCACGTAATGCATACGGACGCCGTCGATGTCGGCGAACTCGTGCCGAAAGGTGTTCTCGAACTCTGGATTTCCCTGGGTGGCGACAGCGTAGGGGGCAACGTCGGCGGAGGTCGGCGTGGAGCAGGCTGCGGTGCCGACTGTGATCAGCAGGGTGAGCGCGACGGTAGCTATCCGGCGGAAGCGGTGTGTCGGCGGCCGGTTTGTGGTGATCATGTGTTCCTGTCCTGAAGTAGAAGTCAGCGCCCGGTCGTGCCGTCGATCAGTTCGCGGAGGATGTCCGCGTGGCCGGCGTGGCGGCCGGTTTCCTCGATCATGTGGGTGAGTGCCCAGCGGATGCTCGGAGCGGGACGGCCCGGCCGTGGCCGGGGGACCGGTGCGCCGAGATCGGTGCAGCCGTCGAGTATTTCGTTGGCACGCTCGACCGCATCTCGGTAGCGGGCGACGACATCGGCCACGCTGTCGGCGGGTGCGGCCTGGAATGTCGCCTGCCAGTCGGTGACGTCGTCCCCGAGGAACATCGAGCGTTCGACGAAGGTCAGGTGCTGGAGCAGCCCGAGCAGATTCGTGCCCGACGGCACTGCGGCTGTTCGCACCCGCGGTTCGGGTGCACCGTCGACCTTCGCGGCGATCGCGGCCCGGAGGTAATCGAGGAATCCGCGCAGGACTTCGGTCTCGCTGCTTCCGGTCCGGGGCGGCGGGGTGTCGCCGCGACGTGGGCGGCGCGTGGTGGTGCTCATCAAGCCTCCTATGGTCGGCACGCGCTCAGTCTTGCCACGCTCACCACGGCCTGGCACGCAATCTTGCTGATCCGGCAAGATGGCCTCGTGGATCCCGAAACGGATGACGTGCTCGACGCGGTGGGGCCGCGGCTACGTGCGCTGCGGCGCGACCGCGGCACCACCCTCGCCGACCTCGCGGCGACGACCGGCGTATCGGAGAGCACCCTGTCTCGGCTGGAGAGCGGACAGCGCAGGGCGACCCTCGAGTTGCTCTTGCCGCTCGCCCGCACCTACGACATTCCGCTGGACGACCTCGTCGGCGCCCCACGCACCGGCGACCCCCGGATACACCTGAAACCGATCCGGCGGTCCGGGATGATCTTCGTGCCGCTGTCCCGGCGGCCGGGCGGGATACAGGCGTTCAAGATGATCATTCCCGCTCGGCCGGAACCGCTCGAGCCGACCCCGCAGACTCACGACGGCTTCGAATGGCTGTACGTGCTCAACGGTCACCTGCGGCTGGTGCTCGGCGAGCGCGACCTGATATTGCCGCCGGGTGCGGCGGCCGAGTTCGACACGTCCTTGCCGCACTGGCTCGGTAGTGCCGACGGCGGTGTGGTCGAACTACTTATCCTGTTCGGCCTGCACGGGATGCGTGCGCACGTGCGCGCCGACGGCCATCGATCGTCTCACGGCGGGAGCCGGTGAGAAATAGCCGTCAGTGCTGTGTTTCGGCGGCGGTCCGCAGGTCGGCCAGCCACGCCTCGAGACCGGCGCCGAGAAAGTGGGTGGAGGTCGGCACGTCCGCTTCGACCTGTGCTCCGTTCCAGTTCTCCTCGGTGCGCACCAGGACGCCGCCGTCCACCGGGGTGAAGGTCCAGACATGAATTCCGCCGTCGATGCGCATCCCATCACCGATCGCCGGTCCGCTCCAACGGATGCACCGGGCCGGCTGCAGCTGCTGGACGGTAGAGGTGATTGTCAAGGTGGTCGCGGGGGTCGTCGCGGTGGCGGGGGCGGGAGTGGTCCACCGGAATTGCGAACCAGCCTGCAGCGGCCCCGAATCCAGACGCTCGATGCTGGTGACCGGCTTCTGCCAGGACGACCAGCGTGCTACGTCGGTCTGCAGATTCCAGACGACGTCCAGCGGCGCTTCGATCAGGGCCTCGGTCCGGTAATGAATCGGTGCGGCAGTGTCTATGCCCGCACCCTCGCAGGTCAGCGGAGCCGGGTCAGCTGGGCCGTCGGCATGCGCAGGGATGACGGTGGCGCTCAGGAATGCGGCGGTCAGCGCGACCCCGAGCAGGGCGGTCCGCCCGCGGCGACGGATGGTGCCGGAGTCGGCGTGCGCCTTCGGGGTACCGGACAGGCGAGTGTCGTTCATGGTTCTGCTCCTCATCGACGGGCTCACCCGAATCGGTGAGCATCTATTGCAATGGTTAGAGGGTATAACCCGTTCTCGGTGAGAAGCAAGAGCAAAAGTGATACCTTCTAACCGACGAGCGTGGCGTATAGCCGGGAAGGGAGCGGTCCATGGCAAACCCAGGTGCGAAGACCCCGCGGGAGCGCTATCGAGCGCAGATGCGGGCAGAGATCAAGCAGTGTGCCTGGCAGCAGATCGCCACGGCGGGCGCGTCCGCACTGTCGCTCAACGCCATCGCCAAACAGGTGGGCATGAGCGGCCCCGCCCTGTACCGGTACTTCGTCAGTCGCGACGAACTGATCACCGAACTCATTCGCGACGCCTACCGCAGCCTCGCCGACACCTTGCGGGCGGCCCGAGACTCCGGCGCCGACCTGGCCGGACTGGCCTACGCGCTACGGGAGTGGGCCTTGGCCGACCCCCAGCGATACTTCCTCATCTACGGCACGCCCGTCCCCGGCTACCACGCACCCGACGACACCACCGAGATTTCGAACGAGATCATGACGATGCTGATCGAGGCGTTCTCCGCGCTGCCCGCGGACATACCGGCGACACCGTTCGACACCCATCTCGAACACCATCGCCGATGGGCCGCCGACCAGTCGGTACCAACCGCAACTCTGCACCGAGCGGTGTCCTTATGGACCCGGCTGCACGGCGTCCTCTCCCTCGAACTCGCCGGGCATTTCACCGGAATGGAGTTCGACCCCGCCCTGCTGTTCGCCGACGAACTCGACAGCCTCATCACACACTGACCACGCCGCAGCGGCGTATCACAACCACTCGCGCAGCACCTCCGCGATGCGCCGGAGCGCCGCATCGGTGGTCATCCGCCAGTGTGTGCTCGCCACCGGGTAGTTGTGTACGGAACCCGCCACCGCGTCCGCCCAGGTCGCGGCGCCTACGGAACCTGTCGGATCGTCGTGGGCCGCGGTGAAATAGACGAGGTCTCCGTCGAAGGACCGCGCACGATATGCCGCGTCGAGAGCCGCCGAACCGATCGCCGCGGCCACGACCCGTTCGATCCGCGCGGCCCCGAAGGATGCGAACGGCTCGGGGAGCGTACTCAATCGCTGTGCCAGCTCAGACAATTCCACCGTTTCGTCCAGGCCGAATTCCGCGGCTCGATCGCCGAGCAGTCCACCGAGCAGTTCCGGCACCGTCACCTCGATCCCTGCGAGTTTGGATCCGGCGCCGATGTCGAGTAGTCGACTGTCCATCATGCCCAGCAGCGCCACCTGCGCGCCTTCGTCCTGGAGTTGGACGGCCATGGCATGCGCGAGCACACCGCCGAGTGACCAGCCGAGCAGGTGGTAGGGACCCTCCGGTTGCACCTCGCGAACGTGTTTGACGTAGTGCCGCGCCCAATCCTCGATCGAATCCGGCAGTGGGTCCGCCGAACTCAGCGCGGGTGACTGTAGTCCGTAAATGGGCCGATCCGCATCGAGATGGGCTGCCAGCCCGGCGAACGACCACGCGATGCCCCCGATCGGATGGACGCAGAACAGCGGCTCGGCGGTGCCGGAAACCCGCAGCGGCAACAGCACATCGAACGCCGCTTCGGCACCGGCACCCTCTGCGCCGCGCGTACGCAACTCCGCGACGATGCCGGCGGGGGTGGGGGCGGTGAACGCCCACATCACCGGAATCGTTTCGGCCATCGCTTCGCTCAACCGAGCCGTCAGCTTGGTCGCGATCAACGAATTGCCGCCGAGTTCGAAAAAGTTGTCATCCAATCCGATGCGATCGAGACAAAGTACATCCGCGAAAATCTCGCAGACCATGGTCTCGAGCGCTGTCGTCGGTGCGTGGAAGGCGCGGGTCCCGAGCTCCGGTTCGGGCAGCGCCGCGCGATCGAGTTTGCCGACCTGGGTCAACGGGACCTCGTCGAGGACCACGATCGCCGCGGGAACCATATGCGACGGCAGGGTCCGTGCAGCCCAGTGGATCAGCCGATCCGGATCGATCACCCGGTCCTGGGCGGCCACCACATACGACACCAGAACCGTTGCCCCAGCGGAACTCTGCTTGCCGATTGTGACGGCGAAATCCACTTCCGCATGGGCGGCCAGTACCGCGTCGATCTCGCCTAGTTCGATTCGGAAGCCACGGATCTTCACCTGGAAATCGGTGCGGCCCCGATAGTCGAGTTCGCCCTCGGTATTCCAGGCCACCAGATCGCCGGTGCGATACATCCGGGCGCCCGGCTGGAACGGGTCGGCAACGAAACGATCCGCCGTCAGGTCAGCGCGACCGAAGTAGCCCCGCGCCAACTGCTTTCCGGCCAAGTACAGCTCACCCGCGACGCCGACCGGAACCGGGCGCAACCGCGAATCCAGCACGTATACCCGACTGTTCCACGCCGGCCTGCCGATCGGGACGGCCAGTTCATCGAACCTGCGCACCTGATGGCTGGTGATCGACACCGCCGTCTCGGTCGGGCCGTACAGGTTGTACAGCGACGTGTCGGGCGCCGCCGCCGCGAATCGGCGCGCCAGCGCGGCAGGCAGGGTCTCACCGATCGCCAGCACCTGGCGCAACGAGTCCGGCAGCCGACCCGTCAGCAATGCGTCGAGCATCGACGGCACCGCGTGCAGCGTGGTCACGCCCTGACGTTTCATCAGCTCGTTCAGGTATGCCGGGTCGCGGTGGCCATCCGGCGCGGCGATCACCAGGCGGCCGCCGCAGGCCGCGGCCGACCAGAATTCCCACACCGACAAATCGAACGTCGCGGCCGTTTTCAACAACACGGTGTCATCGACGGTCAATCCGAATTGCGCTGTCTTCCAAAGCAACTGATTGACAATCGCACCGTGTGAGACCGCGACCCCCTTCGGGCGACCCGTGGAACCCGATGTGAAGATCACATAGGCCGCGTGCCCGGCGCGCAACGGCGCGATCCGCTCTGCGTCGGTGATCGGGGCCGAGTCCACCGAGGACAGGTCCAGTCGATCCATCGGCACCACCGGCGCAGCGGAGGTTTCGAAACCGGCATCGGCATTCGTCAGCACACAAACCGGTGCCGCCGTCTGCAGCATGTAGTCGGTCCGCTGCGCGGGTTGATCCGGATCGACCGGCACGTACACACCGCCGGCCTTGCTCACCGCATACATCGCGACGACCAGATCCACCGAACGCCGAATAGCCAACGCCACCCGCGACTCCGGGCCCACACCTAGTGAAATCAAGTACCGCGCAACCTGGTTCACGCGGGCATCCAGCTCACGGTAGGAGATCCGAGTGCCATCGGCAGCGACCAGCGCCGTAGACTCCGGGGTGGCAGTGACAGTCTCGTCGAGCAGCGACACCAACGTGGTGGCCGTATTCACTTCGTGCGCGGTGTCGTTCCATGCCGTGAGGATCCGCGCGCTTTCTTCGGTCGCGAGCAGATCGATGGCACCGACCGGCACCTGCGGATCCGCGATCACGGCATCGAGGACCCGCACGAACCGGTCCACGAAACTCCGCACCGTCGACTCGTCGAACAGATCCGCGGCGTAGGTGAAGAAGCCGCCGATACCCGTCGGCACACCGTCCTCGTCGTAGCTGTCGGCCATGATCACATGCAGATCGAACTGCGACAGCTGTCGATCCGTTGCCAACCCCGTCACGGTCAAGCCCGGCAACTCCATCCTGGCCTGGGCAAGATTCTGGAACGACAGCCCCACCTGGAACAGTGGATGCCGCGCCGTCGAGCGCACCGGATTCAGCACTTCGACCAACTGCTCGAACGGCACATCGGCATGGGCGAACGCTTGGACGTCGATATCGCGTTGCCGCGCAAGCAACTCAGTGAAACCCGCACCCGCATCCACCCGGGTACGGAACACCAGGGTGTTGACGAACATGCCGATCAGATCGTCCAGCACCGCCTCACCTCGGCCCGCGATCGGCGTACCGATCGCAATATCGTCGGTGCCGGACAAGCGAGCCAGCAACACTGCCAGTGCGGTATGCACAACCATGAACAGCGTCGCACCCTCGGCACGTGCCAGCCCCGCCAACGCCGCATGCGCACGCGCATCGATGTGCAACTCCACCCGGCCGCCTGCGAACGACTGCACCGCCGGCCGCGGCCGGTCTGTCGGCAACTCCAGCTGATCCGGCAGGTCGGCAAGGGCGCGCCGCCAGTAGGCGATCTGCTCGGCCGCCATCGACCCCGGCCGGTCCGCACTGCCGAGCAACGCACGGTGCCACAGCGTGTAATCCGCGTACTGCACGGCCAGCGGCGACCAATCCGGGGCCCGCCCCAGTGCACGAGCCGCGTATGCCGACGCCAGATCACGAGTGAGCGGGCCACCGGAGTAGCCGTCACCCGCGATGTGGTCGACGACCATGGCCAGCACGAATTCGGCGTCCGCGACCCGGAACAGCACGGCGCGGACGGGCACCTCGGCGGTCACGTCGAATGTCGTCGTCGAAACCAGTTCCAGCACAGCCGATTCCACCTCGGCGGCACTGACGGTCCGAACC
This sequence comes from Nocardia sp. NPDC049526, assembly GCF_044465765.1. Taxonomy (NCBI): domain Bacteria; kingdom Bacillati; phylum Actinomycetota; class Actinomycetes; order Mycobacteriales; family Nocardiaceae; genus Nocardia; species Nocardia sp. NPDC049526. The sequence continues at coordinate 120,498 of NZ_JBITMA010000002.1, read as the reverse complement.
TCCAGCCGCGGCACCTCGCAATGACCGGGAGGCAGGATGACCTGCACCGGATCCGCTGCCTCCCCTGGCTGCGGATATATGGTTCGCAGGATCTCATGGCGCACAACGACATCGGTGAAGGCCTGTCCCAGCGCGGCGATATCCAGATCGCCGGTCAAGCGGATCGCGACGGGAATGTTGTATGCGGTCGACTCGGTATCGAACCTGTTGAGAAACCACATCCGTTGCTGTGCGGGCGACAGCGGAATACGTTCGGGCCGTGGGCCCGCTACCAGGGCGCGGCGACTCCCGGTACCGGTGAGCTCCGCCACCTCCCGCGCACAACCCGCGACGGTGGGCGCGGCGAACAGCACACGCACCGGAACCCGGGCATCCAGCGCCATGCCGAGGCGAGCGGTCACCCGCGTTGCGAGCAGCGAATTGCCGCCCAGCTCGAAGAAATTGTCGTCCGCGCCGATCCGCTCGATGCCGAGCACCTCGGCGAAGACACCGGCTACGGCCCGTTCCGCTACCGTCGACGGTTCCCGGTAGATGCGCGCCGCGAACTGCGGTTCGGGGAGGGCATTTCGGTCGAGCTTGCCGACCGCGGTCAATGGAATCTCGTCGAGCACCACGACCGACGCGGGAACCATATGCGACGGCAGGCTTTGCGCAGCCCACCGCGCCAGTTGATCCGGATCCAGCGACCGGCCCAGCACATACGACACCAGAATCGTGGCCCCGCTGGGGTTTTCGCGCCCGACGGTCACCGCGTAGTCCACGTCGGGGTGTGCGGCGAGCACCGCGTCGATCTCCCCGAGTTCGATGCGGAAGCCACGGATCTTCACCTGGAAGTCCGTGCGGCCCAGGTACTCCAACTCCCAACCGGTAGCCGTGGCATTCGTTACCTCGACCCATCGGACCAGATCGCCGGTTCGGTACATCCGCTCGCCCGGCGGACCCCACGGATTCGCGACGAAACGTTCCGACGTCGAGCCGGAACGCCCGTGATATCCGCGGGCCAGTGCCGGGCCGGCCAGATACAGCTCACCGGTGACACCCGCGGGCACCGGGTGCAACCGCTCATCGAGCACCACCGCCCACCCGCCGGGTACCGGACGGCCGATCGTTACCCGCTGTCCCGCAAGCAGAGTCGTATAGGTGGCGCCGATCGTCGCCTCGGTCGGACCATATCCGTTGATGAAGCGGCGACCCGGCTGCCACCTGGTAAGCAGTTCGGCAGTGGTGGCCTCGCCGCCTGCGGACACCACCGCCAAGTCGTCCAGGCCGGCGGGATCGACGGTGCCGAGCAGCGCCGGGGTGATGATCGTGTGCGTCACCCGCTCGCCGCGCAGCAGGTCGTGCAGTTCGGTGCCGCCGACGATATCCGGTGCGGCGATCACCAGGGTGGCACCGCTGTAGAATGCGCTGGAGAACTCCTCGATCGATTGGTCGAAACTCGGCGAACACACATGCAGCATCCGATGTTGCGGTCCGAGCCCGAGCATGTCGACAGTGTGGCCGACGAGTCCACCGAGCCCGGCGTGGGTGACGGCGACCCCCTTGGGCAATCCCGTAGACCCCGACGTGTAGATCACATAGGCCGGATGCGACATGCGCAGCGGCGCACGACGGTCCGCGTCGGTCACCGCCGCCGCCGAGTGGGCGGCGCAGCGTGCGAGCACCGCGGGATCGTCGAACACCAGCCAGTCCACCGTGTCGGGCAGATCTGCGTGCTCAGCGACCGTAATGCCCACCACCGCACCGGAATCGGCCACCATGTGCCGCACCCGGTCCACCGGATAGCTCGGATCGACCGGCAGATACGCACCACCGGCCTTGGCGACCGCCCATACCGCGGCGATCATCTCGTACGAACGTCGCATCGCCAGCGCCACCACCGTCTCCGGCGCGACACCTCGATCGATCAGTACGCGCGCCAGACGCGACGACAGCTGGTCGAGCTCACCGTAGGTGTAGGCCCGCTCCGCGTCGCGCACCGCGATGCGATCACGCCCGAAACCGACTCCCCGGGTCAGCAGATCCGGCAGCATCCCGACGGTAGCCGGGGCGCCGCCGCCCATCCGGGTCAGCCACTCGTACTCGTCGTCGACCAACAGCGGCAGATCGCGCACCTGCGTCGCGGGCTCGTCCACGACCTCCGCCAGCACCCGAACGAACCGCCGGGCGAACATCTCCGCCGTACTGTCATCGAAAAGGTCACGCGCGAAGGACATCTCGCCGCGCATCTGGTCCGAGTCGTCGGCCGCGGCCGAGATCGCCAGTGCCAGATCCCCGACCGCATCCGGCGGACTCTGGAACGACAGGGCCACCTGGAACAGGGGATGGCGATCCGGCGACAGCCGCGCTCCCAGCAGATCGACCAACTCGTCGAACGGAATACCCGCGTGCGTGAACCCTTGCAGTTCACGCTGATGTGCGTCGGGTAGGAGGTCCGCGAAGCGCGCGGCCCGATCCACCCGGGTACGCAACACCAACTCGGCCCGGCGGCCGCCCGGCGTCGGAGTGCCGATCGCGATGTCGTCGGAGCCTGATAGTCGCGCGAGCACGACCGCCAATGCCGTGCGCACCACCGCCGTCCATGTCACGCCCGCCTTGTGCGCAAGCTGTCGGAGACCCAGGCGTACCTCGTTCGGCACCGAGAACTCCACCTGCCCGCGGACATCGGACCGCGCCGCCGTGCGCGGTCGGTCGGTCGGCAGTTCCAGCCGATCGGGCAGGCCCGCCAATGCGGTGCGCCAGTACCGAGACCTGGTGATCAGGTCGTCCGACTCGGTGTCGCACAGCAGCGCGATATCGGCCGCGGTACGGTCCGGCGTCGCGGGCAGATCGCTGAGCACACGCCGCAGCCGATCGGCCACGGCCTGTGCCGTCTCGTCGGCGACGACATCGCGCCGGTACTTCACCTGCACCAGCGTCCGGGTCTCCAGGAAGACCACAACGGTGATCGGATAATGCGTGAAGTCGGCCCCGCGCATTTGCTCGATCCGCAACCCGTCGATGGCGCCGCCGGCCTGCTGTAGCCCCTCGGCGTCGACCGGGTAGGACTCGAAGACCAGCATCGTGTCGAACAGCTCGTCATGGAGGACGGCAGCCGACGGAGTTTGCGTAGTCGGCGGGGTGGGTGAGCACTGGGGGATGGCAGCCGACGGAGTTTGCGTAGTCGGCGGGGTGGGTGAGCACTGGGGGATGGCAGCCGACGGAGCTTGCGTAGTCGGCGGGGTGGGTGAGCACAGCTCGGCGACGCGTTGGATCGCGCCGAGTCCGAGGTGGTGATGGTCCAACAGTGACGCTTGCTCGGCCTGCAAACCCTCCAACAGAGCCCGCACCGATGTGCCGCGATCGAACCGGATCCGTACCGGGATGGCATCCACGAACAGGCCGATCATGTCGCCGATACCGTCGAGTTGCGGCGGTCTGCCCGAGACGGTCGCGCCGAAGACGACATCGTCGCGCCCGGTGCTACCGGCGATGACCAGACCCCACGCCGCCTGTATCACCGTATTGACGGTGACTTCGGCCGTTGCCGCGTACGCCGTGAGCGCCGAGGTCTGTGCGGTCGGCAGATCGAATTCACAGACGCCGAACCCATCACCGGTCGCCGCGGGCCATGCCAGTTCGGGGGCAAGCATGGTCGCGGTGGCGCCGGTCAACACGTCCGACCAGGCGCGCACCGCGGCCTCCTGGTCTTGCTGCGCGAGCCACCGCAGGTAGTCGCGGTAGGGCCGGACCGGTGCGAGCAGTGCCGTGTCGCCGCCGGTCGCGTACAGGACCAGGAGTTCTTTCATCAACAGCGGCATCGACCAGCCGTCGAGCAGGATGTGGTGTCCGGTCAACACGAGGTGGCTGTGCTTACCCACCCCGCCGACTACGCAAGCTCCGTCGGCTGCCATCCCCCCGTGCTCACCCACCCCGCCGACTACGCAAGCTCCGTCGGCTGCCATCCCCCCGTGGTGCCCGGAGTCGGTGGTGTACACCGTGAATCGCAGCAGCGGCGCCACCGCCGGATCGAATCCGCGTCGCCGCTCGGCGACCAGCAGTTCCGGCAGCTCGGCCTCGGACACGCCGTCGACGATCTGCCACGGCACCTCGACCCCGTCCACCACCAGTTGCACCGACGTCCCGTCGACTGTGGGTACGAAGGCCGACCGCAGGTTCGCGTGCCGGTCCAGAATGGTCTGCGCGGCTCGGCGCAACCGGCCCATATCCAGCTCGCCCGTCAGCCGCGCTGCCAGCTGGATTATGTAGGCGTCGACCGATCCGTCCAGTAGCTCGATGAGCACCCGCAGCGAATTCTGCAGCGGTGACAGTGGCAGCACATCCGACAGTCCAGGATGGTTCCGCCGCCACTGGTCCAACTCGACCTGGGAGACCCGCACCAGCGGCACGTCCGACGGAGTCAGACCGCCGGCAGCCGGATCCTTCGAGTGGTCGGCAATCGCGGTGAGCGCGGCCAGCCAGTCCTCGGCCAACTCCCGCACCGCCGCCTCGTCGAGAATCGCGGCGGCAAAGGCGAACGACGCCACCATCCGGGGGCCTTCCGCGGTATCGCTGACGATCGTGTTGATGTCGATCACCGCGGACAGCGGAAGGTCCGGATTCGGCTCTGCGGCAATGGCTCCCAGTTCTCCGGTCGGCAACCAGTCCGAGAGGCCGTCGGGCACTGCGCCCGTCGAGACGCGGCCGAGGTAGTTGAAGCTGATCTGCCCGAGATCACCGGCCAGCGCGTCGGCGGTATCCGGATTCAGATGCCGGAGCAGGCCGAAACCGATGCCGCGATCGGGCACGGAAAGCAGTTGCTCCTTCACCGATTTCAGCACCCCGGCGGTCGCTTCGCCCCCGGCCAGAGCGGCTTCGGTGTCGATTCCGGACAGGTCGATGGCCACCGGACTGATGCTGGTGAACCAACCCACGGTGCGGGTCAGGTCAGCGCCGGGCACCGCGTCTTCCTCGCGACCGTGCCCCTCGAGCCGCAGCCGCGTGACCGGAGCATCGATTCCGCGCCGTGCCCGCCAGGAACGCACCGCCATCGCGAGCGCGGCCAGCAGACTGTCGTTGGCGCCGCCCTGGTACAGCGCGGGAACCTTGGTGAGCACGGCATCGGCGACCTCGACCGGAACCCGGATATCGAACACGCCCCTGGTCTGGAAGGTATCGGCGACCGGGTCCACGGCACGCGTGCCGAGCAGTGGATCCGGTGTGGCCAACACCCGCTGCCAATAACCGAGTTCCTCGACACGGTCCGGTGTGGCAGCCGCTTCCACCAGGGCGTGCGCCCAGCGCCGGAAGGAAGTGCCGACGGCGGGCAATGCCACCGGCTGCCCGGCGCGGCGCTGCGCCCACGCCAGCACCAGATCCGGGATCAGGATGCGCCACGACACACCATCGATCGCATAGTGATGGACCGCGACGGCGACAGCGTCGCGCGCATCGGGTCTGCGCAGCCACGTGAACGTGATCATCCGGCCCGCAGCGGGATCCAATGTGGCCAGCGCGGAATCCATGGCCGCGTTGGCAATTCGGTTCAGCTCGGCCTCGTCGACACCCGTGGGCACCTCGACCTCGGCGACCAGCGCGTCGGCCTCGACGGCGCCACGCGCCAACACCTCGAACCGCCACGACCCGTCCGCCTGCCATACGCGCGAGCGGAGCACATCATGATGATCGAGCACCGCGTCGACAGTGGCCACCACACCCGCGCGATCGATCCCCTCCGGCAAACCGAGCACCATGCTCTGGGCGAACCGGCCGTATGAACCGTTGGCGAGGAACCAGGCAAGGACCGGAGTCAACGGAACCGCGCCGACACCACCGCCGGGCAACTCCGCCAGAACCGCCGCCGACTCCGCACCGACCACGGCAACACGCGCCAACCTCGCGACTGTCTTCTGCTCGAACACATCCCGCGCGGTGAACACCATCCCCGCCGCCTTGGCGCGCGACACCAACTGGATCGACATGATGCTGTCACCGCCGACCGCGAAGAACGAATCGTCCACCCCGACCCGCGCCACACCCAGCACCTGCGCGAAGAGCTCGGCAAGCCGCGACTCCACTGCGCCGACCGGGGCACGCGACACCGCCGTCGGGAACACCGGCTCCGGCAACGCTTTACGGTCCAGCTTTCCGTTCGAAGTCAACGGAACCCGGTCCAGCACCACAATCGCCGTGGGCACCATATGCGACGGCAGGATCCCGGCCGCATAGTCCCGCAGTCCGGCCGGATCCACCACCCGCCCCGGCGCCGCCAGCGCATACGACACCAATGCCGTTGCACCACCGGGCATCTCACGTCCCAGCGTGACCACGAAATCGATATCGGCATGTCGGCCGAGCACCGTGTCGATCTCGCCGAGCTCGATGCGGAAACCACGGACCTTCACCTGGAAATCGGCGCGACCGACGTAGTCGAGTTGCCAATCCGCCGACGGAACGGCGAGATTCCCCGCTCGCTGCTCCGGTGCCGCGTACCAGCGCACCAGGTCGCCGGTGCGATACATCCGCGAACCCGGCCCACCCCAGGGATTGGCGACAAATCGCTGCGCGGACAACCCGGCGCGGTTCCAGTAGCCACGAGCCAAGGCGGCGCCGGCCAGATACAGCTCACCCGTAACACCGGGCGGTACCGGATTCAACCGCGAATCCAGCACGAACGCCGAGCTGCCCAGAATCGGCTTACCGATCGTGATGTGCTGCCCCGCAACAAGTTCCACATTCGACGACATGACCGTCGCCTCGGTCGGACCGTACGCGTTGAACAACCGGCGGCCCGGCTGCCACTTGGCCAGCAGCTCCGGGGTGAGGACATCCCCACCCACGAACAGCGCTTCCATCCGGTCCACACCGGATGGATCGACCGTGCCGAGCACCGCCGGCGTGATGATCGTGTGCGTCACCCCCTCGGTCCGCAGCAACTCGCCGAGTTCGGGTCCGCCCATGACATCCGACGGCACGACCACCAACGTCGCCCCCACCGAGAACGCGCACATCCACTCCATCACCGACGGATCGAAACTCGGCGAACAGATATGCAGGTACCGGTGGTGCGGCTCGAGGCCGTACTGGCCGACCGAATGATCGACCAGATCGCTCAACCCGCCATGGGTTACGGCGACCCCCTTGGGCAGGCCCGTCGAGCCCGAGGTATAGATCACGTAGGCCGGATGTTGCGTCCGCAACGGCGCGATCCGCTCGGCATCGGTGACCGTGTCGGCGGACTTGCCGGCGCACAACACCGCCGTCGCCGGTGCATCCAGCACCAGCCAATCCACCGCATCGGGTAGGCGATCGGCGTAGTCGGATCCGGTAATGCCCAGGGCCGCACCGGAATCGGTCAACATGTGCCGTACCCGATGCGCGGGATGAGCCGGGTCGACCGGTAGGTGCGCACCACCGGCCTTGGCGATCGCGATGGCTGCCAGCACCATTTCGTAGGAACGGGGCAGTGACACCGCGACCGGCAGTTCGGGACCGACACCTCGATCGATCAGGATTCTCGCCAAACGTGACGATTGGTCGTCGAGTTCGCCGTAACTGATCGATCGACCCTGGTATCGCACCGCGATCCGGTCCCGGCCCATGGCGACTCCACGAGTCAGCAGATCAGGCAGCAACCGGTGCGCCCGCCCGTCGTGGTGGACCCGGGTCAGCAGGGCCAGTTCGTCGTCGTCGAGCAACGGCAGGTCACCGATCGGGTCCCCGGGGCGGTGCACCGCGGCCGCCAGCAGCCGGAGGAATCGTTCGGCGAAGACCTCCACGGTGCGCCGGTCGAACAGATCGGGCGCGAAAGAGAGGTTCGCGACGATGCGGGCGCTGTCTCGGTTCTCCCGAATGTGCAGGGCCAGATCGAACGGGCCGCGTGCGACGGGAGTCCGATCATCAGCGGACAACATCACCTGTACCAGTGGGTGACGTGCGTCCGACCGGACCGGATCCAGCAGTGCTACCAACTCTTCGAAGGGCAGTTCTGCTCGTGCGAATGCCTGTTGGGCAATATCTTTCGCCTGCGTGAGCAGATCGTCGAAGGAGATTTCACCCGGCACCCTGGTGCGCAGTACGACCGTGTCGACCGATCCGCCCGTTTCCGCGGGGGTGCCGATAGCGATGTCATCGGTACCCGATAGTCGCGCAAGCAGTACCGCGAGGGTCGCGTGTACGACGGTGAACACCGTCGTGTCGTGCGCGACTTGGTGTAGCCGGTGCCGCAGATCCGCACCGATCTCGAATTCGACGCACGAGTCCGCAAGGGAGGGGATCGCAGGCCGTGGACGATCCACGGGCAGGTTCAGCTCATCCGGCAGGCCCTGGAGCGCGGTGCGCCAGTAGCGCGTCTGCGAGATCAGATCGCCGCGATCATCGAAGAACCGATTTATTTCCGCCGGCGTGCGCTCCGGTGTCGCAACGAATTCACCGATGAGCAACCGCAACCGCGCGGCGAGCGCCTGTGCGGTCGCGGTGGTGATCATGTCGCGCCGGTACTGCACTTGTACATGCAGTTGGGTGCCCAACTCGACCACGACAGCCACCGGATAGTGCGTGAAGTTGCGACCTTGGAGATCGACGACCTCCAGCCCGTCGATCCTCGCGTGGGCCTGCCGCAAACCATCGGTGTCGATGGGATACGACTCGAAGGCCACGAGAGAATCGAACAACTCACCCGTACCAGCGGCGCGTTGAATATCGGCCAACCCGATGTGATGGCAGTCGAGCAATGAAACCTGTTCGGACTGCAGCCGAATCAGCAGCTGCCGCACCGGCGCATCGGAGTCGAACCGAACCCGAACCGGGACGGTATTGGCGAACAGGCCGACCATTTCGTCGACCCCGTCGACCTGCGGCGGCCGCCCGGAAACCACCGCGCCGAACACGACATCATCGCCGCCGGCACACGCCGCGAGCACCAGACCCCACGCCGCCTGGACCACCGTATTGACGGTGACCTCGGTTGCGGCGGCGAACCTCAGCAGCTCGGCTGTCTCATCAGGTGACAGATCGGCGGCGCAAACCCCGTGGCCGTCGGCGGGAGTCGCGGGCGGCGGCAGGGTCGTGGCCAGCCGAGTCGGTGTCGGAGCTGCCAGCGCCGCGCGCCACGTCTGCAGGGTGGCGTCCCGGTCGTAGCGCGCCAACCAGGCGAGATAGTCCCGATACGGCCTGACCCGCGGCAGCGGCGTCGAATCACCGTCGGCCGCATAGGAAACCAGTAGTTCCTTCATCAGCAACGGCATCGACCAGCCATCCAACAGGATGTGATGCGCGGTCAACACCAGATGTACGCGTCCGGAGTTCGTGCGATACACCGTGAATCGCAGCAGCGGCGCCACCGTCGGATCGAACCCGAGGCGTGCTTCGGCGGCCAGGAGCGAGGCCGGATCGGTGTCCGAGATGTCGACGATCCGCCACGGGACCTCGAGACCCTCCGCGACGATCTGGACCGGGGTGCCCTCGACCGAAGTTTGGAAGGCGGCCCGCAGGATCATATGCCGATCCAACATCGCTTGCGCCGCCCGCCGTAGGCGATCCAGATCGATCACACCGGACAACTCCACCGCCAACTGCAGCAGATAGGGATCTGCCGAATCATCCGAAAGCTGTGTCAGGAAAAGCAATCCGAGCTGCAGGGGCGACAGCGGCAGGACATCGACCAGACCCGGGTGCTCCCGCTGCCAGATATCGAGTTCACCCTGGGTGATCCGCACGAGCGGGACATCCGCCGGAGTCAGGCCACCGGCCGCCGGATCGTGTACATGTCCGGCGAGCATGGTCAGTGCGGCCACCCAGTACTCGGCCAGCTCCCGCACGGAGTCCTCGTCGAGGATCTCGGACGCGTAAGCGAAGGACGCACGCATCTGCGCGCCCGCGTCGGTATCGGTAACGATCGCGTTGATATCCACCACGGCGGCCGCGGGCATCGCCCGATCCTGGTCGGCTTCCGGGGTGCCCCAGTCGGCGGTCGGTAGCCAACTGTGATCCGTCAGCCCCTCCGGTACGTCGCCTGCGGAAATCCGACCGAGATAGTTGAAACCGATCTGGCCGAGCGCACCGTCGAGTTCGCCTGCGGTATCGGTGTCGAGATGACGCAGCATGCCGAAGCCGATGCCTCTATCCGGCACCGCGAGCAGCTGCTCCTTCACTGTCTTGAGCATCGCCGCGGTCGCGTCGGCGGTGTTCCATGCGGCATCGGCGTCGATGCCGGACAGATCGAGCGCAACCGGGTACATGCTGGTGAACCAGCCGACAGTGCGGTTCAGGTCGGCACCGGCGACGGCGGTTTCTTCACGACCGTGTCCCTCGAGCCGGATTCGCGTGGCCGCGGCATCGACCCCTCTTGTCGCTCGCCACGAGCGCACCGCCAGCGCCAACGCCGCGAGCAGACCGTCGTTGACTCCGCTCCGATACAGCCTCGGCAACTCGGTCAACACCGAATGGGTGATCTCGGCCGGCACCGTGACGGTGAAATGCCGCACCGTGGCCGCGGTGTCGACGACCGGGTCGAGTGGCCGCGCGCCCAATAGCGGATCAGCGACGGTCAGAACCTGCCGCCAATACGGCAGTTCGCTGGTACGGTCCGCGGCCGTCGCCGCCTCGACCAGACCGTGCGCCCACCGCCGGAACGACGTGCCGACGTCGGGCAGCTCGATCCGGTGCCCAGCGTCGCGTTGCGCCCACGCGGTCACCAAGTCCGAGATCAGGATTCGCCACGAGACGCCATCGATCACGTAGTGATGCGCGGCGATGATCAGCGCATCCCGGCCGTCCGGTCGAGACAGCCAGGTGCAGGCGATCATCCGGGCCGCCGCCGGGTCGAGCGTGTCGAGGGCGGAATCCATTGCCGCACTGGTGGTTCCGCATAGCTGATCGCTGTCCAGTCCCGCGGGCACGTCGATACGAGTGAGCAGCGCGTCCACGTCCACCGCATCCGGCGGCAGAGTGTGCAGCTGCCATCGCCCGTCGTCGGACCACAACCGTGCCCGCAGCATGTCGTGGTGGTCCAGCACCGCGGCGAGCGTGGCCACCAAACCCGCCCGGTCGATGTGCTCGGGTAGGGCAAGCACCATGTGCTGGGTGAACCGGGCGAACGACCTCCCTCCGACGAGGTGGGCGGCCAGCACCGGTGTCAGCGGAATCTCCCCGATACCGCCGCCGGGCAACTCCGAGAGCCTCGGCACGGGTTCGGCACCGACAGCCGCGACCCTCGCCAACCCGGCCACGGTGCGCTGCTCGAACACGTCCTGGGGGGTGAACACTATCCCTGCCGCGCGGGCCCGCGAGACCAACTGGATCGAGAGGATGCTGTCTCCACCGGCGGCGAAGAACGAGTCCTCCGCCCCGACCCGCACACCGAGCACTTGGGCATACAACTCGGCGAGCCGGGATTCGACGGCGCCCACGGGGGCACGCGTCACCGCCGCCTCGAACACCGGCTCGGGCAAGGCCTGCCGATCGAGCTTTCCGTTGGCGGACAAGGGGATCGCATCGAGCACGACGATCGCGGATGGCACCATATGGCCGGGCAATGCGGTTCCGGCGAAGCGCAGGAGTTCTCCGGCATCGAGGGAAATGCCGTTGCGCGGCAGCACGTAGGAGACCAGTACGGTCGCGCCGGAGGGCGCGAGCTTGCCGAGAGTCGCGGCGTATTCGATATCGGGGTGACCGGTCAGCGCGGCGTCGATCTCACCTGGCTCGATACGGAAGCCGCGGATCTTGACCTGGAAATCCGAGCGTCCCAGATATTCGATCGCGCCATCGGCCATGCGGCGCCGCACCAGATCGCCGGTGCGATACATCCGTGCGCCAGGGATGCCGGCTTCCCCGCCGAACGGATTCGCCACGAATCGTTCCGCCGTGAGCGCCGCCCGCCCCAGGTAACCCTGCGCGAGCGCGGGACCGGACAGGTACAGTTCGCCGATCACTTCGGCGGGTACCGGCCGCAACCGCGAATCGAGTACCACCGCGCCGACACCCGGTAGGGCGGTACCGATGGTGATCGGCTGACCGGGCGCCAACTCGGCGCTAGCAGTGGCGAGAACGGTGACCTCGGTGGGGCCGTAAGCGTTGTAGAAATACCGTCCGGCGACCGCCCACCGCTCGACCAGCCGGGGGCCGAACGCATCACCCGCGACTACCACGACCCGCAACGCGTCGAGTCCGGCCGGATCGACCGACTCCAGCGCCGCGGGCGTGATCAGCATGTGCGTGACACGCTCACGACGTAACAGGTCGCCGAGTTCGGCGCCGCCGAACACCGCCGGCGGGGACACCACGAGCGTCGCGCCGGAACTGAAGGCCAGCAGCAGCTCGAGTACCGATACATCGAAGTTCGGCGAACAAACGTGCAGCACCCGCGAATCGCCGTCGACCGCGTAGCGCTCTCGCTGAGCGTTCACCAGCATCGCAATACCGGCGTGAGTCACCACAACGCCCTTCGGGCGACCGGTGGAGCCGGAGGTGTAGATGACGTAGGCCGGATGCTGTTCGGTCGGTGTGCCCACCCGGTCGACGTAGGAGATCGGATGTGCGGGCTGTGCCGCGATCCGCTCCCGGTGCAGCGGATCATCGATGTCGAGCCAGTAGATCTCGCTGCCGAACCGCGAGCGATGCGTCGAGTCGGTGAGCCCCAGCACCGCCCGAGAGTCGGCGACGATGTATGCGCTGCGCTCCGGCGGAAGGCTGGGGTCGACCGGCACGTAGGCGGCACCGGTCTTGGCGATGGCCCATACGGCCAGCACGGATTCGATCGAGCGCGCCAAGCCGACGGCAACGACGTCGCCGGGGCCCACGCCCCGCCGGATCAGTTCCCGTGCCAGTCGCGATGACGACTCGTCCAGCTCCGTGTAGGTGAGTTCGCGCTGATCAGCGAGTTCGCCCGTCGGGTTGTAGCGGATCGCGATCGAGTCGGCCGCGGATTCGACCGCGGCCCCCAACAACTGCGTGAAGAGCGGGCTACTCGATCTGCGGCGAATTCGACCCCGAACAGTGCGACGAACCCTATCCATTCGAGTACTACAGTCCTCTCGCGTCGAGCCCACAGGTCTTGCCGAAACCCACGAACCCGGCCGTATCCCGGCACACCGTTGGCGGACCAGTGTCGAACAAAGCGAGAAGGAATCGATTTTGGAGTATTTGTGCCCTATCAAATCACAGGCACCGGCGTCATGACGTCAGACGGGTTGCATCCGGGGCGGGGCGCTCACCAGTTGCTGGATCAATAGCCACCCGCACGCGGAGCGGTCCTGAGACTCCGTATCCGGCGGGGAGTCACTCAGAGCGCTGCGAGAGCCAGTGCGGCGACCCACAGCTCTCGATCGATCGGATCGTCCGGCACACCGTGATCGGCCGACCGGAATGTTTCCACGACGTCGGCGCCGGGGTGCTCCCGGGACGCCGACCAGAGATTGCCCCGCGCGTCGGCGGTCCGCACAACAGCCGCTTCCGCGTGGAATCCGAACCCCCACAGCGTCTTACGGGGCGCCCGCGAGAAGCGTCGCCAGATCCTGGAACGGCGGATCAGCAGACGTCGGCAGCGTGAGAAGGCCGATCTGATCCGGACCCGCCAGGGTGAGGCCGAAAAAGAGGGGAGTCGAGTCCGACGGCTCGTCGGCTCCGAGCAAGGTGGCGGTCACGGTTCGGATCAACTCGTCGGATGGGTAGAGAATCGTTCGCGACATAGCTGCCTTCCGCCTTCCCAGGATGGACCGCGCTTGCCCCACGTGGTAGTCGGCCTCGATCGTGGGCGGGACCACAGTAGCGTCGGATTCGACCGCGCGCTCGGCGCACAGTGCAATCCCGATACCGAACTCGATCTGCCTGTGGTGCCGAACGTTCGAGGTCGGGCGCCTGGCGCGCGGTGAGTTGCCGTGACTTAGCCAGCGAGACCGATAACAATGCCGCCCATGACGGTGGCGGCGAGCGGCGGATTGATAAATCGGCGGATTGATCAGACGCCCGATGCGACGCCGCGCGGTTCATTTCGGGCCGACATCGAGGGGTTACGAGCAGTCGCCGTACTGGCCGTTGTGCTTTTTCATGCGAACACGCCCGGGCTCGTGGGCGGATTCGTCGGGGTCGATGTCTTTTTCGTCATTTCCGGCTTCCTCGTCACCGGAATCCTTTGGCGGGAAACGGCTTCCGCCGATACCGTCGGGCTGCTCCGGTTCTACGGCGCGCGTGCCCGCCGCCTGCTGCCCGCGGCGGGTGTCGTGGTGGTCGCCACCGCGATCGGCGCGGCGGTACTGCTGCCGCCGCTGCAGGCTCGTCAAGTCCTCGGCGATGGGATCGCCAGCGCCTTGTACGCCGGGAATTATCGGCTCGCGCTGCACGGCACCGACTACCTTGCCGGCGACACGCTTCCGTCGCCGTTTCAGCACTTCTGGTCGCTCGGTGTGGAAGAGCAGTTCTATTTGTTGTGGCCCGCACTGATCGCCGGCACGGCCTGGTTCGCGCGGCGGCGCGGGATCGGATCGGCCGCCGTGTTTCCGTACCTGGTCGTCCTTGCGGTTGTCACCGCGCTCTCCTTTACGATCGCGCTGACCTGGACCCGCACGCTGCCACCGTGGGCGTTCTTCTCGCTGCCGGCGCGGGCCTGGGAGCTGGGCGCCGGCGGCATGATCGCGCTCTCGGCCGGTGCGTGGTCCCGGTTGCCGAAATCGGTCGCCGCCCCGGCCGGATGGATCGGTCTGACCCTGATCGTTGCCGCGTGTACCCAGCTGAACGGGAAGACACCGTATCCGGGGACTGCGGCCCTGCTGCCCGCTCTCGGTACCGCACTGGTGATCGTATCGGGTTGTGTGGAAACAGGATTCGGGGTTGGTCGCGGACTGGCATTGCCGGTAATGCGGGCGATCGGCCGCGTGTCGTACTCCTGGTATCTGTGGCACTGGCCGGTATTACTGCTGGCGCCGTGCGTGCTCGGTCACCAACTCGGCCGGGGTGGCTCGATGGGGGCGGTCATGATGGCAGGCGGACTCGCCATGCTCACGTTGTGGCTGGTCGAGAATCCGGTTCGCTTCGCCGCCCCGTTGCGAGGGTCGGCGGCACGCAGCCTGGCCTGTGGTGGCGCGATTACCGCGGTCGCCGGTGGTGTGGCACTGATGCTGCTCGTGCTCACTCCCGTCCCGGTCGGCCGCGGCGCAGCCGCCGCGGCTCTCACGCTCGCCACGCCGGCCGCACCGGCCACTCCCAGCGCGGACGCGCGCGACGCAGCGGTCCGGCAGCTGACCGCACAGACGCAGGCCGCAGTCGCTGCCGCGGCTGGAATCCGTGCTGTCCCTTCGAATCTCACCCCGTCGCTGGCCGACGCGCCCAGCGACAAGGCGGGCGTGTTCGTCGACGGCTGCGTGCGATCGTGGCGTGACGTGGGACAAGCCGAGTGCGCCTCCGGCGATCCGGACTCGGCCACGACAGTGGCCCTGGTCGGCGATTCACACGCCGCGATGTGGCATCCGGCGTTCGAGTCGATCGCCGCGGAGCGGCACTGGCGGCTGGAAACCATGGCCAAGGTCACCTGTCCGTTGCTCGGCTTGCCCATCACCAGCCCTTATCTGGGCCGGGAGTACACCGAATGCGAGCAGTGGCGCGGCCAGATCCTGACCAGGTTGCAGACCGAACGCCCCCGGCTGATCGTGGTGAGCATGTCCCGGCGCTACGGCGCCGACTTCGGCTTCGTCTCTTATGACCAGGCCTGGATCGAGAGCCTGAACCGCCTGGTCGGCCAGCTGCGAGCGACCGGAGCGGCGGTCCTCGTTCTCGGGTCGATCCCCGATCCGCACACCACCGTGCCTGCGTGCCTGTCCGAACATATCGACAATGCCGCGGCATGCACGCCGACGCGGCCGGAAGCGGTCGACGACGCGGGTACGGCGGCTGAGCAGGCGGCAGCTACCATCGGCGGCGGCCAGTACGCCGATCTGACCTCACTGTTCTGTACCGCCGCCAGCTGCCCCCTCATCATCGGTGACAACCTGGTGTACCGCGACGACAACCATCTCACCGTCAGTTACGCCAGAACACTCGGACCGGTCATCGCCGCACTGGCTGACCGTGCGCTCGCCAACGGCTGAGCCGGCCACGCAGGTCCGCGTTCACCGGTGCTTCTCGGCCGATACATAGGACGCCTGCCGCAGCCGGTCGAGCAGCTCGGCGGGCAGGTCGGAGGGCAAGTCGGTGATCGGGTGGCCGTAGGTGGCGGCCAGGTCGATGGGGGTGACGCGGTGGACCGACCAGTCGTGCTGAGACAGCCAATCCCCGGGATCGGCGCGGGTGTCGTCGTACCACAGGTCGTGCACGTTCAAGTTGCCGAACGGGTTGGGGCCGAAGAACTTTTCCTCCATGTCGAAGTGGCGCTGGTCCATGCCGCGGCCGAAGTCGTCGGCGGCCACGCAGCTGCCGGGTACGGACAGGGCGTCGATGCGTTCGAACAATGCGTCGTGTGCCGAACCCGGCAGGAACGGCAACAGTCCCTCGGCCGACCACGCCGACGGCCGCCCCGGATCGAAACCCGCAGTAGTCAGCGCGGCCGGCCAGTCGTCGCGCAGATCGACCGCCAGCGCGCGCCGATCGGCCGTGGCCACGGCACCGTGCTCGGCGAGCACCCGGTTCTTGAACTCCAGCACATCGGGCTGATCGATCTCGAAGACGACTGTGCCCGCGGGCCAATCCAGCCGATAGGCCCGCGCATCCAGACCGGATGCCAGGATCACCGCCTGCCGCAGACCCTGCTGCCACGCCGCGGCGAAGAATTCGTCGAAGAACCTTGTCCGAACCCCCATGAACCGCCCGAACAATCCGGCCGAACCCGCCGACGCCGGCTCGTGCAGTTTCTGCAGAAAGTGCGGTTCACCCGCCGCCTCGACGAACCACGCTGCATAGACGTCGTTGATCATCGGCTCGGGATCGAGCGTCTCGAGTGCGCGAAACGTGGCGACGCCCAGGGCGGTCAGACCCACGCTCGTCACGATGTCCCAGCTGTCTCCGTCCGTTCGCATAAATATCACCCCATGGTGTCAGCGATCAATGGCAGGTCGTTCAGCGGTCAGGTGCGGGTACGGTAATGCGGGTTCACGATGCGCTCGAGGGCCGCCAGATCCGATTGCAGGGCGTAGAAGGTGCGTAGCGCGACAGCGAAAGCGACAAGCCCACCGATACACAGGGCTACTATCGAGCCGATCACCGTGTGCTGCTGATGCGGAGTCAGGAATATCAGCCCCAACGACACGCCGATCAGTGGAACCGATGCTGCCACACCGAGATACACGCGGCTGCGCCGGATCAGCCGATGCAGCCTGGGCGCGTCGTCGGGGGAGATGTGACCGGCGGCGACCAAACCTGGGTAGTACCAGCGCAAGACGAAAAAGGTGGCCGGAAAGTACGTGTACACGACCGCCACTGCGGCCGCGACGAGGCTCGAGGCAATCAGATTCGCCAGCAGCCCGGCCGGTATCGGCCCCAGCGACAGCAGCTTCACCGCGAAGATACCCATGGCCAGAACCCATCCGATAAGCGCGACTGCCGCGATCCGGTCGCCGCAGGCCAGGGTGTCGGCGCGGGCCCGGGCGAGAGTGGCCGCGTCGAATTGCTTGCCCCGGCGCAGGCCGTCGGGCACCAGAAAGACGTTGCGGCACCAGTACAGCAAGCCGGCGATGGCGATCGGATAGGAGATCGCGATCACCACGTACCCGAGATGGGTCAGCCGCCCGGCAGCCTCGGATCCCAGTTGGAGTTGGATCAGCCGGACGTTGTGCGCCGACAGGTACAGCCCCGCCGCGACCTGGCCGAACATGCTTGCCGGAATCACCACCGGGATCGGCCGCATGCGCAGCCGTGCCCGCAGGCTGTGTGCGGGCGGGTCGACCAGGTCACGGGCGGCCCGGTCCTGGCTCAATTCCAGCTGCTGGGCCAGTTCGGCGCCGCTGGGGTAGCGGTCTGCGGGGTCGGGGGCAAGGCAGGTGAGTAGTGCGTGACGCAGTAGAGCCGGGCAGTCCGGGGGCAGGTCGGCCTCCAGGTTCGCATCGACGAGCCGGCGGCGTCGATCGATCATCGCCTGCAACGATTGCTCCGATTCGCCTGCTCCGAACCCGTCGTCGAACGGTCGCCGTCCGGTGAGTAGTTCCCACAGGACCACAGCCAGCGAGTAGAGGTCGCTGCGCGTATCGAGATCGGCGGCAGTGGTGGCCAGGGTGGGGTGGCAGGCCTCGAGTTGTTCGGGGGACATGTAGGCCAGGGAGCCGCCGAAGTAGGCGACGGGGTTCGCACCGGGCAGGTGGCAGCTGAAGCTGATGTTGAAGTCGGCCAGTTTGGGCTGGCCGTCGGCGGTCAGCAGCACATTTGCGGGTTTGATATCGCGGTGCAGCACACCGTGGTGATTGGCGTACTCGAGCGCGGTGGCGAGCCGGCCGCCCAACCAGGCGACGGTTTCCGGCCAGGTGAGCTGTTCCAGTTCCGCGCGCGCGGGCGAGAGCTGCGGCTCGAGCACACCGCCACTCGTGGTGGCGGCGTCGATGGCCTGCAGTAGCAGCTTGCCGCTGCGTCGGACCGGTGGGGTGCTGCGCAGCTGCCGCAGCACGCCGAGCAGGGTGCCGCCGGGAATGTACTGCATGTACATCAGCTTCAGATGCTGTTCGGCGAGCTGACGCTGATCGAAGACGCGGACGATGTAGTCGTGGTCGAGCTGGGCCAGCGTCTGCGGTTCGGTGCCGCGGTCGCGGGAGATCTTCACAGCCACCAGCCGGCTCATCGATCGCTGCCGAGCCAGGAATACGCGTGCGAAGGCGCCGCGGCCCAGCGGCAGCAGCAGATCGAAATCGTCGATGGAGGCGCCTATACCGATGGACTCGAGGGCATCGAGCGCCCGGGGGTCGGCCAGCAGCGTGCTGCGCAGGCCGCCGACATCGAAAGTCTCGGTAATGCGGGCCATTTGGGTCGGATAGTCGTGCTCGTACTCGGTGAGGTCGACGTCGTCGCGGCAGCTGCGGGCACTGATCTCCTCGTAGATGAGATCCGGCGGCAACGGGGCAGTGCCCAGTTCGGGGAACTGTTCGCGATAGTCGGCGAGGCGCAGTGCATCGTCGCTGCGCTGCCACCTTTCGTGCAGATCCACTTTGATCAGCTCGATCAACGTGGTCCGCCGCAGCGCGGGCTCGACGGGCAGATGCGCCGACAGATCGGGCGGTTCGCTCGATGCCTTCCAGTCCCCGGCGAACTGGGCAACCAGAGTCGTCAACGCGGTCTGCGTTGCCGTCGCGCGGGCGACACCGGCGCCGGGTGTGCTCGCTCCGAGGTTCTGATCCATCGTCGCTCGCTTCGAAGTGGTCGAGCCCGGCCGCCGCACCGAGGGGTATCGGATCCCCTCCGGCGAGTAGCTGGCACTTCACTAACAGCCTTTCGCCCTTGTGCCCATTTGTCCACCCCCCGACCTCGTTTGGTGAACGGGCCTCGGCTGCCCCGAATCTCGCGACCGCCGACGGTCGACCGGCCGATATTCGAACCGTCGCTCCCCGCGAAGGCCGGGAACCGCGATGCGAACCGGCGGACCGTCCACCTTTGTTGGCGATACGCTGGGCAATGTCGGAAGGGTGAGCAGATGGTGCCCGGTTTCGGTGCACATGCCGAGTGGATCGCACGCCGCTGATGGTCGACGATGATCCGCCGCAGACCCAACGTGACGTGAGCATGCCCGTCGCGGTGGAGTTGAGTGCGTCCGGGTTCGAGGATGCCGAAGAGATCGGCCGCGGTGGTTTCGGTGTGGTGTATCGCTGTACGCAGGTGGAGTTGGATCGCACGGTTGCGGTGAAGGTGCTGACCGATGAGCTGGACGAGGACAATCGGGAGCGGTTCTTCCGCGAGCAGCAGGCGATGGGCCGGCTGACCGGGCATCCGAACATCGTGACGGTGCTGCAGGTGGGTGTCACCGCGGGCGGCCATCCCTATCTGGTGATGCCGTATCACCCGTTGGATTCGCTGGACGCGTGGGTTCGTCGGCAGGGCCCCTTGCCGGTGGAGACGGTGTTGTGGTTCGGGGTGAAGATCGCTGGTGCGCTCGAGAGCGCGCATCGGCTCGGCATCGTGCATCGGGATGTGAAGCCGGGAAATATTCTGCTGACCGATTACGGTGAGCCGGCGTTGACCGATTTCGGCATCGCGCGCATGTCCGGCGGGTTCCAGACGGCGACGGGCATCTTGACCGGGTCCCCGGCGTTCACCGCTCCGGAGGTGCTCGGTGGCGAGGCCGCGACTGCGGCCGCGGATGTCTATGGGCTGGGTGCGACTTTGTTTTGTGCGTTGACCGGGCATGCGGCCTTCGAGCGTCGTAGTGGTGAGCAGGTCGTGGCCCAGTTCTTGCGGATCACCAGTCAGCCGGTGCCGGACCTGCGTGCGGGTGGCATTTCCGATGACGTGGCGTCGCTGGTGGAGTCGGCGATGAACCGGGATCCGCAGCAGCGGCCGTCGGCGACCGGGGTAGGCGAGGCCATCCGGCAGGTACAGCGGCGTCACGGATATCAGGTGGGCGAGATGGCGCTGCGGACACCGGAGGGCGGGCCGCGCGAGCATACGCCGCCGTCGCAGGCATGGGCTGCGCCGCAGCCAACGGAGGGGCGCGGCAGTACCGGTGAGCTGCCGCTGGAGTTGACCAGTTTCGTCGACCGTCGCGCCGAGACGGCGGAGATCAAGAACCTGCTGTCGGTGTCGCGGTTGGTGACGTTGGCCGGGATCGGTGGTGTCGGCAAGACCCGGTTGGCGTTGCGGGCGGCGTCGAACGCGCGACGCGATTTCCCCGATGGGGTGTGGGCGATCGAGTTGGGCGACGTGCGCGACCCGTCACTGCTGATCGGCGTCGTGGCGTCCACCCTGGGCCTACGCGATGATTCGGCCCGACCGATGCAGGACGTGCTGGTCGAGTTCCTGTGTTCCCGGGAAACGTTGCTCGTTGTGGACAATGGCGAGCAGGTGGTGGAGGCGTTGGCGGAGCTGGTCGAAACATTGTTGCTGGCGTGTCCGAGCCTGCGGATTCTGGTCACCAGCCGCGAGCCGCTCGACATCGCAGGGGAAGCGGTGCTGCGGGTGCCGCCGCTGACTGTTCCGGGCACCGACGGCGAGCCGACGCTGCGGGGATTGCCCAAATACGATGCGTTGACGTTGTTCGCCGAACGCGCCGCGGTGGTCGTGCCGGGCTTCGAAGTCACCGACGACAACAGGGCCGCGGTGGCCGGTATCTGTTCGCGGCTGGACGGGTTGCCGCTGGCGATCGAACTCGCCGCGGCGCGGATGCGCGCCATGTCGCCCGAGCAGATCCTGGCGCGGCTCACCGACCGGTACGCGCTGTTGACCCGCGGCAGCCGCACCGCGCCGAAGCGGCAACAGACGCTGCGCTGGTGTATCGACTGGAGCTACCAGCTGTGCACGCCGGTCGAGCAGCGGTTGTGGGCCAGATTGTCGGTATTCGCCGGCGGCTTCGAACTCGACGCCGCCGAAGGGGTGTGCGGTGCGGACCTGGAGCGGGAGAGTCTATTGGATGCGTTGTCCTCCCTGGTGGACAAGTCGATTGTGAACCGGGAAACGCTGGGCGAGGTCGTGCGTTTCCGGATGCTCGAGACGATGCGCGAATACGGGCGGGAGCAGCTGCAAGAGACCAGCGAATATCAGGATCTGCGTCGACGGCACCGCGACTGGTACGAGCGGCTGGCGCTGGATGCCGAGGCCGGCTGGATCAGCGATCGGCAGCCCTACTGGGTGACCCGGCTCGAACGCGAGCAACCCAACCTTCTGGATGCGCTCGAATTCTGCCGGTCAGAGGACAGTGCGGAGTCGGCCGAGGCCGGTCTACGCACCGCGGCCGTGTTGGCTACTGTGTTCTGGGGCTTTCGGGGGCTGTGTGGGGAGGCCAGACGCTGGCTCGGCCGCGCCCTTGCCAACCCTGCCGCGCAGTCGATACCCGCCCGCGTCAGGGCGCTTCATGACAGCGTCAACATGGCCTCGATGCAGCGGGACCTTCAGTCCGCAGCTGTCTTCCTCGACGAAGCGCGCGCACTGACCGAACAGGATCCCACTCCGCTGAACCAGGCGCTGATTGCCAAGGCCGAGGGCACGTTGGCGCTGTATCGAAACGAACCTGCTCATGCGATCTCCTGCTTCGAGCGTGCGGTCGAAGTATTCAGCTCGAACCCGCGGGGACACCTCCATGTCGCTTCGTTGGTATTGCTCGGTTGGGCACATGCTCTGCAGGGCGATAAACGGCGGGCGATCGAATATCACGAGCAAATTCTTTCCATCACCGAAGCGGGCGGCGAATCGCTGTTTCGCTCGGCCGCCCTGGGGGCGAAGGGCATTGCCGTATTGCAGCAAGGCGAGCGGTCGGACGCACACCAGTTGCTGCAGGAATCGCTGCGAGTCAGCCGGTCCGCGCGCACCCCCCTCGTCACGGCCATCGATCTCGAGGGGCTGGCCTGGATAGCCGCCGATCGCGATGGTGAGCGCGCCGCCGTTCTGATGGGCGCCGTGGAAAATCTGTTGCGGTCCGCCTCCAGTTTTTCGATCTATTTCCCGGAGCTATCCCGATCTCACGACGAATGCGAGCGCACGGCGCGTCGCGCGCTCGGTGACCGCGGATTCGATGCGGCGTTCCGGCGCGGTCAGGTCATGGGAATGAACGCCGCGGTGGCCTACGCACTGGGGGAGCCGACAACTGCCAGCCCGCGAGCTTCGGAACTGACATTGACCAAACGCGAACAGCAGGTTGCAGACCTTGTGGCCCAAGGACTCACCAATAGGCAGATCGCCGCGAAACTGGTGATCTCGCAACGCACCGCGGACGGGCACGTCGAGCACATCCTGAGCAAGCTCGGATTCACCTCCCGCGCACAGATCGCGGCCTGGATCGTGGACCAAGCCCAGCAAGAGACTTCGTGACCAAATAGTCCAGCTGATCCGGCGCGCGAGTCGCGCCCAGACAACTCCAGCCGCTTGCTAACTTCTTGCGATTTTGGCGGCCTTACGCCGGGCGTCGTCTGCGGCGTGCATTTCGTTTGCGTACAGCAGGCCGAAGGTGAAGCCGTTCTCGCCCGCTGCTGTGCCTGCGGCCGTTGCGGTGCGCCACAGGAATTGTGAAGATACGATTCCGTCGTTGTAGTCGCCGAGTACGGTTTGAATCTTCTTGTAGTACTTGATGTTCGGCTTCGCTCGCGTATGTTTCCCCGCGGGCTCGAGTAGTTCGGCGGCGTAGCGGGCTCGTTTGGCGGCCTTGCGGGCACGATGCAATGACGCCTGCCGTTGATCGTGTAGGGCGGTCGCGAGCCGGTGATCGGCTTTGCGCGCGGCTTTACGAGCCCGCTGCACGAGTTCACGTCTGCGAAGTCGCCTGTCGAACGGCGGGTGCGATTGCCAGGCATGCAGGGTCGCGAGCAACTCCAGGTAGCGAGTCGAGTCCATGGCCTCGGTGAGTGCATTGCGGCTGGGCACCTGTCGAGCCAGAATCGTCGCGTCGATGCGCGCGGCGACCGGGCCGAGGACGAGTTCGGACGGCAGTTTGTGCACCTGGTCGGCCAGACGGCGATGTTGGACGTGGCAGTCGCGCACATCGCCGAGTAACCCTGCATACCACTTCAATTCGTCTTCGACAGCACCGATGGCGGAGCGGTCGAACAGCTTTTTGAACACGCGCAGGGTGCTGCGCAGGCGTCGCGTCGCGACGCGGGTGTCGTGGATCGGTTCCTGGCCGCGGCGCAAAGCGACGTCACCGGCGAAGATCATGTCGATCTGCGCGGTCATGTATTCATAGATGGCGCGTTCCGCCGCAGTGTCCGTGACCGGCCTGGGCTGCGCGGGCAGCACGTGCGACAGCTTGGAGGGAAACTCCGACCTGCGTGCGCCCGCCTCGGCGAGACTGTCCACCAGCGCCTCGGGTACAGCGTCGATCCGCGGGCCGAGTTCGACCTCGATCTCGTGCCAGGCGACGGAACTTCCGTCAGCCGGTGTCGTATCGACGATGTCGTCGTCGACTTCGAGTATCAATTCGCCGTCCGGCCCGAGTACGCGGTGGCGATTCCGCAGCGTGTGAATCGTGGTGACCGCGTGCAGTGGTTTGCCGAGCGCCGCGCCGGTGACTACCTCGACGAACTCGGGCGGCAGTCCCTCCGAGAGCGGGGCATGTAATTCGGTGCGACCGTTCGGCTGGGGAACTTTCAACTGCCAACCGGATTCGTCGGCACCTTCCCGGCGGCGCAGGGTGAGATTGTGAGCGAGCAGATCTCGCTCTGGGGTATCGAAATAGGTACTGGTCAATTCGACCGACGTCTTTTCGATACGACTGTCGGAGACGAGGTTGTCCAATGCCGGAAGAGAAAAGACCCCGTCGACCTCCCATTTGCTTTCACGTTCCAGTACTTCCTCCATAAATTGGGCGTTCCCGGCCCACCGCAGCTGAAACAGGCGGCGTCGCCTTCATCGAGATCGATCTCGTGGCGTATCCGGCCGCGCTTGCCGCGGCGCCAGATCGTGGATGACGATCTCGATCGTGCGGCGCACGTCGGGTTCGGTGAGTGTCGCCTTCTGCTCGTGCCGCTCGTAGACCGTTACCGGTTGCGATCACGAAGTCGATCACGGCCTCGGCCGGCGCCGCCCTTGTACCGAATGCCTGGTAGCCACTCTCCGCTGACCCGCCCGCCCGTTCGGCGACCGCGGCCACTGTCGTCGCCCGAAACCGTCGCGTTCGGAGAACTCCCGCGCGCCGACCACCATCGCGCCGCGCCGAGGCCTGCGTCGAACACCGATCGCCGGAGACGGTCGGGGTGATATCGCGAAACTGGAGCTGAGCGGCGTCGTGCGCGATTCGACTTCGCGGGTCCACGAAATCGGCTGCGGCAGTTGATCTTCGGCGTGCGAAACCGGAAAAACATCGGTCGCGAATTCGGTGAGTCGGCGGAGTGCGGGTGCGATCCTTGCTCGGGGGGCGAGAGTGCGCCCCGCGGTGCCGCACTTCATCGGAGGAGCAGTCATGACCCATTCAGTACCGAAGTCGACGGACGACGCGAAGGCGACTTCCGCCCAACCGCCGAAACCCGCTGCGGGGCAGCTGATTCAGCACCAACAACCGAAATCGAAGTTCAAGATTGTCGTCCGTGCCAAGAAGCCCGACAAGGAGCCACAGGCCGAAGTTCCGGCGCAACCGCCGACAGCGTCGGTCGTACAGCAACCCGCTGCCGCATCCACTTTCTCGCCTGCCGCCGAGCGGCATCTGAAGTGGTTGCACGACAGCGGACCGGCGGTACGCGGGGGCGGGCTCACGGATCTGTGGCGCTCCCATAAGGATTGGATGGATTACACGGCCGCGCACGGCTGGCGGCATTACACCGAATTCGATGACGCTGACCGCCAGTACATCTGGCGCTTCAGTGCGACGCCGTACGATGAGAAGATTTCGATCGGTGCCGATACGGCCATCTCGGAAATCATCAAGATCATCGGCGCACACAGTAGCGGGAACGAGAAGAAGAGCGCGCACGTGCGAACTTCTTCGTTCTGTCGCAACATCGGCGCACTCATCGGTACCGCCGCGTCGGCGGGCGGCGACAAGAATGTCCTGAACATCATCAACAAGGCGCCGTATCTGCTCTGCATAGATGTCGCCACCCTGCGCGACAAGGGCGTTTCCGCCATGCCCGCACTCGACCGCGGCATCAGCCTGTACGAGACGGAATACGTGCTCGTCGCGACACCTGGCGAAGAACACTTCCTGGCCTGCCACCCGGTGGACCTCGATCCGGTGCTGTTCCGCAATCCGTTCAAGGGATGCATCGACTCGACCGGAAAGTTCATGGGCTGCACGGTTTTGGACGGAACGCTGATCGGCGCCGATGTGCCGCTGACAATCAGGGCGACCGAATCGTTCGTCAAGACGGTCGTCGATTCGCCGCTCGTCTTCGAGGACATCGTCACCGACTTCGCTGAAATTCCGCCCGCAGACCTCGAGAACATCCTGTGGTTCGCCGCCGCTTCGGCCGACGCGGCCAGCGAACAATCCGGCTCGGTCCAGACCAAGGACGCGCTCGGCGGACTTGCCAAGGCCGCGAACATGATGAAGACCTACAACGACGATATCTACAAGCTGTACAAGAAGTCCTGATCGAACATCCGAATAGGTTGCGGGCCGGGCTATCAGGGCCACGAGCCCGCAACCGACGGTATGGATCGCGATCCAGTGCGATGCACGGCGAATGGCGGTATTCCGCGTGTCGGTGCGATGCCGAGGGCATACTGTGCGAGCCAAAGCTGCACCGAGGAGAGACAAGACCCGAAGGGGCCCGTCGTGACCAGTGCGATCGTCGCTCGTGTTGCCGAAATCGCCGAACCGTGCGCCGAACTACGCCAGACCCGCGCGGCGGTGGACGCATTGAAAATCCAACGCGCGCAGCTATAGGCGAGCACAGGTCAGCAGACGCGTCCGCAGCGAGCAGGCCGTATTCGACCGGCACGCGACTGGCTTGACGGCACTACACCAATTGCGGAGCACAGAGTGCGACGCCCGCTGTGCTGTGCGCCGGCTGTTCGCGAACCTGGATTGCCCACTGCCCGCGCTGATATCGCTCGATTCATGACCCCTACCAGGGCGGCAATCAACCCCATCGGTCGCCGCCTTCGCTAGTTATTGCCCAGCTGCATGTTCGAGGTCGGCGGCGGCGAATCCCAGCCATTCTCGAGCTTTCTCAACTCGGAGGAACGCATGAACCCATGGACTGAGCGACTCTCGGTCACCAGAGTCGCTGTCGTGTCCGCTTCGGTCCTGATTGCAGTGGCGGCGGTCGCGTCCTTCGCGTTCGCACACCATCTGGCAAGGTTGGCCGGAACGCCGTCGACCATCGCATGGCTGTGGCCGATCGTGGTGGGCCTCACGGTCTTTCAGATCGCTTACTGCTACGTGATGGTCGGGACGTTGCCGTATCGGACTGGAATCGTCCGACTGTACTTCGGGGTTCTCCTGCTGAGTGGTGTCGCCGCCGGCGTCCTCGGAAACGCCTTCAACGCAACGGATCCCGGCGAGCTTTCGCCGGCCGCCAAAGCAATCATGAGTGCGGTTCCGCCGCTGTGTCTGCTGCTGATGGTCCTCAACACCTCCATATTCCTCAGCGCAACCAAACCGTGGCTGCACGGTGCGGACAATTTCCCCCGACGTACAGCAGCTGAAACGCCCGTCGTCGACGCGGCCGGACGTCTTCTGTCGTAGCTCGGCCTGTCCTGGACTAGTTGCCTTGGGCAACTAGTCTGATATGGTAGCCCCGAGCAACTATCGACGGGGTCCGCGGTGACGTCCACTCAACGGGCAATCCGGTGCCGCGTGCACTAGCGCCACGAGAGAGTGAGGCCTGCTTTGTCGCAGAATTTGCAGGACGCCGACCAGCAGAACGCCGCACCGGACCTGAACAAGCACGCCGATCCCGGCGCTCCGATGACACACCGTCAGATCATGGAAACGCTGACCGGACTGCTGACCGGCATGTTCGTCGCGATCCTGTCCTCGACCATCGTGGCGAACGCGCTGCCGACGATCATCTCGGATCTGCATGCGGGCCAGACCGCCTACAGCTGGGTGATCACCGCAACCCTGCTCGCGATGACGGTGACCACGCCCATCTGGGGAAAACTGTCGGATCTGGTCGACAAGAAACTTCTCGTGCAGATAAGCCTGGTCATCTTCGTCGTGGGCTCGATCATCGCGGGACTGGCGGCCAACGTGGGACAGCTGATCGCGGCGCGGACGATTCAGGGTGTCGGCGCAGGCGGTATGACGGCGCTGACCCAGACCATCATGGCGGTCATGATCTCGCCCCGTGAACGCGGTCGCTACGGCGGTTACATGAGCGGTCTCTTCGCCGTCGGCACCGTCGTGGGACCGCTGGTGGGCGGTGCCATCGTGGATACTTCCTGGCTGGGCTGGCGGTGGTGCTTCTTCATCGGCATCCCGATCGCGGCGGTCGCATTGGTCGTACTCCAGAAGACGATGCGCCTGCCGATGGTCAAACGGCAGACATCGGTGGACTGGCTCGGAGCGTTGCTCGTGGCCGCCGCCACCTCGCTGCTGCTGATCTGGATCTCCTTCGCCGGCGACAAGTACGCCTGGCTGTCCTGGCAGACCGGCGTGATGATCGGTGGCACAGTGGTTTTGGTCGCGCTGTTGCTGCTGACGGAGTCGAAGACGAGCGAGCCGATCATCCCGCTGTACCTGTTCGGCAATCGCACCATCGTGCTGGCCGTTGTGGGCTCCTTGGTCGCGGGTGTGGCCATGTACGCCGGCACCACCTTCCTCAGTCAGTACTTTCAACTCGCCCGGGATGCGTCACCGACCGCGGCCGGCCTGCTCACCCTGCCGATGATCTTCGGCCTGGCCATCGTGTCGATCGTGTCGGGGCGGCTGATCTCCTGGACCGGTCGCTGGAAGATCGTCCTGGTCGTCGGCAGTGTGCTCATGGTGGTCGGTGTCGCCTCGTTGGGGACCGCCCGCGCCGATACCCCTTACGGACTGCTGGCCGTCTACATGTTCTGCGTCGGCGCCGGAGTCGGCATGACCATGCAGAACTTGGTACTCGCCGTCCAGAATCAAGTGCGCATCCACGAGATCGGCGCGGCCAGCGCGACGGTCGCGTTCATGCGATCTCTCGGCGGCGCGATCGGTGTTGCCGCACTGGGTGCCGTCATGGCGAACAGCATCACCCACTACACCGAAACGGGTTTGGCCCGGCTGGGAATCCCCGGCAGCGGCGTTCATTCGGGTAGCAGCCTGCCGAGCTTGTCCGCGCTCTCGGGCCCGGTCCGCTCGGTAGTGGAAGACGCCTATGGACACGGCGTCGCCGATGCGTTCCTCTGCACCGCGCCGCTGGCCGTGCTGGCGCTGGTCGCTGTCCTGTTCATCCGAGAGGTCCCGCTGCGCACCACGAATACCCCGGACCCCGTAGTCGAAGCGGCCGGGTCGCGGACCGAGGGTAAAGTCGGCACCCCTGAGTAACCCGTATGCTTCACGCGGTGCTGTGGAGGTGGGTAAGACGGTGAACGACACGATCGACGAGATCGAGGAACAGCTCATTGTGGCGCTGCGGCGCAGCCGCAGGACCTCGTTCGAGTCCGCGGAACGCGTCCATCCCGGTCTCGAACCCGCCGCCTACGCCTTCCTGATGCGGCTCGATGCCATCGGCCCCAGCCGTCCCAGCGACCTGGCCAGCTACTTCCGCATCGGGAAAGCCACTACCGGACGCCAACTTTCGGCACTCGAGGAACTCGGGCTCATCGACCGGCAACCCGATCCGGACGACGGTCGCGCCCAGCTGCTCGCACTGACCACGCTCGGCAAACAGCGGCTGGACGCGACCCGCGCGGTCCGCCGCCGAGTGCTGCACGAACGACTGTCGAGCTGGCCCGAATCCGACCTGGCCACACTCGCCGAACTCCTGCACCGCCTCAATGCCGAATTCGGCGACTGAGACCGTCACCCTCTTCGGTACGCACCGCGGCGTGTCGCCGGGTGATGAGCCAACCGACAGCGCCCGCGACCGGGAGCATGATTCCGCCGTAAACCCCTGCGGGCACACTTATTTCGGTGCTGTCGAGAACGCTGATGGCGATGGTGATGGCGATGGCGCTGTTATGGATACCGATTTCCATCGAGCAGGCTATCGCCTGGCGGATATCGACGCCGAGCCAGCGGGGGACGAAGTAGCCGACAGTCAAGCTGAGCAGGCAGAAGACAAAGGTGACCGCGCCGACGTCGAGGAGATATCCCGGCAGGTCGGCGGCACCGCTGATCATGCTTGCGGCTATGACGAGTACCAGGGTCAGCGCCGAGCCGATGCGCACCGGCCGGTTCATCCGGTCGGCGAAGTCGGTGGACAGCCGCCGCACCAGCATGCCGACGACGACCGGGATCAGGATCATCGCGAACACTTGGACCACCTTGCCGAACTGCAGGCCCAGTCCGCTCGCACCGGCTTCGGGTTCGAAGTAGTCGATTGCGAAGTTCGTGATCAGGGGTGCGGTGACGACCGCGATGATCGAATTGACCGCCGTGAGGGACACATTGAGCGCGACATCGCCGCCGAACAGGTGACTGAGCAGGTTGGCCGTGGTACCGCCCGGCGATGACGCGAGCAGCAGCATGCCGACGGCAAGGGTTGGCGGTAGATCGAAGAGCAGGACCAGACCGAACGCGATTACCGGCAGTACGAGCAACTGACACGCCAGCGCGATAGCGACCGTCCTGGGTTGGCGCGCGATCCGGGTGAAATCGTCGACGCTGAGCGAGAGTCCCAGCCCGAACATGATCACGGCCAAAGCCAGTGGCAGCGCCAGTGATACGAGCGATGAGTTCACCGGTGTTCCTTCGTCGCGTTGGAATGGACACGGAAACGGTATCCGGCTGGGGCGGTGAGGTGGCCTGGTCCTTCCGTTCAGCGAGAAGACCCGGTCAGGCGATGATGCGCAAGGGGTGTTCCAGGAGTTCGGTCAACTGTTGGAGGAACCGTGCGGCGGTGGCGCCGTCGATTGCGCGGTGGTCGGCGGAGAGGGTGACGCGCAGGATGCTGCGGGTGACGACCTGGGTGTCGTCGAGGCGCAGTTCGTCTTTGGCCGCCCCGACGGCGAGGATGGCGGATTCGGGTGGGTTGATGACGGCGGTGAATTGTTCGATACCGAACATGCCGAGGTTGGAGATGGTGAAGGTGCCGCCGCTCATTTCGTCGGCGCGGAGTTTGCGGTCGCGGGCGCGTTCGGCTTTGTCGCGGGTTTCGGTGGCGATTTCCGAGACGCTCTTGCGGTCCGCATCGCGGACGACGGGAACGAGTAGTCCGGCGGGGGTGGCGACGGCGATGCCGAGGTGAATTCCACGGTGCCGCAGGAGTTTGTCGTCGGCGATGGAGACGTTGACCGCGGGGTCGGTACGCAGTGCGGTGGCGACCGCTTTGACGAGTAGGTCGTTGACGCTGACCTTGGTTTTGCCTGTTTGTTCGAGAGTGCGGTTGATCTCGGCGCGGAAGGCCAGCAGGTCGGTGACGTCGATTGCGCTGGTCAAGTAGATGTGCGGGGCTTGCTGTTTGCTTTCGGTGAGGCGTTTGGCCGAGACCTGCTGGATGGTGCTGAGCGGGATCTCGTCGTAGTCGCCTGCAGAGGTCACGGATGCTACTGGCGGTGCGGCAGGAGTGGATTCGATAGCGCGGTAAGCGGATTCGACATCGTTGCGAGTCACCCGTCCGCCCGGCCCGGTGCCGGTGACGGTGGCGAGGTCGACGTCGAGTTCGCGGGCTATCTTGCGGGCCAGTGGTGAGGACTTCTTGCGAGTTCCAGTCTCGGTAGTCGCGGGCACAGTTCCGGCTGCGTCGATCGGATTATCGTGTGCACCAAGGCGTTCCGGCGATGCTATCTGTTCGTTCGCGCCCGATGCCGCACCACTTCCGGTAGCAGCGTCGTTCGATCCGGCAGAGCTGCCCGCCGCGGACCCGTTCCCGTCACCGATCAGCGCGATCGTGTTGCCGATCGGGACCCGCGAGCCAGGTTCGAACAGAATCTGTTCGAGGATGCCGTCCTCGTAGGCTTCGAGTTCCATCAGTGCTTTGTCGGTTTCGATTTCGGCGAGGATATCGCCGCGGCTGACCTTGTCGCCGACCTGCTTGAGCCAGGCGACGACGACGCCTTCCTCCATGGTGTCGGACAGGCGGGGCATGATGATGTCAGGCATGTGAAGTCCTCTCAGCGGCGTCGGCCGACGGCCGCGAGTGTTTCCGCGGCGGCGGTGTAAAGGGATTCGGCGGACGGCAGCGCGATCTGTTCGAGAGTCTTGGCGTAGGGCAGCGGCACTTCCGCGGCGGCGACTCGCCGGACCGGTGCGTCGAGATAGTCGAAGGCACCGTCGGAAATGGAGGCGGCGATTTCCGCGCCGATGCCGTAGGTGAGCCAGTCGTCTTCGGCGACCACGGCGCAGCCGGTCTTGCGTACCGAGCTGACAATGGTGTCGCGGTCAAGGGGGCGCAGGCTGCGCAGATCGATGACCTCGGCCGAGATCCCTTCGGTGGCCAGGCGTTCGGCGACCTGGGTGGCGATCGTCGCCATGCGCGAGTAGCCGATGAGGCTGATATCGGTCCCCGGCCGCGTAATCGCTGCCTTGCCGATCACGGCGGGCGGAAGATCCTCGGGCACTTCGCCTTTGGTGTTGTAGAGGGCGAGGTTTTCCAGGAACAGCACCGGGTCGTCGTCCTCGATCGCGGCGCGCAGCAGTGCCCGTGCGTCGGCCGGAGTGCTGGGGGCGACGACCTTCAGGCCGGGCACGAACGCGTAATACAGCTCGATGTTCTGCGAGTGGGTGGCGCCCAGTTGCTGGCCGCCGCCACCGGGAGTGCGGATGACCATCGGCACGCTGGTCTGTCCGCCGAACATGCCGTAGATCTTGGCGGCGTGGTTGACGATCTGGTCCAGGGCCAGCAAGGAGAAGTTGATCGTCATGAGTTCCACGACCGGGCGTAGGCCGAGCATGGCCGCACCGATGGCCGCGCCGACGAATCCTTCTTCGGCGATCGGGGTATCGCGCACCCGTTTCTCGCCGAATTCGGCGAGCAGTCCGGCGGTGATCTTGTAGGAGCCTTCGAAGATGCCGATCTCTTCCCCGATGAGCAGGACGTCGTCATCGCGACGCATCTCCTCGCGCAGGGTTTCGCGCAGCGCTTCGCGATAGGTCATGACAGGCACGGTGGTGTCCTCAGCGGTTGCGGGAAGTGTTTTCAGAACAGCGGATCGGCGGGTAGCCGCCGGGATTCACCGGCCACCGGGGTGGCGTAGGTGTAGTCGAACAGGCTCGTCGGCTCCGGGTGTGGACTGGCGTCGGCGAAGGCCACGGCGGCGTCGACTCCCTCGCGCACCTCGGCTTCGATGGCGGCAACGGCGTCCTCGTCGAGGACACCGGCGGCGATCAGCTGGAGCTGTAGCCGCGCTACCGGATCGGATTCGCGTGCGGTCGAAACCGCTTCGGCGCTACGGTATTTCGCCGGGTCGACCACCGAATGCCCCTTGAGCCGGTGGCTGACGGCTTCGAGCAGGGCGGGTTTGCCCTCCCGGCGAGCAGCTTCCACCAGATCGGTGGCGATATCCCGCACCGCGAGTACATCGGTCCCATCGACTCGTTCGCCGCGCATACGGTATGCGCTGGCCCGCTTGTAGAGGTCGGGTTCGGCGGAGGACTGTTCCACGGTGGTGCCCATGCCGGTCTGGTTGTTGATGACCAGAAACACGACGGGCAGATGCCACAGGGCCGCGATATTGAGCGATTCGTGGAATGCCCCGATATTGGTTGTGCCATCACCCATTTGGCAGACCACCACATCGTCGCCGCCGCGGTAGTCGATCGCCAGCGCGGCCCCGACGGCCAATGGCAATTGACCGCCAACGATGCCGTATCCGCCGAGCAGTCGGGTCGCGGTGTCGAACATATGCATCGAGCCGCCCCACCCCTTGGAGGTGCCGGTGGATCGGCCGTACAGCTCGGCCATCACCCGGCCGGGTTCGATGCCTTTGGCGATTGCGTAGCCGTGTTCGCGGTAGTTGGTGAACAGGTAGTCGGTCGGGCGCATCGCCGCGGCGAGTCCGACGACGGTGGCTTCCTCGCCGAGGTTGAGATGGCAGTAGCCGCCGATCTTGGCCTGGGTATAGCCCTGCGCGGTGCGCTCTTCGAAGCGGCGCACGAACAGCATGTCGCGGAAGTAGCCACGCAGGGTGTCGGTATCGGTGCCGGCGAATGCCTTGCGAGCCGCGGCCTTCGACGTGGCCTTACGGGGTGCGGTGGTCGTGGTCACGGTGGCTCCTCAGCGTTTGCGTGGCGCGATGTGTACGGGCAGTCCGAGGCCGGCCAGCGCCGCCTCCATGCCGATCTCGCCGAGGGTCGGGTGGGCGTGGATGGTGCCGGCCAGCTCGTCCAGCGTCGCCTCGAGCGAAATCGCCAGTGCGCCTTCGGTGATCAGGTCGCTGGCCGATGGACCGATGATGTGCACCCCGAGCACTTCCTGATGCTGTTGCCCGGCAACAATTTTCACGAACCCCTCGGTATCGCCGAAGGTTTTGGCGCGACCCAGGGCCGCGAACGGGAAGCGCGCGGTGATCACCTCGTGCCCGGCGGCGCGGGCGGCGGCCTCGGTGAGTCCGACGGCGGCGATCTCCGGATGGGTAAACGTGGCCGCGGGGATCACCGTGTAATCGATATGCGCCTGACGTCCGGCGATCACGTCGGCGGCGGTGAGGCCTTGATGGGAGGCGACATGCGCGAGCAGCGCCCGACCGGTGACGTCGCCGATGGCGTATACGTGCGCGGTACCGGTACGCAACTGCTCGTCGACGGTGACGAATCCCCGGTCGTCGGTGGCGATTGCGGCAATATCCAAGCCGAGGTCGGCGGTGTTGGGTCGCCGACCGACACCGACCAGTACCACGTCGGCATCGAGCTCGCGCGACTGCGCGCCGTCGACTGTCACCCGAAGTGCCCGATTCGACTCTTGTGCAATCGATTTCACCGTCGATCCGGTGAGCACCGTAATGCCGCGCTTGCCGAAGGAGCGGCCCAGCGCGGTCCCGATATCGGTGTCCTCCGCGGGAACGAGCCGGTCCTGCATTTCGACGATCGTCACCTCGGCGCCGAAGGTGGCGAACAGGCTGGCCCATTCGGCGCCGACCGCGCTGCCGCCGATGATCACCAGCCGCTTCGGCACCTCGGTCAACCCGAACGCGCCGTCGGAGGTGATCACGCCGGGCAGATCAGCGCCCGGAATCGGCAGCCGAGCGGGCACCGAGCCGGTCGCGATGATCACATCGCGCGCACTGACCTGCCGGATCGGCGTGGTCGGGGCGGCGGCGTAGCGCGGGCCCTGCGAGCCGACGGGGGAGGGACCCACCTCGTGCACCTCGACGGTGGTGGGATCGACGAAGCGGGCATGGCCCTCGATGACCGTCACGCCGTTGGCCGCGAGCAAACCCGCGACACCGTCGGTGAGTTCCTTGACGATGCCGTCCTTGCGCTGGCGCACGGCGGCGAAGTCGAAGCGCACGTTGTCGGCGTAGACGCCGAAATCCGCTGCGGCGCTGACAGTCTGGAAAACCTCCGCGGACCGCAGCATGGCCTTGGTCGGAATGCAGCCCCAGTTCAGGCAGACCCCGCCCGGCCGTTCCTTCTCCACCAAGGCGACCGCCAAGCCGTGCTGGGCCGCGCGGATGGCGGCCACATAGCCGCCGGGGCCGCCGCCGACCACCAAAAGATCGAAGTCCGGCACTCGTGGTGCTCCTCGTCTCGAACGATTTCGACTCGGCACGGGTATGGCGCGAGTCATCATCGACGAGTCTCGTCACCACCCAATGCACAAACAATCACTCCGAAGCCCAGGAAATCGGTCTCGAAAATGGGCGCTGAGCCCAATTCCACGGGTGGCTATCGGTCCTCTGATTCGCCGAGTCGGAGCGCCGCGAGCGCGAGCGAGAGCTCCAGATGGGAGCGTTGTCCGTCGAGCGGACGACCGAGCAGGGTCGAGATGCGTTGCAGCCGGTTGATGACGGTATTGCGGTGGCAATGTAGACGCGGCGCGGCATTGGCCGCCGAGCAGTTCTCCGCCAGCCACACCGCAAGGGTGTGCAGCAGCGAGTCGCGCTCTTTGACCGGGAGCGCCAGCACCGGGCCGAGGGTTCGGGTGACCAGCAGTTCGGTCAGGTCGGGCGAGCGGACCAGCAGTGCTTCCGGATAACGCTCGTCCAAGGCAACCAATCCGGTTGCGTCCCAGGGCATTGTCTGCATCGCGATGAGAGCGAGTGCGTGCGCGGTATCGACATCCGCGAGTCCCGCGACGGCGGGGGAGACGCCGCCCAGTCCACGTATCTGGGGACGAAGATGGGCCAGCACGGCAGCGCTGTCGTGACGGGCCAGCGAAACCAGCCCGATCGTGGCATCCACCCGGTCATGCCATACCGACCGAATCCCCAACGCGCCCAACGCGGTTTCGGCGCCCGCGCGCAGCGGCCGTCCCTCACCGCCACGGACCGCGACCACCAGATAGGCACCCTGGGCGGGCAAGTTCAGCTCGCGCGCCACCCGCGCGGCGAAGGTCGCATCATGCGCGCGCCCGGCGAGCAGATCCTCGATCAGCGCATGCCTGCGGCGTTCGTCGTGGCGCACCTGTTCGAGTTCGGCGTTGCGATACGAGGTGACCAATGCCGAGGACAGCCCATCGATCACCGTCCACATCGCGGTACCCGCCTCGCGGACCTCCCGCGCGTCGATCGCCTCGGCCTTGTCCAGCAACGCCTCCCACACGATCCCGCCGCCGAGGCGGAACGTGCGCAACATCGCCTCCAATGGCACCGCTTGCGCAGCGCGATGCCTGCCGATCGCCGCGGCCACATCATCGTGTTCGGGATCGGTCGCTGCCCCGCCCAGCAGATCCAAGATCCGGGTCAGGTATTGCCTGCACCCTTCCCGCAACTCCTTGCGCGGTACCGAGGTGTAATCCGTCCACTCCGGGTTATCGGTGAAAATCGCCGACAGCAACCGCCGGGTCAGCACTGGAATCTCCGCCCGGCAGGCCGCGGCCAACTTCCGTGTACCCGCCGTGGCGACCGGATGCTGGGGTGTAGCCATACCAGTCGACGCTACTCAGTGCCGTGGCGGCGTCGGTATGCGACACCGTCCCAATAGATTTCGTTGACCGGCTCAGGGGCAGGTGGTTGTCTCGTCGGCCAGGCGTTGCAGGTAGGCGGCGAATTGGCCGCGGTCGCGTTCGTGCCAGGACGCGGTGAGTTGATCGAAGCATCGGCGTTGCCAGTCGTGGGATCCGGCGAGCAGGTCTCGACCGTTGTCGGTGAGTTTCAGGACCACTCGTCGCCGGTCGTGGGCGGAGTCGACGCGGGTGAGGTAACCGGCCGCGACGGCTTCGCGGACCATGCGGCTGGCGCCGGAGTGATCCAGGCCGAGTTGATCGGCGACGGTCGAGACGGTGGCTTCGTCGGAAGTTCGCAGTCCGGCGGTGACGGCTTCGACGACCTGGATGTGCTGGACCTGGCGCAGGTCGTGGTCCGGGGCTGTCACGGTGTGTGTCATGGCCTGATTGATCCAGCGGCGTGACCAGAAGCGAACCAACCGGAACAACGCCGGTCCACCGTCGGTCTCACAGTTTCGGACAGCACTGACATCCACCTCGACATTGTATGCGATCCGCACGTATATTTGTGTGCGTATCGCATACAAATTGGCCTTGGCCGGTTCCCGCACAGGAGGCTCGCAATGCCCATCGTTCTCGATCACACAATCGTGCCCGCGACCGACAAGCAGGCGGCGGCAACGTTCTTCGCGGAGTTGATGGGGCTTTCGGTGTCGCCTCCGAACGGGACGTTCGTGCCGGTGACCGTCAACGACGAGCTGACCTTCGACTTCGACGACCGTGGCCGTGTCGAACCAGGGCACTACGCATTCCTCGTCGATGACGCGACCTTCGACGCGGCGCTGCACCGATTGTCGAAATGGCCTGCTGTCGATTACGGTTCCGGCCCCGAGAACGGCTGGGATCGGGAGATCAACCACCTCGCCGGCGGGCGAGGGGTATATGTTCGCGACCCCGATGGCCACAGCTACGAACTGTTCACGGCTGTTCCCTGAACCTCGATGTCGGGCCGCTTTCGCTAGCCGCACCCATAGACCTATCCGGTAACCAGGAATACGCTGAACTTTGCCAAATGTTCTGCGTCCCGATTTACCCCACTCTGGGCGTCGTACATCGGACGTCCGGGCTTCGCTGATGCGTTTGGGTGTCGAGGCGAGCAAGGAGTGAGCCGTGAAAGGTGGAGCAAGAATTGCCATAGGGGTGGGCATTGGGTACGTGCTGGGGCGCACGCGCAAGATGCGGTTCGCGCTGGCGCTGGCAGGGGCGGCGATGTCGAGGCGGTCGACGGGAATGCCTGCGGAATTGCTCGAGCGGGGGACGTCGTTGCTCAAATCGTCGCAGGAGCTGACCCAGATCACCGATACCGTCAAGGGCGAGTTGGTGGGCGCTGTGCGTTCGGCCGCGGTCACCGCGGCCAGCAATCGCATCGACGCGCTCAACGCCCGGTTGCAGCAGCGTGCGATACCCGACGCGGAGGAGGACCGGGTCGAGTCGCGGGAGCCGGATTCCGACGAGGACGAGTACGAACGGCCCGAGGACGAGTTGGCCGAGGAAGAACCCGCTGAGGAAGAACCGGCCGAGGACGACGAAGGCGACGAGGACGAGTACGACGAGGACGATTCCGGCCGAACCCGAGACGAGTACGACGAGGACTCCGCGCGGACCAGCGCTCGGCCGCGGGCACGCCGGACGCGTACCGCCGCGCGTACGACGGGCTCCCGGACATCGGACCGAGTGCCCGGCTCCGCCGAACGTAAAGCGCCTTCGGCCCGTCGGCGCCGTAGTCGCGTCGACACCGATGAAGCCGACGAGGCGCCTGTGCGACGCACGAGGAGATGAGGGCGATGGCGGCCAAAACACTGCGTGATGCTACGACCGGAGTCGGCAAGAAGGCCGCCGACTCCGCGGGCCGGGCAACTAAAGCCGCGACTGGGGCGGGATCGACCATCCAGAGGAAGACCCGGAAAGCCGTTCCGACCAGCCCTCTGCAGCAATCGGTGCAGAATCTGACCGCAACACTCGCCGAACGCGCGGCATCGGGGCTCTCGGGCACGGTATCGAAGACCGCCGACCGGCTGAATCAATACGCTGAAGACGGTGGGGGAAATCTACTTTCGGCGATAACGGGAGTGGAAAAACTCAGCCAAGGCGCCTCGCCGCTGCGAGCGGCGATGAGTGCGGGCATGGGCAAGTTGAAGCACTCCGTCCGCGACAACTTCGAAACAGTCAAGGAGTCCATAACCGGCGGCAAGGGCAAGGGGGGCGGCAAGAAGCGCAAACCGACCAATATCGTCGAGCAACTCGATCTCGGCGTTCCGATCGATCTGGCCTACGACCAGTGGACCCAGTTCTCGGACTTTCCGAAGTTCACCAAGAAGATCGAGCAGGTCGAGCAGGAATCCGACGAGAAACTCACCTGGACCGGCAAAGTGTTCTGGTCCAGGCGGACTTGGAAATCCACGATCCTCGAGCAGGTGCCCAACGAACGAATCGTCTGGCGTTCGTCGGGCGCCAAGGGGTATATCGACGGCGCGGTGAGCTTTCACGAGATCACGCCGGGTCTCACTCGCATCCTCGTGGTGCTCGAGTACCAACCCAACGGGGTCTTCGAGAAGACGGCCAACCTGTGGCGCGCGGCTGGTCGCCGGTGCCGTCTGGAACTCAAGCATTTCGAGCGGCACGTCATGACGGAGGCCGTGCTGCATCCGGATGACATCGTCGGCTGGCACGGTGAGATCCACGACAGCAAGGTCGTCAAGGACGACGAGACCGCACGGCGCGAGGAAGAGGAAGAGGAGACGGCCGAAGCCGAAACCGCGGACAACGAAGATCAAGAGGAAGAGGAGACCGCCGAAGCCGAAACCGCGGACAACGAAGATCAAGACGAAGATCAAGACGACACGGAACCCGAAGACGAATCCGACGAGTTCGACGAGGGCAAGCAAGACGAGGGCAAGCAGCCCGCGCCGCGTCGCCGTCGATCGGGCACTCAGCGCCGCACCACAGCGGCCCGCCGGTCGAGCAAGAGCGGAGCACGAACATGACCATCGAACCCGCAGGTGGTGGCGGAACCGGCACGGTGGCGCGCCCGAATTCCTCCAGCCTTGCCGATGTTGTAGACACGATTCTCGACAAAGGACTGGTTATCGACGCGTTCGCGCGCGTGTCGTTGGTAGGCATCGAACTGGTGACGATCGACGCCCGAGTCGTGGTAGCCAGCGTCGACACGTATCTGCGCTTTGCCGAGGCCGTCAACCGGCTCGAAATTTCCAGCAGTGAACCCAAGGGCTTGACCGATATCGTCGGCGACGTCACCGAAGGCGCCAGCAAACACAAGACGAAGGGTGCGCTCGAGGCGGCGGGCGAGAAGGTCAAAAGCTTCCTCGACGATGTCGAGGACAAGCGCCAAACAGCAAGCCGGCCATCCAGGCGCAGGGAGGAATGATGGCTACCGGCCACGCCGTATACGTCTATGGCATCGTGCCCGCCGATGTGGAGCCGCAGCCGCATGCCAGTGGCATCGGTGACCCTCCGAGCGACGTCGCGGTGGTGCGGCACGGCGAGATCGCCGCACTGGTCAGTGACATCGCCACCGATCACCCGCTCGGCGAGCCCGATGACCTCGCCGCGCACGCCAAGCTGCTGGACGAATCGGCGGCCGTGGTTCCGGTGCTGCCGCTGCGCTTCGGAGCGGTGATGACCGATGCGGAAGCGGTGGAGAACGAGTTGCTCGGCGAACACGAGGACGAGTTCCGCGCCGCGCTGCAGGAACTGGAGGGTCGTGCGCAGTTCGTGGTCAAGGGACGCTACGTCGAGGACGCCGTCCTGCGTGAACTCATCGACGAGAACGCCGAAGTCGCCCGGTTACGCGAGGAGATCCGCGACAAACCCGAAGACGCCACCCGCGATGCCCGGATCGCGCTGGGCGAAATGATCAACCAGGCGATCGAAGCCAAACGCGCCGAGGACACCCGCAGGGTGATTTCCGAACTCGAGGAATTCGATCCGCTCGTCAACCAGCGGCAGCCCACCCACGAGGAGGACGCGGTCCACGTCGCAGTTCTGCTCGACAGTAGTCGGCAAGGCGATCTGGAGGATGTGCTGGGCCGGCTCGCCAGGGACTGGGACGACCGCGTCGAACTGACCCTGCTCGGACCGATGGCGGCCTACGACTTCGTGACGAAGCAGGCACCCGAGAGCTGAACCATGGGTCTGGTCTCAGCGATCTTGTCGTTGCCCCTCGCCCCGGTGCGCGGCGTGATCTGGCTGGGCGAACTGATCCAGGACCAGGTCGAGCAGCAGCTACAGGATCCCGCGGCAGTGCGGCGCGAACTCGAGGAGATCGATGCGGCCGCGGCAGCCGGTCGCCTGTCCGACGAAGAGCGGAAACAAGCGCAGCAGTCCGTTCTCGATCGCAGGCTCCGGTCGGCAGGCGGCACGACGGCGCCCAACCGGAAGGAGTGACTCGCGTGGCACGCATGACCACTCCGGAAAACCCCGAGGATGTCGACTCGGTGTCGGACGAACCGCCTCCCATCACCGCGGCGCAGGCCTCGGCCGCGGCAATCGAGATCCTCGTGGAGCTGACCTCGAAGCACGTGGAGGGAGTCACCTCCATGGAGCCGATCGAGGACGGATGGCTGGTCGAGATGGAGGTGCTCGAAGATCGCCGTATCCCCTCATCGTCGGACATGCTGGCGCTCTACGAGCTCGAGCTCGATTTGGACGGAAATCTGCTGGCCTACCGCAGAACCAGGCGCTACAACCGTGGAAGCACCGATATCGGCGGAAGAACTCGACGATGACGGTGGTCGGAGGCACGTCGTCCACACCGGAGCCGTTCGGTGGCGGGCATCAGTCGACGAATCTCGCCGACATCCTCGAACGGGTGCTCGACAAGGGGTTGGTGATCGCGGGCGATATCCAGGTGAATCTGCTCGACATCGAACTGCTCACGATCAAGCTGCGACTGGTCATCGCGTCCTTGGAGACGGCCAAGGCGGTCGGCATCGACTGGTGGGAGACCGACCCCTGGCTCAACAGCAAGGCCCACACGCTCGAGCGGCAGGATCACGACCTCGAACTCGAGAACCGGGAACTGCGTGACCGGATCGCCGAACTCGAGGCCGCGGGCAAGCGCCACCAATCCATCGAACGGCGCCGTGAACCCGAGGAATCGAGAGAGCGTGACTGACGAGGTCGGCGTCTGGCTGTACGCGGTGACTCGCGCCACCGACGCCGCGGCGGGGCTGGGCTCGATCACCGGCGTCGCGGGCGAGCCGGTACGCACGGTGGTCTCGGATGCGCTGGCGGCGTTCGTCGGATCGGTTCCGCTCGCGGTATTCGGGGAGCAGCCACTACGGCGGAACTTGGAGGATCTGGACTGGCTGGCGGCGACGGCACGGGCGCACGACGCCGTCGTATCGGCGTTGGTGCGCCGCGGCCCGACTGTCCCGCTCCGGCTGGCCACGGTCTTTCTCGACGACGAGCGGGTGCGCGACCTGCTCGATACGAGGCGTACCGACTTCATCGCAGCGCTGAGACTGGTGACCGGCCGCACCGAGTGGGGCGTGAAAGCCTATACCGACCGTGCCACCCTCACTGCCGCAGTGGCCGATGCGAGGGCCGCGAGCACGGGGAGCGAAAAGGGCAGCGGCACGGCCTATCTGGCCCGTCGTCGCGCGGAACTGTCCGCGCAGGCAACTGTCGAACGCGACGCGGCAGAACGGGCCGAGGAGATCCATGCGAACTTGGTCCGACACTCCGCCGCGGGACGTCGTCAAGCGGCGACGGATCCGGCGCTGAGCGGCCGCCGTGACTGGATGGTGCTCAACGGCACCTATCTGGTCGATGACGACCACGCCGGTGACTTCGCCGCGACCGTGGACGAACTCGGTAAGGAATTGCCCGGCATCCGGCTCGAACTCACCGGTCCGTGGCCGCCGTATTCGTTCGCCGGCGTCGACCAGGAGCCGATATGAGACCCGCCGAACAGAGCGTCGACGGCGAGCGCCGGGTCGCACTCGTCGACCTGTTGGACCGAGTGCTGGCCGGCGGGGTAGTCATCTCCGGCGACATCAGGCTGGCCATCGCGGACGTCGACCTGGTCGAGATCTCGCTGCGAGCCTTGATCTCATCCATCAGTGCGCTGTCTGCCTCCTCGGTCGAGTCCACGGCGGCCCGCCCTGAACTGGAACCGCCCCCGAGATGACTGAAATCGGTGGCATTCCACCGCGTATCGATACCGATCCCGAATCCGTCGAGCGCGGTCTGGTCACGCTTGTGCTCACACTGGTGGAGCTGCTGCGGCAACTGATGGAACGGCAGGCCCTGCGGCGCGTGGACGATGGCGAGCTGACGGAGAGCCAGATCGAACGCGTCGGCACGACCCTGATGTTGCTCGAACAACGGATGGAGGAACTGCGCGACCATTTCGGCCTCACCCCAGAAGATCTCAATATCGACCTGGGTCCCTTGGGAAAGCTTCTTCCCGACTAGCAGCGTGATGCAATAATCCTCGGCGACACCATAACCGCTCTGTTGGGGGAGCATGGGGACGAGAAGAGCTTTGCTGCAAGCGGGTTGGGTGCTGCCGCTGGCCGCGTGTGCGCCGCAGCTGTTGTGGGGCGATTCGGGGTCGATCCGGATCGGGGTGTCCTGGAGTGGGGCGGAGCTGGCTGCCTTCCGGAAGGTGTTGGAGCCGATGCCGTTCGCGCGATCGGTGGATGTGATTCCGATGGGCGACGAGGTCGGTACCGCGTTCAGCGCGGGCGGGAAGTCGGCGCCGGACATCGTGCTGCTGCCGCAGGCCGGTCAGGTTCGAGCACTCGCCGACGACGGTAAGCTTCGGCCGGTCCACGATGCGCTCTGGACCGACGACCAAGGGGTGCGGTATCCCGAGTTGTGGCGACAGCTGTTGTACCACAACGGAAAACCGTACGGAGTGCCGTTCAAGGCCGCCGACAAGTCGCTGGTCTGGTACGACCGGCAGACCGTCGACAAGTACCACCTCGGCGACCCCGCCGATTGGACGATCGCGGATTGGGTCGACCGGATCGAGGTGCTGGCGGGCACGCCGATCCGGTTGCTCGCCCTCGCCGCGGCGGACGGCTGGGTACTGACCGATGTGTTCGAGAATGTGCTGCGCGCCGAATCTCCGCGCACCTACGACGATTTGACGTCCACCACGCAGGAGCGCGTCTGGGACCGGCCTGCCGTGCGCGCAACGTTCGGAAATCTCGCGCCGCTGTGGGGCCGACGGTATGCCATCGCGGGCGGCGTCGCGGTGGCGTTGACTCGTCAGTTCCCGGACGCGATTCGAGAGGTGTTCGAGCACCGCCGCGCCGCCATGGTGATCGCGCCGGATTTCGCCGAACCCGTTGTCCGCGAGTGCCTTCGAGCCTCGGGTCGACGGCCGGAGGAGGTGGCCGGTATCGCACCGTTCCCGGTCACCGGCCTCGGTGGTGAACGGCCCCGGATTGTGGGTGGCGATGTCATGGTGGTGACC
Source organism: Nocardia sp. NPDC049526 (assembly GCF_044465765.1). Taxonomy (NCBI): domain Bacteria; kingdom Bacillati; phylum Actinomycetota; class Actinomycetes; order Mycobacteriales; family Nocardiaceae; genus Nocardia; species Nocardia sp. NPDC049526. The sequence goes on along the minus strand of NZ_JBITMA010000002.1, from coordinate 76,350 downwards.
AGATACGCCGGCTCGCACGCCGATGAGGTGGTGGCGGCGCTGGCCGCGCCGGAGGCGCCGCTGCCGTGGATTCAGGGCGACGGCGGCTTCATCGCCCCGAATACGCGGACCACCGTGCGCTATTCGGCACTGCTGGAACCGATCGCGCGTTCGCAGAGCCCCTGGAGCGCGTTCGATTTGTCCGATCAGCTGGGAGCGGTGGGCGGCCGTAATGGGTTGTGGCGCATACTGACCGACTTTCTCGTCGCGATCGGTGACGGTGCCGCCGAGCGGCCGGATGCCGCGATCGATCGCGCGATCGCCGCACTGGACGGATTCGAGCGGAGTCGCCGATGACGGGTGTCGCCGACTTCCGTGCCAACGGATTGCGCATCGAGCTCGCGACTCGCCGGATGCGCGGCCCACTGATACCGGGCGGGCGGCCGCATCGCTGGCTCGGTTGGGCGGGTCTGCTGGCGGTCGGGTTGATCGCGGCGTTGCTGGTGGCGCCCGCGGTGTGGACGGTGGCGATCGCGGTGCCCGCGCGTCCGCGAATCGTGTTCTCCTGCACGCTTGTTGCCTGTGGTGCCGTCGCCTTCACCCTGATCCGCAGGCGTGGATCGTCGAGCCGGGCACGCCTGTCGGTCCTGGCGGTTTGCGCCGTGCTCATTGCGCTGGGGCTCTGGTTGCTCGCCGACGCCCTGGCCGGCGACGGGAGATGGGCGTACCTGCTGACCATGCTGTGGGTCGTGTTCGGTCTGGTCTTGCTGCTCGTCGCGGTAGGTATCGCCTGGCTGTCACGCGATTCGCGCAGGTTGTGGGCGCCGCTGATCGTGCCGTTCGGTATCTCGGCATTCGTCTCGGGTGTCGCCTTCCGGATAATCTTCCAATATCTCGCCGCTCGGTTCGGCATCGAAAGCGTTGGCGGGTACCGGATCTGGTTCGCGCTGATGCTCGGTTCGGCGTTTCTATGGACCTGGCTGGGCTTCCTGACCGGCTTGTTGCGCGCCGATATCCGTGCCATCGAGGCGGATCCGGTGCGGTCGGGCTATCTACACGGGCAGGGAAAGCGTTTCCCGCTGCTGCGCCTGCTGGAGTTGGTGCGTCCGATCCTGCTCATTCTCGGATTGGTCGTCGCGGTGGCCGCGGCCAGGGTCTTCGACGTGGTGCTGATCGGGGTACCTGGTTCGATGCAATACCAGCTCGACAGTGCGACCGTGCAGTGGTGGCGCCTGGCCACCGACGGCGATCTCGGCGCGGGTGTCGCCGCGGCGTACGCGCTGCCGTTGGCGGTGCTGGTCGGCTTCGTGGCCTGGCTGCCGCGGACCGGCGTGCGCGGGCAGCGCGGCGGTCAGACCTATACGGCGGTTTCGCCGCCGGTGGATGCCAGTCGCCGCATCGGTGCGGTGCGCGCGATCGGGATCGCCGCGGTGTCGCTGTTCGCGTTGGTGCCGATCCTGGTGCTCATCGTCGTTTGTCTGCACGGCCCCAACGGATTCGGGCTTTCGGCGCTCACCGGCATGTGGCGCGATGAATCCTTCCGTGCGGCATGGCAGACGACGTTGCTGGTGGCCGGGTTGGCGACGATCGTCGTGGTGGCGGCCGCACTTCCGGTGGCGCATCGACTGGCCGCGGGGCGTCCGGAGGGGGTGGTCTCGCGGATCGCGGTGGTGTCCCTGGTCGTCCTGTCGGTGCTGCCCGCGCAGAGCTACCTCGGTTCCCTCGATGCGTTCATCGACACGTTCAGCTTGTCCGGCACCAGGATTCCGCTGATCTTCGTGCACGCCGCCGCGGGATTGCCGATCGCGATCCTGATCCTGCGCGGTGCGATGCTGGCCCCGCCGGATACTCCGGCCGATGCGGCGCTGCACGGGCTGGCCAGTCCCGGCACCGTTACTCGGCGACTGCTGGCATCGGCGGGCCCCGCCGTGGTGGCGGTCGCGGTGCTGGAATTCATCCAGGTGTGGAACGACTTCTTCATCGGGCTGATGATGAACGGCGCGGGTGCCAGCCCCTGGTCGTTGCTGCTGTGGGGCGAGGCACGGCAATTCAACGAGAACGCAGCGGAATTGGCGGCCGGGTCGCTGCTGTCGGCCGTGCTGCCCGTGCTGCTGCTGCTTGTCACGTGGCGGCGCTGGCTGGTACCGGGACTGACCGGCGGGACGCTGTCGTGACGGCGCCCCGCGGATACGAGGCTCCGCAGCAGAGCACGCCGCGCTCGTCGATCTGGGAGGGAGTGCTCGGCACCGCAGAGGTCGTCGCGTGGGCGCTGGTACTCGAACTCGGTCGCAATATCGTGGTCAACTCACTCGGCGACAGCGATGTCGTCAAGGTGATCGGTGGGTTGCTGCGTGGGCTCGCCATCGTCGCCGTGCTCGGCGCCGGCGCGTATGTCGCTTACCGACGCATAGACAGCTTTCGCGAAAGAGTGCGCACCGAAAGGGAACTCGCCCTGATCGCCGAACTCGTCGAACCCGGCGAGCCGGTACGCGTCGTCGACGCCAGAAGCTGTCGCGATCGGCCGCAAGAACTTGCCGAACTCGATCACGACCCCGTCCTCGCGGCACTGCGGGACCTGCCGGTTCAGAAATTCGAGACAGCCGCTCTGCTCGGGGTGTTGTCGGCCATCCTCGAGGCGCCGACCCGGTTGCCCTCGGATTCAGCACCCGACGGGCGTACCGCGAGCCTGTTGCTGGCCGACCTAGAGATGCGCGGAGTCGTCGATTATCTCGGCGCCGACCGATATTGCCTGCGCAAAGCTCCGAAGTTGCCACTCGCCGCGGAGGTCGTCCACGGACCACACTGGCAGGCGGCGTTACCCGCACTGCTGCATCACTATGCCGACCGGGCCAACCGCTGGGCGATCGCCTTGGAAACGGTTCGTTTCGCCAAGGGGGCGCGCCGCTGGTTCGAAGCGGAAGAAGAATATCTGCGCACGCTCTTCCGAAATCCGGGAACGCGGCTTCCGACCGCGGCGGTACACGAACTCGCCAGAATCGCGGACGCCCTCGACGTCTGGTATGCCAGGCAGGGTTTGCCCGAGAACGCTTACGGCGTTGCAGAAGCGCTGTGCGATCTCACCGATTCCGGTGATTTCCCGCTGCGTAGTGAGCTGGCCGCGATTCGGGCGGGACGCCGCCTGCACCGACGGCCGCCGAAATACCGTCCACGCGCTCTGTCCACCAGTCTTGCCGCGCGCTGGTCGCACTACGAAGCGCTGGATCGACTCGACACCGCGCCGCCGAGTCCGACCGTGCTGTCAGAGTCGGTCGAACAACTGGAAGCTGCCTGGTGGTTGCTGCCGCGTGCGGATCTGGCCGCAGTGGTGTGCGCGCTGATCAACCTGGCCGTTGTCCACTTACATCAGGGTCGGCTGGACGCCGCCCAGGACCGCCTGGAATTGGCCGAATCCTTGACCCGCGACGGCCGCGACCCCGATGGCCGTGCCCAGACGAGCGAAACGCTCGGCGTCCTCTGGTGGACCCGCGGTGAACCCCGCCGGGCCCTTCGACATTGGCAAACCGCTCTCACCGCGTACCGCGAACTCGAAGACGATCTCGGTACCGGCCGCTGCCTGCAGCATCTCGGATCGGCGGTGGTTCTCGCACCCGAACACGGTGGCCTGCTGCTGGGTAACGACCCTGCGCTCACCCGTGCCGAAGTTCTCCGGCAGGCCGGCGGCTGGCTGGCCGCCGCCCGCCGCCTGCACCCCAACGCCTTGCACGCCGAACACTATGCGCGCCAAGCCGGTTCGAGACTGCACACCGTGGATCGCTGGCCGCTGGCCGCCCCGGATCCGCAATAGCCGGGTCACGGCCCCGGAATCCTGAAGCTGGCCCCAGCCCCAAAGTAAGGCCGCCTGAAGCCATCCAGGTCCGTTTGTCCTGGGCGGCAGCCGGGTTGGCTATCTGTTCCGCTTCCTTGGAAGTGGAACAACCCGACGCCGCGCCGGACACGCCGCGGTCGGTGATCGGATACCAGGGCGAACCGGAACGGCATTCGTTCCGAAAATCGTTCCATCGAAGATGCCACATCGGCCGACCCACCGCCTGGCCCGACGGCAAGATCGACCATGTCCGGCTGCTGCGCGAACAAGGAAACAGCCTCGGTGAAATCACGAGCAAGACCGGCATCCCGAAGACATCACTGCACCGCTACCTCACGCCGGCGACCGAACAAGAACAGTGATCGCGGTGGCTACCTGACTGAACAGGGCTTTATGTACCAGGTGACACGACCGTTAACGGCACTCCTATCAGGTCGATTCGGCCGCGCGGGTGCGGGTGGCGGTCGGTGTCTCGCCGGTGTGCCTGCGGTAGATGCGCCGGAAGGCCGCCGGATCGGCGTAACCCACCGCGCCCGCGATCACGTCGACGGGTTCGCGCGTGGTCGTGAGCAGGGTGGCCGCCTGCCCGACCCGGAGGCGATGAACGTACTGGGTGGGTGAGACGCCGACGCGGTCGCGGATGCGGCGGTTTAGAGTGCGCGGAGAAACCGCTGCGACACTGGCCAATTCGTCCAGCGATAGTTGCCGGTGCAGATTGGCGTGCACGTGCTGTTGCACGGCGCGCAGCACCGGGTCGGTGGCCCGTAGATGCTCGAGCACCATGTAGCGCGACTGCGACATGCGGGCATCGAGCACCAGGTAGTGAGCCACCTGCTCGGCCAGTGCGCCGCCGCCGAGGCGGGCGACCAGCGCCAGCAGCAGATCTGTGTGGGCGAAAGCCGCACCGGCGGTGAGTATTGCGCCGCTGTCGACCACCATGCGATCGGAGTGCACGGTGACATCGGGGAAGCGGCGGGCCAACAGCGGCGCCAACCACCAAGTAGTGGTGACGGCCCGGCCAGACAGCAGCCCCGAGGCCGCGAGCACGAAGACAGCCGAGCAGGAGGCAGCTACCGTAGCGCCGGAATCAGCGGCACGCCGGATGATTTCGACGGCCTGCATGGTCCGGGGTCCCATCAGCAGTTCCTCGACACGCGCTTCGCTGGACGCGGACGGCCCCGGCAGCACCAGAATATCGCCGGGTTCGAACTCTGCCGCGCCGAGCGGGGTTTCGGTATCGACGCTGATCAGCCGCCCACCGCTGGATCGGACCGGCAGCCCATCGAGTGATGCGACGCGCTGCCGCAGCCGCCCGCCCGTCGTGTCACCGGCGATCCCGGCTGCCGTGTCGACGATGTCGATACCGAGGCCGAGTGCACCTTCGAGCACACCGTCCAGCGCGAGGTGGGTAATCATGTGGCGAGACTAGACCGAAGAGTGGCGATCTTGCCAATGGCGGTGTGCTGACCTGCTGCGGCAGGGTTTGGGGTGTGCAGCAATCTCTCCCGCAGGATTCTCTCGACGACGACCTCGCCGATTTCGCACCCCGGTCGATCACGCTCGACGGAGTAGCCCGCACGGTGTACGTCAGCGGCATCGGACCGGCGGTCATCGTCATGGCGGAAATGCCCGGCATCAGTCCCGATGTGGCTCGCTTCGCCCGCTGGGTGCGCGACGCCGGGCTCACCGTCTACCTGCCGTCACTGTTCGGCCGCGACGGTGCCTATCCGGAGGCAGAGGCCGGCGTGGAAGTCTTCAAACGAGCCTGTGTCAGCGCGGAATTCCGGGCCTTCGGCGCGGGCAGGTCCAGCCCGGTCGCGGTGTGGCTGCGTGCGCTGGCAGCCCTGGCCCATCGCGAATGCGGCGGTCTCGGCGTCGGCGCGCTGGGTATGTGCTTCACCGGGAATTTCGCGCTCACCATGATGCTCGAGCCCGCGATGCTGGCGCCGGTGCTGTGCCAGCCGTCGCTGCCACTGGATGAGCCTGGCGGACTAGAGATTTCGCCCGGTGAGCTCGCGGCCGTGCGGGAGCGACTCGATCGCGATGATCTCGTCGTGCGCGCCTATCGCTTCGAGGGCGACCGCTTCTGCACCGCGCAGCGTTTCGCCGCCTACGCCGCAGCGCTGGGTCCGCGTTTCGAGCCGCGAGTGCTGCCCGCCGACGCGGCGAATCCCTCTCCGCCGCCTTTTTTCTCGCAGATCGTCGGCTGCCCGCACAGTGTGGTCACCGCGCATCTGGTCGATACGGCGGGGGAGCCGACCGCCGCGGCCCGCGACGAGATCCTCGCCTTTCTCGTGGACCGGCTGACTGCGGACGTCCCGTTGCAGTGACATAGCTCCACTGCTGGTCCAGCTTCGCGGCCACTTCCGACGTACAGGAATTCTCTAGCCCGCAACACGTTCTCGGCTCAGGTCCAGGCGTGTGTCCATGTCGAGCCGGAATCGGCCACAAGGATTGATATTCGACCAGAACAACGGCGACATCGCCCGGCATTCGTTGTCGCCCGGACTCCTGGTTCGGAATATTTTCGAAAATGAGACCTAGCGAACGATCAGACCCCCACCCCGTATACCAAATTAGTTGAATTCTTACATGGAGCGGCTCGAAGCGCGCATTCTGATCTTATAAGTCGGTGCCCGCAGTTCATGACGTACCTCGAATCGGGAAAGACGCATCATGTCCACGTCATACGGACAACAGGCGCTGCGTTACGGACCCTATCCAGACGCAGGCGAGCGTGCGCGGCATCGGTCAGCCGGTGGTGGCACGCTGTCCCAGCGGATCGGCTACGGGAATTGGCGCGAGATTCCACTCGATCACGACACACACGGGATGACAATCGGACGGTCGGAGGCAGCCGACATCACCGTGACCGCCGACGCGACCGTCTCGCGGCTGCACGCCATAATCAAGCGGGTTAGCGACTGCTGGGTCGTCATCGATAATGGGCTGTCGACAAATGGGACCTTCGTCAACGGCGAGCGCGTCGGCGGCTATCGCAAACTCGAGTCCGGCGATACGATCCGGCTCGGAAAATCGGTATTCATCTTCACCGATGGCCACCCATCCGAGGATGAACGAACGATTGCCCAGGCTGGTCTGCCGGCCCGTACCGCGTTGACCGACGCTCAGTATCTGATTCTCGAGGCACTATGTCGCCCGTACGACGCTGAGACCGGGTTCACCTACCCCGCATCGAACTGGCAGATTGCAGAGGATCTCTGCCTGAGCGTCGCCACGGTGAAGACTCACATGCGGGCGCTGTTCAAAATATTCGACGTCGAATCCTTCCCGCAGAACAAAAAACGTATGTTTCTGGTCGAGCGCGCACTCGACAGCGGTGTGATCGTCAATCACCACGGGCGGTAGGACTTCGGCCGGAATATGCGGTGACGCAGCTAGATCGGGCGGAAACCCGCTCCGATATCACCGCGCGCGTCGATGTCGCCCATGATGGCGGCAATATTCGCGCCGAGTTGCGGTCCCAGGCACGGCACTCTCAGGTATCCGTTCACCATGCCTACGAGCGTTGTGCCGACTACGACCGGGCCGCCCGAGTCACCGGGAAGAACGCATATCTGCGTCCAGGTCCAGGTGTCGGTCTGGAACACATCTCCGTAGGCCAGTCCACAGGTCTGGCCCGTGGTATAGCCTTCCTTGCACGCGACGTCCGGGAACTGCGCCGGACCGCCCAATCCGGTAATCGTCGTATTACCCACGCGATTCACGGGTACGACCTTGTCCGGATCGAACACGATGACGGCGTAGTCCATATCGTTGTTCGCGTAGGCGAAGGTGCCCACGACGCCGGCGTCACGGTTGGCGTCGGCAACGACCGTGGTACCCGCCTCACCGCAATGACCTGCGGTGAGCCCGACCAGCCGACCCGCGGCATCGTGCCCGATCGTGGTCAGCGTGCAGACGCCCTGGTCGTTGACGATAATGCCGGAACCACCGCCCAGTACAGACGGGTCTGTGGCATGCGCAGTGCCTACTTGCACCCCGGCTGGCGCTGCGCATGCTGCGAGCACAGCCGCAGCCCCCGCGAGCTTCCTGAACATGTTCAATCCAATCGCTGAGCTGCAACTATCCGGTCATACGAGGCAGATGCCCGTACCGAGGGGGAAGATCGGCGGTACGAAGCAGACCCACCACAGCAGTGGGTTCCACCACAAAACGGCAGGCTCGACCTGCGGGGGGAGTTGTTCGGAGGCGGGTGCCACTTGGACAGGCGCCGGGGGAGCAACCGGGGCGGGAGCGGCGGTAGCTACGCCTGACCCGAGAGCAATCATCGGTGCGAGCGCTGCCGCTGCTACGGCCGCGCGAATTTTGGTGCTGTTCATGATGGTTCCTTCAACTGGGCTTCAGGGACGCCCTCGTCCGTCGAAGGCTTCCCGCGCGTGAACACCACCAACTCTTCTCGTAGAGTGCGCGGAAGATCATCCTCCCCCGGGTTGGAAACACTCACACCCCGGCGACGCGAGCTGTCGCCCCGGGCCATCGGAGCACGTCAACGCAGATAATGAAGTGTTAGGCACGCGCTGCGGATTCGGTGGCGCAATGATGTTCGGTATGGGTGAAACCATCCGGGTTACCCGAGTGCCGATATGAACACCGCGGCGCCGATCGCCAGGGTCGACAGAATCATCGAGGCCGCCCATCGCGTGTACTTCGGTAACCGCGCCGCTACCGATCGCCTCGAAGAGGGCGCGCGACGGCTGCACGAACCGCTGCGCATCGCGTTGGCCGGTGCCGTCAAAGCTGGAAAGTCGACACTGCTCAACGCACTGGTAGGCCAAGATATCGCGCCGACCGACGCCACCGAATGCACCCGCGTCGTGACCTGGTACCGGCACGGTGCCACGCCGACGGTTATCGCCCAGCTCGCGAGCGGCCAGGCCGAGTATGTACCGATACAGCGAGCCGAGGGTGGTCTGACGTTCGACCTCGGCAAGCTTATGGCCGCGCAGGTCGATCGAATCGATGTCGACTGGCCGGTGCCCCGCCTCGCGCGCACCACGATCATCGACACCCCCGGAACCACGTCATTGTCGAGGGATGTGTCCGCGCGCACACTGCGGTTGCTGACTCCGGACACCGGCTCCGCCGGAGCCGATGCGGTGGTCTATCTGTTTCGTTCGCTCGACGATTCCGACCTCACACTGATTCGTCAGATCGGCGAGCACGTCGGCGGCAACGCCGGTCCGCTCGGAATCGTCGGCGTCCTCTCGCGGGCAGACGAACTCGGTGCGGGCCGTCCGGACGCAATGCACTCCGCCCGCGCGGCCGCCAAAGACTTCACGCGCGAATTGGAAACGACGGGCTTGTGTCAGGCGGCCGTAGCGGTTGCGGGTTTGCTCGCCTTTACCGCGAAAACTCTTCGACAGAGCGAGTTCGTGGCTCTTCGCCAGCTCGCCACGGTCGCACCGGCCGACCTGGAATTGGCCATGCTCTCGGCCGACCGATTCCAGCGAGCCGACTATCTGCCGATTGATTCCGCGGCGCGGCAGCACCTCGTCAGACGTCTGGGGCTATTCGGAATCGGCATGGCACTGACTCGATTACGGTCCGGAACCAGCGATTCGGCGGCTCTGGTCGACGAATTGATCGCACGCAGCGGTATCGGTGAACTCGAGCGCGTCATCGACATTCAGTTCGGCCAGCGGGCGGACGAATTGAAGGCACATACCGCGCTGCTGATGCTGCGGCAGATATTCGCCGCCGACCCGGCCGCGCAGGCCGCACCGCTCGGCCGGGAAGTCGCGACACTGCTCGCGAATGTGCACGGCTTCGAAGAACTCCGACTCCTGAGTCGGCTCCGCTCGACCGAGACGGTGTTGTCCGAACACGAACTCACCGATCTGCAACGGGTGATCGGCGGTCACGGGACGGGACCGGCCGAGCGCTTGGGAATCGAACCGTTCGCGGTCGCGGGCGTGGGCCAGGACGTCGCATTGGCGGAAATCAGCCGATGGCGATCCCGGGCCGAACACCCACTTGCGGATCAGTTCACGGCCAATGCCTGCATTGTGGCGGCCCGCAGCGCCGAAGGTGTGCTGAGCGAGTTGCGGCGGGGTGTTCGATAGGACTGGACTGCTTATGAAACAGGCCTGGTGGGGTAGGGGAGTTGCGTGGTGGTTGTCGCGGCAGGTGAAGGCGTGTCGGTAACTTGCTCGGTTACCGTGGGCTGCGGCTGGGTCTTCGGTGCGCTGTGCGTAACAATTCCGACAGTCGCCGCCGCGAGCGTAGTAATCGCCGCCGCGGCGAGCAGTGCTTGTTTGCGACGTCGACTGCCGACCTTCTTGCCACCTCCGGTTGATTCCGGCGCCACTGGATTCGCGGACGCGGCGACCGCCGGCGGCGTGCTCGCGACCTGCTCGGCGGATCGAGACGGTTCCGGAGCTTGCGGCGGGGTAGCAGGTGTCGGTGCCTGTGTCGATAGCGGCGGCGCCGGCGCCGATGGGGCGACACTTGCCGAAGAACGCGCCAGCAGCGCAGCACCATTCGCGGATGTGAGGCCCGGATCGGGTTCCGCTATCACCGGTACGTGCAACTCCGTGGACAACACCTCGGCCACGAGCGGGGTTGCCGACGCCGCACCGGCCAGCACTACTGCTCGCACATCGCCGGCATCGATTTCGTTGGTGCGCAGGGCTTCTCGGACAAGTCCGGCGGACTCGACGACCTGCTCTCTGATCAGCTCCTCGAGTTCGGAGCGGACAAGTCGCACGTCGTGACGCACGGGTCCCAGCTCTACCTCGATCACCGCGGTCGTTTCGGTGGAAAGCGTCTCCTTGGCCTGCCGGCTTCGCAGCCGCAGTTCGTTCAGTGGCGCCAGCAAAGCGGGGGCCGCGAGATCGATATCTCCGAGTTCCCCAGCCAGGCCTCGGAGAACGTGCAGCAAGATCGCGTCATCGATGTGCTTGCCACCGAATTCCGCGCTCCGGACCGTTCTGCCGATCTGTTCGGTAGCGCGGGCCACCGAGACGCTGAGACCGTTGCCGCCGAGGTCGTACACCACGACGGCGCCGTCCGACGGCAACCCCCGTGTCGACTCGACACGAGCGAGAATCGATCCGACCTCGTCCACGAGTGCCACACCGGTCATGTCCATCAGGTCGAGCGCCTCGCGAAGCGCCCGCACGCCCTGTGGCTGCCAGTAGCTGGGATATGTCGCGGCGATGGTGGGAGGCCCGGCGAACGCACCGGCCGAATACCGGGTCAGATACCGGACGGCGCTGGCCACCAGTTTCTCCGGCCGATGGGCGGAACCGTCGGCGGCGACGAGGTCGATCGGGTCGCCGACGCGGTCCACGAACCCGGTGACCATCAGCCCCGGGTGCGCCGGACGGGCACCGCTGCCGAGCGGAGACAGTGTCGGCGCCATGCCTTGGGTCATGATCAACGTCGCCTGATGCTGGGTCGTCTGGAGACGTGGGGCTCGCCGCTCGGAACCTTCCGACGCCGCGTCAGCTGCGGTGACGAAACCTGCTGTGCCGATCTTGATGCCAAGACTGCCGGACATGCACACCTCTCGGTTGGTGGTCGCTGGGGATTTGCGCTTATAAATCTCCTGCACCGACGGATCGTCGGCCATATCCCCAAGTGGTGAACCGGACCCCGCATGGGGTGAGGTTCGTTCACCCAAGGTGGAATCGGTTATGTTCGCTGGGACTGCACGGCCCGCAGCCGGGCGGCGCCTTCGCGAACCCTGGCCAGCGCGATGAGATTCTGTTCGACCTCGGCGGCACGCTTTTCCCGCGCGACCCGCTCCATGCCTGCCGCGTCCTGTGCTGCCTTCATCGAACTCTGCAGTGACGCCAAGGCTTGTTCGGCAGATTCCCTGAAATGATCGCGCAGCTCCCGCTGCATATTCCGGAGGCGGTCACGGGAGAGCTTGTGCACCTGGAAGGACACGTCGTCGACGTACTTTCGGAGCGTGAGCTGAGCGACGTTGCGGCGGCGGGCCAGTCGCCCGGCGCGGTCCTGCTGGTAGGCCTTCACACCGATCACGACCCCGGCTCCGATCGTGATCGGGTTCATCATCGCCGCGCCGACCATGGTGGCGCCCATGCCGATCATCATCGCGCCGCTGTAGCCACTGCGCACGGCGGTCAGGCCCCTGTCCGCGAGCGAAACCTTCGTATCGCGCAGCTCACCGATCTGCAGCCGTGGGTCGATCAGGTCGCCCTGGCAGATGGCCTCTAGCACAGGAAGATCGACGCCGTTGCCGTCCGCCGCGAACGATGCCGCCACCCGCTCGGCCAGTGCCTGAGCGGACTGGTACGCCCAGACGAAATTGTCGCCGACCGCAGCGCTCACCTCTTCCTGCACCCACTCGGTCAATACCGGCCATTTCTTGTCCGGATCGCCGTCCGCGAGTTCGGACTCGATGTGCTTGTTGATGCTGCGCAGCCGTTCCCGAAGGTCGTGGTCGATCTCGGAATTGAGGTCCGCGACACCGTCGTTCAGTACCTGCTGCCACGACCGCGCCGACTTCACCTGCGCGTCCGACATCTCCTTGCGCGCCTTCAACTCCTCGGCCATTCGCTGCTGGAACCCTGGGTCCCGCAGCGCATTGAATTCCGCCTCGTACGGCACGGTCAGATGGTGCGCGACAGACTCGATATCCCTCGCTGTGCGGATGCGCCGCTTGGTTGCGATATCGGCGAGGCCCTCGGTGCGCAGGAACGCGAGCAGTTCGGGATAGCCGGATTCGGCATTGAGTTCCTTGTCGCGCAGGCGCACTGCGTGGCCGCGCAGCGTCGACGAAACCGGAATGATTCGGCAGCCGACCCCGGCATCGGCGAGGTGGCGTCGATCGGCGTCCGCGATTCGGCGCCATTCGGGGTAGATGTCGACCTTGGTCAACGCGATGACGGCCGCGGGGCACAGGCCGATCACCTGTTGCACGAACCGAAATTCGGGTTCGGTGAACTCCTGGCTGGCGTCGGTGACGATGACGACGGCGTCCGCCAGCGCCACCTCGTTCAATACCCGCGGGACATGCCGCTGGCCGATGCCGCCGACACCCGGGGTGTCGATGAGGGCCAGACCGTTCGGCAGCGTCGCGGTATCGATGCCGACCTCCGCGCACACCACCTGGCCGCCTCGCGCGTGCGGGGACTTCGCCAGATCGGATTGCAACTCACCGAATGGGAGTGCCGCCGCCACTGGAGTTTCGGCGTGCGGCATCTCGACCACGAGCTTCGCGACCGGTTGGTCCGCATGCCGGACGACGGTGACCACCGAGGTTGCTCGACGGTCACCGACTACGCAGACCTGCTCGTTCAGCAGGGCGTTGAGCAGCTGACTCTTGCCCTGCTGGCGCGATCCGACAACGGCGACCCGCATGGCAGCGTCGGCGGATCGGCGTCGCACGGATTGGAGGGTGCCGAGCAGGTCTTCCCGGTTCGCCGACTGTGCGAGTCGGATCAACCAATCGAACAGGGGCGGGGCGGCAGCGGCCGATCCACCCGCCGGTAGTTGATCGGCTGGCATGCTCAGAACATGTCCATGGCGTCGGCAATGGTGTCACCGATATCGGCCAAGGGCCCCTCGGAAAACATGTCTGCCGTCCCATCGCTCATGCCGACGCTGTCGGAACCCGTGTTGTAGACGTCATCGGGCGGCAGGCCGTCGTCCATGGACATATCGTCGATCGGTTGCTGATCCATAGGTTGCTGGTCGATCGGTTGCTGGTCCATGAGCGGCTGTTGGTCGACGGGTGCCTGTTGATCGACGGGCTGTTGTTGGTCGATGGGTGCCTGCTGGTCGACAGTCGGTTGCTGGTCCATGGGCGGCTGTTGGTCCATGGGGAACTGCTGGTCGACGGGTGCTTGCTGGTCGACGGGTGCTTGTTGGTCGACGGGAGCCTGTTGGTCGACGGGAGCCTGCTGGTCAACGGGTGCTTGCTGGTCGACGGGCTGTTGCTGGTCCACGGGTGGTTGCTGCTGATCCACCGGTTGCTGGTCGACCGGCAGCTCGAAGCCGGGAATTTCAATCGGCCCCTGCGGCTGTTCGAGACCGGGAATCCCGCCCAGCTGATTCATGATGTCGTCGAATCCCTGGCTCAGCTGTGCCGTCATATCCTGCGGATCCGTCGCGGCGCCACCGCAACTCGGGGCTCCGCCAAGCTGGTTCATGATGTCGTCGAATGGGTTTTCCTGTGACAATTTTTGCCTCCGTGGGTGTCTGTCGTCGAATTGTGGATGGGGCCAATCCACGTCTGGACTTCCCGGTACCAATGGCTCGTGATCTATGGTCCGGGCATACGACGGCAGGAAATAGACACCTGAGGTGGAGCAAACCCACCCCCTTGGAGGCGGGCATTCGCCCCGAAGGTGAACGCTGTGGCCGCCTGCGACGTCAACCGCGTCTGTCGTCGTAGAGACAGCCGGAAGACGACTCGCCTAGCGCGTAGGGGTGGTGGAATGCGTTTGGCTGGAAGACGGTGTCGCGCTCGGGGTATTGCCGGCGGGGGCGCCGAGGCTGGTCTTGACATAGGGCTTCAAAAGGGTCTCCCACGCGGCCTTCATTCGGTTGTATTCGTCGGGACACCCGGCGGCGCGCTGATATGGCAGGAACCCCTTTTTATCTGGGTCACCCGGTTTGTTCACCAGCGCGCCCAGCACGTTGGGTTGGGAGCCGTAGGCCCAGCACTCCAGGTTGTAGGCGCGCACCTGACTCAGCGAGTGTTCGTCGGCGAAGGTGCGCGCATCGAGACTTGCCGGATCATCGGAGACGTCGAACCAGAAGTCGGCCGCCGCGGCCACGCTACCGGCACCGAGGGGACCGGGGATGGTCAATAGGACCAGGGCGCCGAGCTGGTCCGCGGAGTCCTCTTCACGTCCTGTCGCGGGGAGCGAATACAGGTTGATCGCCATGTGTGCGGACTCGTGGAAGGTAATCATGCGAGTTACGCCGTCGAAGTACAGGTTGAAAATGTCAGTAGTTCCCATGTAATTCGCATTCGCAGGTTCCGCAGCCTGCATCTTCGCGTATCTGTCGGCGACCGCGAACATCTCATAACAGAGGATCATCGACTGGTTCTGCGGATCCCAGTAGGCGTTGAACTCGCCACATTCCTTGGCGATGACCGGAATGTCCTTCGGCAGCTTGTACATCGCCCCGAGGGCATCGGTGAGGTCCTCGAGGACCTTGTTGTCTTGAATGGCTTGCTTACCTTCTTTGGCAAGGTCCGAAGCCATCGCACGCTCGTACTTGGGCACGAACTTTCCGCTGTCCGCAACCTTGCTCGCGCTCGAAGTCGCGGCGCTCGTCGTCCCCTGCGACGCCGGCTTTCCGTCCTTATCCGATGAACACGCCGTCGTCGCCGCGGCCAGTATGGCCACCGCCCCGGCCCATCGACACCATTTGGAAATCATTGCAATACGCCTCTCCAAGTCGCAGGGCGCCCGGTACGCGATGATTGCTAAATGGTAGCAAGGTCGTGTGGTCGGCATGTTGGGTTTTCGTCGCATCGTTGAAGCGTCGTCTCGGTCCGGGATGTTTACCGAGGTCATCGGTGAACCTTGTGGTCGCTTGCCCTCGACTGCTCGATTTCTTGGTCGCGCCGACAGGCGGACGCGGCGTTGCTGCGTCGTAACTAAATGACCGGCTCCGGCGCGCTCGCCGCGCCGATGTCCCGGTCAGTACAGATATATGGCCAGCGCCGCAGCCCAGAAGGCCAGCAGCCAGATGTCGGTGAAAAGGCGCAGCCACCGCGGGCTGGTGCGGACTTCCATGAAGTACTGGATGACGAGTCGCCCCTTGATGACTGCCATGGTCAACACGGCGACTGTGATCGTCGTGTCGGCGGTCGGCCGGGCGGTGTGGTCGGTGTGGCCCAGCAACCATGAGAGCAGAGTGATGACGCACAGGGTCGCCCAGACGTAGGTGATCCGTGCGGCGGCTGTCGGGTTCATCGCGTCACCTCATCACGTATACGAGGGCGAAGATGATGAGCCAGAGCAGGTCCACCATGTGCCAATAGACGGCTCCGGCCTCGACCAGCGATATCTGGCGGTGCGGCTTGCGGAGCTGGACGTAGACGACGGCCAGGAATACGAGCCCGAGCCCGACGTGGAATACGTGGATGCCGGTCAGCATGTAGTAGTACATGAAAAAGTCGTTGTGCGGGAACGTCATTCCCCGTCCGACTTCCACGGTCCATTCGTAGGCCTTGATCAGGATGAACAGCACCCCGCAGGCGCCGCCCGAAACAACCAGTTGCCGTGATCGGTCGAGATCGCCGGCGCGCGCGGCGATTACGGCTCGTGCGACGAGCCAGGAGCTCGTGATCAGCACCAGCGTGTTCACGAATCCGACGTTCAGGCTGAGGTGCTGCTGGGATTCCAGGAACAGGTCGCGGTGCTGATCGCGGTCGACCAGGAAGATGAGGAAATAGATCCCGAAGATGATCAGGTCGCCGAGCACGAAGATCCACATGTCGGCGTCGCCGGGGAGGTGTGTGCTGGGTCGTGGGTCGAGGTTGCCGACGGCGGACCCGTCGTCGGTGGTTCGGTCGGTATCCGTCATGCCCTGTGGTCCTGTTCGATATCGCGTCGGGTCAGTCTTGCGCCTGTTCATCAGTCGGCTGATTCTTGATCGCGCGGTGGAGCAGGGCGATCATGGATATCTCCCACCCGACGAATATCGCGGTGCCCAGCCAGAAACTGATGGCGCCGTTCCATGCCAGGGTGCCCGATTCGAAGACCCACACCGGGGCGGCGAGGATTTCGGTGACGATCATCCAAATCGATATGTAGGCAAGCCATTTGGGGAAAATGCCGTTGTGGTCGAGGAAGATCGCCAGGGCCAGCACCATGCATTGGGTGGCGAAGCAGCCCAATGAGCCGACGAACGAGAGCAGGCCGAGGTCGTAGAGCATGGCGACGAGCTGCGGGTCGCGGTCGGGGCGGAAGGTGGCCGCCAGGAACGCGAATGCGGCGAACAGGCACCCCGGGATCGCACCGACGGCCAGTGCGGCGATATAGGCGTAGGCGAATACCGGGCTGACCGACATCCGCTTCATCTGGTGGGCGATCAGGCCGTTGGCCAGTCCGGTGAACCCGATCACGGCCATCAGCAGCGCGAACCCGATCCGTATGGTCAGCGAGTGGTCCTGGAAGAATTCGACGATCTGCGCGGTGGTGATATCGGGCCGTGGTGGTGGCATCACCCGGGTGAGCGCGACGAAGATCAGCCCGAATACGTTGTAGAAGATCGGTATCGACCACCAGCAGATCCACAGGTCGGTCTTGCGGTTTCGGGTAGTGCCGGGGGCGATGGCGACCGGTGCCGTACCCGCGGTGGTCATCGCCCGGCCCTTTGTTCGTCGGCTTGGCGCGCGACGGCAGCACGGACGACGAAGAACATCACGGCGAGGTAGAGGCCGAAGGCGACGATCCGCAGCCAGAACGACACCACACCGTTCCAGGCCAGCGGGCCGCTGCGGAAGATGACCGAGCAGGCCGACGGCGTCATCGCGAGGGCGACGACCAGGCTGAAATGTGCCACCCAGCGCGGGAAGATCGGCCGAGGCTGGTGGTCGAGGTAGATGGCCAGCGCCAGACAGACTCCCTCGGCGACGAGCATGCCGACCGGTGCGGTGAATGTCAGCCAGGCCAGGTCGTTCAACAGTTGGACCAGCTGCGGGTCGCGTTCGGCGCGGAATGCCGCGACAAGCCAGAAGATATCGGCGATCGCGAACAGTGTCGCGCCGGTGACCACGGCGGCCAGGTAGCTGTACGCGAGTACCTGACTCGGCGTTGCCATGCGCTTCATCTGGACGACGATCACCGTGAAGAACGGGATCAGCATGATCCCGCACAGGTTGTATGTGATCATGCTGAACCGGATCATCGCGGTGTGCCGGCGGTAGAAATCGGCTACCTGATCGGCGGTCAGTTCCGGTGACATGGGCGGGAAAAACCCGGGAAATGCCAAGAACGCGATGAGCAGCACGGCCCCGAATCCTGGCAGGAGCCATAGACCGATCCGCTGTGCTGTCACTGTGGTCGCGGCGGGGGCTCGTTCCGGTTCAGCGATGGTCTGCATAACGCCCTTGATTCGAAATGTCTTGCAACCTGGTCGATCCGAGCGACGCGGCGGTCCGGCCCGAATCTCCCGGCCGATCGGCTATCGCATGAGACTAGCCGATGGGATAACTTAATTCTCCAAATTCGATAATGGTATTTTCGCCGACGGCACGCCCGCGCCGACGAGCAGCTTGCGAGTTTCGTTGACCTTCAAGCTTTCCCATGTGCCGGCCAGCATCGCCGGTTCGGTCAAGGTTTCGGTCAGCACCGGCGCGGTGGGATCGGCGACGTCGAGCACCTGGACACCTTGTTCGGGCCCCAGCAGGTTGCCCGGGAAGAACGTACCGACGTAGACGCAGTGGTCGAAGCTGACCGAGGAGATACCCCCGCCGCGCCCTGCGTAATTGCCGACCTGCGACATATTGCAGCGGTAGCCGAGGGTGCTGCGGCCGCTGTTCCGGTCGGCGGCGGGTACGTCGCCCTGGTGTCCGGATTCCGGGTCGGAGCCGGGGCCGCAGTCGGCGCGGGCGACGGCGATATCGGTGAGCGCGGAGATTTCTCGAACACTGCCGGTTATATCCGACTGCGTTTGGGCGGCAAGGGTTCCGGTCGGCAGCAGCAGTGCCGTGGCCGCGACCGTCACCAGCGAACGCCGAGCCAGGGGGAGCAACGATGATGTCATGGTGGCCCTCGGGGAAGAGGGTTGCCATCCGGAGTCAAGACCCGTGCTGCTCATACCCCCGGATTTCGCGGCAGGCCGCTTACCGCAGCTGATCCAGCAGTGCACGAGTTGCTTCGATGGCCGGCCGGATGCGGTCGGCATGACCGATGCCGTCGCGCGCCTTGGCCAGTTGCGGAATCTCGAGACTGACCACGGTGCTGGGCGGAATCAGGGAGAGGATCGCCGCCAGCGGCAGTTCGCCGGCGCCCGGTGCCAGCCGCTCCGTCATCGATTCCTCCAGGTAATCCGGGATGGCCGGATAGCGAGGAACGTCGCAGATCTGAACGTAGCCAATGAGATTCGGATCCAGTTCGGCCAGGTCACTCGGGGTGGCACCGGACCGGATCAGATGCATCGTATCGATCAGCAACCGGAAGTCGGGACGTCCGACGTGGCGCACGGCCGCCAGAGCCGTCGGGAGATCGGCAACCGTCAGTGCAGGCGCGAATTCGGTGGTGGTCTCGATGCCTGCCTGCGCCGCCATTTCCGCCATGATCGCGAACTGGTCGAATGTGCGCCCGAGGTCCGGATCCAGGCTGACCACATTTATCCGCCGCCCGCCCAGTTCGTGTAGCGCCTCGATCTCGGGTGCGCGATCGCGTGCCTCGACTCCCGGCCGGACGATGAAACCTTCGCCCAGCGAAATCGTGACACCGCGGTTCCGCAGGGCAGCGCCCATCTCACGGCGCAGCTTCGTATCGGTCGAGAGTGAAAAGTGTGGATAGCCGAGCGGGCTGTTCCCGGTGCTCTGCAGTGACGTCGATATGTTCTGGACGCCTAGATCCGCTGCCAGGTCGACGAATTCGATCCGTGGCAGGCCGAAGACGCTGAGATGTTCTATGCCGATGCGCTCCATGCGCTTCCCCGTTTCGAAACCGCTGGTCAGTCGGCGTTCTCACCCGCGAGGAAGCGCTGCCGGACCGCATGATCCGTACGCTGGCCGCCGGGCGTATCCGCGCCATATCGGGTGATCTCCGCGGCGAGATCGAGCGGCATGGTCGGCGCGGTCATACCTCGCAACTCCTGTTCGATCGCGGCATCCGGCACCAACCAGCACACCTCGAATTCGATGCCGTCGGGGTCGGCTCCGTACAGCGACTTGGTGACCGCATGATTCGAGGCTCCGGTCAGGGCGTCCGCCGCCCGCAGTGCATCCCTGATCCGCCCCAACTCGCGCAGCGTGTCCACCTCCCAGGCCAGGTGGTAGAGCCCGACCTTTCCGGTGCGATGTGCGACCACCGGTTCGGCGGATCGGAACAAACCCAGGTCATGGTCGTTGGCCGAACCGGCCGCCTGTAGGAAGACCCCACCCGGAATTGCGCCGATCTGTCGGAAGCCGAGGACCTCGCGGTAGAACGTGGCCGAGCGCTCCACATCGGAGACGAACAGAACGGCATGGTTCAGGCGCTGGACTGGCACGAAAGTTACTCCGTTTCCTCAGTGCTCGACCGATGCGAAGGCCCGCAATTCGCGGACTACATCGGGACCGGTCGGCATGTACACGACCTCGCGGTACCCCGCTGCGGCCAGGTTCGCTACTGCCGCAGCGATTTCCGAGCGGTCGCCGACCATCGTGGCGACATCGATGTGGTCGAGCAACAAGTGATCGCGGTCGGAAAGGTGGGTGAAGTGACCCTCGAATGCCCGCGGACGCCGCTCGTCTTCCGGCGTCTCGGATTCGAGCTTCTCACGCCACGCGCTACCACCGGGCATCGCGTCGACAGCCGCCGCACCACCGGCGGCATAGGCTACATGCCAGTCGACGACCCGGCACGGCCCGATCGCCTCGCGCACTCGACTCGATCCGTGGTCTTCGCCGGTCTCGAGCACGGTGCCGGAGACGGTGGCGGCGGTGGGCAAGGTGGGATGGACCGGTCCGATGACACCGTCGGCCACCGAGGTTGCCAGCTCGGCGCCGCGCGGGCCGAAAGCGCTCAGCCACAACGGCGTATCGATCGGACGCGGCGCGGCCAGTCCGGTGGTATGCAGCATCCGGGCCGGTTGACCGTCGATGACAGCGGTTTCGCCCGCGAGCAGGGTGCGTACGGCCGTGACGTATTCCGCCAAGGCGCGCAAGGTCATCGGTCGCTGGCCCATCGCTGATCTGGCGGTGAATCCGGTTCCGAAACACGCGCGGAATCGGCCGCTGGACAGGCGTGTGATGGTCGCGATCGCGCTCGCCATCGCCATTTCCGAACGCTCGGTCGGAATCAGCACGGCGGTGCCGAGACCGATCCGGCTGGTCCGCTGCGCCGCCAACGCCAGATGAACGAACGGGTCCTCCCACAGCGGCGCGGAACTGTAGATCCATACCCGGGCATAGCCGAGAGATTCCGCCAGTGCCGCCAGATCCGCGAACTCCGGACCCGGCGGCAACGCGCAGGAGAGTTCGATCTCACTCATGCGGCGGTATTTCGAAACCTGCGACTATGACCGCGTTGGCGTCGGCGGCTGCGTGCCGCAACGGCTTTGCTCGCGCGTAGGTCTCCGACTCGTACCAAGCACGCGCAGCCTCCACTGAAGGAAACTCCATCACGACCGTCCGATCACCATGCCAGGAACCTTCGAGGACCTCTGGATTGCCATCGACAACCAGCGGTACCGCGCCGAATTCCGCCATCGACGGCCCCGCCGCGCGCCCGTACTCGTCCATGCCCGACGGATCCCGAATTGCCTCGGTCAGGATCACGTATCCCTTCGGCATCAGTTCATCCCTTCGACCGTCTGTCGATCAGTAGGCGGCGCTGCTGTGCGCCCTCCGGGCGAACGCTGCATGGACCGGCTGGCCCGCAACCTTCATACCAACGGTTGGATGGCCTATCTCTGACCAACTTCCGCTGAGTGGAAAGGTCGGGATCGAACGCCGGGGAGTCGATGACGAAGCTGTGGTAACTTGGTTACCGCCAATAACCGGGTTACTCGAAAGACTCGAGCGCCGCACGCAACTCGTGCGGCGCTCGCCCGGACCGCGACTCAGGTCGAGGCGTCGACATCATCGACGCGACCTATCGTGTCCGATTCGTGTGGGGCACAACTCCTTTCATTGCATATACACGCGCGGTTCGTGCGCGTAGGAGCCCTGTAGAGAAAGAAGAATGATGTCAGGACAACGGCACTGGTCCGCATCGAAGCGGCGGCGGCCGAACAGGTTTCGGCATGTGATGGCAGCCGTGAGCACGCTGAGCCTGGCCGCTGTGGTCGCCTGCGTCGGGCCGGGGCAAGCCTCGGCCGACCCGGTGAACGATTTCTACGTTCCCCCTGCACAACTCGACGCGACGCGCGGAGCCGTTATCAAGACGGTCGATACCTCGGTGTACCTGGCGCAGCCGACGGACGACAGCAAGTGGCCGATACCGGCGAAACAGGTCATGTACACAACGCGGACCGAGGACGACGTCCCGGTCGCGGCCACCGGCATCTTCATCGATACCGACCAGCCCTGGCGCGGGTCCGGTCCGCGGCCGACCGTCATCATCGCCCCCGGCACAACGGGGCAAGGCGATCAGTGCGCGATGTCGCTGGCCTTCTCCACCGGGGTCTACGCCCGAGTCACGCCGCCGGCGCTGTCGGTCAATCAGGAGGCGCTCGCGGCAATGGCGTGGAATTCCTTGGGCGCGCGCGTTTTCGTGACCGACTACATCGGCATGGGCACACCTGGCATCCATACCTACGTCAACCGCATCGAGGAGGCGCACGCCGTCCTCGACGGGGCCCGCGCGGCGAATGCGCTGTCCGGCAGCGGAATCGACACCCCGCTGGCGTTCTGGGGCTATTCGCAGGGCGGCGGGGCGACTGCCGCGGCCGCCGAGATGCAGTCCGGCTACGCTCCCGAATTGAATCTGAAAGGCACCTGGGCCGGTGCGCCGACAGCGGATCTCTCCGAGATATTGCGGCAGGTCGACGGGGTGCTCATCAGCGGCGTGACCGTATTCGCCGTCAACGGCCTCCTCGCCCGCCATCCGGACTTGCAGCCGCAACTCGACGCGCGCACCACGCCCGAGGGCAAGGCGCTGCTGCGCGAGCTGGCCGACGAGTGCATCGCCGATGTCATCTTCCTGCACCCGTTCATGCGGTCCGCCGACTTCACCGTCGACCACCGCACGATGTCGGATCATCTGCGCGAGATCCCGCAACTCGTCGGCATTCTGGACCGACTGCGCATCGGCTCACTGAAGCCGACCAGTCCGGTGTTCATCACCAGCGGCCGCAATGACGACACCGTCCCCTACGGTCAGGCCAGGCAACTGGCGACCGACTGGTGCGGCCACGGCGCGACCGTCACCTTCCGTACCAACGAGCTGCCGCCCATCCTGTCCGGGACCACCATCCCGAACCACTTCGGTCCGGAGCTGATCGACGGCTACGGAACCAACAACGCGATCGGCTATCTCGTCGACCGGTTGAACGGATTACCCGTGACGGGATGCGCCATCGACTGAAAGCCTCGGCCGGCTTCCTGACGCGGTGGCCGATCCCGCCGCGATGCCGGTCCAACTGGCCCGACTCGACGGATGCAACCTGCGTGTCACCGACCCTCCGGAACCGGAAACACTGCGCGCCCTTGATGAATCACCGAAGTCGCCCACCGGTACCTCGCCTGAGGGCATCTCGACGCTCGCATCATGACAGATTGACAATGAGTGTAGCGATGTAACACACTCTCGGGGTTTGCGGTCATCGGAAGAGAGGCTGGCCAGTGACCGATAATGCCCGTGCTGCGCTGGAGTTGGTTCGTGATTCGAGCCAGTTCAAGTGGTATGTGATCCCGCTACTGCTGATCGTGCTCTACGTGTATGCCACCGAGGTGGAGCGCCGGAACTGGAACGTGCTGTTCGGTGGGCTGGCGCTCTGGGGGATGGACTGGTTCAACGAGATCTGGAACGCCGTGGTCTTCCACGTCACCGATCGCGCTCCGGTGTGGGGCGCGACGGGGCCGACCGCCTATCAGATCCTGATCGGGCTCAATATCGAGATCTGCTTCATGTTCGCGATCATGGGCGTCGCGGCCGCGAAGCTGTTGCCACCGCGCGAGATACGCGTGTTCGGGCTGCCCAACCGGCCGGTGCTGGTGGCGGTGAACGCGGCCCTGGCCGTTGGCGTCGAGATCGTGCTCAACAAGATCGGCGTGTTGACCTGGGACTGGTCCTGGTGGCAGGCGGCCTTCCCGCCGCTGATCTGGCTGGTCGGCTACGTACCGTTCTTCGCGGCCTGCTTCTGGGTGCACGATCTGCCCACGGTGCGCGCCAAGGCCGTCGTCGTCGGCGCGATCCTCGGAGTCGACGCGATGGCTCTCATTGTCTTCGGCTCACTGGGATGGTTGTGAAAACTCTCGTTCGATTCGCGCTCCCCACCGCGCTCACGCTCGTATTCACCGGGCTCACCACGTATTCCGCGACTGCCGAACACACGCCATGTGTCTTGGTCGGCACAGTGGGAACTCCCGAGATCGGAAGCGACCAGTCCGGCGCTGGCCTGGAAGGGCTACCGCCCGCCGACATCGCACTGCCCGCACAGGTGTATCTGCGCACCACCGCCGAATCGTTCAACCGCCGCTGGTCCTTCGCCGTCCGCGACGGAGGCATCTTCGTGAAAGACGCCGCAGCACAGGGGGATTGGCACATACTCCCACTCCCGGGTTGCATGGAGGGCCGTATCGCCGGGGTGTCGGCGGACGACGACGAGGTGCTGGCGATCGACCGCGACCGCCGATTCTTCACCATGGACCACGCCCTGAGCGCACCGCGAGACTGGAACTGGAGCAGCCGATATGGCACTCCGCTGTGGACCGGGCCCGGCAACGACCTACCCGCCGACGCGCTCGCTTGGACCTGGTCGGTGCTGTCTCCGAACGAAGACCACACCTGGCGCGACACCGCGGGCAACAACCATCCGGTCGGCGGCGCGAAGGTCTCGCACGTATTCGCGCTGACCGACGGCGGCAGCCGGATCCGCTACATCGACCCGTGGCTGCCTGTTGATCACAGCTACGAGATGGCTACCCCGCACGGTGGGCGCTTCCAGGCGGTCGCGCTGTCCACCAGCGCGTCGACAACGCTGATCGTCAACCGGTTCGGCGACCTGTACACCCGCCTCTACGACTTCGATATCTCCGGCGCGGACAAGCTGTTCTTCCGCTATTCCTACGAAGATCAAAGCACTGTGCCAGAAGCCCCTGACATGCTCTCGGAACGGGTGGACCCGGGGTACGCCGCCATCCAACTGCCCGCGCCCGACTGGGTGCGTCAGCCGAAGGTCCCCGGCGAGATCACCGACCGGGTCTCCATCCACAAGACCGGCCCCGGATCGGACGCCCGCGAACTACGCATCGAAGGCCGTGACAACGGCCGATCTGGTTACTGGACAAAGCAGCTCACCGCCGAGCAGTGGTCCTTCATCCCCACCGGCCGGCCCCTCGCCGGACAGCTGCTGGAGAACACCGCCGCCGATCGGACCCGCGACACCCTGGCGGCACCATCGCCTTATTCATACACGGGCCGTTCGGACCGTGGCTGGACGATCACGATCGACTCCTTCGATATCGCGGTGACGCCTACGCCCCTGCGTCTCGATTTCGGCGGCGATGTCGAGCTCGACCTGATCCTGCACACCGTCGACGGACTGCGCCAGCTGCCGCAGCAGCGGGGGATCAGCGATCAGCCGCGACACCTCGACGGCACCGTGGAGGTGCCGCCCGAAATACTGAACAGCCTTGCGGACCAACCCGAACCGATCCGGCACTTCATCACCGAGCAACTGGGCGGACGTCGGTTCACCGACACCGACGTCACGGTGACCACGCAGTCGTTCGGTGTCGCCGGACTCGGATCGGTGCTACCGCGCGCCCGATAACCGCATCACGGGCCGGGCGTCGTCTCGGAGTCCATGCTCGCGGCGTTGAGGTTCTCGGCAGCGAAACGAGCGATCGTGCAGGCCTGGCGCGTAAGCGCTTCCGGGTGCGCAGTCCGCTGCGCCAGCGTGGCACGGATCCGATCCAATGACGCCGTGGCATCGCCGGTCGCTCGGCGGAGCACGGTGTAGCGGTGGTCGAGTTCGCGGTAGGCGAGGTCGATGTCGTGGTAGCGCCGGCGCAGGTCGGCCATATGGTTGAGCAGGTCGGCCACCTCACGTGTGGTCAGGGTGAGGCTCGGGTGCTCCTCGCCGGAGAGGATCGCCTCGCCCGCGACCTCGGCGCAGCGCGCGTGCAGTACATCGAGAATGTCGGCCACACAAATCACCTCCCACACTGCGCTCGAACCCGAGAGAAAAGGTTGCAGGTCAACGCATCTGACGATGGTCGGGCGCGAATCGACGCTGTCTCTCGATTGATTGCTTTGATCGATACGCGACTCGGCTGCGACTCGATCACGGGTACGGTACTGGAATCCTGCCGACCGAGGAATTCCGCCACTAGTGTCATAGACATAAATGAGGAATTTCCTACGATACGCGCGGGTAACCACCTGACGCTGTGTACTTGGGCGCAGTAGGAGTGCAAACTACGCCGGACCGGCAGTCGCAAACCGTCGCCCGACCGGGCCAGTGCTGTGGAGTGGAAGGAGTTGGCGCGTGTTCAGCCGCATCGCCATCGTGAACCGGGGAGAGGCCGCTATGCGCCTCATCCATGCCGTCCGAGATCTGGCCGCGGAGACCGGGCGACCGATCGAAACCGTTGCTTTGCACACCGATGTCGACCGGAACGCGACATTCGTGCGCGAGGCCGACATCGCCTATGACCTCGGTCCGGCGTCCGCGCGCCCGTATCTGGATCTGAAGGCGCTCGAGCGCGCTCTGGTGACGACCAAGGCCGACGCCGCGTGGGTCGGTTGGGGTTTCGTCGCCGAGGATCCGGCGTTCGCCGAGCTGTGCGAGCAGATCGGCGTCACATTCATCGGCCCCAGTCCGGAGGCCATGCGCAAGCTCGGCGACAAGATCGGTGCGAAGCTGATCGCGGAGGAAGTCGGCGTGCCGGTCGCGCCGTGGAGCCGCGGCGCTGTCGAGACCGTGGACGCCGCCATCGCGGCCGCCGCCGACATCGGCTACCCGCTGATGCTGAAGGCGACCGCCGGTGGCGGCGGCCGGGGTATCCGGGTCATCACGAACGAGGCCGAGCTCGTCGATGCCTACGAGCGCACCCGTCAGGAAGCCGCGCGCGCGTTCGGCAGCGGCGTGGTCTTCCTGGAACGGCTGGTGACCGGCGCCCGGCACGTCGAGGTCCAGGTGATCGCCGACGGCCAGGGCACCGCGTGGGCGCTCGGCGTCCGCGACTGCTCGGTGCAGCGGCGCAATCAGAAGGTCATCGAGGAGTCGGCGTCTCCGGTGCTGCGCCCCGAGCAGGCAGCCGAACTCAAGGCGTCGGCCGAGCGGTTGGCCATCGCGGTCGAGTATCGCGGTGCTGCGACCGTGGAGTTCCTGTACCACCCAGGTGACGAACTGTTCGCATTCCTCGAGGTCAATACCCGACTGCAGGTCGAACATCCGATCACCGAGTACACCACCGGTTTCGACCTGGTTCGGGCGCAGCTGCTGGTGGCATCGGGCGGCAAGCTCGAGGGCGAACCTCCGGCCGAGCGTGGGCACGCGATCGAGGCCCGGCTCAACGCGGAGGATCCGGACCGCGACTTCGCGCCCGCTCCGGGCCGCATCGCCCGGCTGGATCTGCCCGCCGGGCCGGGCATTCGAGTCGACACCGGTGTCAGCGAGGGCGACACGATTCCCGCCGACTTCGACTCGATGATCGCCAAGATCATCGCCTACGGACGAGACCGCGAGCAAGCGCTGGGCCGGCTGCGCCGGGCAATGGCGCAGACCCGGGTCGTCATCGAGGGCGGCGCGACGAACAAGAGCTTCGTGCTCGATCTGCTGAACCAGCCCGAGGTGATCGACGCCAGCGCGGACACCGGCTGGATCGACCGTGTTCGTGCCG
The DNA here is from genome assembly GCF_044465765.1 of Nocardia sp. NPDC049526. Lineage (NCBI taxonomy): Bacteria > Bacillati > Actinomycetota > Actinomycetes > Mycobacteriales > Nocardiaceae > Nocardia > Nocardia sp. NPDC049526. The sequence goes on along the minus strand of NZ_JBITMA010000002.1, from coordinate 48,859 downwards.
AGGGACGCCTGGTATCGCATCAACACTCCGCGGTCGCGGTGGCCGTCGCCGCCATCGATGCCTATGAAGAGGACGAGCGGGTCGAGCGGCACCGGCTGTTGTCAACGGCGGCCGGTGGACGGCCCCAGGTGCAGCACCAGAGCGGTCGCCCGCACGACCTGAAGTTGCGTGGCGTCGGATACCGGGTGCGCGTGGCACGGATCGGTGCGCACCGGTTCCGCGTCGGCATCGAAGCGGGTGGCGAGATGCGTGCCGCCGACATTGATCTCGAGCGCTTCGACCGCCACACCGGGCAGATCGTGGTCAACGGCGTCCGCTACCGAGTGATCACCGGCACGCATGGGCCGATCCATCTGGTCGATGTCGACGGTGTGACGCATCGGATCAGCCGTGACGAGGGTGGCGTCGTCCGCTCGCCCGCCCCCGCGCTGGTCGTTGCCACGCCGCTGGAGGTCGGTGCCGAGGTCGAGGCGGGCGCACCGGTGCTGGTACTCGAGAGCATGAAGATGGAAACGGTGCTGCGCGCGCCGTTCCGGGCTCGGTTGAAGGAATGCGCTGTTACCGTCGGCACCCAGGTCGAGACCGGCGCGCCGCTGTTGCGGCTGGAGCCGCTCGTCGAGGACGACGACGCCGCGGACGCCGAGGAGGTCGCGGCGGTCGAACTGGACCTGCCCGACGAGCCCGCAGCGGACCGGCCGCACGAGGGCATGGCCCGCAGCCTGCAGGACCTGCGCAGCTTGCTGCTCGGCTTCGACGTCGACCCGCACAACGAGCGCCGCGTGCTCGACCACTACCTCGCCGTGCGCCGGGCGGCCATCGCGGACAACCGCAGGCCTCTCGCCGACGAGATCGAACTCGTGCAGGTGTTCTCCGACCTGTCCGAACTGAGCCACAACCGGTCGTGGGACGAGGACGGCCTCCAGGGCCACGTTCACAGTGCCCGCGAGTACTTCCACACCTACCTGCAGAGCCTCGATGTCGAGCGGGCCGGGTTGCCGGAGTCGTACCAGGCCAAGCTTGCCAAGGCGCTCGGGCATTACGGCGTCACCGAACTGGATCGTTCCCCGGAGCTCGAAGCCGCCGTCTTCCGGATCTTCCTCGCCCAGCAGCGGCCGTCCGACACCGTCACGGTCATCACTACCTTGCTGCGCGAGTGGCTGGGCGAGCCGGTGCCGGACCGGGCGCTGCGCGAGCCGGTCGGTCTGGCGCTGGAGCGGCTGGTGGCCGCGACGCAGGTGCGCTTCCCCGTGATTTCCGACCTCACCCGCGGTCTGGTGTACTCCTGGTTCGGCCAGCCGCTGTTGCGGCGCAACCGTGCTCGCGTCTACACCAATGTTCGTAAACAGCTGAGCCACCTCGACGCGCACCCGGAAACGCCCGATCGCGCCGAGCGCATCTCCGAGATGGTGCGCAGCACCGAGCCGCTGGTGCGGCTGCTCGGTCAGCGGTTGGTGCGCGGCAGTGCCGACAACACCGCCATGCTCGAGGTGCTGACCCGTCGGTACTACGGCAACAAAGGTCTGGCCGGTGTGCACACCCGCGAGGTCGGCGGGTGCACCTTCGTGATCGCCGAGCGCCGGGGCCTGAGCCTGGTATCGGCGGCGGTGAGTTTCGACGCGCTCGACACCGTGCTGCGTGGTCTCACCGAACTGGCGAGCGTGGCCGCGTCCATCGAGGTGGACATCTACCTGAGCTGGGAGAAGCAGCCGGAGGACTTCGACGCTATGGCGGCAGCACTGCAGGAAGTGCTGAGTGCTCGGCGGTTGCCGAACCAGATCCACCGGATAACCGCCACCGTTGCGGGCAGCGGCGGTGCGGTGATGCACCACCACTTCACCTTCCGCCCGTCCGCCACCGGCATGGCCGAGGAGCGGTTGATCCGCAGCCTGCATCCGTACATCGCGGAGCGGATGCAGATGAAGCGGCTGCGCAAGTTCGACCTCACCCGGCTCCCGTCCTCGGACGAGGAGATCTACCTGTTCCGGTGCATTGCGAAGGACAACGCGTCCGACGAGCGTCTCGTCGCATTCGCGCAGGTGCGTGACCTGGCCGCGCTGCGCGAGCACGACGGTCGGCTGTTGGCGCTGCCGACGGCCGAGAGCACCATCGCTTCCTGCCTCGACTCGATCCGCCGGGCGCAGTCGCAGCGGCCGTCGGCCAAGCGGTTCCACACCAACCGCATCGTGATGTACATCTGGCCACCGGTCGAGATGACCCGCGTTGAGCTGGAGACGATCATCGATCGGGTGCGGCCGACGACCGCGGGCGCCGGGCTGGAGGAGATCCTGCTCATCGCACGGCATCGGGACCGGAAGTCCGGTGAGTTGATCAAGGTCGCCGTGCGCATCTCGTTCGATGCCACGGGCGGCGCCGAGGTGACCATCGGTGAGCGGTCCGACGAGGTGGTCGAGCCGATCGACGAGTACCGGCAGAAGGTGCTGCGGGCCAGTAGCCGCAACACCGTGTACCCGTATGAACTGACCGGTCTGCTCGGCGAGTTCGCCGAGTACGACCTCGACGCCGATCACACGCTCGTGCCGGTCGACCGGCCCAAGGGACGCAACAAAGCCGCGATCGTCGCGGGTGTGGTCACCACGCCGACCGAGCAGTATCCGGACGGCATCACCAGGGTGGTGCTGCTCGGTGATCCGACGAAATCGCTCGGCGCGCTCTCGGAACCGGAGTGCCGTCGCGTGATCGCCGCGATGGACCTGGCCGAACAGATGCAGGTGCCGCTGGAGTGGTACGCGCTGTCCTCCGGCGCCCGGATCTCGATGCAGTCCGGCACCGAGAACATGGACTGGGTGGCGGCGGCGCTCAAGCGGATCGTCGAATTCACCCAGGACGGCGGCGAGATCAACATCGTGGTCTCGGGCATCAACGTCGGCGCGCAGCCGTACTGGAACGCCGAGGCCACCATGCTCATGCACACCAAGGGCATCCTGGTGATGACGCCGGACTCGGCGATGGTGCTCACCGGCAAGCAGGCGCTGGACTTCTCCGGTGGTGTGTCGGCCGAGGACAACTTCGGTATCGGCGGCTACGACCGGGTGATGGGCCCGAACGGACAGGCGCAGTACTGGGCGCCGAACCTGCACGCCGCGCGGGACGTGCTGATGTCGCACTACGACCACACCTACGTGGCGCCCGGCGAGCAGTCACCGCGGCGGTCGCAGACCAGCGACCCGATCGATCGCGACGTCTCCGACTTCCCGCATGTCGTTGCGGGCAGTGACTTCACCACGGTGGGCGAGATCTTCTCCGCTACGGCGAACCCGGACCGCAAGAAGCCGTTCGACATCCGGACCGTGATGCGGGCGGTGGCCGATCAGGACCACCCGGTGCTGGAACGCTGGGCGGGGATGGCCGACGCCGAGACGGCCGTGGTGCAGGACGCGCGGCTCGGCGGTATTCCGGTGTGCCTGCTGGGCATCGAGTCCAGGGGAGTGCCGCGCCGCGGCTACCCGTCCACCGACGGCCCGGACACCTACACGGCGGGCACGTTGTTCCCGCAGTCGTCGAAGAAGGCCGCACGGGCGATCAACGGGGCCAGCGGCAACCGGCCGCTCGTTGTGCTGGCGAACCTGTCGGGCTTCGACGGCTCGCCGGAATCGATGCGGAAGTTGCAGCTCGAGTACGGTGCAGAGATCGGTCGCGCGATCGTGAACTTCGAGGGGCCCATCGTGTTCTGCGTGATCTCGCGCTATCACGGCGGCGCATTCGTGGTGTTCTCGAAGCTGCTCAACCCGAATATGACCGTGCTCGCGCTGGAAGGTTCGTTCGCCTCGGTGCTCGGCGGCGCCCCGGCGGCCGCGGTGGTGTTCGCCGGCGAGGTCGATGCCCGTACGGCAGCCGATCAGCGCGTGCGGGATCTCGAGGCACGTGCCGCGAACGCGCTCGGCGCCGACCGTGCGGCTCTGACGGCGGAACGCGACGAGATCCGGTCGTCGGTTCGCACGGAGAAGCTCGGCGAGGTCGCGGCGGAATTCGACCGCGTGCACAACATTCAGCGCGCCGTCGAGGTCGGTTCGGTCGACGCCATCATCCGCGCCGCCGAATTGCGCCCCCGCATCATCGAAGCGATCGAGGCGGGTCTGCCCGGCTGATCATTCCGGACTCATCTGATTGCTGAAACAGTCGGCCGACTCGGGCATTATCGCTCCCGAGTCGGCCGACTGTCTCGTGCATGTGCCGCGTAGCGGAGTACATTGAGACTTGTCTCTGACAAGTGTCACTCGACGCCTCACAATGACGTGAGGGCTGAGGAAGCACTTCTCACAACGGCGTGAGAGGTGAGGAAAATGGGCGACCGAAAGGTGGTTCTGTTCAAGAAGTGGCCGATGGCATCGGCATTCGCGGTCTCGCTGATCGCGGCGAGTGCCGTGCTCGGTCCGCATGCCGCGGCACAATCGTGTGCCGCGGTGGATCTGGTGGTGGCCAGGGGAACCCAGGAACCGGGGTACCTCGGAACTTTCGTCGGTGATCCGCTGTACGACGCGATGCGGCAGGCATTACCGATGAGCGTGCGTGCGTATTCGGTGAACTACGCCGCGAATCTGACGGATGTGAGCGCGGGTAGCGCCGATCTGGTCGCACATGTCGCTTCGCGAGCCGCGGCCTGCCCAGACGAGCAGTTCATACTCGCCGGCTACTCGCTGGGCGCGGGCGTGGTGCATGCCGCGCTCGGGACCGGTATCGTCGCCGGGCTGCCGGGAGTGGTGCAACTGCCCGGCGATCTCGTCGACCGCGTGGCCGTCGTCCTGCTCTTCGGTGACCCGCTGCGCTCGATCGGGTGGAGCGTTCCCGACCAGTACTCCGACCGCACCGCCGAATTCTGCGCGGCCGGTGACCCGGTCTGTGGCGGCGGAACCGACCCCGGGACGCACGCCCGCTACGGCGATTTCATCGGTGCCGCAGTGGGATTCAGCGCAGCGCATTTGTAGCTCCTGTCGGCACCCGACCGGGCAGTCCTATACTGGCCCCGACAGCCTGTTCCATCTCGATCAGAATCAGCCCGAGCCGATGACCGAACTCGTCTCGCGCGCGCAGGGCGTCCGGTTCGACGAGCTCGCGCTGGCGACGCGCAACCACGGCATGCAACTCGAGGGCATGCGGTACGACATCACGCCCATCGGCATGCACTACCTGCTGATTCATTTCGACATCCCCGAGATCGACGCATCGTCGTGGCGACTTCGGGTTACCGGGAATGTCGAGCGCGAGCTGGAGCTGTCGCTCGACGACATCAGGTCGCGACCGGCGACGACGATTCCGGTCACCCTCGAATGCGCGGGTAACGGACGCACAGCGATGGACCCGCGTAATGTCAGCCAGCCGTGGGGTCTCGAGGCGATCGGCACGGCAGAATGGACCGGCACCGCACTCGGTGGGATTCTCGATGACTGCGGTATCCGAGACGAGGCGGTCGAGGTCGTATTCACGGGGGCCGATCGCGGATTCCAGGACAATGTGGAGCACAACTATCAACGCTCCCTGCGCATCGGCGAATGCCGCAGACCCGAAATTCTGCTGGCCTACGAAATGAACGGCGTACCGCTCCCGCCACAGCACGGCTTTCCATTGCGACTGCTCGTCCCCGGGTGGTACGGCATGACGAGCGTCAAATGGCTGCGGAATATCGAAGTCGTCGACCGGCCCTTTATCGGATTCCAACAGACGGCGGCCTATCGCTACCAACGCGACGCCGATGATCCAGGGCTACCGGTGTCGCGGATCAGGGTGCGTGCGTTGATGATTCCGCCCGGCATTCCCGATTTCCAGAGTCGGCGACGCACGGTCGAGTCCGGTGCCGTCGTTCTCCGCGGCCGTGCGTGGTGCGGAACCTCGGCCGTGGTCCGGGTGGAGGTCGGCGTCGACGACGTCTGGCGGGACGCCGAATTGGATCACAGCGTCGCCGAATTCGCCTGGCGCGGTTGGAGTTACACCTGGGATGCGCGACCGGGCGAGTATCGACTGAGCTGCCGCGCCACCGACGCGGATGGGAATGTGCAACCGGCCGAGCAATTCTGGAACCGTCAGGGCATGGGAAACAACCTGATTCAGGAGTTCCCGGTCACGGTCCGCTGATCGGTGAACCAGCGTCGAATCCGCATGGCGGTGAATTCGGCCTTCTCGGCCGCCAATTCGGTCGAGGGGGCGACGAACGGCGCGACCGGCTTCGGCCCGGAAAGGAAGTCGGCGTCGACCTTGCCGACGAGACCTTCGCCGAATTCGATGAAGCAGGAGCCCTGGCCGAGATACTTTCCGGGCGTGGGTGTTCCGTGCAATTGCGCGGCGATATGCGCTGCGACGGTGCGGGCGGCGTTCTCTGCGAACACCCCTGCGCGCGGCACCGGCGCGTCCGCGCAGTCACCGATGGCGTAGACGCCCGGATACGGGGTGGCGAGGGTTTGCGGGTCGACGTGGACCCAACCGTCGGCGCCGTCGACGGTCAGCCCGGATGCCTCGACGACGGGCGGGACGCAATGGGTCGGGATGCCGATGAACAGGTCATAGGCGAGGTCACCGGTGTGGGTGGCCGCGATATGGTTCTCCGGGTCGAGCGCGTGGACCCGCCGCCCCGGAGAGTAGTCGATCCCACGTTGCGCGAGTGCGTCGACAAGCGCCGCGGAGGTGTCCGCGGAGACCGGGATCGGTGCGTCCATCGGGGTGAGCACGTGTATGCGGGTGCGGTCGCGGATGCCACGACGGGTCAGCAGTTCGTGCAGCAGCATCGCGCCTTCGAAGGGTGCGGGCGGGCACTTGAACGGCACGCTCAATACCGAGATGAGAACGGTGCCACCGTCGAAATGAGCCAGCCGATCGCGCAGTCGGCAAGCTCCCTGGATCGAGTAGTACTCGTGACCGTCCGCTACGAACCCCGGGGTAGCGGCCGGATCGTAATCGGCGCCCAGCGCGACAACCAGAAAGTCCGGGTCGTAGCTGGTGCGGTCGGTGATGACGCGGCGGGTCTGCGGGTCGATCGAAGTGACCTGCTCCTGTCGGAACTCGACCCCGGGAAGGACCAGGTCGCGGTAACTGACGCGCACGGATTCGGGGGTCCGGTCGCGGAACAGGATCTCCAGCTTGGAGAAACCGAACGTGAACCCGGCGTTGCGGTCGACCAGTATTACCCGAACCTCGCCGGGCAGTGACTCGGACAGGCAAGCGGCCAGTTCCAGCCCGCCGAACCCGGCTCCGAGGATCAGCACCGTCGTCGGCGTTCGAACTTTCCCGGGAATGGACATCTTTCCGCTGGCACCTGCCTTCCTATTCGGTCCCGCTCACGGCGGGCCTTCTCACGGCGGGATCAGGTTGTCGGGCCCCGGTTGGCGGACCGGAATCGCCTACCGTGCAAGGGATTTGTCGCAGCATCACATCGGCCGAGCTCTGAAACGTGACGGCGACACCGTGGCAGCGGAACGAATGATGACCGGTTCCTTCTCGACCGTGTTGTCGCGAGGCTCCCGATGGTCCGTCGTTCACGAGCATGTTGATTGCGTTTCCATTGTGCGCGCCCCGGTGGCCGCATGGAACCCGGAACTCGCCTGCGCGCATACTTGCAGCAAATTGCTGTGGCACCGTTTCGCCGTAACCGCTGGAGATCCACCGAGTGCGGAGGTGACAACATGGGTGTGCTCGATCGCCGAACAGTTCTGGTCGGCGCCCTGACCGCGACCACGGCGGTGATGGCGGGTTGCGGGGGAGATCAGCCATCGGAGCAAGTCCCTACGACCCAGGCACCGCCGCAGACGGCGAAGGCCGCCTTCGACAGGCTGATGGCAGGCAACCGGCGCTGGATCGACGGCAACCTGGACCACCCCGACCGCGATCCGGATCGTCGTGAGCTATTGGCCCGGAATCAGCAGCCGTACGGTGTCGTACTTGCGTGTATCGACTCGCGCGTTCCGCCGGAGCTGGTATTCGACACCGGACTCGGCGATTTGTTCGTCATGCGTACCGGCGGCCTCGCAGTGGGCCCCGTCGTGACCGGTTCTGTCGAATACGGCCCGATGACCGGCGGCACCCCGTTGATCATGGTCCTCGGGCACCAGCGGTGCGGCGCGGTTGCCGCGGCATACAAGTCGCTGCACGAGGGCACCCCGCTACCGGGCAATCTGCAGTCGATTGTGGAGGCCCTGCGCCCGGCGTACGAGCGGATGGACTCGCCGGGGCAAGACCCGGTCGAGACGATGACCCACGTCCAGATCGAGCTGACCGCACAAGATCTGCGGCGCAACAACGACCTGGCGCCGATGGTGGAACGTGGCGCTGTTTCGGTCGTCGGCGGCTACTACAACCTGGACACCGGCCGGGTCGAGGTACTCGACGGAGCCCCGGCCTGATCGCCGCTTGCACATGATCGACCGGGCGGGTAGTCCGGATACCAGGAGGTGTTCGATGTCGCCCTCCGCATCCGATCCCCTGACGCGGACACAAGAAGTCATCGTGTCGTCGGAGTCCATCCGACTCACGGGGATACTGGCCGTCCCGCAGAACTCCACCGGTCTGGTCGTCTTCGCGCACGGCAGCGGTAGCGGTCGGCACAGTCCGCGAAATCGGCTGGTCGCCGATGTGCTCAATCGGGCCGGACTCGCGACCATGCTCGTCGATCTGCTGACCACGGCCGAGGAAGGTGACCGTGCGCGGGTTTTCGATATCGAGCTGCTCGCCGAGCGTCTCGTCGCGGTGACCCGCGGACTGCGCACGCGGGTCGTTCTGAGTGGGCTTCCGACCGGATATTTCGGGGCGAGCACCGGTGCCGGTGCCGCATTGTGGGCGGCCACCGAACCCGGCGCCGAGATCGCGGCCATCGTCTCCCGTGGCGGCCGCCCCGACCTGGCCGGTCCGCGGCTGGCGCACGTCCGCGCGCCGACGCTGCTCATCGTCGGCGGCGACGACCGACAGGTGCTCGAGCTCAATCGCGAGGCCCAGCTGCGGATGCCGTGTCCGAGCGAGATCGACGTCGTGCCCGGTGCGACGCACCTGTTCGAGGAGCCCGGTGCGCTCGAGCAGGTGGCGGATCTGGCCCGCGACTGGTTCCGCCGCCACCTCAGTGTTGTGCGGTCTTGAACACCACCGGTAGGTCGTCGGTCTGCGGTGCGACCCGGGTGCCGAAGTCGCGACTGATGTGCTCGATCGTCTGGTACAGCCACTGAGATTCGCTGCGCGTGGCCGATTCCAGGCGCATGCGCCGGATCCGCAGTGGAATCATTCGCGTTTCCATCCCGCCAGGATCGATGGACACCAGATACAGCAACCGAAGCTCCGGGCGATAACGCTCATAGCCGCGGATGCCCTCGTAGTCGTCGATGACATCACCGCACCCGTACAGAATCGGTTTGCCCTGGTAAATCTCGATCGGCCGCGGATGGTGTGCGGAATGCCCGTGCACGAGGTCGATTCCGGCATCGATCAACCGATGCGCGAACTGCCTTTCGCTCATCGGCACCCCGTAACCCCAATTGGGCCCCCAATGTACGGAGACGATCGCGATATCGTCATCGCGCTTGTGCGCCAACGCTGCTGCCGCCACCTCGTCGGCGGCACGAATATTCGGTGTATCGCCGATCCACCACAGCCCCGGCCGATCACGGCGAGCCGCCCAATGTTGCGGAACCCCACTCGATCCCGCACCGACCGAGACGATTACCACTCGTCGCCCGTCATCGAGTTCCGATATCGCCGGGGCCCGGGCATCGTCGAAATCCGCGCCCGCCCCGGCGCGCTGGATGCGTGCGGTATCGAGTGTCGTCACCGTATCTGCGAGCCCGCGAACACCGAAATCGAGAATGTGATTATTGGCCAGTGCACACACGACCGGCGCGATTGTGGTCAACACCGGGACATTGTCCGGGTTCATGCGGTAGTGGATGCCTTTGAGCGGTGCGAACGCGCCGTCGGCGGTGATCGCGGTTTCCAGATTGATCAGTCGTATCTGTGGGGCGAGTTGAGCAAGAATCGCCAGGACGTCACCCCATGGGTGGCCGAAATCGACGGGACGGGCAAATTCACCGTTCGTCTGCTCCGCCAGCTCCGCATACGTCCGCGCATCCTCGACCCACCGTTCGCGCAGCATCGGATCACCGGGGTGCGGGAGAATCTGATCCACACCGCGGCCCACCATGACGTCGCCGCCCAGCAGCACCGTCGCCATACCCCATTGTCGATCATGTTCGCGCGGGGCGGTGCGCTTCTTGGTAACGTGTTCACGTGCTCATCGAGGTTGACAGACTCTAGCCGCCCTGTCGAAGGCGGCCTCACCTGATCGCACACTCATCTCATCACTCGAGAGATATTTCCCGTGTGACTCGGCTCTGGCTGTAGCACCCCGTCGGTGACCTGTTCACGCCCACGACCGTGGCGCCGTGCCGACCTCGCCTTCGTCAGCATCCGCAAAGTACCGAAACCCCTTCGCGCCCATCGTCACAGCGACCTCGGCGCGATACTTCGCGGCCGCTCGCTTTCGCGAGCAGGAGGAGTCGACCGAACCATGTCCATGTCCACGCAATCGGCCATCACATTGCGGAACCTGTCGTTCGAATGGCCCGATGGAACCCTCGCACTTTCCGGCGTAAACGGCGCATTCACCACCGGGCGCACCGGTTTGGTCGGCCGCAACGGCGCTGGTAAATCGACGCTGTTGCGCTTGATCGCCGGAATTCTGACACCGACGTCCGGTCGGATCGAATCCGTCGGCGAGGTGGGTTACCTGCCGCAGACGCTGACCCTCGGCCGTACCGACACCATCGCGCGCCTGCTCGGTATCGCGGACAAACTCGCGGCCCTACGTGCGATCGAGGTCGGCGACACCGGTGAACAGCACTTCGAGACCCTCGGCGACGACTGGGACATCGAAGCCCGCGCCGATGAAGCCCTACACGAAATCGGTTTCAGCGCGGCCGATCTCGATCGGAAGGTGGGTGAGATCTCGGGCGGTCAGGCCGTCCTGGTCGCGATCACGGGGCTGCGGATCCAGCGCACCCCGATCACCCTGCTCGACGAGCCCACGAACAACCTCGATCGCGAAACTCGCGCCGAGCTAGCCGAATTCGTGGACTCGTGGCCGGGCGCCCTCGTGGTGGTGAGCCACGATCTCGAGTTGCTCGAGCATATGGATGCGACCGCGGAACTGCACGGCACCACCCTGGAGGTGTTCGGCGGTCCCTACAGCGAGTGGAAGCGATACGTCGAGCAGGAACAAGCGGCGGCCGCGCAGGCGGCACGAACCGCCGAGCAGGCATTGAAGGTCGAGAAACGACAGCGTATCGAGGCCGAGACGAAGCTCGCGAGGCGCGAGCACACGGGCCGAGCGACCCAACAGAACGGCGGCATTCCCCGGATTCTGGCGGGCAACCGCGCCAGCAAGGCGCAAGCCTCGGCAGGAGCAATGCGCACCGCGCTCGACGCGAAAGTCTCTGCGGCCCAGGATGTCCTGGATTCCGCCGGAGCGCGTGTCCGCCGCGAGGAGCATATCCATCTCGAACTGCCCGACCCCGATGTGCCGCGCAGTCGGCGCATCGCGGAACTGAGCGACCGCGACCGAAGCGTCGTCATCCAGGGCCCGGAACGGGTCGCCCTGGTCGGCCCCAACGGCGCGGGGAAGTCGACACTGCTCGAGAACCTGATACACGGTCGGCACCCGGAGCGCGGCGCCCTGCTGACCGACCGCGTCGGATATCTCCCGCAACGCCTGAATGATCTGGACGAGCAGACCAGCGCGCTCGAGAACGTCCACTCGGTGGCCTCGACCACCCCGCCGGCCACGATCCGCAACCAACTGGCGCGGCTACTGCTGCGCGGCAGCAGTGTCGAACGCCCCGTGTCGACCTTGTCGGGTGGCGAACGCTTCCGAGTCTCTCTGGCGCGCTTGCTCCTTGCCGATCCTCCGGCGCAGTTGCTGATCCTCGACGAGCCGACCAACAACCTCGACGTCGGTAGCGTCGAGCAACTCGTCGAAGCATTGGCCGCCTATCGCGGTGCGCTCCTGGTCGTCAGCCATGACTACCCGTTCCTGCGAAGGCTCGGCATCGACACCGTCATCGAGCTCGCGTCCGACGGCAGCATTCGAACGCACGGCTCCCTATAAAGTGGTCCGGCGGCCTCGTCGTGCTGCGAGGCCGTCGCAGCGGTGGTGTCGGAGGTGGTCGGCGCCGATGATCGCCTGGACGAACGGGTGCGGCGCTTCCTGGGGAACGTTGTGCCCGATACCGTCCAGGACGCGGTGTTCTTGCCGGTGAACGTGCCGCGGTCCGGCTTTCCATCCTTTGCCGCGCCATCGAACGGTTCGGTCGGCCGGGACATCGGCGGTGAACTGATCGTGGAGCTTGTCCTGCTGGATGTATAGGTCGGTAACCGTCGTGCCGTCGAAGTTGGTGTACGGCACTGGATTCAGGGGGAGCCGGGGTACCGGTTGGTCAGTTCGAGTGCGGTCCGGCCGGGCGCGGGCAGGAATGCGGCCACAAACACGAGCGCCTTGACCTGGTCGTTTCCGGCACCCGCCGCGCTGATGACGGAGCCGCCGTAGGAATGCCCGATGAGCACGACGGGTCCGTCGACGCGGCCGATGAGCCCGCGCAGCGTGGTGGCGTCGCCGGCGGGGCCGCCGCGCAGCGGGGTTGGCGGCGGCGACCACGGGATAGCCGTCCTTGCGCCGGGTACCGGCAACACATCCGTCGACTGACGCTGCCCGCGACGTAGTCCGCTGCCGGGCTGGTGACCTACGTGGAGATCAGCGTTGGCTGCCTCCGACTTCTCGACAGGTGGACTAGTTGATTATTCGAGTCGGGTACCGACGTCGCGGGCGATTTCCGGCACCGGCGGACGTCCGCCGTGCACTGTGGTCGAGGCTCATCGGCTCGAGGCTGACGAGTTCGCGGCGGCCTGAAGAATTTCCAATACTATCCGTGGTGCGTTGTCGTGTTCCAGGTCGGTCAGGATCTCCGAAATGTGTGGTGCAGCATCGGCAACGGTTCGGATGAGGCCTTGTTCAGCACATTGCATCAACGCGGGTAGCGCAGCCTCCTTGGCGTTCTGGTGGCGTCCGGCGGTCCACAGGCAGCCTGCCCGCAACAGTTGTGCTTGGACAAATGCTCTTGGGCGATGCTGAGTTTCGATCTCGCGCACCATCTGGTCGGCCCGTTGGCAAGCTCGATCAGCCGAGTCGTCGGCCAGCAGCAGCCGAATCGCGGAGTCTTGTTCGAGTTCGGCGATGGCGGCGTGAATCGTTGTGTCCTGCTTGCGGTATGGCGGCAGCCGGCGGAGTGCATCGCGGGTCTCGGGTGGAACCGGCAGACCGAGGCGGATGCGTTCGTTGACCATGCGAGCGGCCAAGCGCGGCAGTGACTCGTTCTCGGCGATTGCCGCACCCTCGGCAATGCGTTGTTCGGCGGCGCCGAGGTCGCCGCGTAATGCCTTGATGCGTGCGCCGGTGCCGAAGCTGGCGAGCAGGAACCAGACCGCGCCACCGTGGCGGCCGAGATCAGCGCTCGAGTCGAGTAGTTGCTCGGCTTCGTCGAGGCGGTTCTGCTCGTAGCGTATGGAGCCGAGTAAGGCGCCGGACATCCGTGAACCGTAGGTTTGCGAGCGGCCGCGCCGCGTGCGGCTGATGGCGGCATCGAAATGCTCTTCGGCGGCGGCGATGTCGAGCTGTTCGAGCGCTGCGAGACCGGCGACGCACCTGCCGTACATCACCCCGAACGGACCTTTGCTGCGACGGTGATACGGGGCCGCCCATTGCTGCCAGCGGCGGGCCTCGGTGAAGTCGAAACGGTTGAGTGCGTCGATGGACGCGAGATTCGCCGCGTTGGTGGCGGTGAACGGGGTGTCGGCGTCCTCGAGATGCCGGGCCAAGAGGTCTGGCAGACCATCGAATCGGTCGGTGACGAACTGTGCTGCGCCCGCGACCGTTTCCGCCTCGATCCGCAGCTTGGTCGCCTCGGTACCGGTCGCCGCACCGGCGTCCAGTGCGGCGTCTACTTGCTCCAGCGCGAGCCGAACCTGTTCGGAGCGCTGTAGTCCGACGTTGGCCCAGGCTCGGCAGATCTGTAGCCTCGGTCGCGACTCCGCGAGGCGTTGCGGCAGTTTCGTGAGCAAGCCGAGGAACGTCGCCATCCGGGAGCCTTCGATGAGGTCCATGGCCCGTCGTTCGACCAGTTCCGCGGCGTAATCCGGATCGTCGGCCGCCAGTGCGTGATCGACTGCGGCGGTGACGATCTCGTGTTCATCGCACCACTCGGCCGCACGGCGGTGCAATTGTGTCAGGCGTGCGGGATCACGGCGGACAAGTCGACGCCGCAGGTAGTCGGCGAAAAGGTGATGGTATTGGAACCACTGGTCCTCTTCGTCGAGGCGGCGCAGGAACAGATTTCGGTCGGCTATTTCTTCGAGTAGTTCCTGGCTGTCGGATCGGTCCGTCAGCCGGACCGCGAGATCGGCGCACACTCGCTCCGTGATCGCCGTGGCCAGCAGGAAATCCAGCAGCGGCGGCTCGAGTGAGTCGAGCACGTTCTCGGCGAGGTAGTCGGCGAGTGCCCGGTGGCGGCCGGTCAGCTGGTCGATGAACGCGGCGGGACGATCGTGGCCGCGCAACGACAGCGAAGCCAATTGCAGTGCGGCAGGCCAGCCTTCGGTCGTTTCCTGCAGGCGGTTCACATCGTCGGTGGACAACGAAAGCCCGCCGGAGTCGACCAGGAAAGCGCCCGTTTCCCGAGGGTCGAAACGCAGCTGCGCGACATCGATTTCGACCAGTTCATCGTGCACCAGCATGCGACTCAGCGGCAGACATGCCCGGGTTCGGCTCGCGATGACCAGCCGCAGGTGATGGCAACCGTGCTCGAGCAGATAATCCAATGCGGCACAGGTGGTTTCGGCATGTACCCGGTGCCAGTCATCGATCACGAGCACCATCGTCTGTCCACCCGAGTGGATTTTGTCGATCAGTGCGGACAGCACGTATCTCGCGGTGTCGGACGATCGTTCCTCGAGTAGCGTGCCGAGTTCACGCGCCAGCGCCGGAGCGACGCGGCGGATGGCCTCGATCAGGTGGGAAAGGAACCAGGCGATGTTGTCGTCATCGGGGTCGGCTGTCAGCCATGCCACCGGGACGTCCTGGGCCGCCAGTGCTGTGGCCCATTGCAGAGCCAGGGTGGTCTTGCCGAATCCGGCCGGTCCGTGGATCAGCGTCAGGCGCCGGTTGCCGCCGCCCCGCAATAGCGCAAGCAGCCGGGTGCGCGCGATCATCGTATGGGGTGCGGCCGGCGGACGGAATTTCGTTGCCGTGCTGGGCGGCGGTGGCGGTGTCGCCACATCCGGGGTATGCGAGGCCACGGGAACCGCTGTGGCCGAACCGGATTCGATGACTGTTGGCGGCAATGCCAGAGCATCCACCGCCTGGCCGGTCTCATGTTGGACTCGCCGCAGCATTTCCCCGAACTCGATCGCCGACCTCGGCCGGTCGGCCGGCTTCGCCGCCATGGCCGCCTCGATGGCCGTGCACACCGCCGTGGGGACGTGCTGATCGCGCAGAGTGGGTGCGGCGGCCGTGGCGATCCGGGCAAGTTGCACTTCCAGTAGTTCGCCGGTGCGGCGTGCGAATGCGGCTCGCCCGGCCAGCAAGCAGTGCAAGGTAGCGCCCAGGCCGTAGATATCCGAGATCGGGTTGGGCGTCGCGCCGCCGAGTACCTCGGGTGCGGTGAATGCGGGCGTGCCCTGGACGGTGCGCAGGGATGACGTGGTGCCGTCGCCGAATTGTGCGATGCCGAAGTCGGCGAGCTGGGGTTCGCCGTAATCGGTGAGCAGAATATTGCCAGGCTTCACGTCGCGATGCACGATGCCGATCGCATGTGCGGCGGCCAGCGCCGCGGCCATCTTGACGCCGATCGAAAGCACCTCCGACCAGCGCAGCGGTCCCGAATCCCGCAGCACGGTCTCCAGCGAGCCGCACGCATAGAACGGCATGACGATATAGGGGCGGCCGGTGGCGGTGATGTCGACCTGCAGCACTTGGAGGATGTCGGGGTGTCCGAACAGCCGCCCTAGTGCACGCTGTTCTCGGAGGAATTGCTCGCGCTCGTCGTCGCTGACCTCGGACCTGAGCAATTTGACCGCGACGTGGCGTTCGAGTGCGTATTCGTAGCAGCAATACACGACGCCGAAGCCGCCGCGGCCGATTTCGGTCGCGTCGCCGAATCCGGCCGCCGCTAGTTCAGCCGCGATTCCGGTGGGGAGGTCTCGCTGTGTTGCGGCCTCGTCGAGCTCGTCCATCGAATATTCGCCGGCACCTCCGAGTCAGAGCATCCACCCCGACCTGTGCATCAACGATAGCGCCGTTGTGGACGGGGCGGTAACCAGGCGTTCTCCAAGGTCGACATCGACGGTGTCAGTCGACGGCGCTGCGGTGAGAAGTGATGACATCGACGATGAGATCGACGGTGTACTCGAACTCGCGTTCGCGGTCGAAGTGCGCCAAGTGGGGTGCGGCGAGGGCGACTTGTGGCAGTCCGGATGCTTCGAGCGCGTGCCGGCGTTCGGCGATTCCGTCGGCGTCGTCGGTGCCGAATGTCGGTCCGGCGGAGACTTCGCGGAGCAGTGTGCCGACCAGGGTGGCCAGGACGGTGCGAAGTAGGTGGACTGCTTCTTCGGGGGTTCGCCCGGTTCGGCGGAGCACGGTGAGGACCGCTTCGATCGGGGCGAGTCCGGCCAGTGATGAGAGCTGACGCGTCAGGACCAGGGGTGCCGCTTCCGGGTGCGCGAGGGTGACGCGGCGGAATTCGTATGCCAGCGCACGCAGGTCGGCTTCGATCGAGTCCGTCGACTCGGGCATCCGGAGTTGCTCGAGGATGTATTCGGCGACGGTGTCGAGCAGGTCGTCTTTGCCGTCGACGTGGTGATAGAGGCTTTTGGCGTCCACCCCGAGTGCGCGGCTGACGGATCGCATGCTCACCGCGCCGATGCCCTCGGCGTCGATCACCGCCAGCGCGGCGTCTCGTATCGCCGCGCGCGAGAGCTGCGCCTGCGCTTTCGGTGGCCGTCCGCGGCGAGGCGGCTGGGTCTTCGCTGCATCGAGCTTGGCTGGCATGCACCCACTCTTGCATATTTCCACGCCGTGGGTTTAATCTACGTATTATTCCACGCCGTGGGATTAATGACTCGAGGTGGATATGCAACTGCCATGGCGACAAGGTGACGCGCTGGACCTGGCGGGCATCGGCTCGCGTGTCGAGTGCCTGGCCGACCTGTCGAAGATCGACGGTGGGCCGGGTGCGCGGCTGACGGCTGCGCGGAGTCAGGCCGAGGTCTTCCGCGGTGAGTTCGCGAGCACGGGTGTGCCCGACAGCGTGGTGACGTGCGACCTCGTCACGCTGCCCTACCCGACGCGGTTCGGTCTGTTCCGCGCAACCCGTGCGCTGGCCCCGTTCCTTGCGATCACGAACCGGATGCTGGTGATCCGCTGGCGCGAGAGCGACGGGACGCCGCGGGTGCTGCTGTTCGAGCCGAGTGACGTCGAACTCGGCCGTTACACACCGTATTTCGACAAGCTCGCCCGCCGCACCCCGGATATCGTGGCGCGGCGGATGGTGATCGAGCACGGCACCGTGACCGATCACCTGTCCGGGCTCGGCCTCGACCCGGCCGAGGTCGACTACCTGATGTTCGACCACCTGCACACCCAGGACCTGCGCCGCTGGATCGGCACGACGGTGCATCAGGCCGACCTCGGCATGCAGCCGAAGCCGGTATTCCCCAACGCCAAGGTCATCGTGCAGCGGGACGAACTGGCCGCGATGGCAGACCTGCACCCGCTGCAAAAGCCCTGGTACCAGCCCGGCACATACCGCGACGTTGCACCGGATGCCTTCCTGGCTATCGACGGCTCGGTGATCCTCGGCCCGGGTGTCGCGGTCGTGAAGACGCCGGGCCATGTCTTCGGCAACCAGAGCCTGGTGCTGAATACCTCGACCGGCATCTGGGTGAGCAGCGAGAACGTCATCGCGGCCGAATGCCTCACACCGGAGCACTCGCGGCTGCCTGGAGTGGCGCGCTGGGCGGGGGAGTGGGGACAGGAGATCGTGCTCAATGCCAACACCATCG
This sequence comes from Nocardia sp. NPDC049526, assembly GCF_044465765.1. Taxonomy (NCBI): domain Bacteria; kingdom Bacillati; phylum Actinomycetota; class Actinomycetes; order Mycobacteriales; family Nocardiaceae; genus Nocardia; species Nocardia sp. NPDC049526. The sequence goes on along the minus strand of NZ_JBITMA010000002.1, from coordinate 30,769 downwards.
AAACCACGGCGGATCAATACAACTCGGTCGTGTTCGAGAAGACGCTGGCCGATCGCAGCCAGCGTGACTCGCGTTTCCTCCAGTTCTTCCCGTCCAGCGAGTTGACCGGCGCGTGGACGAACCCTGGAACAGCGCCGACATTCATCCACGGCCGCATCACACATCATTGATCCTGCAGGAGTTTTCATGACCGACCGCTTTGCCATGCCACCTGTCGAGGTGCTGCGCACCCGCGAGAAGCTCGTCCTCGATCACTTCCACGACGAGGTCCGCCAGGATTGGGACGACGTGCTGGCGACGTTCCCGCATCCGCATTACGAGATCATCCCCACGCTCGCCGTCCACGACGGTGATGCCGCAGTCCGCGGCTACTACCGCGACACCCGCGTCGCATTTCCCGATCAGGACCACGAGATCATCGCGCTGCGGCACAGCGCGGACGCGGTCATTGTCGAATTCTGGCTACTCGGAACACATTTGGGACCGCTCGGCGGCATCCCGCCCACCGGCTCCCGGCATCGCACCCGGATGACGGCGTACTTCGTATTCGACGACAACGAGAACCTGATCGTCGAGCGGATCTACTTCGACACGCTGTCGATGCTCAAACAGCTCATCAGCGGCGTGAACCTGCGCAACCCACGCAAGTGGCCGCTGGTCTACCGCGCACTGCGCGGATTGCTCGCCATGTCGAGCAATCCGAATCGGCTGCTCGTCGACACCGCGCCCGCCGACCTTTCGGTCTGATTCGAAACGGATGATAGGAATCTCGCGGTGAACTGGGACGCACCAACCCGATTCAGGTCATCTACCCCGCTCTTTTCAGCGGCGGCCCCCGCGGCGATGGAAGAGATGAAAGCGGCACTCGGATGAAAGTCCATCACCTCAACTGCGGCACGATGCGACCGCCCGCCACACCCGGCGGATTGGTCTGCCACGTCCTGCTCGTCGAGACCGATAGTGGTCTGGTCCTGATCGATTCGGGCCTGGGCCTACGCGATGCCGAAGCGCCGGGCGCGCGCTTCGGCCCCGCCCGCTACTACGTCCGGCCCATCTTCGACCCCAACGAAGCCGCGATCAACCAGATCAGGCGGCTCGGATACGATCCGGTCGATGTCCGGCACATCGTGCTCACCCACTTCGATGCCGACCACACCGGTGGTCTCGCCGACTTCCCTTGGGCTCGAGTACATCTCACGGGCGCCGAAGCGTTCGCCGCCCAGCATCCACGAACCTTGATCGAACGAGAGCGTTACCGCCCGGCGCAGCGCGCCCATCGCCCGGTGCTCGTCGAACACGAACCGTCGGCAGGCGAGTCGTGGCGCGGGTTTCCAGGTGCCGAGGAACTAACCGATATCGCGGCCGGGATCGTGCTGATCAACCTGCCCGGCCACAGCCGCGGTCACGCCGCCGTCGCAGTCGATGCCGGTGACCGTTGGATCCTGCATGTCGGGGATTCCTTCTATCACCACGGCCAGCTCGACGGCACCGATACCGCACCCAAGGCGATCACCGCGATGGAGCGCGTCATCGCCCACGATTGGAAGCAGGTCCAGGCCAATCACCAACGGCTGGCTCAGTTGTGGGTGACGGCCGAGCCGGACCTTCTTCTCGTCAACGCGCACGACCCGCATCTGCTCGACCGTGCCACCGGGCGCGCGTGACACGGCTTGCTCGACGTGATGCGTGGCGAGGTGGAGATCAACTATCGGGCTGTTCGATGAACTCCGGGTAGACGGTGAAATGGCGGACCGTGCCTGATATCTCGGGAAGTTCGAGAGGTGTTGTCCACGTTCGGAAGTCGTCGTAGCAGTCGCTGTAGAAGTATTGGTGGTCGGTATAGGCGTCGAAGTAGATGCGCCAGCCGTCGTCGGGGAGCGCGATGACGCACTGTCCTTCGACGGGAGCGCCCCAACCGGCCCAATCGTCGGTCGCCACAAAGGTGTACGGGCCGAGCAGGCGGTCGGCGGCGGCGAGTTCTATGTATTTGGTGGATTCGTTCTTGGTGAACGCATAGTAGCGCCGGTCGGCGCGGACCACGGTGGTGTCGATATAGCCGTAGGAGGTGTTGTCGGGCTGGGCCAGTCCGATCATCGGCCTCGGCACGCTCCATGAGCGCAGTTTCGCGTCGGCGGTGATCAGATGCGGTGTGAACCGATAGCCGTCGGAGAGCGACACGATGACATTGATGCTTCGGTCCGTGTCGATGAACCACTCCGGCGCCCAGGTCGATGTCACGCCCGGCAGCGGCACCGTGATGTCGTAGAGATGACTCCAGTTGAGCCGGTCCGCGCTGTAGGCGAAACCGATCGTTCGCCCTTCCCAGCCGGTGGTGTAGGTGAGGTAGTAGTAGCCATCGATATTGCGAAAGACGCTGGGGTCGCGCAGCAGGCCCGTCGGTGGGCGATAGGCGGGCCCGCACAGCTGCCGGAAGGTGATCGCATCGTCGGATTCGTAGACATACAGGTCGGTTTCGCTGTCATTGGTGAACGCGGTCATGGTGTACCGCGGCACCGAACGCGGTCGCTGCGTCGCCGCCGCGTGCCCGGTGGCGGGCAGCGCCGCGGCCAACGCCAGCAACGATCTTCGGCTGAGCAGCATGCGCTGATTGTGCCGTGAAGTCGTCTGAATAAATGTCGACACGCCGAGTGGTATCGGTGGGCCTAAACGCAAGGCCTGTCCGGCCTTTCGAGATCAATCTTTGCGCATCCAGGCGAGCATGATGCGCGCCTCGCGGAGTCGCCAGCCGTCCGACGTCCGCACGGCTGTGCCGGCCAGTCGCAGGCCGCCGGTTTGGTGGGGCGGTTGGCCGTCGCGGTAGTAGTACACGAGCGAGTTGGCCGAGGCCGCGGCCTGGTCGCCGTCGACGTGCACCAGCAGATCGGTGGTCGTGTGCTGAGTCAATTCGCCCTCGACCTGAGACTGCCGCATGAAGTCGGCGACCTTGTCGATGCCGCGGACCTGGATTCGCGGCGAGTGGACCTCCACATCGTCGGTGAAGACGGTGTCGGCATCCTCGTATCGCACCTCGTCGAGCAGGCGGGCGAAGCGGGTGAACAGATCGGCGATTTCGATACGGTCGGCGATCAGAGTGTCCGTGGACATGACATCCTCTTTCATTGGTGTTGCCAACATTGGCATCGCCAACTATACAGGTTTCATTGGTTGCGCCAATGAAGTATGGATATGTCGTGAATCACACCCGCGCACGCCTGGCTGTGCGATCAGCGGCACCGCAGGATGTGCTGAGCCGCATCGTGTCTCGGCTGCGGCCGTTCGACGAATGAGCCCCGAGCCGCACGTACGGTGGGGTTGTGCCGCATCGCGGGGAACCTGTCGACCTGTCCGACTCGCCGCGGCGATATCGCCACAGTTCTTTGCGTGCCGCAATGGTTCTCGCGGCCCGTGGCTGGTGTCGGCCCGGATATCCGGGCGATATCGGCGTATCGGGTGGTCGAGTGGAGTGATGCACGTCACGTCGTGTCCGTGTCATGTTTCGCCGGTCCGCGGTGTCTTGAAGGCATGACTGAATACGACATACTCCACAAGGTCGTCGTCATCGGCGGCGGTTACGCCGGGACACTCGCGGCCAACCATCTGCGGATGCGCACCGATGTCGATATCACGCTGGTCAATCCACGCTCGGAGTTCGTCGACCGAGTCCGGCTGCACCAGTTCGTGGCCGGCGCCGGTGACGCGACGATCGACTATGGCACGCTGCTCGGCGAGGGCATCCGGTTGGTTGTCGACAGCGCCACGCGGATCGACACCGCTGCCCGTGTGGTGCGGCTGGCGTCGGGGCGCGTGCTGGACTATGACCATGTCATCTACGCGGTCGGCAGCACTGCGGCGATACCGTCGGTGTCCGGCGCGGCCGAGTTCGCTTTCCCCATCGCTGAATTCGAGTCCGCGCAGCGGGTGCGTGCCAGGCTGGACGAGTTGCCGCTCGATGCTCCGATCGCCGTGGTCGGCGGCGGACCGACCGGCATCGAGACGGCCGCCGAACTGGCCGAACAGGGACGCACGGTCACGCTCGTATGTGGCGGAACCCTGATGCCATCGCTGAGTGCGCCGGGTCGCCGGTATGTCGCCAAGTGGCTGTCGCGGCACGGTGTCGCCGTGCTCGAGGCCGATGCGGTGACCGAGGTCGGGCCGGATGCGGTCGTCTTCGCCGACGGCGCGGTGCGTCCGAGCGAACTCACCATCTGGGCAACGGGTTTCGGCGTGCCGGAGTTGGCGGCCGAGAGCGGGCTGCAGACCGACACGCTGGGCCGGTTGCTCACCGACGAGACGCTGACCAGTATCGACGACGACCGCATCGTGGCGACCGGCGACGCCGCCGCGCCGTCGGGCCGGCCACTGCGGATGAGCTGCCAGGGCGCGGGACCGCTCGGGGCGCAGGCCGCCGATACCGTGCTAAGTCGCATCGCCGGGACCGAACCCGCGGTGCTCGACCTTGCCCTGACCGGGTCGTGCGTCAGCCTCGGCCGTCGCGTCGGCATCCGACAGCTCGCCCGCAAAGACGACATCGCTGTCAACCTCTACATCGGCGGCCGCATGGGCGCGAGAATCAAGGAGATGACCTGCAAGGTCGCGGTGTGGAAGATACGCCGTGAGGCCCGCAAGCCGGGGTCGCTGATCTGGCCCAAGGGCGGGCCGCGTCCCGAGCAGCCGGCCTCCGCTGCGCCGATGGTTACATCCTGATGATGACCGACGAGCATGCAGAGCGGTTCACCGTGCTGCGTCCGCTGTTGTTCACGATCGTCTACGAAATCCTCGGTTCGGCAACCGAATCCGACGACGTGCTGCAGGACAGCTATCTGCGGTGGGCCGAGGTGGACCTCGCGACGGTGCGCGACACCAAGTCGTATCTGGCACGGCTGGTGACCCGTCAGGCACTCAACGCGGTGCGGGCCGGTGCGCGCCGCCGCGAGGACTACATCGGACCGTGGCTGCCCGAGCCGCTGCTGCTCGACGAGCACGACGCGTCGGCCGACATGGTGCTCGCCGAGTCGGTGTCGATGGCGATGCTCGTGCTGCTCGAAACACTCACTCCCGATGAGCGTGCGGTGTTCGTGTTGCGTGAGGTTTTCGGCTTCGACTACGACGACATCGCCGCAGCGGTAAGCAAATCCGTGATGACGGCGCGCCAGGTGGCGCACCGCGCCCGCTCGCACGTGCAGGCGCGTCGCAAACGCTTCGAACCGGTCGACGCGGGGCAGATCGCGCAGATCACGCAGCAGTTCATGACAGCGGCAGCCACCGGTGACACGCAGGCGCTGCTCTCGCTGCTCGCACCGGACGCCACCTGGACCGCTGACAGCGGTGGCAAGGCCATCGCGGCGCGCCGGCCGGTGGTGGGCGCGGAAAAGGTGGCCGCGCGCCTGATGGACCTGTTGCATCGGGCGAGGAGGACGCCGAACCTGCGGATCGAGATGGTCAACTGCAACAACACGCCCGCGATGGCCGTACACAGCGACGACCACCTGGCAGGCGTCTTCCTGATGGAGATCATCGACGGCAAGATCACCAACTTCTACGCCATCCGCAATCCGGACAAACTCGCCACGGTGGTTCCGCGTCAGATCAGCCGGTAGCCGACAACTGTTTATGTCGATCCGAGGAGAAGCCACATGTCAACAGCTCGAAGCAACAAAGCAACGTTCAGCCGCCTTCATGACGCCGTCAACAGCGGCGATTTGGAGGTCATCGCGAAGACGATCGACGAGGTCGTCGAGCCGGAGATGCTGTTCCACGCGTCAGTGCCGATGGGTATGTCGGGGGCGCAGGCACTCAAACAGGTGTGGGCTGTGCTCCTTCGCGCGTTCCCCGACATTCACGTCGCGGTCGAGGATGTGATCGCCGAGGGGGACAAGGTCGTCTTCAGGAATAGTGCCGACCCACCTTGGCATGCGTTTCAAAGCACGAAATCTGCTCGGTCGCAGCAGGACTACGGTCTTGACCCTCGACCGACGCACCATTAAGGTTCTCTCAATTATTCGTCAAGTGCTATCAGATACTCGATATAGTTCAGATCCCACTTTCGGTGGCGCTGGCGTACACACGGGGTACGCCACATGGAGAGGTACGTAGTTGTCCTTGATAGGCAGGTGCTTCGGGCGGATCGGCGTGTGGGCCGGGGCTTGGATCGCGGTCGGGAAGCTTATGGTCCTCGCTCTGGTGGTTCGGGTTCCTGCGGTCGCGGTACGCCGCATGCCCGAGGCGACGGCGGGGGCTATCTGCCCGGATGACGAGCTCGCCGTCGCACCGGAGTGGGCGCCGTCGAGCGGCGAGGTCGATGCCGCCGATGATCGGCATCGCTTCGTGGGCAATGGCTATTTCGGGTTGCGGGTGCCACCGCATGGCATGGGCTGTGCCGTGACGGACGAGCTGAGTGGTCGGCCGCTGTACACGCCACGCCATGACGGCACGTTCGTTGCCGGACTGTACGGTCGTCCCCCGACTGTCGCCGCGGACCGCGAGGTGGCGGCAGCCATTCCGAACTGGCTGGACCGCACCGTTGGTGTCGGCGACGAAAAGTACTCCGGCGCAACACCGTCGGCGCAAATCACGAATTTCGCGCAGACGGTGCACCAGCGGTGCGGGCTGGTACGCACCTCCCTCGCCTGGACCACACGGGAAGGCGAGGCCACCGATCTCGTATACGAGGTGCTGACCGATCGCGTCGATCAGCATGTGGGGGCGGTGCGGCGGACGATGGTTCCGCACTGGTCCGGTCAGGTCGTGGTCATCGATGTGCTCGACGGTGCCGGGGCGCGGCCAATGACGCAGATCGACGGTGATGCGCGCGGCGAGGACGGTATCGATGCCGGGTTCCGAACTGATGGCACCGCGGCGACATTCGTCATACCTCCAACGCTCATCCCGCTGTCCGTGAACTGGAAATATCCGGCCCGCCACACTGATATGGACTATCGCTGAGGGTTTCGGGCGTGTTCACCCGTGATTTCATGCATTGTGCGTGGCTCCAAATCGGGGTTCATGATACCGAATTCTAGACAACTGATAGTTGATGCATCCTGGAATTCAGTCGATCGCCCTGGTAAAGACATCGAGATCACTGAGTGGAGTCCGATCCTGTCATCGGTTGGCCTCGATCAGAAGGGCGGGAGACCAAATGCGTGGTCTCCCGCCTTACCGTGATTACCAGGGGCCGATGATATCTTTGACTTTCTCGACGATCTCCTCGAGCGGAACGTCTGCCTGGATTACCGTGCCGTCATCGGGATTGATCAGATCCAGGCGGGTGCGGGTGAGTTTGGAGTATTTGATCACCCACTTGCCGTTGCTGTTTACATAACGATCGTGGTAGTTGCCATAACCGTGCACCCCGAGTGTTCCGCCCCAGATGAGTATGTCCTCCAGCCTCCAGTCGCCTTCGGCAGTCGTCGCGGACGTGAGCTGGATCGCTGGATCGAAGCCCTGATGGTGCGTTTTGGCGGGACCGATGGTGAGCTTGAGGAAGGCGATGAACGGGTCCCGGCCGACAAGGATGGGGCCACCACTGCCCGTGGTGTCCACCACGACGTCCGGAGCGAGGAGTTCGCGCAGCGCGTCCCAGTTTTTCGCATCGATATTCGCGAAGTAGCTGGTCTTGAGCTGCTTGATCGCTTCGATATCGGCGGTCGTGTCGGTCGCCGAGAAGACGCCCGGGAAAGCGGGCGACGGCGACGGCTCGGCGTTGGCGACCGAGATGCCGACGGCGCCGAGCATTGTCGCCGTGCTCAGCGCGACAGCGGTGCGCAGTACACGTCGCTCGCTGGGTCCGGGAAGGAACCGACGATGGATTTCTACAGACATATCTCTTCTCCTCTTCGAGTGTATGTCTCGAATAATTTTGGTCAGTTGCGGATGATCGGCAGGACCGAGCAGCTCAGCTGCTTTGGTCCATGCGGAACCTGATCGGTGATATCTTTTGAATCCGGAAGCATTTCCTCCACTCGGCGTGCGGCACCCGTGGTTCATATCGTGCATTGCTGTGTTTCTGAGCCGAAGAAGCTCGAATCGATTTACCTCGAGTAATAGTAGGTATGTATAACTGGTGCCGCACGTTGGTGATATTTTTAGCACCGAGAAAGGGCGAGTGGAATAAACAAAAGTTGTGCGGAATATGTAGATCCGGATCTGAACCGGGAGAGCCGGTCGGTGCGCTTTCATCTCGCTCACCGGGAGGTGTATTTGACAGATCAAGCTATGTCGTGGCAACCGATGCGGCAGTAAATTAGCGGCAGTATCGCATGCTGTTCATTTGCGCTATGTCGATCGAATGAATGCGAGAGGCTGCCAATGTGCCGGTCATTAAATATGTAGCATGCAATTCCGGTTTAAAGCAGTGTGGTAGCCAGAAAATTCCGTTTACCGATATATGACGTATCGGAACTATCGAACCTCGTTCAGCGCATAGGGCCGAAACCGCCATCGGATCCACTGTCCCGCGCACGCTGGGCCTCGTCGATGACCCAGACGGCGATCTGTGCGCGGGAGGTGAAGCCGAGTTTGCTCAGGATGTGCTCGACGTGGTGCTGTGCGGTGCGTTGGGAGAGCACGAGTTTCGCGGCGATCTGTTTGTTGGTGAGTCCCTGGGCGACAAGATCGGCGACCTCGCGTTCGCGCTTGGTCAGTGTCAGTCCGGAGTCGCGTGGGGTGGTGGTTGCCGGCTCACCCAGGGCGTAGGCTACTGCGGTGCTCATCCCCATGGCTTGTCCGCGCTGGAAGGCGGCCTCGAATCCTCGGTTGCCGAGCGCGCGACGCACGAGGCGCTCACATTCGTCGTGATAGCGGATCAACTCCGTGAAAAAAGTTGTGACACCTGGGGCGGAGCGCAGCAGGTGTTCGGCGGCGCCCATCAGGATGGCTGCGCGCTGAGCGTCGTAGTCGGCACCGGTCCAGGCCAGTCCCTCGATGGCAAGCGCCGCGACGACGGGGCTGCGCACGCGCCGGTTGGCTCGTAGCGATTCCAGCAGTAGCTCTTGTGCGTGGGACCGTTCGCTTTGCTGCCACATGGCGATCGCGACGCCCCACAGTGCGGTCGATCGGAACAGCGATTCGCCGCACGCCTGGGTGATGGAAAGTATCTGCTCGTGATACTGCATCGCACGCTCGGTATCTCCCTGGAGTGCGTGTGCCCAACCGAGTTCGGACAACGTGGAGATATAGAGATGTCCTCGAGGAGTGGATTCGAATACCGCGAGGGTGGGTTCGAGTACGGATACCGCCCGATCGAGTTCACCGCGAAACAGTGCCAGGGCTCCCTCGGCGGATGCGGCCAGCGCTTTGGTGATGGGTGCGGTGTCCTGTTCGGCGAGTGTGCGTGCCTGCTCGACGAGGGTGGCCGCGTACTCCAGGTTCCCCTGTACCGCAGCCATGTACGTGCTGGTATGCAGTGCTTTGACGCGATCGGGTATCGAGTGCGCGGCCGGGTGGGCCAGGAGGCGGTCGAGCCAGCGTCGGCCTTCACCGAACCGTCCTTGGAAGCTCCAGAAGACGAATAACGCTGCGGCGGTCCGCAACCCGGCCTGCGCCGAATCCGGGGTAGCGTCGGACACGCAGAATTCGAGCGCTTCTCGCAGATTCGGTTGTTCGCGGTCGAGTCGAGCGAGCCAGTCGAGCTGCTGATCGCTGATCCACCCGGCCTCGGCGTCCGAAGCCAACCGCTGGTACCAGTCGCGGTGCCGTCGGCGCAGATCCTGGTGTTCGTCGGTCTCCTGCAGCTTCTCCCGACCGTAGTCGCGCATGGTCTCGAGCATTCGGAAGCGCACGACGCCTTCGGGTTCCTCCCGGTTCACGATCGACTTGTCCACCAGGGAGGACAACGCGTCGAGCAGACTTTCCGACGCCAACTCGGCACCACATACGTATTCGGCCGCGTCGAGTTCGAAACCCCCGGCGAATACCGTCAGCCGAGCCCACAACCGCTGCTCGTCCGGTGTGCACAGCTGGTAGCTCCAGTCGATGCATTCTCGTAGCGTCTGTTGCCGGGTTGGCGCGGTGCGACTGCTGCGGGTGAGCAGCGCGTATCGATCGGTGAGCCGTTCCAGGATCTGGTGCGGCGACATGGCGCGCATCCGTGCCGCGGCGAGTTCGATCGCTAGCGGCAATCCGTCCAGCCAGGAACAGATACCCGCTACAGCGGCCTTATTGTCGTCGGAGAGTTCGAAACCGGGCACTACCGCAGCGGCGCGGTCGGCGAACAGTGTCACCGCATCATATTTGGGCAGTCCGCGCAGCGTCTGTTCACCGTCGGGGTCCGGAACCGTCAGCGGCAAAACCCGCAGTACCGCTTCTCCGGCGATGTCGAGCGGCTCGCGGCTGGTGACGAGAATCCGCTGGTTCGGACAAGCCATCAACAACGTCTCGACCAGCTCCTCCGAAGCCGCCAACACTTGCTCGCAGTTGTCCAGAACGAGCAGGGTTTCCTGGGACTGCAGGAACTGGACCAGCACTTCCTGCGTCGATCGGGTCGAATCGTCGCGCAGGCCAAGGGATGCCGCCACGACGTCGATCAGCAGTGACGGGTCGCGCACATCGGCCAGTTCGACAACCCGGACCCCATCGGCGAAATCGCGTTGCGCGTTGGCCGCCGCGCGCAGCGCCAGCCGGGTCTTGCCGACGCCACCGATCCCGGCCAGCGTCACGAGTCGGTAGGTGGACAACAGATTCTTCACTGCGGCCGTCTCGGTGCGACGGTCGACGAAACTGGTCAGCTCCAGCGGCAGCTCGCCGAACTTGCCGCGACCTGTAGCCGTCCCCCGCGGGCCCCATTCCCGCATCGCCGAGGTGTAGTCCAGCGGCTCGGGGGCTGGGTTCCCGTGCAGCGCCATCTCACCGAGCGGGTATCCGTGGTGGCGCTGGACCTGCCGGATGGCCTCACCCACCTCCGCCGCTGACGGCCGCTGCCGCGGATCCCGGCTCATCGCCGATTCCACCACCGCCGACAAGTCGTCGGGAATGCCATCCTCGCGCAGGTCCGGCACCGACTGACTTGTGATCCGCACGAACTGGGCCATTACTTGCTCACCGCGGCGGCGTTCGAAGGCGGCATGCCCGGTGAGCGCGCAAAACAGGGTCGCACCGAGCCCGTAGATATCAGCAGCCGACGTCGGGTCGTCGCCACCGAGCACCTCGGGCGCGGTGAACGCCGGGGACGCGGTAAGGATCCCCGGCGCCGTCTCGAACCCGCCCACGACGCGCGCGATACCGAAATCGGTCAATGCCGGTTCGCCGTAATCGGTGAGCAGAATGTTTCCCGGCTTCACATCGCGATGCACGATGCCGAGCTGATGCGCGCTCTCGAGCGCACCAGCGATCTTCACCCCGATCCACAACGCGGTCGGTGCCGGCAAGGGGCCCTGCCGACGGATCCACGCATCCAGCGAATCCAATGGGTAGTACGGCATTACCAGATAGGGCCGCCCGCTCGCGGTGACGCCGACCTCGAGCACGGTGACGATATTCGGATGCCCGGTCAATCGCCCCATCGCTTGCTGCTCGCGAAAGAACCGTGCCTGGTTGTCCTCGTCGAGCTCGGCGGTCAGCACCTTCACCGCAACCATCCGGTCCAGCCGCACCTGCCTGCAGCGATAGACCTCACCGAAACCGCCACGCCCGACCTTTTCGGGGTCCTCGAACCCGGACGCGCTCAAGTCGGCCGTGACCGATGTGACCATGTCGCGGCGGGTCCGGAGTGGATCACCGTCGGTCATCAGCGGCGGGTAACCCACTCGGCAGGTACGCGAATACCGGACGCCATGCGCTCACCTTTCGACAGTCCCAGCGTATCGCCGGCAAAGGTGCACAGTCCGCACGTCCGCAAGGTTCGGATCACAGCTCCTCGGGACGCGCTCACCACAGTGTCGCGGCAATGGGTGGCAGGTCGATCGTGGTGCGGATGCCCGGTCGTGCGGCGCATAGGTACGGGATGGTGTTGACGGCGCGGTTGGCCGCGTAGGTCGGCGAGGCGCCACTCGCCTGGGGCGACGCTTCTCCCGGCCGCAGGTCGACTTCGAGGGGTGTGTCACCCTCGACCGAGATATGCCATCCGGTCGGGCGTAGTGACCAGTCGGTGTTGATGTCGGTGCTGCAGTAGCGGGTCGAGCGGAACTGCAGCAGCGGTTGGCAGCGACGTGTGCCGGAGACTGTGATCCGTTGTGCGACAACGGTTCCCTTGCGGAAGACGGCGGCGCCGACCTGGACGTCCTGATTCGCGGTGGCGAGTTCGCCGCGGACCTCGATCGCGTCGAGTGGCGGGCCGAAAGCGTCGGCGGCAAGGCGCAGTGATGGGCTGATTGCGCGGCGGGCCTGAGTAAGGCGGTGGGGCTCGAAGGCTGCTCGGCTTATGCCGAAGCCCATGCCGAGCAGCGTCCATGGTGTTTCGGAGTGGGTGAGGTCGGTGTATTCGTCGATCGTCATGCGGTCCAGGCGTCGTTGGATCGAGCCGAGGGCGATGGGCATGGTTTCGGTGATGAAGCCGGGACTGTGACCGGTGCTGTGGATCGAGGTTCCGCCGGACCAGCATGCCGCCTGGATGCGTGCGTACAAGACTTGATCCATGCTGGCTGGATGATGGAATATGCCGTGGGTGGTCACGATATTCGTGCCGGTGGCCAGTAGTCGGCAGACGGTGTCGATATCGATGACGCGCGGTGTGTAGACCACGCAGTCGGCACCCAGTTCGATGATTTCGTCGATATCGCCGGTGGCGGTTATCCCGGTGTGTGTCGGCAGTTGGCACAGGCGGCCGGCATCGGTGCCGACCTTTTCCTTGGTGTGGGTATGGACCCCGACAAGTGTGAGGTTCGGGTGTTCGATGAGGGCGCGCAGAGCGGGTCGGCCGACATTTCCGGTGGCCCACTGGACCACCCGGTATTGTCGCGTCGTTTGCTCGATTATGGTGTGCGGCGAGGGATTCATCCCGTCTCGGTGGCTGGATGAGGGCGTGATCGGCCCGGCCTTCACATGCCGAAAAGTCTCTGTTCCCCGACAGGGTCGAGATATAGCCGAGTGTGTTTTGATGGACGGCCGCCACGGAAACGGCGGGGCAATGCCTCCTGTCCGGCGGCCTTGATCGCGTTTATCGTCTGCAATGTGGTCGGATCCATCTTTGATTGTCCTCAAATACCTTGTGGCACTTAGTATTCGACAGATCCCGTCGGGATCATCGACGCTGGCGGAAGGATGCTGCCCATCGGCCGATACTCCACCGATATCGCCGGCTACTCCGAAACGACGATCCGTCCGCCGTCGCGCAGTCGGTTGGCGGCCGTGCGCAGCGCGACGAAGGTGGCTTTCGTATTGGTGGTGAACATCAGGTCGAACTCGTCGTCGGTCGCCTCGGCGATCGGGCTGAAGGTGGCGGTGCCGACATTGTTCACCAGGATGTCCAGCCCGCCGAAGTGCTGCTCGGCGGTTTCGAACAGTCTGGTCAGTTGCGCCGGATCCGCCACGTCCGCCTGCGCGGCGACCGCTTGCCCGCCGCTGGCTGCGATGGTGGCCACGACCTGTTCGGCCGCGGATGACTTCGGTGATGCGCTCAGGAGCCGGACTGCACAGCTAGGGGCGCCTCCTTACTGGCGCTTCGAGCGATGCCGTCGCCACCAGGTCACGACCCATACGGCGTGGAGGGTGCCGAGGATGAGTAGTACGACGGCGCCGTCGAGGTTGGTTGCAATCGGATGGCTCGGTCCGAGTCGGTCGATGGCGCGGTAGATCAAGCTGAGATCGGCGGGGAGGGTGAAAGTCACCATCGCGGTCAGACACAGCACGGTTCCGAGGACGAGGACGATGCTGTAGACGCGTACCGCGCGGCGTTCGTGCGATGGCAGGTTGAGGCTGGGATCTACTGCCCGTTCGGATCCGCGAAAGATGCCGGGTTGCAGCCGGTTTCCGAGATAGCGAGCATATGCGAGGCCGTCGCCGTACAGGTCGCGGCATGAGGTGAGGTCCTGCAGCACGAAATAGATGTCCGTGCGCATGAACACCATGAACTGAAACGGCAAGGGCAGCAACGCGATCACGACGACCGCGGCCAGAATCCGGTGCGGCGTCGTGGCCTGGGCGGTCGCAGCGGCGAATATCACGGCGACGGCCGCGACCGAGAAGTTTGTCGACATACCGGCCAGATAGGCGGCGAGCCGATGTCGCCGTGGTGCGAGTTCGATTCCGCTGATATCGGTTTCGGCCACCAGGAATTGCAGGCGCGTACCCAGTCGGATCCGGGCGTGCACGCCGGTCGCCCGCGCGACAACGAAATGTGCTAGCTCGTGGACGAATACCAGCGACCAGCCCGCGGTGACGCTGAGCGCGAGCACGATGCTGCCTGCGGGAGTCCAGAGCAGGTTATGGAAACTCGGTAGCAAGTCGGGCCGATCGACGAGTGTCGCGACTGCGGCAACCATGAGACAGGCGAATAGCACTGGAAAGACCGGGCTCAGCGTGAACCGCACATGTTCGGGGCGTATCCACGGAAACGATGCCGGTCGCGGCTTGGCGCACGGCACCGGCCGTCCATCGACCGCCGCTACGAAATCCAGCTCCATCAGCGCCTCGATGAAGGACAGCACATCGAACTCGCGTCCCTCGGCGTCGGCCAGGCGCTCGGCTGCCTTTTCGATGGTGTGACCGGCTCGCAGCAGTTCCAGTGCGGTCACCCCCTCCCGGGGGAGCGCCACGAACTGCCGAGTCTCGAACCGGCCCACGATCCACTCGTCGCGATCGGGCCGAGTCGCCAAGTCGTGCAGTCTGATTCGACTGTCGGGTTGCGGGGTGACGGCGGTGTGCGCGTCGGTCACGGCGAACTGCCGCATGCCGGGCAATCCGGCCGAGAGGTAATGCGCTCAGGCGCCGACGCATCCAGACGCACCAGATTCACGTCGTACCGGAACCCTGGCTCGATCGGCGGGGCGCCGGTCAGCGTCGCGAGCGCGAAATGCGTGAGGAGAGTGCCGGTGAGGGTCGCCGAGACGATGTTGACCGGATGCCAGGGCAGTTGTGGCGCAAGGCTTTCCAGCGTCGTCTCAGGAGGCAGCCGCATATCCGCCTGTTCGGCTTGGTGATCGTGCACGCATTCCCAGCAGGCACTCTGCCCGGGGCCGTGCAGGCTGACAGACACGGTCGGGCCGTGATAGCCACCGACCACCCAGGGCACGCCCGCGGCCAGGCACGCCCGGTTGACCCATCGGCGGATCGTGCGCGGCTGGTCAGCGCACAGGGCGAGGAGGTCGTATCCGGGTTCGAGCAGTTCGGCCAGGTCGGACTGCTCCGTTATCCGCCGCTGTTCGCCCGTGACCCGCACATCGGAGTTGAGTGCGCGCAACTGCTGGACCGCGGCCTCGACTTTCGATCTGCCGATATCGTTCTCCCGGAACAGGGTCTGGCGATTGAGGTTGGAAAGTTCCACCACGTCGGCGTCGACGCAATGCAGCTGCCCGACACCGGAGGCGATCAGGCCCTGCGCCACGGTCCCGCCGGTACCACCGACACCGATGAGCAGAACGCGGGATCGGCGGAGTCGAAGTTGCACGTCCCAAGCGCTGATCCGAGCCGTCCGGTCGATCCACCGAAAGAAGGCCACACCGCGCGAATAGCGCTCCAGCTCCCGCTCCGACAATTCCGCCGGCACCGGAGCACCGGCATCTTCCAGGAAGCCCGCGTCCGACAACTGTTGCATCGCGTCGGCCGCGGGCACTCCCGGATAATCGGACAGCACCACGTCGACTATCTCGTCGGGCGATCTGGTGCCAT
Organism: Nocardia sp. NPDC049526; assembly: GCF_044465765.1. Taxonomy (NCBI): domain Bacteria; kingdom Bacillati; phylum Actinomycetota; class Actinomycetes; order Mycobacteriales; family Nocardiaceae; genus Nocardia; species Nocardia sp. NPDC049526. The sequence continues at coordinate 15,010 of NZ_JBITMA010000002.1, read as the reverse complement.
CCAGTGCGCCGATCAGAACCCGCACCCAGCCATCCGGATCTTCGATTTCCACGCCGAGGCCGTGGACCGTGGCACCGATCCTGATATTGCCGTCGATCGTGACATACCGACCGTGTTCCGGTTTGATCCGTGGCCGCAGCATCTGTTCAGCGCGCATCCGGTCTACCCGGCATACAACTGCTAATTGCCGCCATTACCGCCGCTGTCGCCGGTGGTCTCCTTCTTGTCCAGCGGCCGGATCACAATGGCCGCGCGCTTCTCGGCCGTGGATTCAGCAGGTGCCTTCTCGCGCTCGTTCTTCATCGGAAATCCTTCCATCGAAAACCGGACGACGGAGTTGGTCACCGCTCATCGAACTGCTGCCCGTGGTTTCCTTCTTGTCGAGCAGACGGATCGTGACAGCCGCGGACCACCGGACGAACGGGGGTCTTGTCGACTGCTTTCGCCATGACCACACTCCGTATCATCGGATACGTGCACACCCGAGACGGGTGACTGACGATTCGATGGTTCGTCGCTCGGTGCGTTGATGTCAACGACGGTAATCCCAAGGGTGGGAAGAGATTTCGGAATATGGGCGCTGTGCGAGCTGCCCGAAACGGTCGGGCCGTGTCAGCCGCCGGCCACCTCATCGAGCGATCCGGTGCCGTCCTCTGCGGCGAGTCGATGCCGGCACGGATCTGCGCCAGCGGTGGACCATCCTGGTGCCCGCATCGGGCATCGTGGCCCCACCACATCGACGATCTGGCCCTCGTGGGTTTGAAAGTCGCAAAGCGGGCCAACTCGGACATATCTGGAGCTGTTCCCCGATTACCTAGGAATCGCCATGACCGAAACACCCACCGGGTCGTATATCGAGACGTCGCCCACGGAGACACGGTCGGTTACCGAGCTCGTCAACGATGCGACCGAGCAAATGGCCCGCCTGATCCGGGACGAGATCAAGCTCGCGGAACTCGAAGTGCGAAGCAAAGGCAAACGTCTGGGGTGCGGCGCGGTTATGACCGGTGCTGGTGCGCTCGCGGTGTGCTACGGCGGTGCCGCCGTCATCGCGGCGGTGATCATTGCCCTCGCGGGTCCGCTCTCGGGCTGGGCTGCCGCGCTGATCGTTGGGGCGGTACTGCTCCTCGTCGGCGCAGCCTTGGCCGTCAGCGGCAAGGAGGACCTGCAGAAGGCGGTCCCGCCGGTTGCGCGGGAGGCGATCACCGGCGTACGGCAAGACATCCATGCGATCAAGAGCGGAGGATAGCGATGAGTGATGAGAGCACCCCGTCAGTCGGATCGCCCGAGGCGGAACTGCTGCGTGCCGATCGCGACCGGACCAGACAAGAGCTGGGGCAGACCATGGCGGAACTGACCGGCAAGCTCGATGTGAAGGGCAGAGCCGAGGCAGAACTGCATCAGACCGTGGACAACGCCCGCGCGAAAGTGCATCATGCGGCGGAAGTCGTTCGGGAGAAGCGTGAGAAGGTCGGCGCCGCAACGCAAGACCGCGCCGTCCAGTTCGCCGCCGTGACGCGCGGTCGCTCGGGGCCCGTCGCTGCCGCGGTGACCGCCGCGATCGCGGCGTTGGTGACCTGGTTCATACTGCGTGACCGTCGCAAGCGGTGAGCGTATGAATTGTCCGCCGCAACCCGGATCAATGGCGTAACTGGTTCCAAAACGGTTGTCACGCCGACGTCGTAATCGGCAGTGACCTGCAAACCCGCACCATCTGCTGACCCGTCGCTCTGCCGGAGATGTTGGGCGGCAACATGATCGGCACCCGGTCCGTCCGAGTCGCAGCCCGGATTGCGGCCCGCAGGGGTTGCTTTCGGACGGTACCATTACCTTTCGATCACAGATGTGGTCGACTGAATCACGTGGCCCGGCACGGGCTTTCGGGCATGTGTCGGCGCGCGACAGCCGATGAAATGTGGGGAAACTATGAGCGCCACCAAGTTCGCCGCCACCGCCCTGCTCGCGATCGGTGCGACCGGCATTACCGCAGGTGCCGTGCAGGCCCAGCCGGTAGCAACCGACACCACCGTGCAGGCGACCGAGCACGGCATCAACTTCATCACCGCACCGACGGCAGACCGCCGAGCAGTCAGCACCACCGTCGAGGCCGGACGGTTCACCGTGGCCGCCGATGCTCTTTCGATCACCCTCACCGATGCCGCGGGCAATGCGGTGACTTCGATTCCGCTGGGGCTGCAGACCGCGGCCGGGACCGTCGCCCTGACGCCGGAGATCGCCAATGACGGCCGAACCCTCACCCTCACAGCGCAATCCGACACCACTCGGACCGCGCAGGCAATCGATGAGGCCTCCGACACGATCGCCCGCAAGCAGTACAACGCCGGGATCGGCGCGCTCATCGGCGCCGGGATCGGCGCGGTGATCGGCTTCTTCCTCGGTGGTGTCGGTGCCCTCGTCACCGTCCCGATCGGCGCGGGCATCGGCGCCCTGATCGGCTACTCCACCCCCTGATTCCGGATGACGAACACGTCGAGTCCCTGTGTGCCGCTATCGAACTGCAGCGGCACACAGGGACTCGCGTCTGTCAGCCCACCTCCGATATTTCCCCACACGCGCCTACGGCGATTTCACTAATACCGTGAGCCATTCGCCGCCGCGTGCCGTCCGGCACCGAGCGCCAGTTTCGTTTAGTCTTTGACAATTCGTGCGTCCAGTTACTGCGCGCAGACAGGTACCGATCGGTCTTCGGCTGACGATGGGAATTCCGTGCATTTGTGGAGCTACATCCGAGGACGGGGCGAGGTGCTGGCGTTCCTGACGTATCAGCATGCCTCCCTTGCGTTTCAGACGGTGCTGGTGGGGACTGTCGTCGCTGTCCTCATCGCGGTGGCGGTCTATCGGCTTCCGCTGTTGTCCGCGCTTTCGCTGACCTCGAGCCGGGTCGCGCTGACGATTCCTTCGCTCGCGCTGTTGGCGCTGCTGTTGGTCCCGTTCGGACTCGGTGTGGTCCCGTCGTTCATCATGCTGGCGTTCTTCGCCGCATTGCCGGTGATCGGCAATGCGATCGTGGGCCTGCGGTCGGTGCCTGCCTCGGTCGTCGAATCCGCACGCGGGATCGGCTTTTCGCGATGGCGCATTCTGCTGACCGTCGAACTGCCTATCGCCTGGCCGGTAATCCTCACCGGCATCAGGGTTTCCACTCAGATGATCGTCGGCGTCGCCGCCATCGTCGCTTATGTTCTCGGACCCGGCCTCGGATCGCTGATCTTCAACGGTCTTTCGCGGCTCGGCGGGGCGAACGCGCTCGAAATGGCACTGACGGGCACGATTCTCATCGTCCTCATCGCGTTGGTGTTCGACGCGCTCCTCGTCCTGCTCGGACGCCTCACGATCGCAAAGGGACTGTCATGACCAGCCAACTCACTCCGACCGCACCGCAGCGCAATATCACCGGTGCGTCCATCGAGCTGGATTCGGTTGTCAAGCGCTACAAGGGCCAGGAGAAACCGGCGGTCGAGCGGCTCGATCTGGAAATCGATGCTGGCGATATCGTCGCGTTCGTCGGCCCGTCCGGCTGTGGCAAGACGACCACACTCAAGATGATCAACCGGCTGATCGAGCCGACCGAAGGCCGGATCTTCATCGGCGGCCGCGATGTCACCAGGGAAGATCCGGACAAGCTGCGGCAGTCGATCGGATATGTCATCCAGTCCGGCGGGCTGTTCCCGCACTGGTCGGTGGCCAAGAATGTCGGCGCCATCCCGCGGGTGCTCGGATGGGACAAGAAGCGGATCGCCGAGCGCACCGAGTATCTGCTCGATCTGGTCGGTCTCGACCCGGGCACCTTCGCCGACCGGCTGCCGAAGGATATGTCCGGCGGACAGCAGCAGCGGGTCGGCGTCGCCCGCGCGCTCGCCGCGGACCCGCCGGTGCTGCTCATGGACGAGCCGTTCGGCGCGGTCGATCCGATTACCCGGGTTCGCCTGCAGGACAGTCTGATCGCGATCCAGCACGAACTAGGTAAGACGATCGTGATCGTCACCCACGATTTCGAAGAGGCCACCAAGCTCGGCGACAAGGTGCTCATCCTGTCCGAAGGCGGTCACGTCGAGCAGTATGCGCGCCCGGAAGAGATCCTCACCGATCCGGCCACACCGTTCGTGGAGGAATTCGTCGGATCCGGTGCGAAGCTGGCCTATCTGACCGTCTCGCGGGTGCGCGATGTCGCCTACGACAAGGTGATCACCGCGCGCGTGGGGGAGTCGGCGCAGGGGGTGATCGAACGGGCGAAGGCCGCCGGACACACCTGGATAGTCGTCGTCGACGAGGCGGGGCGGCCGCGGTCGTGGCCCTCGCTCACCGAGGTCGCGACCAAACCGGAGGTATCCGACTTTCTCGATCGGCGATTGCCTGTCGTCGCGCGATCCTCGACCCTCAACGACGCGCTCGACGCCATGCTCGCGACCAGCCAAGGTGCCGCACTTGTCACCGACGGCCGCGGCGCGGTCGTCGGCTCGCTCAGCATCAACTCGGTGACCGAAGTGATTCGGGCGAAACTCGCCGAGGGCAACGCCGAGGGAGAGGACCTGTCGTACGAAACCTACGTCGACGGAACCGATCCGGTGCCGACTCCGGTGGTCGCCGCCGATGACGAACCCGGATCGGCCGGGCAGTCATGAATCGGTTGCGCCGCATTCCGATCGACGTGTGGTTCGAACCGCTCGTCATCGGTGTCATCGCCATCGGATACGTCATCTGGTATCGCTCGACGACTTTCACCGCGACGGAGCGGGCGTCCCTCGGCTGGGCCAATCTGCAGACCACGATTCTCGCCCACATCAAGCTGACCGTGGTCGCCACGGTGATCGTGGTCGTTGTCGCGATTCCATTGGGCATCGCGCTGACCCGTCCCGCGTTGCAGCGGTTCGAGCCCATCGCCGTCAATATCGCCAATGTGGGCCAGGCCGCGCCCGCGGTCGGCCTGCTCGTCCTGTTCACCTTCTGGTTGGGTACCGGGTTCCGCACGGCGATAGTCGGTCTCGTCGTGTACGCGATCCTGCCGATCCTGCAGAACACGATCGTGGGGCTGCGGCAGGTGGATCAGCGCACGATCGAGGCCTCGCGGGGTATCGGCTTCTCGGGCACACGGACACTGTTCCAGGTCGAGCTCCCGCTCGCGGTGCCGGTGATCCTCAACGGCGTCCGCACCGCGCTGGTCATCTTGGTCGGTACCGCGACATTGAGCACCTTCATCGGCGCGACCAGCCTCGGCACGCTGATCACCACCGGCGTGACGCTCTTCCTGCCCAAGCTGCTCATCTCCGGCGCGATTCTCGTCGGGCTGCTTGCGTTGATCATCGACTGGCTCGGCAGACTCGTCGAACTGGCCGCGACTCCGCGAGGTGTGTCATGAGATCGCCACTGGTTGCGCTGGTTTCGGCACTGGTCGCGACAACGGCGATGCTCACCGGATGTGGTCTGGTGAGCTCGTCCGGAACCTTCCACGACGCGCGGCTGCCCGGCGGCGAGCGGCCGCTGGACGGTGCGAAGCTGGTCGTCACCTCGAAGAGCTTCACCGAGGGGGTATTGCTCGGCAAGATCACCGCGACCTATCTGGCCGCGGCGGGCGCTCACGTCACGGACCTGACCGGGGCGCCGGGTTCCGCATCGTCTCGACAGGCCCAGCTCAACGGCGACGCCGACGTGCTGTGGGAGTACACCGGCACCGGTTGGGTGAACTACCACAACGAGACCGAGACGATCTCGGATCCGAAGGAACTCTGGCAGCGAGTCCACGATATCGAGAAGCGCGATCACGACCTGGAGTGGTTGCCGCCGGCCAATTTCAATGACACATATGCATTCGGCGCATCGACGCCGAATGCCGAACGCCTGCGGGTGAAATCGCTGTCCGACGTAGCCGCGCTCCCGGTGCCCGATCGGACCTTCTGCGTCGACGACGAATTCTTCAGCCGCTCCGACGGTTTCATCCCGATGCTGCAGAAGTACGGGATCCCCTACAACGATCCGAACGGCGTTCCTTCCGGCAATGTGACGCGGATGGACGCCGGTGTCGTCTACACGGCGACGGCCAAGGGCGCGCCGTGCAATTTCGGCATGATCTACACCACCGACGGGCGGGTCAAGAACCTGAATCTGGTCGTCCTCGACGATGACAAGAAGTTCTTCCTGCCTTACAGCGGTACCGCGGTCGTGCGAGGAGTCGTCCTCGACCGCTACCCGCAGTTGCGAACCCTGATCGGCACGATTTCCGAACACCTCACCGACGAGCTGATGCAGGACCTCAACGGCCGCGTCGATATCGATGGCGAGGATCCCGCCGATGTCGCCTATGACTGGCTGAAAAGCGAGAAGCTGATCGATTAGCTAATTGTCGACTGGGGGTTGCAGGCTTATGCGGTCGGCGAGGGCGTCGACGGCGTCCGCGTCGGCGTAGGCCTCGGTGGTCAGCTCGAGGAATGCGGCCCAGCGGTTTATGCGTGGTGTCCAGCGTTGGATAAAGGCGTGGGCATGTTCGAACTCACCTTGCGTGCCGCTTATTCGCGCACGCGCAGCCGCGTCGGTGGCGGCTTGTACGGTGTTCTGGGCCAATGCCAATTGTTCTCGGCAGTGGTCGGCGTCCGGGACTTCCTCGCGCACGGTGTCGGCTTCGACGCGCAGGTTGAGGATGAGCCCGGCCAGTCTGGGGTCGGCCGGTCCCGACCGTGGGGCGCAGGTTCCCGCGGCGATGGCTTTATCGCGGCGTTCCCGCCGCCGCCGCTCCCGCTTCTCGGCCAGCGCTACTTGCTTACGGTAGGTCTCGGTGTCCGCGACGGTGACGACGGGATAGGTCAATACTGCTGTCGCCGAGAGCATTTCGACGCCATTACCGTCGCAGACTCGGATGGTGACCTGGTCCAGCGGCCGGTCCGGGTCGGGTTCGTCCTCGAGGCGGGCGTCCAGGACCGCGTTTCGGTATTCGATCATGATGTCGGCGACGACCCGGTCGAACACCGCGGTGCCGACTTCGATGTGGTTGGTGCACGTGCGGCCGGTGCAGTCATCGGGAATGCCGAATTCGCCGTCACCGGAGTCGACAACGGATTTCCCGGTCGGACCGCTGCCGATAACCTCCCAGTTGTAGGTGTTGGATTGCGCTACTTCGGCTCGCTCCACACAGTCCTCGGACATGGCCTGACCGTACTTCATGAAGGCGCCCCGAATCGGGTTGTTCTCCGAAGCCGTCGAGATACGCCGTTGAGCCCGGCGCGTCGGCACGGACAGCATCCTCGATCCGGTCGGCGAGATCCGTTATTCGTGCTGGTCGCCGGGTATGCGAGCGGCAGGAGGTGAGAAGAAATGGTTGCTCTGTTGCTGGTTCTGCTGCTTGCTCTGGTGTTGTTCGGCGTGGGGTTCGCAGTGAAAGCTCTGTGGTGGCTCGCGATTGCGGTCCTGGTGATCTGGGCGCTCGGCTTCGTATTCCGATCCGCCGATACCGCGGGGACCCGCGGTCGCTGGTACCGCTGGTGATGCCGTGCTCACCGGAGGGGGCCGGTATGCGGATGGGCCTGGAAGAAATCCCACATGATCTGATCAGCGCTGATCGATGCGGTAGCGCCGACCAGTGGTTCGGGGGCGATAGGCGGCGAGCCCGGCCAGGTGTGCCCGCCGCCCAGCAGCGCGTATAGCTCGACGGCGCCGTTTACGGGGCATGGGTAGCGGAACAGGGTGACATCGTCGGCAATCCGGCGCTCTTCCGGGTCGGGCCCGCAGCCGTTGCGGTGCGCCCAAGCGGCCGCCTGCGTCGGGATGCTCGCCGGTCCCGGACCATTGACGCCGCTCGGCATGGTGCCGCCCCGCCCGGCCGCCGAACCCGAACCATCGGCCGACGGCAGCAACTGGGCGTTGGGACCGGGTCCGCCGGTGTAGGCGACGAACGGGTCGGCTGTCCCATGGAACGCGATGACGGGTATCGGACGCGTCGGATTGCACCAGGCGAAGTCCTGCAGTCCGGCCACCGGTGCGACGGCCGCGATCCGGTCCGCGAGCTGACATGCCAGCGACGAAGTGGTGAAGCCACCCATCGACAGTCCGGTGGCGAACACTCGCCGCAGATCGACGCACAGTGTCGATTCCACATGCGTCAGCAGTTCCGACAGATAGGCGATATCGCCGCTGTTTTCGCTGAAATCCCAGCGCGGCCAACCGGGTTCGTCGAGTTGCGGGGTGATCGTCGCGAATCCGTGCTCGATTCCGAATTGCCCGACACCGGTGGCCGCGCGTTCGATCTGGGCGGGCTCCAGGTACCCGTGGATATCGAAGACCACCGGTAGCGCGCCTGATGTCCCCGCAGGAACATCCTGGACGTAGCTACCCGATTTTCCCGCTACCGTGAACTGCGCGGTGGAGGTTCCCGCGGCGATCGCGGGCAGAGCGCATCCCGCGGAAGCCACCGGATCGGTGGCGTTCGGCTCGTCGGCTCCTGCCGCATGGCCGCCACACACGAGTGTCATTGCCATGACGAACGCCGCCGCGGTGCTCATCCGGCGCTGCGCCGTTCGCGCCGCGCTGGAAGGATCATTCTTCAACATGAGAGGTATGTTCTCACCCATTCGTCTGCTGTGGGGCGCTATGTCGATGGATGGAAGTGCGGCCGAACTTGTCGGTGGCGACCGCAATACTGTCGCGTGCCGATGAATTCGAGCCGCCGGTCCCGTCTCTACCACTGTGGCGAGACCCGATGAATCGGCAACCCGCCACACACATTCCTGTCGAGACGCTCTGGAGGTACACCCGATGTCAGCCGAACTTTCCGCCCCCGCCTCGGGAGGGCGGACGCCGACCGTCATCCGGGTACTGGTACTCGCGACCTTCGTGGTGATCCTGAACGAAACCATCATGATCAACGCGATCCCGCGGCTGATGGCCGACCTCGAGGTCACCGAGCGGGCGGCGCAGTGGGTGTCCACCGCGTTCATGTTGACGATGGCCGCCGTCATCCCGACTACCGGCTGGTTCCTGCAGCGGGTATCGACCAGACGGGCCTATGCCGTGGCAATGGGGGTCTTCCTCGCCGGTACCGCGCTGTCGGCCGTCGCGCCGTCGTTCGCGGTGCTGCTGCTCGGACGGGTCATTCAGGCAGGCGGTACCGCGGTAATGATGCCGCTGCTGATGACCACACTCATGACCGTTGTGCCCGAACAGGACCGCGGCCGGGTGATGGGCAATGTCACCCTTGCCATTTCGGTGGCGCCCGCCCTCGGCCCGGTGGTCTCCGGGATGGTGCTGCAGATCGGTTCGTGGCGTTGGCTTTTCGTGCTGGTGCTGCCGATCACGGCGGTCGTCACCTGGCTGGGTCTGCGCCGGCTGGAGAATGTCGGTGAACCGCAGGCCGGGGCGATCGACTCGGCCAGCGTGGTGCTCGCCGCGCTCGGATTCGGCGGGCTGGTATTCGGGCTCAGCCGGTTCGAGAGCGACAACCTCACCAGCCCGGCTCTGATCGTCGCCGCGGGTTCGGCCCTCATCGCCGTATTCGTATTCCGCCAGCTGCGCCTGCAGCGCAACGGCACCCCGCTGCTGGATCTGCGGGTCCTGCTTTCCGGCACGTACGCCAAGGCGCTGGTGCTGATGTCGGTCGCGTTCATGGCGATGCTCGGCTCGATGATCCTGCTGCCGCTGTATCTGCAGAACCTCCGTGGCCTGAGCCCCCTGCAGACCGGCCTGCTGGTAATGCCGGGCGGGCTGGCGATGGGTCTGCTCGGACCGACGGTCGGCCGCCTGTTCGACCGGTTCGGTGGACGCGTACTGGTCATTCCCGGCTCGGTCGGGATCGCCGCGGCGCTGGCCGGATTCACCCAGATCTCGATGTCCATGCCGTACTGGCAGCTGCTGGCACTGCACATCCTGCTGATGGTGTCGCTGGCCGCCGCCTTCACCCCGGTCTTCACCCTCGGGCTCGGCGCGCTTCCGCAGCACCTGTACTCGCACGGCAGCTCGATGCTCGGCACGCTGCAGCAGGTCGCCGCGGCCTTCGGCACCGCCCTGGTGGTAACGGTTATGTCGGCCCGCAGCACCGGACTCGTCGCCGACGGCACCGACCCCATCACGGCCCACCTCGACGGCATGCGCCTGGCCTTCCTGGTCTCCGCTGCCCTGGCACTGGTCGTGATCGTCATGGCTGTGCTGCTGCCGAGCCGGGCGGCGGCCGCCCCTGAGGATGCCGAGGAAGTCGACACCGCAATCCCCGAACTGGTCAAGGGCTGACCACAATTCGGCACGCGGGACCCCTGGTCCCGTTCTTGCGGGCCAGGGGTTTCGGCGTCTCCAAGCCCGTTCGATGAGTCCGACGCATTTTCCGGTGCCACGGTGGGCGTTCGGCTGATCCTGCCCCGGCACTCCCTTGGCGCAAACCCCAGCACAACGATTATGGACAAAGGGGATTTTCATTTCATGACCGACGGGACCACCAAGGCTCATGGCTCAGATACTCGGCGACACAAAGTCACTGGCGATGTTCACCTCCTGCTACGCCGCGGAAGCGACGTCCTCTTCGGCCAGCGCCAGAACACCGGCTACGAGGACGGAGCCTGGCACCTGCCCTCCGGCCACCTGGAAAGTTGGCGAATCCGTGATCGACGCCCTGATTCGCGAAGCCAAGGAGGAGATCGGGATCAGCATCGCTCCCAAGGACGTCCACTTCGCCCACATCATGCACAACTCGTCCTCCGGCGGACGAATGGCGTTCTACTTTTCGGTGCGTTCCTGGAAGGGAGAGCCCGAGAATCAGGAACCAGACAAATGCGCAGAGCTGCAATGGTTTTCAGCCGATGAACCGCCTGATCACATGATCGATTACTGTCGTGCGGCCATGGCGCACATCGCCAGTGGTCGGCCATTTTCCATCTACGGCTGGTAGCGATGACAATCCGCCCGGCTGGTGGTGTTCGTCAGCCGGGTTCGATTCCCGCCATGTCCCACCGAATAGCGAAGCCACAGGTCACCGACCTGCGGCTTCGCTATTGTGTGGCATTGCGCGAACACCTTGGGGCGGTTCAGCAATCGATGAGCGTCGTTTGTGTCCGAGCGATTCAGGGTCGTCAAGGCCCGACACCTTCCGGGCAGGTGGTCCATGTAGCAAGAGTAGACGCACGCTCAAGCCGAATTGAGTGCGTGTCGCGTTTGTTGCGCCCGTAACTTATCCGCCCACCGGCCCTGGACCGCTGCGGGTCTCAGATTGATGATCAGGGACGGTTGAGGTGGCGTTAGAGCTACATATTGCGCGGCCCTGCCGCGTGCGGATCACGGTGGCGGCAAGGTTGATCAGCGCGGCCAGCAGGTGCGCGTAGCCGTTGCAATCATTGAGGAGCGCGTTCCAGTCGTACATATCCATCCAGAGGTCGCGGTTCGGCGAGCGGTTCGTCGCCTCGCGGACCAAGCTCGCCGTCCGGTCCCGCTGTCCGACAGGCATCGGACAAAATCTCTTTGTCTCGCCTGGTGGAGACCGGGTTCCTGGTCGTCTGCCGGACATCGGACACGGCTCTCGGACGATCGTTGTAGTGTTGCGCGGCAGCGGTCGAAAGGGAGCACGAAGAGCGGGGGGATGTTGTGGAGAGCGAAGATTGGCAACTGACCGATCGAGATCGGTTGGCTGCCATCGCCGATCTGGCAGGGTTCGGCGCGGCGTTGCGAGAATTGCGCAGACGGGCGCGCTTGTCGATCAGGGCGTTCGAGCAGCTCGCACGAAGGCAGCCGGGCAATCGGATCAGTTTGAAGAAGAACCTGATCGAGGATATGGAGAAGGGCAATCGGATCCATTCGCCGGACGACAACCGGCTTGAGTTGTATCTGACGTTGTGCGGTGTTCCGCGGGAGGATCTCTCGGCATGGCGGGAGACTTTGCGGCGTGTCCACCAGGCGGCGCCGTCGCCAGTCGCGGATCAGCGCGAGGCGGCGCGGCCCGTCGATCATGTCGGCAAGCACTCGGGGGACGCCGATAGCCCACCGCGACTGTCAGGTCAGGTACGGTTTAAGACTGCAACGATGATCGTCGGCGCGGCGGCTGTATTGGCCGCCGCCGCCACAGCAGTGAACCTGCACTTGGTCTTGCCTGGTTCGGATCTGGCCTTACCGCCCCCGTACTCGACACCGACAACGCCAGGGTTCGCAACGCTCGGGGCGGTACCGGCATCGGCCACATCACCACCGTTGGCCATTGTCGATGTGACTCCATTGCAGAGCGTAAGCACCGATAGTTTCGTGCTACCGGGAATGCTCGATATGAACGCGGGTGTACTCGCGGAGTTCAACAGGGATGTGGTACCGAACTCGTCGAAGTACTCGCAATGGTGGATTGATCACGATGCCACTCCGCTGGAAAGAGGGATCGGGACACTGACGGTCCGTAACAATCTAGACGAGTCTGTTCGCATAGTTCGAATGGCTGCTGTAAAGGACTGCGGAAAGCCGCTGAGTGGAACGTACTTCCGACCACCGGCGCAAGGCGGCGGGCAACCCAACGTTAAGCTAGGTGTTAATCTCGAAACATCGAATCTGGTCTTCCAAGAGATGTACGAGACAGTAGACGGGTTCTATCCTGCCGGCCCGGGATACTTTGAGAAGAATACAATCTCGCTGGACCCCAAAGAGGTTCAGTCCTTTACTGTCGGCGCATTCGTCAAGAGCTACTCTTGCTCTTTTCGTATCCGAGTATATCTGGTAGATTCTGGTCCGGCGGTGTATCAGGACATCGACTTTCATGGCCAGCCATTCAGAGTAACCGGGCGGGCGGTGCCAGTACAGGATTCAGCATCACTTTCCGGCTACCAGGCGGCTTATACGCCTGCACCATATCCATCGCGCGACTGGGTGCGGGCCGATCCGCGGGCCGCAACACGCTGAGCAGGGTCGGACGTGCATAGACGAAGTCTGACTATAGTCGTGGTGGCGACTATCGTTGCCGTGACAGTGGGAACTGAGGGTTATTACTACGGCAAAAGCACGCGATGGTGGCCTCCGAATACCGAAGCTATGGCCTATGCATACACCACACCTGACAAACTTGTTGTCGTCCGCGACAGTCGTGTGATTGCCGCTGTCTTCGGCGTCTTCACTCCGAACGACGAAATAGTCTGGACGAATGACGGAGACTTCGTAGCAGTTCTCCCAAATGCTCCGGCCTCCCGAGAGGACGAACGTGAGCTGGTTTTTGTCGACGTGCGTTCGGGTAATACGAAAAGCCTCGCTTGCGCTGGGTGCGGCAGCCTAGCGCCTGTGGCGGGAAATTCGCTCATCGCCTCCAGTCGAAATACCTTTCTTAGATTCGATTTGCAATCATCTACTGTCGTTAACGGGGCGATATTGGCAACTGGTGATGATTCTCAATTGGTGGAGGGATCGAGATCTAAACTGCTGGTTACCCAACTTGGAGACGATGGCATACAAGAATACCTATCGCTGGTTTCTGAGTCGGGTGATTCTTTCATCCGCCTCGAACGTCTTCGTGGCACTGGTCTACGCGCAGCCTTTGCGCCTACTGGTGGCCCGCAGGACGAGGAACTGGCCGTGGCATCCTCGGGAAGCACCAGCCAATCGACCCGAGGCTGCGGCAGGCAGACGTCGGTATCAGTCATTTCCAAGGACGGTTTGACTCGACAAACGAAATTATCGGCGATCGACCCTCCTGGATTCGAGGCCGACGGTCGTGGTGAAGTGAATATTGAAGACCTGTGGTGGGGTATCGATGGACACTTTCATGCAACTCTTTCATCATCAAATTGCATCGAGGACGGATCGAGAGTCTCCAGAGTTCAGCAAGATGGCAGTATAAAGCAGGTGCCAGGACTTAAGCCAATTCCCTACTGGCAGCCCAGCCTATGGACATTGGATAGAAGTACGTTGACCTGGCTTCCGGACGAGGGTGTGCCGTCGGCGCAGATGACAAGATACGTCGGACGAGGTTTCGCTATCCAATTTCGTAGGCCCGTTTGCGGCAATAACATTGATTCCGGTTGTCGCCGGGGGACGCTCTACGAATATGCAGGTGGACGTGAGCGAATGTTGGCAACGGATGTGCTATCGGTTACGTCGCAGCCGCCGCGCGGCGAGCAACCCGCAGAACCATGCCTTGTCAAAACCAACGCAGACCGCTTAGCCAATATTCGCCAGCTCACTGGGCCGATCGAGTGTGCGCGAGCCAGGTCGATTTACTATGAATATTTACACAGTTCCTTACCGCGTACCGGGAATGCTCAACACATTAGCACTGATCAATGGCACTGCTCAACTCCGACGGCTGGGGAAGTAGCCCGAACCGGCACCATCGGGCACTGTAGTTTTCCGTATCCAGGATCCGAGTGGTCATTCGAGGTCGCCGAAATTCCCTGTGGCGTCGACTTACGTTCTCAGATCGTACAAGCGGCAATTCAGATGTTGCCGACCAATCCTGACACGCATTCGCCTTGGTTCGCCGATCCGCAGAGTTTTCAAGGAAATTTCGATCCGTGTGCGAACCTGTCGATCGTCATCGTCACGGTCGCCGGAGCGACGGTGAGCTCTCCGAACCATGTCTTGATGTTTCACAAAGGCATGTTCATCGGTACCGCGACGCGTGAGGCGTACGCTTTCGTCCAATTCAACCCCACGCGTACCTCGGACGATAACATTGGTCTGACGTACAAGACTCCTGGCAGCTGCAATGCCTGCGCTGATGGTGTGTATTACCAGGTTGATCTGCATTGGAACGGACAAGGAGTCGACCTGATCGGACAGCTGCCTCAATGACCTCGCGGGCATTCCCCTATGCTGCTGCGATTGTAGGTGCTGCTCGTTCGAACGTTCTGCGCGTGCGGCTGCGGTAGTTCGTGTTGTGGCGTCGGACGTGGTCGTTGTCGAATGGGCGGACCGAAACCATCCGACATCGATAGCGCCGACAAACGATGGGTCAGGGAGGGGGTCGTGGTGGGCTGCTCCCAATGAATGAGACCATCTGGTACTAGAGTCCCGTTTGGCCTGATGAGGGCCGAGAAGGGACACTGATCGACATGGCAGGACG